>NZ_PYYB01000001.1:0-740541 GCF_003044185.1 Paraconexibacter algicola
GTTCGAGAAGATCAATCTCCACCAGGACTAGAAGACCTAACCAAACCCTGTCCACCGAAACGGGGGAACTCCAAAATGGCGGGCAGTGCGCAACTGGACCCAAGCGCTCGCCGCGTTCAAGACCTACTTCGAAGACCGCATCCCCGACTGACACCAACCCATGTCACCGCGGCTGCACACACTTCAACGGACACCCTCGCTGAGCGGCCGCACACACTTCACCGGACACCCTCCGTGGTCTCACGGGGCCGCGCTCGCGCGACCCCGTCCGGCTGCCACTCGCAGCATGAGGCCCACGGCGACGGCGGCTAGCAAAGCGAGGTAGATCTCGAAACCGCCGCCGTGAGCGGCGGAACATACTTGGACAACGCTATCTCCGTCGACCGTGCGCTCGCATTGCTTGGGGAGCCCCCACAGCACCGGTGTCGCCGCAAGCGCAAGCAGCGCGCCAACCGGGCTTGTTGCCGAGAACAACACGGTGAATGCGAGGAGCACGCTGAACAGCCCGAGCCCCGTCTCGGGCTGTTGCGCCACAAGTGTCCACAACCCTATCCAGCAGGCCGCAGTGATAAGCCTGACCGTGTTCTTCACGCTAGCGCCCGTAGATGTGTCGGACACCTTGGACGTCACCGAGGGCGAGAACGCGCTTGCGTCGCGCCGAGAACGCGCAGGTGTCGGCGCGCGGGTACATAACGGACCGACCGTCGTTGATGTGCTCCAGCCCAAGGGCGTGCCCGAACTCGTGCGTCGATACCTGCCAGATGTCGTACCCGCTCGAGGTGCTGCACGAAGTCAGGGTCGAAGACCAAGTCTTCCGGCGATCGAAGACGATATCGACCTCTTCGATCGGACGTGCGCCGGTGACGCGCTGACCTCGGATCGTAATGGCGCACGCGATCGGCTCAGCCGTTTCTTCCCTCTCCGCACAGTCCTGATCGACGACCTTTCCTGTTGAGAACGCGACGACGTTTTTCCTATCGTCGTGGTTGCCGACAGATGCGGTACTGGTCGTGCTTTCGACTGTTGCTCTGAACCGATCCGTCTTCCGCTCGCCGCATTCGTCCAGCGTCTGTGTCCAAGTCCGGCCACCGTCGATGAGCCGGGCGGTCACTCGCTTGCGGGCCTTCTCGCTTGTCCCCGGATGGTTCGCGGGGTTGATCTCGTACTTCATCTCGTCGCTCGGCCATTTGCGGAATGGATTGCCCGTGCGGAAGTCGCCAGCAGCGCATCGCGTGCTGCTGCTGTCGGACGAGGCGCGGCTTGAGCGAGCAACGACCGAGGGTTCCTTGCCGAGCAACTTAGTTGGCGGGAGTGTGGCTGCCAGGAGCCGGCTTTGCGTGGTCGACCAGCCCGCATTCCATACCGAGTCGGATGGGTTTGGGTAGATCCAGGAGCCCTGAATGACCCGCCCGTCGTTCAGGGCACGGATCGAGCCCGTGAACAAGCGCAACGGGCCCGAGGGCGTCTCGACCAGGTTTACGACCTGCCCACGGAGGAACCCGCCCTGGGGATCGCAGCGGAAAACGCTGTACTCGTCGTTCGATGAGAAGACCGTTGTTTCAACCCCGCCCACCCAGGCGCCGGTCAGGACCAGCGCGGCGTCTTCAGCGTCGTCGTCCTCCACCAGGCACGGTCGAGTGGTTGGCAGGACGCCCTCGGTCGTTAGGCGGGGTGTTGCGATCGCGGCTCGCTGGCTCGTGCTCGGGCTAGCACCGTTGGTTGTGATGTTGAAGGCCCGACGCGCTACGTTGTTCGCAGCGTCGGTCACGAGAATCTCCGCGCTGTGCGTCCCGACCGCGTACTGCCGCGGATCGAAGGTCCAGATTCCTTCTTTGTCGCACGCATCGCCGCATTCCTCACTATCGAGGTAGCGCGTGATCCCGTCGACCCGCAGCTCGACACGAGCTACGCCGGAGTGTTGGTCGCTTGCGTCAAACCAGAGGTCATCCGTATCGTCGGCGCCGAACGGCTGGCCGTTGGAAATGCGTTCCCATGCGGGACCATCGAGGGTCACGCTCGGCTGCACCGTGTCACGACGCACCTTCCACGTCGAGCTGAATGCGGCGGTGCCGTACTGGTTGCCTTCGTACTGGTGGGCGCTGGCGCGTACGGTGTTGATGCCTTCGGGGAGGACGTCGAGCTTGTAGGTGAGGCGGCCGTTGGGGAAGCTGTTGCCGTTGGCGTCCTTGCTCGTGGCGGTGTCGAAGGTCGCGGGGCAGACGGCGCGGCGGTTGCCGCGGCAGAGGCTGTTGTTGACGAGGCTGAGCCAGTAGCCGTCGAGGACGTTGCCGGTGTTGGGGTCGCCCTTGTCGGTGCGGGCGACACCGACAGCTTTCAGGCCGAGTCCTTGGTCGGCGGCGATCAGGCGGACTTGGGCTTCGGTCTGGTTGGTCCAGCGGCCGTCGTAGGTGTGCTCGCTGGCGGAGATGGTCGGGGGGCGGCGGTCACCGAGGTAGAGGGTGACGCCGCTCATGCTGACCAGGCCCGGGCCGGCGTTGCGGGCGTAGGTGCCGCGCATCTCGATCCCGAAGACGACCGCGTTGCCCTCAGCGTTGCCGGTGTGGGTACGGGCGTACCCGGTGAAGTTGCCGGTGTCGTGGAACAGCGACTCCCACCGTGCGCCGGGGGTGTTGAAGATGCCGGTGAAGAGGATGTTGCCGGCGTCCATCTGGTCCAAGCCGGTCAGGTCGGCGCGGTAGATGTAGGTCGTCGGCGAGGTGGTCCAGGCCCACTGGCCCACGGCGCCGTTGTTGTAGGTGCCGAACTGGAAGGCGCCGACCTGCAGGCCGGTCTTGTTGCAGCAGTTACGGGCGAAGGAGAAGTTGGTCAGGCCGCCCTGCAGGAACTGCGCGCTGCCCCACCCGTCTCCGGTGTTCCAGTCGCCGCCGCTCCAGGTCTCGGTCACCTGAGGGTCGATGAGCAACGGGTACTGAAGATCCAGGGAACGATGAGGGAACCGCACGATGATCGTGTCGCCGTCGATCTCGTAGAAGGTCGGCACGGCCTCGTCATCAGCGTCGACGGTGACCGGCGGCTCGACGCGCGCGAGGACCTCGTCGCCGTCGACGATCTCGACCGCCTTGGGGGCGGTCGAGTCCTCGGCGGTGATCGGGCCCGTCGTCGTGGCCAGTCCCTCATCCGCCAGACGCAGACGAGCGCCCCGCGGAAGCCCGACGCGCAGGCGCACGGACTCCGGGCTACTAGCGGAGCGTGCCTGCCACAGGTACTGGGCGCCCATCGTCGTGGGCTGGACGATCTGGTCCAAGTCGGTCCCGACACCCTCGGCGAACAGCCGGTCGGCCTAGATCTCACCCTCGACGACGTCGACGAGCGGAGTGAAGGTGATGCCGGTCTGCTGCAGGTACAGCGGCCCGGCCGAGCTCTTGGAGAGCGAGAAGTCGATCAGCGGGTTGCTCGCGACGACCGCCGTGCCCTGCTCCTGCAAGTCCAGGCTCACCCGGCGCTCAGCCCCGGTCGTGTCGGTGTCGCGCATCGGTACGAACGTCTTCGCGACGACCGGCTCGGCGCCGTCGCGAAGGATCTCGGCCTGGAAGTCGTTGCGATAGCCGCCAAACCGCTCGCCAGCCTGCAACCGCAGCGGCGACCACACATCGGCCTTCAAGGGCGTGAAGGAGCGGCGCGCAAGCGCACGCGCCTCACGGCGTGACAGCTGACGGAACCGCGTCCGCGACTGTCTACGTGCCTCGCGGGCCTCGGCGCCAGACCGGCGTGTCCGGCGCGCTTCGCGTCGCTCTTGCGCTCGCGTTGACGACTGCTCAAACCGCTCTTGATCGCCGCGCCCGGGCGTCTGCGCTCCGGCGTGCCCGACTGGGAGAAAGACCAGGATGGCGATGGTCGCCGCGACGAGCGCGACGGAGCTGACGTACCGAGCGAGCAATCCCTGCCCACCGAACACACGACGCAACATGAAGCCTCGGAGCTTCTAGAAGATGCGAACCCAAGAGCGCCAACGCGGCCGATGAACCAGAATGGCGACACGGGCCGACGCTTGGCGCGTTCGCGCTGCACGCACGACCTCGAGAGCGCACTCGTGCGTCCGCACGAGTGCCCGTTCTCAGACGAAATGGCACCAGGATGCACGCTCGTTAGCAGTGGCCCGCGTCAGCCGCGCTGGCAGGCGGGGCACCAGAACAGCGTGCGCATCGCGAGCTCCTCGCGCGTCACCGGCCCGCCGCAGGCCAGGCAGGCGCTGCGCCGGTAGACGACCACGCGCTCGCCGCGGCGCAGCCGCGAGCGGGGCTTGCCGGCGGGGGCGAGCTCGGGCGGCGTGGTGACGATGCGGTTCAGGCGCACGCCCTCGCGCAGCATCGCGACCGTCGTGTCCCACAGCGCCCGGACCGTGTCGGCCGGGACCTCGCGGGCCGGCGTGTACGGGTCGACGCGACAGGCGTGCAGCACCTCGGCCCGGTACACGTTGCCGATCCCGGCGACGACCGCCTGGTCCAGGAGCGCGGCGCCGATCGGGATCCGGCGCCGCGCGAGGTTCGCGGCGAACGCGTCCGGGTCGCCGTCGCGGCGCAGCGGGTCCGGGCCCAGGCGGGCCAGCAGCGCGTCCTCCTGGGCGGGGTCCAGCAGCTCCGAGGCGGTCGCGCCGCTGAGGTCGACCGCGAGCGCGTCGGGGTCCTCGGCGGGCACGAGCCGCAGCCGCGTCGTCGCGCGCGGCTGCGGGATCGGGGCCTTGCGGCGCGTCACGAACCGCCCGAACAGCCCGAGGTGCACGTGCACCGCGCCCTCGACCCCGGCGAAGCGGTAGAGCAGGTGCTTGCCGTGGGCGTCGACCGCGTCGAGCACGCGCCCGTCGACCGCCTGGGCGGCGGCGGACGCCCGGCCCTGCGGCGAGGTGACGTGCAGCGCCTGGCCGCCCAGCAGCCTGGTGTGGTCCCGCGCGAGGCGGTGGATCGTGTGGCCCTCCGGCATCACCAGGGATACGGCGCTCAAGCCGCGCGGACCACGGCCGACCACGGGGACGTGCACCGCTTCCTCGAGCCCGGTGTCGTCGCCGACGTCGTCCTGGACGGCGGCTGGCGACGGCACGTCCACGTCAGCCACGCCGGCGATCCCGTGCTCGTGCGCTCGATCGAGGGCGGCACGCTGCTCCCCGGCACGCTGCGGTTCTGCCCCGCCGCGCTGGAGTGGCGCGTCGGCTCCCGCGCCGCCCGGCTGGACGGCGTGCTCACCGCCCACGGTGACGGCTTCGCGCTGACGCCCGTCGGTGCCGCGCACACGATCCAGCGCCGGCGCTTCGTGCGGGTCGCCGCCGAGCTGCCCGCCGCGCTCGTGGCCGAGGACCGGCGCGTGCTGGCGCGCACGCGCAACGTCTCGATCGGCGGGATGCTCCTCGCCGGCGTGCCCGACCTGCGGCTCGACGAGCGCCTGCGCTTCGCGCTCGAGCTCGGCGAGGACGCGACGGTCGCCGGGACCGGGCGCGTCGTGCGCGGCGCGCCGGACGGCACGCGCGGCGTGCAGTTCGAGGACCTCGACGGCCGCTCCGAGCGGGCGCTCGCCCGCTTCGTGACCGAGCGCCAGCGCTCGCTGGCCGCCGCGCTCTGACCGTCGCTCAGCCGGGCAGGCGCAGCGGGTCGGTGGCCGGGTCCGCCTTCGGGCACTCCCGGCCGATGCGCCGCATCACGCCCCAGAAGTCCACGAGCTCCGGGTAGACGATCGGCTTGCCGCTGGTCACCAGCGCGCACGCGGTCGCGCGCGCCGGGTCCGCCCAGCCGATCGTGTTCGAGTAGCCGAGGTGGCCGAACACCTGCTCGGTGTCGGGCCCGTAGATGCTCAGCAGCTGCGCGCCGAGCATGAACCCGAGCGAGTAGCGGGTCGGGAAGCCGAGCGTGAAGTCGATCTCGCGGTAGGACTGCTCGGTGACCGCCCGGCGGATCGTGCGCGGCTCGAACACCTCGACGCCGTCGAGCGTCCCGCCCGCCCGCAGCAGCTCGAAGAACCGCGACAGCTCGAACGCGCTGGCCACCCCGTTGCCCGCCGGGATGATCCCGGTGAGGAACCGCGGGTCGTTGGCGAGCGCGGGGATGTCGTCCGGGTGCTTGCCGAGCGCGCGCAGCAGCAGCGTCGACACGGGCGGCAGGCTCGGGGCGCCCGTCGCGTAGGACCAGCCGACCTCGTCGACGCGGTCGGCGGGCACGCCGTAGTTGGTGAAGTCGAAGCCGAGCGGGTCGAGGATCTCGCGCGCGAGGACCGTGCGGATGTCGTCCCCGGTGACGCGGCGCACGATCTCGTCGACGATGAAGCCGCCGGAGATCGCGTGGTAGGCGAGCGCCTTCCCGGGCCGCGAGAGCGGCCGCGCGTCGCACATCGTCCGCACGACGAGGTCGTGGTCGTCGATGTTCTCGAGGTCGAGCATCTCGGTCGGCACGTTCGGCACGCCCGCCCGGTGGGAGAGCACGTGCGCGATCGTCACGCCCTCCTTGCCGTGCGCGGCGAACTCGGGGACGTACTCGCAGACGCGGTCGCCGATGTGCAGCACCCCGCGCTGGTCGAGCAGGTGGGCGACCATCGCGGTGATCGCCTTGGACGCCGAGTAGATGACGAACGGCGTGCGGGTCGTGACGGGCACCCGCTCGACGTCCGGCCCGTCCGCGGGACCGTTGCCGCGCGCGTGGCCGATCGCCCGGTCCAGGACGACCTGCCCCTCGCGGCGCACCGTCAGCTGGATCGCCGGGTGCACGCCGGTGCGGTAGAGCACGCGGATCGCCGCCCACATCCGCTCGACGTTGTCGCGCGTCATGCCGACCGCGGCCGGGTCGACCTCCTCCCCGACGCTCGTGATCGCGTCGAGGTCCTTCGGCACGCGGATCCGCCGCAGCGGGTCGGGGCCGATCGGCAGGCGAGGGATCAGCTGGGGCATCGCGGCGGCACCGTACCGTGTGGGGATGCCCACGGTCACCGCGCGTCCCGTGCTGCCGCCCGGCCCGACCGTCGCCCCGGTCCGGCAGTCGCTCGCCTGGATCGCGCGGCCGATGGCGTTCATGGAGCGCTGCCGCGCCGCGCACGGCGACGTCTTCACCGCGCGGATCTTCGGGGACCAGCCGCTGGTCTTCGTCGCGGACCCGGGGCTCGTGCGCGACGTGCTCACCGGGGACCCCGACGTGCTGCGCGCCGGGGAGGGCAACGCGATCCTGCGCCCGGTCGTGGGCTCGCGGTCGCTGCTGCTGCTTGACGGCGCCGACCATCTCGCGCAGCGCCGGATGATGCTCCCCGCGTTCCACGGCGACCGGATCGACGCGTACGTCGGGCTGATGCGCACGGCGACCGCGCGGGAGGTCGACGGCTGGCACGACGGCCCGGTCGCCGCCTGGCCGCGGATGCAGGCGATCACGCTGGAGATCGTCGTCGCCGCCGTGTTCGGCGTGACCGAGCCGACGCGCGCCGCCCGGCTGCGCGACGTGCTCGCGCGGATGCTCGACGACCTCGCCGCGCCGACGAAGCTCGTGCGCCTGGCGCTCGCCACCCGCGGCGCGCGGCGCGGGGAGAGCGACGCGGCGCTCGAGCCGTTCCGGCGCGCGACCCGCGGCGTCCACGCGCTGCTGCAGGAGGAGCTCGACCGCCGCCGCGGAGCCGACGGCGGGCAGGACGTCCTGTCGCTGCTGCTGGCCGCCCGCGACGAGACCGGCCGCGGCCTCACCGACGAGGAGGTGCGCGACCAGCTGATCACGCTGCTGGTCGCCGGGCACGAGACGACCGCGACGACGCTCGCCTGGGCGCTGGAGCGGCTCGTGCGCCACCCGGCGGCGCTGCACCGCGCGGTGCAGGAGGCCGACGACGGCGGGCACGCGTGGCTCGACGCGGTCGTGCGCGAGACGCTGCGGCTGCGGCCCGTGCTGCCGATCGTCGTGCGCCACACGACCGCCCCGGTGCGGCTCGGCGACCACCTGCTCCCCGCCGGGATCGACGTCGCGCCGTGCATCCACCTGCTGCACCGCCGGCCCGACGCCTGGCCGGACCCGCACGCGTTCCGGCCGGAGCGGTTCCTCGACGACGGCGGCCGCGACGCGTACACGTGGCTGCCGTTCGGCGGCGGTGTGCGCCGCTGCCTGGGCGCCTCGTTCGCGCTGGTGGAGGCCCGCGTGGTGCTGGCCGAGCTGCTGCGCCGGGTGACGGTCCACGCCGTGCGCGAGCGGCCCGAGCGGGTCGCGCGGCGGGCGATCACCCTGACGCCGTCCCGGTCCGCCACGATCGGCGTCACCCGTCGCATCTGATCCGGGCGCGGGAGCGGGCCCGTCGGACCGTGCTCCGGACCGCCGTCGTGCGACTATCCCTGCAGCGGTCCAGCAGGCAGGCATGGGAGGAACATCGGTGGAACTCGTACCCAAGGTCATCAGCCGTCCGGCCGCGCGCATCGGCGCGGCGGCCCAGAACGCCCTCGAGGTGGCGCGCTTCGGCGGCCTGGAGACCGACGACGAGCACGCCCCGTTCGAGGTCGTCGCCGAGCAGCGCGTCTACCGCCTGCGCCGCTACTTCCCGCCGCAGGACGAGCGCCGCCTGGGCTCCGCGCCGCAGGACCGCCCGGCGATCGTGCTGGTGCCGCCGATGATGCTGTCGGCCGAGGTCTGGGACGTCTCCCCGCAGGCGTCGGCCGTGCGCGACCTGCACGCCGCCGGCATCGACCCGTGGGTCGTCGACTTCGGCGCGCCCGAGCACGAGGAGGGCGGCCTGCAGCGCACGCTCACCGACCACGTGCTGGCCGTCAGCGAGGCGTGCGACCGTGTCGGCGCCGCGACCGGCCGCGACGTGCACCTCGGCGGCTACAGCCAGGGCGGCATGTTCTGCTACCAGGCCGCCGCGTACCGCCGGGCCGAGGGCCTGGCGTCGCTGATCACGTTCGGCAGCCCGGTCGACACGCGCGGCGTCCTGCCGTTCGGCCTGCCCGAGGAGGTCTTCAACGGGGCGGCGAACGTCGTCGCCGCGCTGCTCGGCCGCGCCGCGCTGCCCGCCTGGGCGAGCCGGACCGGCTTCCGCCTGCTCGACCCCGCGAAGTCCGTGCGCCAGCGCGTCGAGTTCGTCATGGCGCTGCACGACCGCGAGGCGCTGCTGCCGCGCGAGAGCCAGCGCCGGTTCCTCGCCGGGGAGGGCTTCGTCGCCTGGTCCGGTCCCGCGATCGCCGAGCTGATGCGCGGCTTCGTCGCGCACAACCGGATGCTGCAGGGCGGCTTCGTCATCGACGAGCGGCTCGTGACGCTCGCCGACATCGCCTGCCCGTGCCTGTGCTTCGTCGGCGAGGTCGACGAGATCGCGCCGCCGCCCGCGGTCCGCGCGATCCAGCGCGCCGCCCCGCGCGCGAAGGTCTACGAGAAGAGCCTGCGCGCCGGGCACTTCGGCCTCGTCGTCGGCAGCACCGCAGGCCGCGAGAGCTGGCCGGCCGTGGCCGAGTGGCTGCAGTGGTGCGACGGCGGCAAGCAGGGCCCGCCGCCCACCGGCATCGCGCCGATGATCGGCGGCGAGCTGACCGAGACCGGTCGGGGCGGTGGCGTCGGCTACCAGCTGGAGCTCGCGGCGGACGTCGGCTACGGCCTGGCGAAGTCGGTGCTCGGCGGCGCGAGCCGCACGGTCCGCTCCGTGCGGGAGGTCGCCCGCGAGGCGGCGACGCAGCTGCCGCGCCTGGCGCGGCTCGAGCAGATCGCGCCGGGCACCCGGATCTCGCTCGGCCTGCTGCTCGACGAGCAGGCCAAGCGCTCCCCCGGCTCCGTCTGCTTCCTGTTCGAGGACCGCGCGCACTCCCACCGCGACGCGAAGCGCCGCATCGACAACGTCGTGCGCGGCCTCGTGTCGATCGGCGTGCGGCAGGGCGAGCACGTCGGCGTCCTCATGGAGACGCGGCCGTCGGCGCTCGTCACGGTCGCGGCGTTGTCGCGTCTGGGCGCCGTCGGCGTGCTGCTGCGCCCGGACGGCAACCCGACCCGGGAGGCGGAGCTCGGCCAGACGACGAAGATCATCGCCGACCCGGACAACATGCACATCGCGCTGCGCGCCGAGGGCGCGCACGTCTACGTGCTCGGCGGCGGCGGCGAGGACCGCGACCTCGGGCCCGACGTCACCGACATGGAGCGCATCGACCCGGACGCGGTCGAGCTGCCCGCCTGGTACCGGCCGAACCCCGGGAAGGCGTCGGACCTCGCGTTCGTCCTCTTCACCGGCGAGGGCGACCGCACGCGCGCCGCGCGCATCACGAACCGTCGCTGGGCGCTGTCGGCGTTCGGCACCGCGTCCTCCGCCTCGCTGGGCGAGGGCGACACGGTCTACTCGGTCACCCCGATCCACCACCCCTCCGGCCTGCTGATGTCGATCGGCGGCGCGGTGGCGGGCGGCTCGCGGCTGGCGATGGCCCGCGAGTTCGACCCCGACACGTTCTGGGACGAGGCGCGGCGCTACGGCGTCACGGTCGCGGGCTACACGTGGACGCTGCTGCGCGCGCTCGTCGAGGCGCCGCCGCATCCCGCCGAGAAGCACCACGGCGTGCGGCTGTTCATCGGCTCGGGCATGCCGCGCGGCCTGTGGCGGCGGGTGCTCGACCGCTTCGCGCCCGCCCGCGTCATCGAGTTCTACGCCGCGACCGAGGGCGACGCGATCCTCGTCAACCTGACCGGCGCCAAGCCGGGCGCGCTCGGCCGCCGGCTCCCGGGCTCGGCCGAGGTGCGGGTGGCCGCCTACGACCCGAGCGAGGGCCGGCTGCTGGAGGGCCCCGACGGGCTGGCGCGGGTGTGCGACGACGACGAGGTCGGGATGCTGCTGTCGCGGCTGGAGCCCGGCGTGCCCACGACCGGGTCGCCGCTGCGCGGCGTCTTCCAGCGCGGTGACGCGTGGCTCGCGACGGGGGACCTGTTCCGGCGCGACGCCGACGGGGACCACTGGCTCGTCGACCACGTCCCGGCGCTGATGAAGACCGACCGCGGTCTCGTCGCCGCGACCCCGATCGTCGACGCGCTGTACGACCTGCCCGCCGTCGACCTGGCGATCGCCTACGGCGTGCGCCCGCGCGAGGGCCAGGAGGAGCTGGCGGTGGCGGCGGTCACGGTCCGGCGGGGCCAGACGCTGACGGTCGCCGAGATCGAGGACGCGCTCGGCGTGCTGGCGATCGACCAGCGGCCCGCGATCGTGCACGTCGTCGACGAGATCCCGGTGACGACGTGGTACCGCCCGACCGCGGGCCCGCTGCGCGCCGAGGGCGTCCCGGCGGCGAACGCCGCGGGCCGGCCCAAGACGGTCTGGTACCGCGAGAGCGGCCGCGCGGGCTACAAGCCGCTGACGATCGCCGCGCGGCGCAAGCTCGTCGGCGTCGCGCCGACGAAGACGCCGGCCTGAGCCGCCCGGCCACCTGCCCGCGCCGCCCCGGACCGGGGCGCGCGGGCCGCGTGCGCCTGCCCGCCTGGCGGGGGCCGCGCGTGCCGCGGCGCACGCTGCGGCGGGGCGGTCGACTGTGCGATCGATCACCCCTACCGACATATAAATTTATAGGTCGGTAACGTGCGGCGCGTGAGCACCGCTCGCCCCCCGCGACTGCCCCGCGCCGAGCGCGAGGCCCAGATCCTCGACGTCGCCCACGCGCTGTTCGCCGCGCGCGGCTTCGGGGCCGTCACGATGGACGAGGTGGCCGCCGAGGTCGGCGTCACCAAGCCGCTGCTCTACACGTACTTCGGCAACAAGGAGCGCCTGTTCCTCGCGTGCGTCGCGCGCGGCGGCACGAAGCTCCAGGCCGCGGTGACCGAGGCGTTCACGACCGCCCCCGACCCGGGTGAGAGCCTGCGGTCCGGGATGCGCGCGTTCCTGGAGTTCCTCGACGCCGACCGCGCCGCGTGGCAGGTCCTCTACGACCCCACCGTCCCGGTCGGCGGCGAGATCGAGCTCGAGATGGACCGCCATCGCGAGCAGCTCGCCGCACTCGCCGCCGCCGCCGTCCAGGGCGTCCTGCCCGGACACTCCGCCGCCGAGGCGGACGCCATGGCGCACGCCCTCCTGGGCGCCGCCGAGGGCCTCGGCCGCTGGTGGCTGCGCAACACCGAGGCGCTCACCGCCTCGGAGGTCGCCGACCTCCTCATCACCACCGTCGAGCCGGGCATCGCGCGGCGCGCACGGACCTGACCCGACCCCCCCTCACGAGACCAAGGACCAACACAGAGATGCCCGACAAGCCCCGCCGCGTCGCCATCATCGGCGGCAACCGGATCCCGTTCGCGCGGTCCAACAGCGCCTACGCGCAGGCCTCCAACCAGGACATGCTCAGCGCTGCGCTCGACGGCCTGGTCACCCGCTTCAACCTCGAGGGCGAGCGCATCGGCGAGGTCGTCGCCGGTGCCGTGCTGAAGCACAGCCGCGACTTCAACCTCACGCGCGAGACCGTCCTGGGCAGCCGCCTCTCGGCCGAGACGCCCGCGATCGACATCCAGCAGGCGTGCGGCACCGGCCTGCAGGCCGTCATCCAGGTCGCGAACAAGATCGCGCTCGGGCAGATCGACTCCGCCATCGCCGGCGGCGTCGACACGACCTCCGACGCGCCGCTGGCGCTCGGCGACGACCTGCGCCAGATCCTCATCGGCCTGAACAACGCGAAGACCAACGCCCAGCGCCTGAAGCTGCTCGCCGGCCTGCGTCCCGGCCAGCTGATCCCCGCGATCCCCCGCAACGAGGAGCCGCGCACCGGCCTCTCGATGGGCGAGCACGCGGCCCGCACCGCGCTGCAGTGGGGCGTCACCCGCGCCGAGCAGGACGAGCTCGCCGCGCGCAGCCACCAGCGCCTCGCCGCCGCCTACGAGCGGGGCTTCCAGGACGACCTGCTCACCCCCTACCTCGGTCTGACGCGCGACCAGAACCTGCGCCCGGACTCGAGCGTCGAGAAGCTCGCGAAGCTGAAGCCCGTCTTCGGCGGCCCGGACGGCACGATGACCGCGGGCAACTCCACGCCGCTGTCCGACGGCGCCTCCGTGGTGCTGCTCGCCAGCGAGGAGTGGGCCAAGGAGCGCGGCCTGCCGGTCCTCGCGTACTTCGCCGGCGCCGAGACCGCCGCGGTCGACTACGTGCACGGCGACGACGGCCTGCTCACCGCCCCGGTCTACGCGCTGCCGCGGCTGCTCGAGCGCGACGGCTCGAAGCTCGGCGACTTCGACCTCTACGAGATCCACGAGGCGTTCGCCTCGCAGGTCATCGCCACGCTGAAGGCCTGGAGCGACCCGGTCTTCGGCAAGGAGCGGCTCGGCCTCGACGGCGCGTTCGGCGAGATCGACCCCGACAAGCTCAACGTCAACGGCTCCTCCCTGGGGGCCGGCCACCCGTTCGCCGCCACCGGCGGCCGGATCGTGGCCGCGCTCGCGAAGGAGCTCGACCAGCGCGGCGGCGGCCGCGGCGTCATCTCCGTCTGCGCGGCCGGCGGTCAGGGCGTCGTCGCGATCCTCGAGAAGTAGCCAGGAGGCCACAGAGACATGCCCGACACCTACACCCAGATCGCGACCAACTCGATCGGTCGCAAGGTCATCCAGCAGCTGGGGCTCCCCGCCCCGGTCATCCTCGAGCGCCACGAGCCCGGCGACGCCGTCGTGGAGGGCACCGTGCTGCTCGGCGCGGCCCCGGGCGGCCGGCTCGCCGGCCCGATCGCCCAGGTCCTCGAGCGCGTCGGCGCCGAGGCGGCGACCGAGCTGCGCGACGACCTGCGCACCGCCGCGGCGGACGCGGGCCTGGACGCCGCCGTCTGGAACCCGCAGGCCCCGGCCGACCAGCGCTTCAAGGCGCTCGTGTTCGACGCGACCGGCATCACCGACTCCACGCAGCTGCAGGAGCTGCACGCCTTCTTCCAGCCGACGTTCCGCCGCGTGAAGAGCTGCGGCCGCGTCATCGTGCTGGGCACGCCGCCCGAGCATGCCGACTCGCCGCGCGAGGCCACGGCGCAGCGCGCGCTGGAGGGCTTCACGCGCTCCGCCGGCAAGGAGGCGCGCGCGGGCACCACGGCGCAGCTCGTCTACGTCGCCCCCGGCGCCGAGGACCAGCTGTTCACCACGCTCGCGTTCCTGCTCTCCCCCCGCTCCGCGTACGTCAGCGGTCAGGTCGTGCGGATCGGCGAGGCGAAGGACCCGTCCACCGCGGACCTCGTCGCGCCGCTCGCCGGCAAGGTCGCGCTCGTCACCGGGGCGGCGCGCGGTATCGGCGCCGCGATCGCCCAGACGCTGCACCGCGAGGGCGCGACGATCGTCGGCCTCGACGTGCCGCAGCTCGGCGCGGACCTGCAGGCCGGGATGGACTCGATCGGCGGCACCGCGATCGAGGCGGACATCACCGCCGAGAGCGCCCCGAAGGACATCGTCGCCGCGCTGAAGAAGGCCCACAAGGGCGGCATCGACATCGTCGTCCACAACGCGGGCATCACGCGCGACAAGACGATCGGCGGCATGAAGCCCGAGGGCTGGGGCCTCGTCGTCGACGTCAACCTCTCGGCGGAGGAGCGGCTCAACGACGCGTTCCTGGCGACCGACACGATCAAGGACGGCGGCCGGATCGTCTGCGTGTCCTCGATCTCCGGCATCGCGGGCAACAACGGCCAGACGAACTACGCCACCTCGAAGGCCGGCGTCATCGGCATGGTCCAGTCGCTCGCGCCGGTGCTCGCCGACCGCGACATCACGATCAACGCGGTCGCCCCCGGGTTCATCGAGACCCAGATGACCGCGAAGGTGCCGCTGCCGATCCGCCAGGCGGGCCGTCTGATGAACAGCATGAGCCAGGGCGGCCTGCCGGTCGACGTCGCCGAGACGATCGCCTGGTACGCCTCACCGGGCTCGTCGGGCCTGACCGGCAACGTCGTGCGCGTCTGCGGCCAGTCGCTGCTGGGGGCCTGACCATGGCCGCGGCCAAGACGAAGACGCTCGACGCCACCCCCGGCGTCGGCGCCAACTACCTCAAGGCGTTCGGGGCGATGCTGCCCGGCATCGGCCGGCTGCCGCTGTTCCCCGGCGGCGGCACGGGCCTGCCGGAGCTCGTGCTGGAGATCCCGTCGGTGGAGACGGACCTCGACCACCTCGCGGCGTACTGCCGCGTCACCGGGTTCACGCTGCGCGACACGCTGCCGCTGACGTACCTGAACGTCCGCGCGTTCGCGGTCCACATCGCGCTGATGACCGACCCGGCGATGCCCTTCGGCCCGGTCGGCCTCGTGCACCTGACGAACACGATCACCCAGCACCGTCCCGTCACCGTCCGCGAGACGCTGTCGCTGAAGGTCTGGGCGACCGGTCTGGACCCGCACCCCAAGGGCCGCACGCTCACGCTCCACACGGAGGCGCGCGCGGGCCGGGAGCTCGTCTGGTCGGCGCAGTCGACGATGCTGCGCCGCGGGCCCGCGGGCCCGGGCGACGCGCCGAAGGCGGCCGCGACGCCCACCACCGTCGTCGCGCCCGAGATCGCCCCGTCGGTCACGTGGAAGCTGCCCGAGGACCTCGGGCGCCGCTACGCGGCCGTGTCCGGCGACCGCAACCCGATCCACCTGAACGCGTGGACCGCCAAGCCGTTCGGCTTCCCGCGCCACATCGCCCACGGGCTGTGGACCAAGGCGCACGCGGTCGCCGCGCTGGAGGGCACGCTGCCCGACGCGTGCACGGTCCACGTGCAGTTCCGCAAGCCCGTCCTGCTCCCGACCACGGCGCGGTTCGGCAGCGTCGTGCAGGACGGCACGACGTTCTTCGCCGTCCAGGACCGCAAGGGCTCCGCGCACCTGGAGGGCACCGTCACGGCGGTCACCGCGACGCCGCGCAAGGCCGCGCCCAAGCGCGGCACGCCCGCCCGGCGCACGCCGGCGGCCGCGGCCGACCAGGCGGCGCCCGCCGCGAAGAAGCCGGCCACCAAGCCTCGCAGCACCGCGGCCGGGAAGCCCGCCGCGAAGCCCCGCAGCACGGCGGCGAAGACGACCGCCGCGAAGAAGCCGGCGGCGAAGAAGCCGGCCACCACCACGAAGAAGACGACCACCAGGAGGACGACGTCATGAGCGTCGCTGATCGCAGCATGGGCCTGGGCCTCCAGGCCCTCCGCAAGCTCGCCTCGTTCGAGCTCATCGACCGCGTGGGTCTGCGCGGGCCGACCGAGCAGATCGTGTACCAGGCGTCGAAGAACGGCTTCAAGGGCGCGACCGTCGCGGGCCGCACCTTCGCCCGCGTCAGCGGCGCCGGCAAGCCGACCCGCGCCCGCGTGTCCGGGGGCAGCGACCTGTTCGACCTCACGCCCGACGACGACCAGCAGATGCTGGTCGAGGTCATGCGCGAGGTCGCGGCCGGCGAGCTGCGTCCCGCGGCGCTGAAGGCCGACGAGGCGTGCGCCGCCCCGCAGGAGGTGCTCGACCAGGGCACCGAGCTCGGCCTCGCGCTGCTCGGCGTGCCGGAGGACCTCGGCGGGACCGCCGCCGAGCGCTCCGCGGTGACGACGGTGCTCGTGACCGAGCAGCTCGCCCACGGCGACATGGGCCTGACCGTCGCCCTCCTGGGCACGAGCGCGGTCTCGACCGCGCTGGGCCTGTGGGGCGACGCCGACCAGCAGGCGACGTACATGCCCGCGTTCACCGGCGACGACGTCCCCTGTGCCGCGTTCGCGGTGCTCGAGCCGCAGCCGCTGTTCGACCCGTTCGCGCTGAAGACGACCGCCCGCCTGGACGGCGAGGGCTACGTGCTCGACGGCGTCAAGTCGATGGTCGCGCGCGCCGCCGACGCGGAGGTCCTGCTCGTCGCCGCGCACCTCGAGGGCCACGGCCCGGCGCTGTTCCTCGTGAGCAGCGGCGAGACGAGCGGCCTGACGGTGGAGGCGAACCCGGCGATGGGCCTGCGGGCCGCCGCGACGGAGACGCTGCACCTCGAGGGCGTCAAGGTCGGCCCGGACGCGCTGCTGGCGCAGGGCGACCCGGCCGTCTACGCGCAGGCGATCCACCGTGCCCGGCTCGGCTGGTGCGCGGCGACCGTCGGCACCGCCCAGGCGGTCCTCGACCTCGTCATCCCGTACGTCAACGAGCGCGTCGCGTTCGGCGAGCCGGTCAGCCACCGGCAGGCGGTCGCGTTCGCGGTCTCCGACATCGCCATCGAGCTCGAGGGCATGCGCCTGGCGACCTACCGGGCGGCGAGCCTGGCCGACCAGGACAAGGACTTCGCGCACGCGACCGCGATCGCGCGGCAGCTCTGCGCGACGAAGGGCATGTACATCGGCTCGCAGGGCGTTCAGCTGCTGGGCGGCGCGGGCTACATCAAGGAGTACCCGGTCGAGCGCTGGTACCGGGACCTGCGGGCCACGGGCGTGATGGAGGGCGCCCTGCTCGTCTAGCCATCGGCGACGAGGAGAACGACCGACATGATCAATCTCGAGACCCCCAAGAAGTTCCGGCCGCTCGTGGAGCAGGCCCATCAGGTCGCGGTGCACGTGATGCGCCCGATCAGCCGCAAGTACGACACCGCCGAGCACGAGCGCCCGGTCGAGCTGGACATGCTCGCCAAGCTCATCGACGGGATGAACGACGGCGGCGAGACCGGCGGCGCGGGTGCCGCGGGCGTCGGCTCGCGCGACAGCGCCGAGCAGAACGGCAACGGCAACGGCGCCGGCCCGAAGAACAAGAACGGGTCGAACATGTCGACCGCGCTGTCGATCATGGAGACCTGCTGGGGCGACGTGGGCCTGACGCTCGCGATCCCCGGCCAGGGCCTGGGCAACTCCGCGATCGCCGCGGTGGCCACCGACGAGCAGCTCAAGCGCTACGGCGGCAAGTGGGCGTCGATGGCGATCACCGAGCCCGAGTCGGGCTCCGACAGCGCCTCGATCCGCACGACCGCGGTGCTCGACGAGGAGACCGGCGAGTACGTGCTCAACGGCGAGAAGATCTACGTGACCGCGGGTGAGCGCTGCGAGCTCGTCGTCGTGTGGGCGTCGCTGGACCGCTCGATCGGCCGCGCGGCGATCAAGTCGTTCATCGTCGAGCGGTCGAACCCGGGCATGAAGCTCGACCGGCTCGAGCACAAGCTCGGCATCCGGGCGTCGGACACGGCCGCGTTCCGGCTGGAGGACTGCCGCGTGCCGAAGGAGGCGCTGCTCGGCAACCCGGAGATCGACACGAAGAAGGGCTTCGGCGGCGTCATGCAGACGTTCGACAACACCCGGCCGCTCGTCGCGGCGATGGCGGTGGGTGTCGCGCGGGCGTGCCTGGACCACACGCGCGAGGTCCTCACCGGCGCGGGCGTGGAGCTCGACGCGGACCGCCCGGCGCTGACGCAGTCCGCGGCGGCCGCGAAGTTCCTGGCGCTGGAGGCCGACTACGAGGCGGCGCGGCTGCTGACCCTCCAGGCGACCTGGATGGCCGACAACCGCAAGCCCAACTCGCTGCAGGCCTCGCTGGCCAAGGCGAAGGCGGGCCGCACGGGCGTCGATGTCGCGCTCGGCTGCATCGAGCTGTGCGGCGCGCACGGCTACGACGAGACCGAGCTGCTGGAGAAGTGGTCGCGCGACGCGAAGATCCTCGACATCTTCGAGGGCACGCAGCAGATCCAGCTGCTCATCATCGCCCGCCAGCTGCTGAAGAAGACGAGCGCCGAGCTCAAGTAGCCGGTCCCGCTGCTGCGCCGTGGCTCACCGGTTCGGTGAGCTGCGGCGCACGCGTCTACCATCGGCGGATGGGAACACCGCGGATCACCGACGAGCTCGTCGCGGAGGTCGCGGCGGAGCTGCGCGACCGTTACGGGTTCGACTCCGATGACCTCCGCGCCCTCGGCGCCGCGCTCGCTGGGCGCGACTCGGATCGCCGCGCGTCGGAGAACCGCGCGTTCGCCGCGCGGTTCGTGGCCGAGCACCCGGACACCTTCGACCGACTCTCCCGCTGATGATCCCGCGTTGGCGTCCGACGGTGGAGGACTACCTCGACCTCGCGGCCGTCGTGCTCGACACGGAGCACGGGACGCTGGCACGGCTTCCGCGCGCCGCGCTGGCCGAGTCCGCGGTCGAGGCGCCGTTCGCCTCCTTCGGCGGCCAGGAGGCCTACCCGGACCTGGTCGAGCAGGCGGCGGTGCTGGTCGAGCACCTGGTGCAGAATCACCCGCTTCCCGACGGGAACAAGCGTGCGGGCTTCCTGATGGCGGCGCGGTTCCTCGAGGCCAACGGTCGACCGTGGGGTCCGCAGGACGTGGAGCGGGACGCCGGGCTGATCGAGGAGCTCGCCGCGGGCCGCGTCTCACGGGCCGCGGTCACGGCCTGGATCACCGAGCGCAGCGGCTGAGCGCTACTGGACGGACGCCGCCGCGTCGTCGAACGCCTCGGCACCGAGCGCCTCGCGCAGCTGGCCGAAGCGCACGCGGCGGGTGCTGGACCCCCGGGCGGGGATCGCGAGGTTCACGGCGCGGCCGTCGAACTCGCCGGTGATCGTGACGGGCACGTCGGTGATGACGCCGAGGTCGCGGGTCTCGATGCCGATCGGCTCGAGCACCTCGGGGGCGGCGCGCAGGCCCTCGCAGGCGGCCGCGGCGTCCGGCCAGGTCCCGCCGTCGGGCTCGCAGCGCAGCGTGAACGCGCGCGTGGAGCGGGGGCCCTGCAGCGTGATCGACAGCGACGACGCCGCCGTGACGTCGCGGGCGCGGTCGGTGCTGCCATCGCCGTCGTCGCCGCAGGCGGCGAGCCCGAGCAGCAGCGCCGTCGCGGCGGCGCCGAGGAGGACACGGGTCGTGGTCATGCGGTCAGCCCCAGTCGCTGGCGGACGCGCGCGGAGAGCAGCGCGCCCCGGTCGATGCCGGTGTCGGTCACGTACGGCTCGTCGGGCGCGGCGGGCCCGAGGGTCTCCCCCGCGCGGAACTGGTCGAGCGTCAGGTCGATCTCGATGCCGCCGGGCAGCCGGTTCCACGCGTGGCGCTCGCCGTCGATGTGGCTGCCGAAGACGTCGGCCATGAGGATCTCCCCGCCGAGCAGCTCGCGCAGGACGATCGAGGTGACCGCGCACTGGCCGCGGGTGGGCACCTCGGGCGTCCACTCGTCGGGGTCGTCGCTGGTGTCGCGGCCCCACGACTCGCGGATCGCCGCCTCGATCGCGGCCAGGGTGAGCGTGGTGGTCTCGGGCATCCGTCCGCCACGCTAGCGGGCCGGGCCGCTCAGGGGGTCGTCGTCCAGCTGGCGCGCGGGTCGGGCAGCGGCGTGAGGTTCGCGACGATCGCGTCGCGGTGGGGCTCGAGCTGCGGCGGCAGGATCACGACCTCGCCGAGCCGCTCGAGCGGCACGTCGACGGTGAAGCCCGGCTCGTCGTCGGAGAGCTCGAAGAGCACGCCACTGGGCTCGCGGTAGTAGATCGCCTTGAAGTAGTGGCGGTCGATGATCGGGCTGGACTGCACGCCGGCCTGCTGCAGCCGCGCGAACCATGCCGGGTGGTCCTCGACCGTCGTGCCCCAGGCGACGTGGTGCACGGTACCGGCCCCGGGGATCGCCATCGCACCGGCGGGCGCCGGGTCGTAGGTGATCGTGCCGCCGCGACGCTCCCCGCGCAGCTCCCAGGTGCCGGGGCGCAGCTCGCGGGCGCCCATGAGCCGCTCCAGCAGCGCGCGGGAGCGCTCGGGGTCGTGCGTGTAGGCGCGCACGCCTTCGAAGCCGAGGAGGGCGTGCTCCGACGGGATCTCCGGATGGTGGGCGGCGAGCGGGGCGTCGGTGGTGTCGGCGACGACGAGGCCGATGCCGAGGCCCTCGGGGTCGGCGAAGACGAGGCCGTCGCGGCCGGTGACGTCGTCGGCGGCGCGCTCGGCGGTGATCCCCTCGGCGGCGAGCCGCGCGGTCCAGAAGTCGAGTGCGGCGGAGGAGCCGACGCGCCAGACGACGCGGTGGACCATGCCGGCCGCGGGGCGACCGCGGCGCGCTCCGGGGTACTCGAAGAACGTCATGTCGCTGCCGGGCCGGCCGTGCTCGGAGGCGTAGAAGAGGTGGTAGACGGACGGGTCGTCCTGGTTGACCGTCTTGGCGACGAGCCGCAGGCCGAGGACGCGCGCGTAGAAGTCGACGTTCCCGGCGGCGTCACCGGTGATGGCGCTGATGTGGTGGATGCCCTCGAGCTGCATGGCGTGCCCTCCCGTCCGATGTGATTGCACACGCAACTTTATCACGCGGCGCTTGACATTCTCTGCTTACTTGTATTTACTTATTTCACGCAAGTAAACGAATCGAGGAGATCAGATGGACACGCCATCGACCACCACCCCGCAGGACAAGCAGATCACCGTCGACGTCCCCGCCGACCGCGTCCCCGAGTTCTACGCGTTCTACGCGCGCTTCCTCGCGGGCCGGCCGCGTCCCGGACGCCGCGGCCGCGGCCACCGCGGCGGCCCGCAGGGCCACCGCTGCGGCCACCCCCACCACGACCGCCACGGCGCCGACGCGCGCGACGCGCGGCCCCGGCCCGCGCAGGCCTGATGGCCGACAAGGCCATCACGGTCGACGTCCCGGAGGACCGCGTCCCGGAGTTCTACCTCTGGTTCGCGGCCTTCCTGGCGTCGGAGCCGGGCGCCCCCGTTCCCGGCGGCCGGCCGGGCCCCGGACGTGGTGGCCCGTTCGGCCCCGGCGGTGGCGAGCCCGGCCATCGCCGGCGCCGGGGCTGGGTTCCGCCGGTCGAGGACGCCGCCCCGTGGACGGCCGACGACACCGCCGAGGCCGCCTGGCTCTACGGCAAGCTCGCGCCCCCCGCGCGCGCGCTCTTCGACGCGCTGCTGGCCGCGCCCGGCACGCGGATCGCGGGCAACGACCTCGCCGCCCGCCTCGGGCTCGAGAAGGGCGCCCACGGCGTCGCGGGCATCCTCGCCTGGCCGGGCCGGTACTGCCGCAAGCTCGGCCGCGTCATGCCCGTCTCCACCGCCGGCCGCGACGACGGCGGCACCGACTACTACATGGAGCCCGAGGTCGCCGCCGTGTTCGCGGCCGCGGTCTCCGCCCGCTGACCGGCGGCGGCCCCCGGCACGGCCCGTAGCATCGGGTCGTGCCCGCCGCCCCCGACCCCCACGCGGCCGACGCCGACATCGGCCGCAGCGACCGCACGCTCGTCGCCCTCGCGGCCACGCGCGTGCCAACGCGACTGCGCCCGCGGTTCGCGCCGCTGCTGCGCCGCGGCGACCTCGCCGTCCTGCACGGCCTCGCCGAGGGCCTGCGCTTCCCCGTCGTCGCGGTCCCGCCCGGCCATCCGCACACGCGGCTGCTCCTGCTCGGCGACCTCGAGGCGCCGGTGCAGGAGGCGCTGCGCCGCTCCGTGCCCCCCGGGTCGGTGGTCTACGACATCGGCGCGAACATCGGCTTCTTCAGCGCGCTCGCCGGCCGCCTGACCGGGCCGACCGGGCGGGTCGTCGGCTTCGAGCCCGTCCCGCGGATCGCGGACCTCGCGCGCGCCGCGATCGCCCGCAACGGCCTCGCCGGACACGTCGAGATCCGCACCCAGGCGGTCGCCGCGACCGCCGGCACCGCCGCGCTGCACGTCGTCGGCGAGGCGTCGTGGTCGCACCTGGCCAGCCGCGGTCGTCACCCGGACACCGTCGCGACGATCGACGTCGAGGTCGTCGCCCTCGACGCGCTGCTGCAGGACGGCACGCCCCCGCCCGACGTCGTGAAGCTCGACGTGGAGGGCGCGGAGGTCGAGGCGCTGCGCGGCGCCACCGCGCTCCTGCGCGACCACCGACCCGTGCTCGTCGTCGAGCTGCACGACACCAACGACGAGGTCGCCGACCTGCTCGAGGACGCCGGCTACCGGCTGGAGAACCTCGACGGGCCCGAGCCCGTGCGGCAGGCCGGCGCGGTGCGGCTCCTCGCCCGGCCGAGCCGCGGCGTGACCACGTCGTGAGCGCTCAGCAGTCCGCGAGGATGCGCGGGTACTCGTAGCCGGAGTCCTTCAGGGCCTTGGGTCCCGAGATCGCCTTGCGGTTCACGGCGCTGTCCTTCCCGATCTGCCCGGGTTCCGGGATCGGGTTCCAGGTCAGCGGCGAGGCCTTCCCCAGCAGCCCGGTGCGCAGCAGCGTGTACGCGGCCTGGGTGACGTCGTCGGGCAGCCCGGCGAGGGAGTTCTCCCCGAGGATCGGCGTCAGGCGGATCAGGTGGCCGACCGCGTCGTAGCTGTTGGAGGCCGAGCCGAGCCCGATCACCGTGGCGATCGCGTCGTCGGTGTACGGCGCCGTGTAGCGGACCATCGGCGCGACCTGGCAGATGGTCCTGTGCAGCTGTGGGAGCGCCTTGACCAACGGCGCGGAGAGGGCGTCGACCCGCCGCAGCGTCGTGCGCAGCGGCGAGGCCGCGGCGCCGAGCTCGCGCACGACGTTGCGCGCCTGCTGCATCGCGGGCCGCAGGTTGGCGACCGGGGTGCGCAGGTCGCCGACGGTCGAGGCGAGCTCGCGGACGACGGGCGTCGCGGTCGTCGCCGTGCTGCGCAGCAGCGTGGTCGTCTCACGCACCTGGTTCAGCGTGCCGGGCAGCTCGCGGAGCGTCGCGGCCAGCTCGTCGTCCCGTGCGGCGACGGCGTCCAGGGCGACGAGCCCGCGGTTCGCGGTGGCGCGCACGGCCTCCCCGCGCTCGCCGACGGCGGCGCTCACGCGGCCGAGCCGGTCGACCAGCCGCGCGACCTGGGCGCGGTCCTCCGAGAGGACGCCGAAGAGGGTGCCGCCGTCGACGACGATCCTGGACGCCTCGCCGAGGGTGGTGTTGAGGTTCTCCCCTTGCCCGTCGACGGCGCGGCCGGCGCCCTGGATGAGCGACCGCGCGGCGTCACGCTCCTTGCCGTCGAGCACGGAGAGCAGCTGGTCGACGTCCACGTACTCGTCGGCGCGCCCGATCGGCAGGATGTCGTCCTCGCCGAGCGCGCTCTCGGCCTTCCCGGGCGTGATCTCGATGTAGTTCTCCCCCACCGGCGTGCGCTGGCGCAGCGTCACGCGCGAGTCGGTCGGGACGGGGACGACGCGGTCGTCGGTGATGTCCATCTCGACGAGCGTGCCGTTGCCGTGCCGTGACACCTTCGCCACCCGGCCGACCTGGGCGCCGGCCATCGCGACCTTCGCGCCCTTGCCGAGGGCCGAGGACGTCGGCACCAGGGCGCGCACGCGCGTCGTGTCCCCCTGACCGAGCGACCCGCCCAGGACGAGGAACCCGAGCAGGACGGCGATCGCACCACCGATCGCGACGACGACGGTGAGCAGGTGCAGCCGGTAGTTGCGGATCGGGCCGCCCATCAGTGCTTGTCCTTCGCGGTCGGGACGCGGCCGCCGATGACCTTGCCGGGGGTGCACGCCTCGGGGGCGTACTCGTTGGGGTCGTTGAGCACGCTGCTGGACTGGGCGCCGACCACGACGTTGCCGCGCGGGACGGGGCCGCGGGAGTCGCCGAACTTCGAGATCGACGCGTTCCACTGGAAGAACCCCTGGACGCCCTTCTTGCAGGCGGCCAGGTTGCGGGTGACCTTGTCGACCGTGTCGATCTGCGGGCGCAGCGCGCTGATCGCGGCGTCGAGGTCGCCGGCGACCGGGCGCAGGACCTTCGCCAGCGGCACGAGGTCGCGGACGGGGCTGCGCAGCGCGGCGACCGCCGGGGCGAGGTCGCCGGCCAGGTCCTCGAGGCCGCGCAGCGCCGACGGCAGGTCGTCGGCGACCGGGCCGAGTGCCTGGAGCGCGCCGTCGACGTCGTCCAGCACGCCGCGTGTGGCGACGAAGCTCGAGTCGATGCTGGAGAGGGTCGTCGGCAGGCGGCGCAGGGTCGCGTCGAGATCGGGCGCGCCCTGCTGGAGGGTCGCGAGGGTCGCGCTGCCGGTCGTGAGCAGGCGACGCAGCAGCCGCTCGCGCTGCCCGAGCTCGCGGGTGAGGACGGCGGTGTTGTGCACGAGCCGGCGGACCTGGGGCCGACGTGCGGCGAGCTGGCGCGACACGCGGCCGGCGGCGTCCACGAACGGCACGACGGTGACGAAGACGTCGTGCAGCGACCGCCCTCTGTCCTTCATCCCGTTGCCGAGGTCGTCGAGGAGGGTCGAGAGGCGGGCGCGCTGGCTCGGCCCGAAGAGGTTGAGGACCTCGGAGATGTTCACCGGCAGCTCGGTCTGCGACGGCGCGAGCGGCTCGTCCGGGTCGGCGACGCCCGCGGCCTCCGTCCCGCGGTCCACGATGTCCAGGAACATGTCCTGCAGCGCCGTGTTGGGGCGCAGCTGTGCGCGTGCGTCCTTGTAGATGCGGCCGAACTCCGAGCGGACGCGGACCTTCAGGACCGGCTGGTCGCCCCGGACGTCGATCTGCTCGATCGTGCCGACCGGGACGCCCTTGAAGCGCACCTCGTTGATCCCCGGCTGCACCGCGGTGACATCGTCGACCGCGAAGGCGACCTCGCTCGTGTCGGCCAGGGAGTTCGGGCTGACGCGCGAGAGGATGAACAGCGCCAGGCCGAGGCCGAGCGCGAGGAACAGCGCGACGGTGACCGCGGGCTTCGCGCCACGGCGGACCTCGAGCGCGACGCGGGCGCGGTTGACGCCGCCGGTGCGGCGGTCGCGGGGATCGATCATCAGCGGCCTCCCTTGCGGCGGGCCGCGGACGCGGGCTCGGTGCCGGGCGTCGGCCCGAGCGGCTGGTACCCGAAGAACGTGCCGAGCGCCTCCTGCAGCGTCTGGCAGGCGACGAGCTGCTCGGCGTCCGGGTTGTTGAGGTAGACCTGGCAGGGGATCGAGCTGAGGTTCGAGCTGCCGACCGTCGCCGGGAAGCGGATGAAGTGCCCGTTCGCGTCCATCTGGCCGCCCGCGCCGGCGGCGAGGCCGGCGAAGGTGCCGCCGATCATCACGGCCGTCGACTTGCCGGTGCCGGAGTCCTTCTCGGCGAGGTACGGGAGGATCACGTCGTCGAGGCGGTCGAGACTCGGCTCGAGCTCCTCCAGGAGCGGCAGCCCGGCCTTCGCGGCGCCGGCCAGCGACGTGACCGCGGGGCGCAGCGCGCGGACGAGCGGCTTCGCCCGCGTGGCGAGGGCGTCCGCGTCGGCGATGACCGGACGCAGGGCGCGGAAGGTCGGCGCGACGTCATCCGCCGCCGGCTGCAGCCGCTTCACGAGCGGGTTGGCGAGCGTCAGCGTCCGGTCCAGCCGGGCAGTCGTGAGGTCGACCTGGCGGAGCGTCGCGGGCGCCCGGGCCGCGAGGGCGCGGACGTCGTCGCCCCGGTCGGCGATCGTCCCGAGCGTCGTGGCCGCGCCGGAGATGACGGTGCGCAGCTCGTCGCGGGGGCCGTCGAGCGCCGAGACGGTCTTCGCGGTCTCGGAGACGAGGTCGCGCAGGTCGCGGTCGAGGTCCTGGCCGCGCAAGGCGCCCACGCCGGTCTCGATGTCGGGCGCGGCGTCGGCGACGCGGTCCAGCAGCCGGGCCGGAGCCTGCTCGTCCTCGAGCGCCGTGGCCAGCTCGCCGGGGAGGGTCCGCAGGCCGCTCGCCGCGTCGCCGCGGACGACCGAGGCGACGTCGTCGATCTCGACCTGACGGCCGGTGCGCGAGGCGGGGATCGTGCCGCGCAGCGGACCGCGCGCCGCGCTGCCGCGCTGCAGGTCGACGTAGAACCGCCCGCCCAGCACGGTCTGGAAGCGGGTCACCGCGCCGGCGTCGGCGTACAGGCCGCCCTTGTCGGTCTCGACCTCCATGGTCACGAGCGTCGTGCGGCCGTCATCGCTGAGCTCGGTCTTCGTGACCTCGCCGGCCTCGAGGCCCTGGATGCGGACGCCGTCTTCCGGGCGCAGCTGCTGGCTGTCGGCGAACGCGGCACGGACCGTCCGCGTCTGCGCGTTGTCGAACAGGCGGCTGATCGCGCCGGTCATGCCGAGGACGAGCACGAGGATCGCCACCGTGAGGGCGACGAGGCCGAGGGCCGCGTCGTTGCCGCGCAGGGCCTTCATCCTCCGCCTCCCGGGCGCTCGATGATCGGGTACGGCTTGGCGAGGTACGTGCACGGCGCGGGATAGCCCTCGCGGGTGATCAGCCCGGTGCTGTCCGGCAGGCTGAGCGCCTCGGTCGGGACCGGCGCCGCGATCTGGAGGCGGAACTGCATCGCCGGGCCGTTCGGGCCGCTGGTGTTGCGCGTGCCCAGGCCGGTCATGGAGCGGAAGACGGCGCCGAAGTTCTCCAGGTCGCAGCCGTAGGGCCCGAGTTTCCGGACGACGGGGACGATGTCGGCCAGGAGGTCCGTCGCAGGCTTCAGCAGCGGGCTCGCGGCGCCGGTGACCCGGAGCACCGACGGCACGACGGGCTTCACCTCGTCGAGCAGGTCGGTGGCCCGGTCCAGCGGGCCCGGCGCCTCCTTCAGCAGCGCGCTGGTGGCGCGCAGGCCGGCGGGGAGCCGGGGCAGCGTGAGGTTCGCCTGCCGCGAGAGCGACCGCGCGGCGGCCAGCAGCGGTCGACCGGCGCGCAGGCCGGCGTCGCCGGCGTCCAGCGCGGTGGGGGCGGCACCGAGGGCATCGCGGGTCGCGTCGCGCTCGACGACGAACGGCGCCAGCGCCCGGTCGCCGGCGCCGAACAGATCGGTGATGGCGACCCGCTCGTCGTCCAGCGGCACCATGCCGGAGCGCAGCGACGGCAGGAGGCCGTCGAGGTCGGCGGTGCGCAGGGTGGTGAAGAGCTTCTTGGTGGGGACGATCTCGCGGCCGCCGACCCGGAGCAGGTCGTTCACGTTGGCCCCCTGACCGGCGAGGCCGGTTCCCAGCTCGCCGAGCAGCGGGCGCAGCGCGCCGCGGGTCTCGCGGTCGAACGTGTCCAGCGCGTCGGTCGCGCCGAACGTGAGCGCGCGGTCGTCGCCCTTGATCGGGGCGCCGTCGGCGAGCGCCACGTCGCTGCGTCCGGGCACGAGCTCGACGAAGCGCGCTCCGAGCAGGCCGTTGGCGCGGATGCGGATGCCGGTGTCGGCGGCGAGCTTCGTCCCCGGCTCGAGCTGCAGCCGCAGGCGGTTGCCCCCGTCGGGCGCCAGCTCGATCGAGCGGACCTGCCCGACGCGGACACCGCCGAGGCGCACCGGGTCGTGGTCCAGCAGGCTGCCGATGCGCGGGACCTCGGCGTTGACGAAGCGGTAGTCGCGGCCGGGGACACCGTTGTAGAACGCGGCGGCGAGGTACGCGAGGCCGGCGAGGAGGCCGACGACCACGAGGCCTCGGACGATGACCCGCCGCGGGGGCTCGCCGTCGTAGCGCCGGGTCCGACGGGTGCGGGACGTGCGCGCGCTCATGGGCCGAGGAGGAAGTCGAGGAGCTGGCCGGTCGAGCCGTCCTTCTCCGAGCTGAGCGTGAGACCGCCGACGACGTCCTGCAGCGCGTCCGTGATCTCGTCGACCGTCGGGTTCTTCGGCAGGCCCTCGAGGATCTCGTCGAGGCCCGGGACCTTCGGCAGCCGGACCGGCGGCGCGGGCGCCCTGGGAGCCTCGGGCGCCGGAGTCGTCGCGGGCGCGGGCCTCTTCGTCGCGCCCTTCCTCGGCGGCTTCTTCTTCGCCGGGGTCTTCGTGAGCCGGTCGACCATCGTGAGCACGAGGTCGGGGCTGATCGACGCCTCGCCGCGGAAGACGTGGCCGAGCTGGTCGCGCAGCTGGATCGCGCGCGACCAGTTCTCGAGGACCGCGATCACGTTGTCGGCGCTGTTGTCCAGCGCGGTGGTGACCGGCGGCAGCTCCCGTCCGAGGGTGGAGAGGGTGGAGAGGGTCGGACGGGAGCGCCGCAGGACGGGGGTGGCGCCGTTCGCCAGGCGGCTGAGGCCGGGGGCGGCGCGGACGGCGGACGCGAGCGCCGGTGTCGCGGCCTTGCGGAAGGTCTCGACCTCCCCGAGCGTCGACGCCAGCGCGGGGGCGGCGGCGCGGATCTCGCGGGCTGCGGGACCGAGATCGGCGGTGGTCGCCTCGAGGTCGCCGAGGAAGCCCCGGAGCGTGTCCAGCGTGCCGGGGGCCTTCGCCAGCGCGGCGCGCAGGGCCGCGCGCCGCGCGGCGACCGTCTCGGTCGTCCCGCCGACGGTGTCGACGAGCTTCGTGAGCTCCCGCCGCTCCTTCGCGGCCTGTGCGACGAACCGGTCGCTGCGCTCGACGAGGTCGGTCATCGTCGCGTCGGTGGTGGCGAGCTCCTGGAGCGCGGGGCCCGCCTGCTCCATGCCGAGCGGCAGTTCCTTGAGCAGGACGCTGACGTCGACCTTGCGACCGACGACGGCCTCGCCGGCGGCGTTCAGCAGGATCTTCGCCCGGGTCCGCGTGTCAGCGTCGAACACGCCGAGCACCTGGTCGAGGTCCGTGGGCGTCGTCGCCTGGGACTCCTTCAGGACGTAGCCGTCGGGCGCCGGGTCCTTGGCCGCGTTCCCCGGGTCGAGCTCGACCCGCTTGAGGCCCAGGAAGTTCGCGGCCACGATCGCGACGCTCGCGTCCTTGCCGATCGGTCCGGCGTCGTCGTCGAGCTCGAGGTCCAGCAGCACGCGGTCGCGGTCGTCGATGCGGACCTTGACCTTGCCGCGGTCGAGCCCGCCGATCTTCACGGCGGAGCCGTCGTCCAGGCCGGAGGCGTTGGCGAGCGGGACGGAGACCGTGTAGCGGTCCTCCCCCACGCCCGCCTTCAGCGCGACGACGAGCAGGAGCAGCGCGACCAGCGCGCCCCCGGCGAGGCGGACCGGGTTCATCGTCCGTCCGCCTTCGGCAGCGGGACGATCGGCATCAGCTTGGGCAGCTCGAAGACCTTCGCCGAGTCGCGGATCTCCGGGTCCTTGTTCGGGTCGATCGCGTCGGAGCCCGCGCCGCACTCGGGCAGGAACCAGGGCTGGCCGGCGACCGTCCCGGGCGGGCGCGGCAGGCCGTACTCGAGACCGGAGAAGAGCCGCTTGGCCTGGGCGCTGTTGTAGCCGGAGACGTTGCTGAAGGCGGGCGCGAAGTTCTGGACCTGCGCGCGGATCAGCTTGTCCTTGCCGTCGGTGCCGGAGAAGAAGTCGCCCCAGTTGGAGAAGAAGGCGTTGGCCTCCGGCGTGTACGGGCGGATGCACTCGAGGTTCTCGACCGCCTGCTTGCCGATCGACTCGAGCTGCGGGCTGCGGCCGGTGAGCCGCTCCACCAGCGGGTTGAGGCTCGGCGTCGCCTGCCGGGCGGCGACCAGCGTCTTCGTCGCGTCCGGCCCGATGTCCCGCACCGTCTGCAGCAGTCCGTCGAGCGGCTGCACCGTGCGGCGTACCGCGGTGACGCCCGGCGCCAGGTCCCGTGTGAGCGCGCGGGCCCGGACGAGCGTCTCGTCGGCGAGGGCGAGCGTGGTGCGGGCACGGCGCAGGCTGCCGGGCGCGGCGGAGAGCGCGGCCTGCACGTTCTGCGACTCGTCGGCGATCGCGTCGAACGTGCCGCCGGCGCCTTCGAGCAGGCGGCGGACGTCGGGCTGTGCCGCGTCCACCGCTCCGAGCACGCGGTCGGCCGATCGGACCAGCGTGCGGACGGCGCGCTGGTCGGAGGCGATGTCCTGGACGACGTGGCGCGCCTGCACGAGCGCGGGTGGCGCGACCTGCAGCGTGCGGCGGAGGCCGACACGGCTGGTCTTCAGGGCCGGTCCGCCCTCGCGCAGGAACCGGCGGAGGTCCTGTCGCGCGGCGTCCGGGAAGCGCGCCAGCAGCTCGTCGAACTCGACGGGCACGGTGAAGTCGCGGGCCGGGAAGGTCCCGCCCTCCTCGACGGCCGTGCCGGACTGCCTGCCGGGCGTGAGCGCGATGTAGCGGTTGCCGAAGTTCGCCGTGCCGCCCCAGCGCAGCGCCATCTTCGACCCCTTGGGCAGCGGCCACGCCTCGTCGTCGATCTCGAGCTCCAGGCGCGCGTCGCGGCCGCCGTTGGCGGGCTCGATGGAGACGACGTGGCCGACCTCGCTGCCGCGCTGGCGGATCGCCTGGCCCTCGACGACGTTCGTCGCCTCGCCGACGACCACGCTGAAGCGCGCGCCCGTCTCGGCGTCGCGGCCGACGAGGACGACGACGATCGCGCAGACGGCGAGCAGGGCGAGCAGCGGGGCGACGACCGGGCGCACGTCTCAGCCGCCGATCGGGAGCTTGGCGTCGAGCCCGAAGATCACGACGGCGCCGAAGGCCGCGATCAGGTGGAGCAGGACGAGGTTGACGACCAGCGACCGCGCGACCGAGGTGCCGACCGCCGCGGGTCCGCCGACGGTGCGCAGCCCGTAGAAGCAGGAGACGATCGCGGTGGTGACCGCGATGACCGTGCAGGTGACCATCACGAAGATCGAGTCGCCGAAGCCCTGGACGCTCCAGTGGACGTCGGTGAGCGTGTTCGTCGTCAGGCCGCCGAGCAGGACGACGACGATCAGGAACGCGCCGACGAGCGTCGCGATGAGGGAGACGAAGGCCGCGACCGGCGCGAAGATCAGCACGCCGATCAGCCGCGTGCCGATGAGGTAGCGGCGGGGGTCGACGCCGGTGGACTCCAGCGCGTCGACCTCCTGCTGGATCTTCATCGCGCCGAGCTCGGCGGTGATGCCGCAGCCGATCTTCGCGGTGAAGACGTAGCCGAACATCGTGCACGCGGTCTGCCGCGGGCCGACGACACCGGTGGTCAGGCCGAAGAAGTCGCCCGCGCCGATGCCGCGCAGCAGGAAGAAGCCGAAGGTGCCGATGACGGCGCCTTGGAACAGCTGCATCATGAAGATCAGCGGGATCGTCCCGCGGAGCATCATCGACGCCTGGCGCAGGCCCTCGCTGGCGTAGGTCAGTGCGCCCGGGAGCGCGGCGAGCGACGTGCCGAAGAAGCGCGTGAGCTCGCCCGCCTCGACGAGCAGGCTCTCGACCGGGCCGCGCCGGCGCGGCGGCGTCGTGGGCTTCGGGACGGCCGGTGTCGTGCCGGGCGTGTGCGGGACGGAGGCCACTTATCCCCGCAGGACCGAGACGTCGGGGAACAGGGTGAAGTACGCGAGGTTGAACACCACGTCGAACAGCCAGATGGCGAAGAACGTGATGACGACGGTCTGGTTGACGGCACGGCCGACGCCCTCGGCGCCGGGCTCCGAGGCGAGGCCCTTGTAGCAGGACACGACCGCGACGAACACGCCGATGATCGCGTTCTTGAGGAACATCGTCAGGAAGAGGTCCGTCGGCTGGATGATGTTCGAGAGGGAGTCGAAGAAGACCCCGGTCGAGAAGCCGAAGTACCCCGGCGACACGACGAAGTTGACGAGGTTGACGCCGAGCAGGCTGAGGAACGCGAGGACCGGCATCGCGATGCTCATGGCGACGACACGGGGGACGACGAGCGTGCGGATCTGGTCGACGCCCAGGACGCTCATCGCGTCGAGCTCCTCGCGGATCTTCCGGGCGCCGAGGTCGGCGGTGACCGCGCTGCCGACGACGCCGGCGAAGATCATCGCGGTGATCCAGGTGGCGATCTCGCGGCTCCAGATGAGGAAGACCGTGCCGCCGATGCGGTCGGAGATCCCCAGGTTCGCGAGGATCGCGCCGAAGAGGATGATCCCGAAGCCGATCAGGTAGACCGAGTGCGAGAGCACCAGCGGGATCGCGCAGCGACGGACGCCGAACGAGATCTGCTCGACGGCCTCGCGGAACCACGGGAACGGGGGCCGCACGGCCTCGCGCAGGACCCGGACGGTCAGCGCACCGATCTCGCCGGCCGCCTTCAGGCTCGTGCCCGGGCCGGTGCCCAGCACCGAGGCACCGAAGCCGCGCGCGTACGGGTTCCCGTCGCGTCGTCCCGCCTCGGCGCTCATGCGAGGTCTCCCATCCCGCGCGCGAACCTAGCTCCGGTGCCGGGCCGGGCGATAGTCCCCGACCGGGGAGTCGTGGGCGCAGACGGGTACATCGCGTCAGACGTCCATCCCGAGCGGACCTGCGGAGTCGCCCGCGAGGAACTGCCGGATGAAGGGCGTCTGCGATGCGAAGACCTCGTCGGCGAAGCCGGACTCCAGGACCTTGCCGCGCCAGACGACCGACACGTGGTCGGCGATCAGCCGGGCCAGCAGGACGTTGTGGGTGACGATGACCATCGTCCCGCCGTGGCGGGCGTGCTGCTCCACGAGCAGGTCGCCGAGCAGGGCGGTGCGCACCGGGTCCAGGCCCGAGTCCGGTTCGTCGCAGAGCACGATCCGCGGGTTCATCGCGAGCGCCCGCGCGAGGCCCGCGCGCTTGCGCATGCCGCCGGAGAGCTCGCCCGGCATGCGCGTGGCGGCGGACAGCAGGCCGACGCTGTCGAGGTGGCCCTCGACGACCTCCCGGACCTCGGCGTCGTCGAGGTCGGTGTGCTGGCGCAGCGGGAAGGCGACGTTGTCGTAGACGTTCATGCCGCTGAACAGCGCGCCGTCCTGGAACATCACGCCAATCTCGCTGCGCAGCCCGAGGATCTCCGCGCGCGACATCCGGCTCAGCGGGCGGCCGCGGATCAGGACGTCACCCGCGTCAGGCCTGAGGAGGCCGATGATGTGCTGCAGGAGCACGCTCTTGCCGGTGCCCGACGGCCCGAGCACGACGGAGATCACGCCTTCCGGGATCGTGACGTCGAGGCCCTGCAGGACCTGGTTGGCGCCGAACGCGCGGTGCAGGTCGCGCGTCTCGATCGCCAGCAGCTCGGGGTCCAGCGCGTGCGGGACGCCGTCTCGCGCGGGCGCGGCCGACGGACGCTCGGTGCCGTCGGAGCCGGCGACGTTGCGCACCAGGCGCCGGACGATCGGGTCGACCTCGAGGAGCTTGCGGACGGGACCGTCGGCGGTCACCTGCCCGCGGTGCAGCGCGGCCGGGAGCGCGAGCATGCCGTCCGCGTAGGCGCGGGTGGCCGCGCGGTCCAGGCGCAGCGTGACCTCGCCCGGCTCGTCGAGGCTGACCGCGGGAACGCGCCGGTCCAGGAGGAGCGTGACGGTCCGCGTCTGGCCCTCGAGGTGCAGCTCGACGCTGGTCTGCGCGTGGTGGACCTGGGTGGCCAGGTCCGGCTCGGAGGCGAACGCGTCCCGCAGACGGGCGGCGAGGGACTCGGGCGTCGGGTCCCGGCGGAGCTCGGTCACGGCGTGGGACTGGACGCTCATCGAGCGGCGCCGCCGGCGCCGGGGTCGGACTGCAGGAAGCGGGCGACGGCCTCCGCGCGGTTCTGCGCGCCGAGCTTGCGCAGGATGCGGGCGACGTGCGCCTTCACCGTCTCGGGCGAGACGTACATCGTCTGGGCGATGTCGCGGTTGGAGCGCCCGGCGGCCAGGCCGCGGATGACCTCCAGCTCGCGGTCGGACAGGAGGTCGGCGACCGAGGTGCTGCCGGCGGGCAGCGCGTGCAGGAGGGAGAGCGGCGCCGCGTGTCGCTGCGACGGCAGGACGAGGGGCGCACCGTGCAGCTCCTCGAGCAGCGCGCCCGTCGAGGCGACGAGCTGCTGCAGCTCGGCCGACACGAGCGCGGTGCGCTCCTGCTGCAGGACGCGCTCCAGCGCGAGGGCGGCGACGGCCGCAAGGTCCGCCAGGCGTGCGTCGTCCGGCGCGATCGTCGAGGTGACGAGCAGCACCGCCAGCTCGGCCCCGCCGACCTCGATCGGCTGCAGCGTCACCGTCTCCCCCGCCTCGGGCGCGAGGTCCCGCCGCTCCACCGGCTGCGCCAGGAAGCTGCGGCGGAGCCGGTCGCTCGCGGGGTCGGCCAGCGCACCCGTGTCCTGCGCGCTCAGCCGGCCGTGACGGACGGTGAGCACGACGGCGCGGTCTCCGGGGCGGTCGAGCGCGAGCGCCGCGACGCGCGCGAACAGGCCGTCCACGTCCTGGGCACGCCCGAGGATCGCGCACCAGCGCGTGATCTCGGGAGTGCCGTCGGCGACCGGCGGGTCGACGTCGTCGGGGTCCATCGCGAGGGCTCTGAGGCGGGCCGGCACGGCGTGGCCTCAGCGGCTGGTCACGAGCTGGCGGGCCCGGGCGGGCAGGCCGCCGGCGCACTTCGCGGTGGCGAGGAAGGCGTCCGCGGCGTTCTTGCCGGGGATGCCGCTGATGCCGCCCGTCGGGTGCGTGCCGGCACCCGTGATCCAGAGGCCCGGGACCGGGACGTCGTAGGAGCCGAAGCCCTGCGCCGGACGCAGCGGGCCGAAGCGCGCCCCCACCGGTTCGACGTGGTAGACGTTGCCGTCCGGCACGTGGAAGCGCTCCTCGAGGTCCGGCGCGGAGAAGACGCGGCGGCCCATCTCCAGGGAGTCGAGCCCCTCGTAGACCGTCGCGCACTCCGCCAGGACGCGGTCGCCGATCTGGTCGCGGACCGTCTCCCAGGGCTCGGCCTCCGGGTTGCGGGGCGTGATGCCGGACCAGAGCCAGAACGTGTCCTGCCCGTCGGGCGCCTGCGTCGGGTCGATCGCCGACGGGATGATCCCGATGAAGGGGATGACCTCGGGCCAGCGGCGCTGGACGACGCGGTTCCACGCCTCCTTGTGCTCCTCGTAGGTCTGCCAGCTGACGATCGGCTTGCGGAGATCTAGGCCGTCGCCGCGATGCTGGTCGCGCCACGCCTGGTGGCGGGGCATCGTGAGCTTGCCGGAGACGGCGACGTCAATCTTGAGCGTCGTCGTCTCGAGGACGTTGGTCGGGATCGCGTTGGCGCGACGCTCCAGGTGGTCGGGCAGCGTGCCCTCGGGGAGCAGCTGCGCGAGCGTGGCCTTGGGGCTGCAGGAGGCCATGACGTTCGCGGCGCGGAGCTGCTCGCCGCTGTCCAGCTGCACGCCGACGACCGCGCCGCCGTCGACCAGCAGCTCGGTGACGCGGGCGTTCGTCCGGACCTCGGCGCCGTGGTCCTTCAGGTAGGCGTGGAGCGCGTCGGTCAGGGCGCCGGTGCCGCCGAGGAAGCGGGCGGAGTTCGTGCGGTGGCACATGCCGACGTAGATGAGCGCCCAGCCGGTGCCGTCCTGCGTCATCCAGCAGAAGGGCGGCATCGACGCGAGCGCGCCGCGGACGAGCGGGTGGTCGAACCGCTCCTCGACGATCTCGGCGTGCGAGCTCGTGAAGAAGCTCAGGAGCGGCCAGAGCTCTTTGCGGCGCCGGGCGCCCTTGGGCAGCATGCTGAGCGCCGTCCTGAAGTCCGGGCGCGTCGGGTGGCCGAGCATGAACGGGATCGCGAGGTCCATCGCGGCGTCGAGGCTGTCGGCGAACTCGCGGTACTTGACCGCGTCCCGCGGGGAGAAGTGGCGGATCTCCTGCACGGTCTTCGACGCGTCCTGCCAGAACGCGAGCGACGGCCCCTCGGGGTCGAGGTGGACGTGGAACGGGTCGGCGATGAGCTGCTTGAAGCCGTACTTCGCGAGGTTCAGGTCCTGCTCGATCGACGACGCGCGGAAGAGCGAGGCCTGGATGCCGCCCTCGTTGATGCGGTGCCCCGGGGCACCGTCGATCACCGGGTTCGTCGAGATCATCCCGCCGACGGTCGGCGATGCCTCGAGCACCGTGACGTCGAGCCCTGCCCGGCGCAGGTACGCCGCGGCGACCAGCCCGTTGTGGCCGGCGCCGATGACGATGACGTCCCCGGCATCCTGCTTGCTGTTCATGAACATCGACCGCTCCTCCTCCGTTGCGTCCGGGCCAGCCTACACAGATTCTGAAAACAATTTCAACTCTGTCTGAACGTTCATTCATGGCACGTGTTTTGGCTACGCTCGTCGCGGTGGACATGCCCGCGACACGCACCGACCGCCGCCGCGCCCGCACCCGTCGTCAGCTCGTCGCGGCGGCGCGCGAGCTCATCACCGAACGCGGTGTCGCGGGGCTGCGGATCGCGGAGCTGACCGACGCCGCCGACGTCGGGCGGGGGAGCTTCTACAACCACTTCGACTCCAAGGAGGACCTCGTCGCCGCGGTCTTCCGGGAGAGCCTCGAGACGCTCGCGCACACGATCCTCACCTCGATCCCGGACGACCTCCCGCCGGCGGAACGGGCCGCCATGGCCGACCGGCGGTTCGTGCGCCTGGCCTACGAGGACCCGGACTTCGCCCGGCTGCTCGTCCAGCTCCACAACGGCGACGACCTCTTCGCGACGGCGACCCTCCCCTACGCCCGGATGGCCCTCGAACCGGGCATCGCCAGCGGTGACTTCGACGTGCCCGACGTCGACGTGATGCTCGTCATGCTCGCGTCCAGCTCGATGGGCCTGATCCGCGCGATCCTCGAGGGCCGCGTCCCGCCGCACGCCGAGCAGGCCCACGCCGAGTCGATCCTGCGGCTCCTGGGCGTGACCGACGACGAGGCCCGGAGGATCAGCCGGCTCCCGCTGGACTGACGCGGGGCGCCGCCGAGATTTCGTCGGCGTAGGCGATGGATGCAAGCACGGTCGGCTGCGCTTCTGACTTCAACATTTGCCGCAGCAGATCGACGACGCGATCGCAGTGCGGACGATCAAAGATCACCCTGTCGTCCCCCGTCTTGCGCGTACCGAGCTGGGCAAGGATGTCGACGCCAAGCTGACGACGAACCGGCTCGGGACTCTCACAGAGCGCGACCGCCGCATCGAACGACGGGTCGGTATCGAGGTAGTGGAGGGCCGTGACCTGAGCCCAACGCTCATCGCTGTCCTCTGGCGCAGCCAGAGCCGCCGAGATGCGCTCATGGATCTCCTCGTCACGGGTCATCACAGAAATCGTAGATCCATGCCGTGCGACCGTTCAACGCTCAAGCGACGCCAGACCGGCTACGAGCACCGAGACTGCTCCTACCGCGTGCCTTGCAGCACGTCTCGATTCCGCGAAACTGCGATCCGCGACCTCTCCTCTCGCGTGGGAGCGCGAGTGGCGGCCGGGCTCGGCGCCCCTAGACCACAGGATGGATTCCGGCTCCGCTCTCGTAGAGGTCGCTGCTGATCAGAGTCGGTGGCAGCAGACGATCGGCGAGTCGTTGCCCGTTGCCCGGTCTGATGAGCAGTCGCCACATTGCGCGACGGATCTCTTTCGGAAGGTCGGTTCGACTTCCAATGGCCACGAGGTGGCGGTGTGCCGTCCGTCGCTCTGCTTCGTTTGCGACCGGCAGCACGCGCTCGACGGCCAGTAGAACGAACAACGTGGCGTCGTCGCCGGAAGGCGACTCGTGCTGACGCACCAGGTGCCTAACTCTTGCCCACCGAGCGGATACCGTGGGCTCGGACCCCCTGGAGTTGCAGAGCAACGCCACCTCGGCACTCGGGGAGAGGCGGGGCTCGGCGACCGGCGGGACTGCGGCGCCGCGCTTCCTCATCGACCTCAACGCACCCTGACCTACGGTGCTTGGCGTACTCGCTTTCCCGTCGTCCACGACGTGCTCCCTTCATCCGAATCACAGCACAGTCTCACAGAGCCGCGATGACTCTCAGATGTGATGACCGTCGGGTCGCCCAGATCTAGCTGATGACTCCGCGTAGGCGTCCGCCCAACGCGAGGGCAGCTTCAGCGGTCACCGGATACAGCGTCCACGGCCAGTTCCGCGCGCGATTGGCAGACGGTGCCACGAACGCGACCTCACTAGTCCTTGCGCGTGGACGCGAGCGCGGGCCTGCAAGCGCGACGCGCTGCCTCCTTCGCGAGTTCCGTACGAAACAGGGCCTGGAGGCCCTCCTTCGTACGGCGGTCGCGTTGCCGTCGGCCGCCGATTCCGCGCGGGAGCGGCAGTCCGATGCGTCGATCGAGCTCGAGTCTGACCGGTCGGAACTCGTCTGACCCGACCGTCCACGCTCCTTGGACGGCGACGTTGCAGCACTGCTGCTGCACCTCGTCAGCCCGCGACTGCCGCCTCGGCGCCGCTGAGACCCTCGGTCGTGTTCGCCAGCACCGCCGTCGCGACCGGGCCGCTCCCCGCGCGCGGGTTCGTCGACACCTCGAGGTCGCAGAAGCCGCGCGCGCCGTCGATCTCGATCTCGCAGATCGCGTCGACGCACGCGACGCCGTGGTGCTCGGAGACGGTCGCGCCGTACGGACGGCAGTCGATCTCGACGAGCTGGCCGTCCGGGAGCCAGAGCTTCGTGGACCCGGAGCGGTAGCTGACGCCGTCCGCCTCCATGCCGACGACCACGTCGACGTCGGTGGCGTGGACGACCTCGCCCTCGCGGACGGCGTAGCCGAACTGCTTGAGCGAGCCGTCGACGCCGTTCCAGCTGATGAGGCCGAACGACAGTTGCGGCCCGACGGTGCCGGGGACCCAGCGATGGTTCAGCAGCGTGTCCCAGCGGCGCAGGCCCCAGCTGCGGTCGCGGTGCCCGAGGCCGTCGAGGACGTACTCCCGGCCCCCGAGCACGATCTTCCCCGTGACCCGACCGGAGCACTCGAAGTGCGACGACGCGAAGTCGTCGACCAGCGTGCCGGCGGTCGGGGGGAAGAAGTCGGTGCGCGGATAGAAGTCGGCGAACCGCAGGTCCATCGAGACGTCCTCGTCGTCGGCCTGGAAGTGCAGGTCGCCGTCGAACACGGCGCGGTAGCGGCCGCCGTAGGCGCCGAACCCGTCGTCCCGCAGGTCGGCCGACTCCAGCGGCGAGGACGCGTTGCGCCGGTACGCCCGGCCGTCCTTGGTGACGAGCCCGAACCACAGCGCGGACACCCCGCCCGCGTGTCCGGGCTCGTGCCCGATACGCATGTGCCCGCCGATCCCGGACGTCGGACAGTGGAACGTGACGAATGCGCTGTCCTGCCACGACTCGTCGGCCTCGGGAGCCTGCCGGAGCTCGCCCTCGGGACCGTGCTGCACCGAGCCGCCCATCAGCGGTTGCCGATGAAGCTCTGCGACTCTCCGCTCGGCGCCTCGAGTCCGAGTAGCTTCGCGAGCAGCTGGCTGGCCGGGTTGTTGAGCTTCATCGGGGCGTCCGGCGGCAGCAGCCCCGCGCCCACCATGAGGTTGCCGGCACGGTGCATCAGCGACGCGAGGCGCACCGCGCAGAAGACCTCGAACCAGTGGAGGTCGGGGAGCGAGAAGCCGGTGAGCTCCTCGTACCGCGCGACCGTCTCCTCGCGGGTCGGGAAGCCCTCGGGCAGCGGCGCGCCGATGCCCTCGGTGTGATGGCGCAGGAGGAAGAGCCACCAGGCGACGTCCAGGGCGGCGGGCGCGACGGCCACCATCTCCCAGTCGAGCACCGCGGCGACCGACAGGTCGTCGGCGAACATCATGTTGCCGACGCGGGCGTCCCCCCAGTTCAGGACCGTCGGCCCCATGTCGGCCGGACGGTTGTCCGCCAGCCAGTCGAACCCGGCTTCGACCGTCGGGTTGGCGTCGCCGGCGGCGGCCCACTCGAACGTCTCCCGCCAGAAGGCGAGCTGCCCGTCGATGCCCGCCTCGCGGTGCGCGGCCAAGGCACCCAGACCGACCGCATCGAGGTCGACCGAGTGGAGCTTGGCCAGCGTCTGGAGAGCGTTCTCGTTCAGCCGCGCGCGCTCGTCGGCCGACAGCTCCTCGAGCACCCAGCCCGCGGCGGTGAAGGGCGGGTCGTCGCTCGGCACCCGGCCGTCGACGCGCTCCATGACCATGAACGGCGCGCCGAGCAGCGACGCGTCGTCCGACCAGAAGAGCATCACCGGCACGGGGACGTCGGTGCCGATCTGCAGGGCGCGCATGACGTCGAACTCGAGGCCGAAGTCGTAGCGCGGGAAGACGGCCGGGCCGCTCGGCTGGATGCGCGCGACGAGTCGGCGTGAGACCTCCTCCCCGCCCTGCATCCAGGACGCGCTGAAGAGCACGGTCTCGTTGGACAGGCCGCTGGCCTTGGGGATGTCGATGTCGGTGACGAGGACCTCCTGTGCGCCCGGGACATTGCGGCCGATCGCGATGGCGAGGCTCTCCGCGGCCTTCGCGGGATCGGTGGTGTTGGACAGTGCCATGGTCTCTCTCCTGCTCTCTCGTACGGGTTAGGCCTGCGGCGCGGCGACGCGAAACCGGTCCTTCATGGCCCGCTGGTAGTCGTCGAACCAGATCTCCTGATAGGTCGCGTGGGCGACCCGTCCGTCCTGCGACTCCCAGCGGAAGACGCTGTCGTGGAAGGACGCGTTGGGCCACGCGGGGATCGTCGCGGTGGCGATCGCCTCCCCCGTGAACCGGTAGACGTGACCGGTCTCGTCCTCCGCCTCGATCTCCTGGCGGATCGCCATGAAGATGTCCGGGTCGTACTCCAGGACGTTGCGGCGCACGCGGGTGATCTCGTGGGTCTCGCCGTCGCGGACGACCCACGCGTAGTGATGGCTCGGCCGGTCGGCGGGCACCTGGTAGACGCCCTCCCAGGCTGGGCCGGTGTCCTGCGCCTCGAAGCTGATCTGGTTGAAGATCAGGTCGGGCCCGAAGTACATCGGCGACCAGCCGACCGGCGGCACGGGCACCGCGCCCTGGCGCTCGACCCGGATCTGCTTCCACGACCGGTCGCGCGGCGCATGGCAGTCCACCACGAAGCGCTCGCCCCGCAGGACGAGCTCACCGGTGACGTGCATGACCTGCTCCGAGCCCCCGGGACGCACGTCGCCCTGGCCGTCGAGGCCGTGGCGGAGCTCCTCCCCCGGCATGACGTGCCCGCGGGCCAGCAGCGGGGTGACCGCGGTCTGCGTGACGTCCAGGGAGGTCGTGCCGTCGTTCGAGGTGTAGGTGACGCGGGCGACACGGCCCGGCTCGAGGAACTCGATCTGCAGGCCGTTGGCCGTGCGGATGGTGTTCCCGTCGATCTGCGGCCACGGCATCCCGACCTCGTAGTCGAGGAACTCCATGTCGGTGACGTGGACGTTGTCGGTGCCGCGGAACAGGCAGACGCCCCCGTGCGACAGCGGCACCGCCGGCATGTAGCGGACGTAGAGGAAGGCGCCGATCTGCGCCTCGGGGATCGAGAAGCCGAAGTAGTGGGTGTGGATCGTGTGGGGATCCCACTGCTCGCCGTCCGCGGGCAGCGGCAGCAGCAGGTCCGTCTCGGGCGGGTGGACTCCGTGGGCCATGCGGAAGAGCCTAACCAGTTTCTGAAAACTTTTTCAACTCTTTGCTGCCGCCGCTTCCTGAAAAGATGCTCACGTGGCGAAGACACCTTCCCGATCCCGCACCTCGCAGGCCGACCGTCGCGAGCGGACGCGCCGGTCGCTGCTCGACGCGGGCCGCCGGCTGATCGCCGACAAGGGCGTCGCGGGCCTGCGGATCAGCGAGATCACGACGGAGGCCGACGTCGCGCTCGGCTCCTTCTACAACTACTTCGACACCAAGGAGGACCTCGTCGACGCCGTGGTCGGCGACACGCTGGCGAACGTCGCCACCGCGCTCTCGACGAAGGAGACCGAGGACCAGGACTCCGCGGAGGTCGTCGCCACCGCGATCCAGCGATTCGTCGCGATCGCCTACGAGGACCCGGACTTCGCGCAGCTCCTCGTCCACCTCAACCACTCGGAGGAGGTCATGCTCGGCTCGGTCAGCCCGCCCGCGACGGCGGCGGTCGTCGACGGCCTGGAGTCCGGGCGGTTCAAGCTCGAGCCCGAGGCCGTGGACATCGTCGTGACCACGATCCTCGGTGGCGCGCTCAGCCTGATGCGCGCGATCGTGATGGGCCGGGTCGGCCCCGGGGCCGAGCTCGTCTACGCCGAGCACGCCCTGCGAATGCTCGGCCTCGCCCCGGCCCGCGCCAGGCAGGTCGTGCAGCGCATCGCCTGAACACTCTTTCAAGACTTATTGAAAGAGCTTTCACTTTCGTGGTAGCGTCGCGGCCATGCTGCCCGACGCCCTCGCCGCGATCCCCGCGCATCCGACCTCCCAGATGCCGCTGACCCCGGAGATCCTGTTCTCGATCTTCCTGTTCATCCCCGTCGCGATCTTCCTCGCGTACGGCATCAGCCACCTGGTCAAGGGCAAGCGCCCGATCCTGCTGATGTGCCTGCTCGGCGGCAGCATCGCCTGCGTGTGGGAGCCCATCGTCGACACGCTCGGCCTCTGCTACATCAAGAACGGCGCCGAGACCGCGACGTTCACGCTGATGGACCGGACGATGCCGCTCTTCATCCCCTTCGTCTACATCTGGTACGTCGGCGGCATGGCCTACCTGTCGTACCGGCTGATCGCCGCCGGCATCACCACGAAGGGCCTCTTCGCGCTCTACATCGCGGAGGTCTGCGTGAACATCTTCCTCGAGAGCCCCGGTGTCCTCCTCGGCGCCTACGAGTACTACGGCAGCCAGCCGTTCGACATCTGGGGCCTGCCGTTGTGGTGGCCGATGATGAACCCGGTGATGCCGATCCTCGGCGGCGCCCTGATCTACAAGCTCGAGCCGCACCTGAAGGGTTGGCACATCCTGGGGATCATCCCGATCATCCCGATGGTCGACGGCATCGCCAACGCCGCGATCGCCTGGCCGGTGTGGCTCACCCTGAACCAGGGCGACATCTCCCTCTGGTGGACGCACGCAGCGACCCTGGTGACGCTGTCCTTGGCGCTGTACTCGATCTGGATGCTCTCGCTGCTCGTCGCGCGGCCGGAGTCGCAGGTGCGCAAGCTGACCAAGCGCGAGCTCCTGCGCGAGGCGATGTCCGGCGACGCCCCTCCGCTCGCCGGGGGCCCTGCGTCCGTGCCGACGACCGCGGGCCCCGCACCCGAGAAGATCCCCGTCGGCGTGCCGGGGTGACACCGATCCCGGGACGGCCGCGGCGCGGACGAGGCCGCGGTCGCGCGCCGACCTGCGTCTAGGCCGCGCAGGCGGCCGCGAGCTCGTCGGCGAACACCTCGGCGAGCAGCTCGTAGCTGCGCAGGCGGACCTCGGGGCGGGCGGTGTTCATCGCGACGATGACCTCGTCGGCGTCGGCGTGCGCGGCGAACGCGAGCACCTCCGCGCGGACCGTCGCCGGTGCGCCCACCGCGCGGTGGTGCAGCATCATCCGCGCCTGCCGGCCGATCGGCGAGGCGAGCAGCTCCGCGTCGGTCGCGCCCGCCGGACGGCCGGCGAGCTTCGCGAGGCCGCGGGCCATCGTCGCGAGGCTCGCCTCGAACAGCTCCCGGGCGGTCCGGTCGTCGTCGGCGGCGAAGACGTTGAGCCCGGCGATGACGTAGGGCTCCTCGAGCTGCTCGGAGGGCCGGAACTCCGCGCGGTAGCGGGCGACCGCGGGCACGAGCTCGGCGGGCGCGAAGTGCGAGGCGAACGCGTAGGGCAGTCCGAGGTGCGCGGCGAGCTGCGCCCCGAACTGCGAGGAGCCGAGGATGTAGAGCGGCACGTGGGTCCCCTCGCCGGGCACGGCGTGGACGCGCTGGCCGGGCTGCGGGTCGCCCAGCAGCGCCTGCAGCTCCAGGACGTCCTGCGGGAAGACCGACGAGGCCGCCGGGTCACGGCGCAGCGCCGCGAACGTGTGCTGGTCGCCGCCCGGGGCGCGCCCGAGCCCGAGGTCGACGCGGCCGGGATGCAGCGACTCGAGCGTGCCGAACTGCTCGGCGACGACGAGCGGCGAGTGGTTGGGGAGCATCACGCCGCCCGCGCCGACGCGGATCCGGTCGGTGTGCGCGAGCACGTGCGCGGCGAGCACCGCGGGCGCCGAGGAGACGATCGTCGGCATGTTGTGGTGCTCGGAGAACCAGTAGCGGGTGTAGCCCAGCCGCTCCGCGGCACGGGCGAGCTCGACGCTCGCGGCCATCGCCGCACCCGGCGGCACGGCCTCACTGCTCGTCGCGAGGTCCAGGATCGAGAGACACAGCGCCATCCATCGAGGCTAGCGCGCCGCGACCCTCCGCCTGCGACGGCCGTCTCAGCTGCGCACCGCGGCCTCGGTCTGGTCCATCGCGGTGTTGCGCGCGCTGGTCGAGCGGCCGAGCGCCGCGACCTCCTGGTCCATCAGCGGCAGCAGCGTCGGGACCTGCTTGAGCGTCTCGCGCTCGCCGACCGGGGTCGTGGCGAGCCGCTTGATCCAGCCCATGACGCCGACCCAGCCGGGCACGTTGACGCGGCGCTTGCGGCCCTCGATGCCGGCGACGAACGCCTCGACGCAGCGGTCGACGGAGGTCGTGCGGCTCAGTGGACCGGGCAGCGAGGCGACCATCTTGTCGAAGGCCGTGAGGTCCTTCTTGGCGTCCTGTACGAGCGGGGTGTCGATCCACGACATGTGCGCGGAGCCGACGACGACGCCGCGGTGCGCGAGCTCCAGCCGCAGCGCGTTGGCGAAGTGCTCGACGCCCGCCTTCGAGGCGTTGTAGGCGGCCAGCCCGGGCGCGGGGGCGTACGCGGCCAGGGACGACACGACGAGGACGTAGCCGCGGCGCTCGACGACCGAGGGCAGCGCGGCGCGGACGGTGTGGAAGACGCCGGTGATGTTGATGTCGATGACGCGCTTGAACGTCGCCGGGTCGACCGCCATGACGGAGCCGTAGCTCGCGATCCCGGCGTTGGCGAGGACGACGTCGATGCCCCCGAACCGCTCGATCCCGGCGGCGACGGCCGCCTCCATCGAGGGGAGGTCGCAGACGTCGCAGACCGCGGTGACCGCGACCCCGTCGCCGAGCTCCGCCCCGAGCGCGGCCAGCGGCTCGGCGTCGAGGTCGGTGAGCACGAGCTTCGCGCCCTTGCGGGCGAGCGCCCGCGCGGTCTCCGCGCCGATGCCGCGCGCCGCGCCGGTGATGAGGACGACCTTGCCGTTGACGGAGCTCATGGCGCGGCACGCTAGCCGACCGGCGCTCGACCTTGCGCGGGGCGGACGCGGCCGGGTAGCGTCGGGCCCCCGGCGGCCCGCGCACGTGCGTTGCCCCGGGCGCCGATCGTGCCGCCCTCGCCCTCGCCCCGTCCCGCCCAGGTCCCCGCCCCCCCTCCCGCCGACCGGGTCGCGACCGATCCGCCCGGGTCGGCGCCGCCGCTCGCGCTGCGCGTGCGCGCGGTCGCGCTGGTCGCGGCGATGGCGGTCGGGTCGATCGTCCTGTGGATCGGGATCCCGGTGCTGTGGATCCTCCTCGGCGGCCTCATCTCGACGCCGGGCACGCCGAGCTTCGCGCCGATCGCGCTCGTGCTCGTCGCGACCCCGGTGAGCATGGCGTTCTTCGCGCCGCTGCTGGGTCGCCTGGACCACGCGCACCGCGAGCTGCGCGGGGCGCTGCGCGACGGTCCGCGACGGGCGGCCTGGAACACGTCGATGCGCGACTCGCAGGACACGACCGCGCAGGACGGGATCCTCGAGCGTGTGATGGTCGTGAGCGTCGCCCTCGCCGTCGCGGTCGCGGGGGGCTACCTGGCGCTGTTCGGCGGCTCGATGTCCGTCCCGGGCACCTGAGCGCGGCGGCGCGCGATCCGCGCCGCGCCCTCCCCGACGGCGACGAGCAGCTCGGCGCAGTCCTCGACGAGCTCGTCGCGGGTGACCTCGACCTCGCCGTCGAGCCACGCGATCAGCAGCTCCGCGATGCCGCCGGCCAGCAGCGACGAGGTGACCGCGACGAGCCCCTCGTCCCGCGCGGTGGTGCCGAACGAGGCGCGACCCTGGTGGGCGATGAGCCCGGCGAGGGTGCGCATCGAGGCGAGCCGCCGTCGCGCGAGCGCCTCGTGGCCGAGCGCCTCGACGAAGACGACGCGGGCGCGGCGCGGGTCGTCGGTGAGGTCCACGACGAGCGTCCCGATCGCGGCGCGCGCGTGGGCCAGGCGGTCGGCCGGGTCCTCGGCGACGGCCGTCCGGACGGCGGCGAGCACGCGCGCGGTCGTCGTCGCGCTCACCTCGTCGAAGACGGCGACGACGAGCGCGTCGAGGTCGGGGAAGCTCTCGTAGAAGAACCGGGGCGTGAGCTTCGCCTCGGCGCAGACGGCGCGCACGGTCGTCCCAGACCAGCCGACGGTGCCGAGCAGCTCGAGCGCCGCGGCCATGAGGCGCGCGCGGCGCTCGGCGTGGCGCTGGGCGGCGGGGACGCCGGCGTAGACGCCGGTGGCGGGAGTGCTCACGGCCTCCAGTGAAGCACGTCCGGCACGGTTCGGAAACGGGTGTTGCCAGATCGGGCGCGTTCCGGCAACATCCGTTTCCTGATGTCCGCACCCGCGCACGATCCCGCGCTGCAACAGCGCCTCCTCGACGGCCGCACCGTCGGCGACCCGGCCGCCGACGCGGTCGTCGCCGCCTTCCGCGACCTCCCCGGCGGCCGCGGCTGGGCGCTGCTCGACGCCGCGCTCGCCGGCCGGCCGCTCCCCGGCACCCCGCGCGAGGTGCACGACCTGCTCGCCCCCGTGGTCGAGCCGCCCGCCTGGCTGGACCCCGAGCTCGCCGACGCCGGGGCGCTCGCCTTCTGGAAGGGCGGGGCGCAGCCGATCAGCCTCGCGCTCGCCGCCGGCTCGCTGGCGTTCGGCTACCAGTCGGCGTTCCTCGTGCGACCGCTCGCCGCCACCGGACGGCTGGAGCGGATGGCGTCCCGCCGCATGGGCGAGACCGCGCGCTGGGTCCTGGAGGTCACGACCCCGGGCGGGATGCGAGTCGACGGCCGGGCCGTCGCCCCGGGCGTCGCGGCGAGCATCCACGTGCGCATGGTCCACGCGCTCGTCCGCGACCACCTGCTGCGCGACCCGACCTGGGACCGGGCGTCGTGGGGCGTGCCGATCAGCGCCAGCGACACGCTCGTGACCGCCATCGGCGGCTTCCACGTCGTGCCCCTGCGTGCGATGCGCGATCTCGGCGTGCGGCACTCGCGGGCCGAGCTCGAGGCGCTCACGCACCTCTGGCGCTGGATCGGGTTCGTCACCGGCGCCCCCGAGGAGCTGCTCCCGCACAGCTACCGCGAGGCCTGCACGACGATCGGGACCGCCCTGGACCTCGACCCGGGCCCCAACGAGGACTCCGCGAAGCTGCTCCACGCCCTGCTGCACCACGGCGTCTCGCTGCAGCGCGTCCTCCCCGGTCCGACGCACGTGCCCGCCGAGTTCCTCGCCACCCAGATCCTCGGCATGTACACCCGGCGCTGGATGGGCGACGAGATGGCCGACCGGCTCGACGTCCCCGCCTCGCCGCTGCGGCACCTGCTGCCCGGGCTGCGCCCGCTGATGCTCGCGCGCGACGCGCTGCGCTGGACCGGGGTGCTGGGGAGCGAGGAGCGGCTCGTGGCCCGCGAGATCGCCGGGGTCCGCCGCACGCTCGGCCTCGCGGGCGCCGCCCCGGCCGCGCTGGACCCGCGCGACGTGGCGCAGGAGCCGGCGCTCCCCCGCGCCGCATGAGCCGGTGACGGGTACCGTTGCCGCGAATGCCCGCCACCGCGCGCGACAGCGACAGCCCCCCGCCCGACCCGTACACGATCGTCGGCGACGGTCCGCGCGAGCGGCTGCTGACCGCGCTGGCCCAGAGCATCCGCGAGCAGGGCTTCCGCGGCACCACCGTCGCCGACGTCGTCGCGCGGGCCCGGACCTCCCGCCGGACCTTCTACGAGCACTTCGACGACCGCGGGCAGGCGCTGATCGCGCTGTTCGACGCGGTGAACGACGTCGCGATCCGGGCGATCGCCGCCGCGGTCGACCCCACCGCCCCGTGGACGACGCAGGTCGACCAGGCGCTCGACGTGCACGTCGGCGTGATCGAGGCCGAGCCGGAGATCACGGTGAGCTTCGTGCGCGAGCTGCCCGCGCTCGGTGCCGAGGCGATCGCGGTGCAGGCGGCGGTCACCGACCGGTTCGCCGACCTCATCGTGGGGCTCGTCGACACCCCGGAGTGGCGCGCCGCGGGCGTCCAGCCGCTGCCCCGGCACACGGCGGTGCTGCTGGTCGGCGGGCTGCGCGAGCTCATCGTCTACGCGGTCGAGCGCGGCGAGGACCTGAGCGCGCTGCACCCGCCCGCGCGCGACGCGGTGAAGGCCGTGCTCGACCCGTCCCGCCGGCGCTGGGTCTGAGGTCCGGGACGACGCACTGGTACATCGGCGTACCGTGCGCTACCGTGCCGGTACGCTGACGTACCGGTCAGTGTCCGTCCGAGGAACGAGAGGCCCCCGATGACCGCCACCGCCCACCGCCTGCCGCCCGGCCCGCGCCTCCCCAAGGCCGTCCAGGGCGCCGCCTTCCTGTTCTGGCAGCAGCGCGTCATGCAGACCCTGCACCGCCGCCACCGCGACGCCTTCACGACCTACCTGCCCGGCTTCGGCCACAGCGTCGTGATCACCCACCCGACGCTCGTCAAGCAGGTCTTCACCGCCGACCCGAAGGTCCTCCACGTCGGCGACCGCGGCCCGCTCGGCAAGGTCCTCGGCAAGGGCTCCCTGTTCTCGCTCGACGACGCCGAGCACCTGCGCGAGCGGCGGCTGCTGCTGCCGCCCTTCCACGGCGAGCGGATGAAGTCCTACGAGGGCATCTTCGAGGAGGAGACCGTCCGCGAGCTCGAGACCTGGCCGCAGGACGAGGCGTTCCGCACGCTCGAGCCGTTCATGCGCATCACGCTGAACGCCATCCTGCGCACCGTCTTCGGCGCCGAGGACGAGGAGTTCGACGGGCTGCGCGAGCTGCTCCCCGGCATGGTCGAGCTCGGCTCCAAGCTCGTGCTCGTCCCCGCCCTCCACAAGGACCTCGGGCCGCGCTCCCCGTGGGGTCGCTTCGTGCGCCAGCGCGCCGCGTTCGACGCCTACGTCGCCACGCTCATCGCCAAGGCCAAGGCCGACCCCGACCTCGAGCAACGCACCGACGTGCTCGCGCTGCTCGTCCAGGCCCGCTACGACGACGGCGACGAGCTCTCCCACGCGGCGCTCGCCGACCAGCTCCTCACCCTCCTCGTCGCCGGCCACGAGACCACCGCGGGCAGCCTCTCCTGGACGGTCGAGCGCCTGCGCCGCCACCCCGAGCTGCTCGCGCGCCTCGTCGCCGAGACCGACGCCGGCGGCCGCGAGCTGCGCGAGGCGACGATCCGCGAGACGCAGCGCAGCCGTCCCGTCATCGGTGGCACCGTGCGGTTCGTGCAGGAGGACTTCCGGCTCGGCCAGTGGACCGTCCCCGCCGGCATGGCGATCGTCGTCTCCGCCGCGCTCACCCACGCCGACGACCGCTACTACCCCGAGGCCGAGCGCTTCGACCCCGACCGCTTCGTCGGCGTCAAGCCCGACACGTACACGTGGACGCCGTTCGGCGGCGGCATCCGGCGCTGCATCGGCGCCGCGTTCGCGCACATGGAGATGGACGTCGTGCTGCGCACCGTCCTGCAGCACGTCGAGCTCGTGCCCACCGATGAGCCCGGCGAGCAGATGCGCTTCCGCGGCGTCGCCTTCGCGCCCTCCGCCGGCGGCGTGGCGGTCGTGCGGCGGCGCACGTCCGCGGCGCCCGCGGGCACGACGGACGCGGCGCTCGTCGCCGCCTGAGCCGCGGCGGCGGGGCGGCGCTCAGGCGGCGGCGAAGACGACCTGTCGCAGCGTCGAGGCGCCGGGCAGCTCGTGCTCGGCGCCCGCCGCGACCGCCGCCTGCACGGCGTCCGCGTCGTGGCGCGCGCCGTCGTACACCACGACGACCGAGTGGTCGCCGGGCGCGAGGAACGTCGTCTCCCCCAGCGCCGTGTAGCGCGTCGCGCCGATCCCGATCACCACGACCGCCGGGCGCCCCGCCGCGAGCAGCTGTTGCCCGACGTCCTCCAGCGGCGTGCCGTCCGCGCCCTGCTGGTGGCGCAGGCGGTCCACGACCCAGTCGAGCAGCTGCGTGCCGAAGTACGAGTAGTCCGCGACGGCGCTGTCCACGCCATAAGGGAGCGCCTCGCCGTCACGCACGAGGAAGCTCGCCAGGCGCAGCGTCGCGGCGGCGCCGTCCGGCTCGATCTCGGTGACGCGCAGCAGCTGCCGCGCGATCCCCTTCGACGCCTCGCCCCAGTTCTTCTTCTGGCTGATCTTCGTCGCGCCCTCGCGGCGGATCGAGCAGTCGTTGAACGCGCCGATCGCCCGCGGCTCGATCCGGTCGACGGTCCCGTCGCGCCGGTAGGTCACGACCCCCAGCACCGCGACCTCCGGCTCGATCTGGAGGTTCAGCGGCGTCTTCGACACGGGCAGCACGATCCGCTCGTGGGACAGCGGGAACAGCCGCAGGAAGCCGTTGTCGCGCGGCACGTACCAGGGGAAGATGCCCTTCGGCGCCTCCGCGGGAGCGTCGACGGACGTGAAGTCGCCCGCCTCGCCCGCCTGCTCCAGGTGCCCGGCGAAGTTGCCGGCGACGCCGAAGCCGAACGCGGCGCGGAGGTCCTCGAGGTTGAGCTGCATCGCCGCGGCAGGCTACCGGCCGCGCCCCTCGGCACGGCGGACCGCCAGCTCCAGCGGCTCAGCGCCGATCAGCGCCTCGAAGCGGCCGACGGCGAGCCACAGCGACCGCAGTGCGAAGCGCGCACGGCGGTCGACCGGCGCGACCCGCGCCTCGCTGACCAGCGTGCTGCGACCGTCGCCCGCCGGCCGCACGCCGTGCGCGAAGACGACGCGGACCGTGCCCGGGCGGTCCCACCGCGCGAACCGCTCGGCGTCGACCCGCGGGTAGTCGCGCGCAAGCGTCCAGATGCGGCCGCACAGGCCGGACACCGACCAGTGCTCGCCCTCGGCCAGGACGGTGAACGGCGCCGTCGCGAACAGCTCCTGGAAGCGGCGGTCCGGCGGCGTGCCCGGGATGCGCCAGCGCACGAGCCCGCCGAGCGTCCCCGTGTCGTCCAGCCGCACCGCGCGGGCAGCCGCCCACAGCTCCCCCGCCGACGCGGCCGCCGTCCGCTCGTGGCGCGTGCGGACCGCCGGATCGGCGACCCAGCGGTCGAGGTCCGGCAGCGGGCTCACGCCGCCCGGCGCCCGCGGCCGGCCGGCAGGCACCCAGCCGGCCGGCCCCCCGGTGCGGTGGCAGCGGCAGCCCGGGACACCTCGGCCATCACGTGCGCTCCGCCGTGCTCGAGACCCGCCAGCGGCGAGCGTCCCTCGAGCAGCAGCCGACCGCGCTCGCGGACCGTGACGTGCAGCTGCCCGTCGAAGTGCTGGCGTGCCCCCGGGACGCTGCAGCGGCGCGCCGGCAGCGGGACCGGCAGCAGGTGCGCGCCCGCCGGGTCCGCGCGGCCGTCGAGCTCGACCGTGAGGCGCCGCGAGCGCGCCCACAGCCGCCAGCGCCCGTCGGTGGCGAAGTCCGTGCGGACGGGCGACCGCACCGGGTCGCCGAGACGCACCACCCGGTCCCCGACCCGCACCACGATCGCCGTCGCGTGGGTGCGCCACGGACCGAGCGAGATCGCCCCGCCCGCGAACGCGACGCACGCGTCGGGCCGTCCGTCCACGTGCTGCGCCTGCCCCCACCACCAGCGCGACGGGAAGCCGCTCGTCCCCCAGTTCTTCTCCGCGTAGACGCGGAAGCCGTCCAGGTCGATCCGCTCCCCGTCGAGCTGCGCCGTCCCGGTCGCGCGGGCGCCGAGGAGGTACGGGTGCCAGCGCTGGCTGAGGCCGGGGACGACCTGGCCGATCCCGAGCCCGCCGAGCGCGCGTCCGGTCGGCCAGGCGCAGGCCTCGTGGATGTGCAGGTCGAGCCGTGCGCGCGGTCCGAGGTCGACCCGGACGCCGCGCTCGTCCCCATGGAAGGTCCCGGCCCCCGCGCGCACGCCGAGGTCGTCGGGGTCCGCGAGACCGCCCGGCACGTCCGCCTGATGCAGCACGCGACCGGGGTGGGCGGCAAGCGCGACGTTGGACCAGCTGCGCCCCTCCCCATCGCGGTGCACGCCGCACAGCGCGACGACGACCCGCCCCGAACCCGGGTCGGTCAGGCGCCAGAAGTAGCCCTCCAGCGCGGTCCCGTGCGCGCGCAGCGGGTCGCCGAAGGGCAGGTCGGCGCCGGTGGCTCGGTAGCGGCGGAGCACCCCTCCATCGTGCCCGGCGCGACGCCGTCCGCAACCCCCGTTCAGGCGTGCGCCTCGGCCTCGCAGAGCGCCAGCAGCGCGTCGAGCTCGCCCTGCATCCCGTCCAGCACACGCTGCACGTCCGGCATCTGTTCGCGGTCGCAGATGATCCCCACGTCGACCGAGTCGAGGTAGCTCAGCACCGTGATGTTCAGCCCCGCACCGTCGGCGATCACCGACACCGGGTAGTTCGCCTCGAGCTTCGCGCCCGCGAGGTACAGCGGGATCGGCGGGCCCGGCACGTTGCTGATGATGAGGTTGAACAGCGGGCGCAGCGCCGGGTTGGCCCCGAGCTGCAGCACCACGCGGGCCGCGCGCGCGTTGATCGCGGGCGGGATGAAGTTCGTCACGTCCTGCAGCGCCTCGGCGGGCAGCGCGCGGTGGCGCTCCTTCGCGGCGCGCATCGCGTCGTGCGTCGCCGCCAGGCGGTCCTGCGGCTCGGCGACGTGCGTCGGGATCGGCACGATCATCACGCTGATGCGGTTGCCGTAGGTGCCGATCTGCTCGTCGGTGCGCACGCTCACCGGGATCTGGGCGAGCAGCGGCGCCTCGGGCAGCGCGTCGTGCGCGACGAGCCACTCGCGGACCGCGCCCGCGCAGAGCGTGACGACCACGTCGTTGACGGTGACCCCGAAGTGGTTCTTGACCCGCTTGATGTCGGCGAGCGGCATCGAGCCGAACACGAACCGGCGGTGCGGGCTGATCGTGCCGCTGAACGGCACGCGCGGCGCGCGCATCTTCGGCCGCTCGACGACCTCCCCGTCGTGCTCGTCGCTGCCCAGCAGCCGGCGGCGCAGCCGCGACGCGGTGCGGCTGATCGGCTCGGCGCCCGGCAGGCCGAAGATCGACGGCGCGACGTCGAGGTAGGGCAGCGTCGTCGGCACCGCGCGCAGCGCGCGGACCGGGTAGAGCGGCAGCGCCGCGACCCCGCGGCCGAGCATCTCCAGCGTCCCCGGGGCCACCTCGGGCGCCTGGTCGGCGGGCGGCGGCTCGATGTCCCGGCCCTCCGGTGCGAGGTCGAACAGGATGCCCATGATCTCCGCCCCGGACATGCCGTCGATCATCGCGTGGTGCATCTTCGTCTGGACCGCGACGCGCCCCCCGGCCAGACCATGGATGACGTACAGCTCCCACAGCGGCCGCGCGCGGTCCAGCCGCCGCGACGCGATCCGCGCGACCTGCTCGGCGAGCTGCTCGTCGTCGCCCGGCGCCGGCAGCGCCAGCTCGCGGACGTGGAAGTCGAGGTCGAAGTGCGGGTCGTCCTTCCAGTACGGCCGGTCCAGCCCGAACGGCACCGGCACGAGCGTCCAGCGCAGCGGCGGCAGCAGGTGCAGCCGCTCCTGCAGCATCGCGCGGACCTCGGCGATGCCGAAGCGGCCCCCGGGGGCGGTCGCCGGGTCGAAGATCGCGAGGCCGCCGACGTGGCCGACGGTGGTGTCGCTCTCGATGGCGAGGAACTGCGTGTCGAGACCCGTGAGCTGCCGCATAGGGCGGCGAGCCTATCCGGGAACGCGACCGTTCGCCGGGCCTGTCGCACCGGCGGTCGCCAGGGTGAGCGGCGCCGCGCCGAGCCGGGTCAGATCGCGGCTTCGCGGCGCGCGCGGGCCCGGGCGCGCGGGTGCATCCGGTCCTCCTCGGAGGCCAGCAGCCGGGCGGCGAGGATGCCGCCGATCGCACCGAACAGATGGCCCTGCCACGACACGCCGTCCTCCGGGAGGATCCCGCCGAGCAGCACGCCGCCGTAGCCCGCGGCGACGACCGCGGCGACCGCCAGGTGGACGAGGTTGCGCTCGAAGACCCCGCGGCTGATCAGGTAGGTCGCGTAGCCGAACACGAGCCCGCTGGCGCCGAGGTGCACGCTGTTGTCCGAGCCGGTCAGCCACGTGCCGAGGCCGCCGACCACGCCGACGATCGCCGTGACGATCGCGACCCGCGCGATGCCGCTGAGCGCGATCCCGGCGCCGAGTGCCAGGAACGGGACCGTGTTCCCCGCGAGGTGCCCGAAGCCGACGTGCAGGAACGGGGCGAAGAGGATGCCCAGCAGGCCGTCCGCCTCGCGCGGCTCGATCCCGTACCGGTCGAGCCGGTGGTCCGCGGCGACGTCGACGACCTCGAGCACCCACATCAGCGCCGCCATCCCGACGACGAGCTTCAGTCCCGCGACGCGCGGATCGGTGGGGGTGCCGGTTGCCTGCTCGGTGGCCATGTCACCCAGGGTACGGGCTAGGCTCGGCCCCATGGCCAACGCGTGGCGCACCGACCATCCCTGGGCGACCGTCTACGACTTCCTCGTCGAGAGCCGCCGCATCGGGCATCCGATCGCCCGGATCGGGGCGGGCACCGACTTCGGCCTGCTGTGGGAGGCCGCCGAGGTCGTCGGCGAGCTGCCCGACGGCGCCGCCGTCCTCGACGTGCCCTGCGGTGGCGGCGTGGCGCTGCGCGGCATGCGCCCCGGACAGGACATCCGCTACGTCGCCACCGACATCTCCCCGGCGATGCTGCGGCGCACCGAGGAGGCCGCGCACGAGCGCGGGCTCGCCCGACAGGTCGAGCTCGTCGAGGCGGACGTCGCCGCGATGCCGTTCCCCGACGCGACCTTCGACCTGTGCGTGTCGTTCACCGGCCTGCACTGCTTTCCCGACGTCCGCGGCGCGGTCCGCGAGATCGCGCGCGTCGTGCGCCCGGGCGGGCGCCTGTCCGGCTCCGCGGTCCTCTCCGACGCCGGCCTGCGCTTCCTGCCGATGCGCGTCACCGGCCGGATCGCCGGGCTGCTCGGCCCGATGTGCTCGTCGACCGAGCTGCGCGAGTGGCTCGCGCAGGACGGCTTCGTCGACGTGGCGCTGCGCCCGTCGGGCGGGATCACGTACTTCACCGCGACCCGCGCCTGACGGCGTCGCTCAGGCGGCGACCGCGGTCGCGGCGGGCTCGCGCGCGTCGAGTCCGAAGGCGTCGGCGAGCAGCCGGTAGGACCGCACGCGCGCCGCGTGGTCGTGCGTGATGGTCACGAGCATCAGCTCGTCGGCGCGGTAGCGCTGGACGCGCTCCTCGAGCGCGGCGCGGACCTGCTCCGGCGTCCCGCAGACCATCCGGCGCGGCGGCGCGGTGTCCCCCTCGCTCTCCAGGAACCGCTGCGCGACGTCGGTCGGCGGCACGAGCATCGGGCGGCCGCGGCGCAGCATCTTGAACATCATCCGGCCGCTGGAGACGAGCGCCAGCGCCTCCGCGGCGTCCGGAGCGGCGAGCGCCCACGAGGCGAGCAGCAACTGCGGCGCGCGGAGGTGCTCGCCGGGCACGAAGCGGTCCCGGTACAGCTGCGCGACGTCGTGCCCGTCGGGGGAGATGAAGTCCGCGTACGCGTAGGGCAGGCCGAGCTGCCCGGCCCAGATCGCGCTCTGCGGCGAGGAGCCCAGCAGCCACGGGACCGGCCCGGTGCCCGCGGTCGGGGGCGTCACGTGCTCGCCGCGGACCTGCAGGTGGCGGAACGGGTGCTCCGGCGGGTAGGGGCGCCGGCCGAGGTGGGCGAGCAGCTCGGCGAGGTGCTCGGGGAAGTCGTCGGGCGCGGCCTGCCGGCGGTCGCGCTGCAGCGCGAAGCTGCGCATGCCGTCGGTGCCGGGCGCCCGGCCGATCCCGAGGTCGATGCGGCCGGGGGCCAGGCCGTCCAGCAGCGAGAACGTCTCCGCGACCTTCAGCGGGCTGTAGTGCGGCAGCATCACGCCGCCGCTGCCCACCCGGATGCCGGTCGTCTGCACGGCGATCGGGCCGATCAGCGCCTCCGGGCTCGCGCCCGCCATCGCGCCGCCGTGGTGCTCGGCGACCCAGTACCGGTGGTAGCCGAGGCGGTCCGCGGTCCGGGCGAGGTCCAGGGTGTTCGCGAGCGCCTGCGCGTTCGTCGAGCCCTGGGAGATCGGGGACTGGTCCAGCACGCTCACACGCATCCCCCGACGGTAGCGGGACCGCCGTGCGGGCTCGTCTACCCTGGGTGCGTGACCGACAATCCGCGGGTGCTGATCGCCGACGACGAGGTGCTCCTGCGGGCCGGGATCGCGCGGCTGCTGCAGGACGCGGGCATGACGGTCGTCGCCGAGACCGGGGACGCCGAGGAGGCGGTGGAGCTCACCGCCGCGCACACCCCGGACGTCGCGATCCTCGACGTGCAGATGCCGCCCTCGCTCACCGACGACGGGCTGCGCGCCGCGATCCGCATCCGTCGCGAGCACCCGGACACCACCGTGCTCGTGCTCTCCCAGTTCCTCGAGGAGCAGTACCCGCTCGATCTCATCGGCGACGACGCCGAGGGCGTCGGCTACCTGCTGAAGACGCGGGTCGCCGACGTGCCCTCGTTCGTCGAGTCGGTCCGCCGCGTGGCCTCCGGCGGGTCCGCCCTGGACCCGGACGTCGTCGCGCTGATGGTCGGGCGGCGGCGACGCGACAACCCGCTCGACGCGCTGACCCCGCGCGAGCGCGACGTGCTCTCGCTGATGGCCGAGGGCAAGTCCAACCACGGGATCGCCCGCTCGCTGGAGGTCACCCCCGCCGCGGTGGAGAAGCACATCACCGGCCTGTTCGGGAAGCTCGGCCTCGGCGACGAGCCGCTGCAGCACCGGCGGGTCATGGCCGTGCTCGCGCTGCTGCGCTCGCGCTGACGGCCGCGACCACGACGACCTAGACGTGACCGCAACGGTGACCGGGCGGTCGCGTCCGCTCCGCCGCCCCGGGTGGAGCACGACCCGAGGCAGCCACGGGCCCGAGCACCTGCACGCGCTCGCCGCGCCCTGAGCCGGGTTGCGGAAGGCTGCGTAGTGGTGGGTGATGCTCCCGAGCGCCGCCGACGACCCGCGCAGCGACACGACCGCCCTGGTGGTCGCCGTCAGCGGCGTCGTGGGCCCGGTCCCCTACGTCATGGCCGTCGCCGCGATCCGGATGGCGGGCAGCCCGCGTCGATCCCGCAAGGCCGCCGTGGCGATCGGCGTCGGTGCCGTCACGTGCGTGCTGCACACGGCGTTCCTGGTGTGGCTGGCGCTGCGGGTGCTGTAGCCGGGCCGGCGTCGGCCGCCTGTCCCCCGGACACCGCGCCGGTGACCGTGACCGCCGTCGCGGTCGCCGCCTCCGGCGCGGCGATGCCCGGCATGTAGCACCGCTACAGTGACGGATGTGCCGACCCCTGGGGCCACCGACGTCGTCAACACGCGGGATCGCCTGCTCGCCGCGGCTGCCGCGCTGCTGGAGGAGGCCGACGGGGGCGACGTGCCGACCCGGGCCATCTGCGACCGGGCCGGGGTCCGGTCGCCGACGCTCTACCACCACTTCGGCAGCAAGGAGCAGCTGCTCGACGCCGTCGTCAGCCACGGGCTGCGCGAGTTCCTGGCGTCCGTGGGCGACGACTCGTCGACGGACGACCCGGTCGCGCACGTGCGCGAGGCGTGGGACCGGCACGTCGCGTTCGGCCTGGAGAATCCGAGCTTCTACGTGCTGGTCTACGGGCGGACGCGGCCCGGGCGGCCGTGCGCCGTGGTCGCCGACCTCCGCGCGCTGATGCTGCAGGCTCTCGAGCCGGTGGCGCGCCACGGTCGGCTGCGCGTCACGCCGGAGGAGGCCGCGTCCCAGATCGTCGCCGCCGGCAGCGGCGTCGCCCTGACGCTCATCGCCCAGCCTCCGGAGGACCGCGACCTCTCGCTGTCGGCGCACGTGCGCGACGCGATCCTCGCGGCCTTGACGACCGACCCGCCCGAGGGCGACCGCGAGCCGACGACGGCGACCGCGGCCGTCGGCCTCGCCGCGACGTTGACGAAGACGCCGGAGGGCTTCAGCGAGGCGGAGACCGCGCTGCTGCGCGACTGGCTCGGCCGCCTCGCCGGCAGCGGCTGACCTCGGGCGGGACCGGCCGCTATATCGTTGATATAGATCGTGCTATGCTGACGCTATATGAGCGTTCAGCACGACGTCGACGGTCTTCGAGTCCTCGTGACCGGCGGCACCAAGGGCACCGGCGCGGCCACCGCCGCACGTCTGCGGGCCGGCGGCGCGACGGTCGTCACCACCGCGAGGTCGCTGCCCGCCGACCATCCCGACCCCGAGAACTTCATCGCCGCCGACACGTCGACCGCGGCAGGGACGCGGACGCTCGTCGACCGGTTGGAAGGCGTGACGGCGGTCGACGCGATCGTCCACACGGTCGGCGGGTCGAGCGCTCCGGCCGGGGGCTTCTCCGCGCTGACCGACGACGACTGGGAGGCGGAGCTCCAGCTCAACCTCCTCGGGGCCGTCCGGCTCGACCGCGGCCTGATTCCGGAGATGATTCGTCGGGGACGCGGGGCGATCGTCCACGTGTCGTCCTCCCAGCGGCGCATGCCGCTGCCGGCCCGGCCCGCCTACGCCGCCGCCAAGGCCGCGCTGAGCACGTACAGCAAGGGCCTCGCCACGGAGCTCGCACCACAGGGCATCCGCGTCAACAGCATCGCGCCGGGCGGGATCCAGACCGAGGGCATGGCAGCGCTGACCGAGCAGATCGCCGCCGCGCAGGGCATCGGGACCGACGCCGCGCTCACCGGGCTCATGGACGCCGTCGGCGGGGTGCCCCTGGGGCGCTTCAGTCGTCCCGACGAGGTCGCCGAGCTCGTGGCGTTCCTCATCTCCGACCGGGCCTCGGGCGTCGTCGGCGCGGAGTACGCCATCGACGGGGGCACCGTCCCGACCCTCTGAGTCGGCGCCCGCAACACCTGCACATCACGACGGGGCCCGCGGCCCCATGGAGGACACATGACGGAGACCGATCGCGACCGGCTGGACGGCCGACGCGCACTGGTGACGGGCGGATCCAAGGGCACGGGCAAGGCGGTCGTCGAGCGACTCCGTGAGCTGGGCGCCGACGTCTACGCGACCGCCAGGACCATGCCCGCCGGGTACGCGTTCCCCGACCGCTTCATCGGGGCCGACACGACGACCGCCGACGGGTCACGCATTCTCGCGGAGCGCCTGGCCGACACCGGCGGTGTGGACGTGCTCGTCCACGTCGTCGGCGGATCGTCGACACCGCCCGGCGGCTTCGCCGTGCTCACCGACGAGCAGTGGATGGCCGAGCTGCAGCTCAACCTCCTCGGAGCCGTGCGGCTGGATCGCGCGCTGCTGCCGTCGATGATCGAGAAGGGCTCGGGGGTGGTGCTCCACGTCACCTCGATCCAGAGCCGGATGCCGCTGCACGACGCCACGCTGGCCTACGCCGCCGCGAAGTCCGCGCTGCGGACCTACAGCAAGGGGCTGTCGAACGAGCTGGCGCCGCGCGGCGTGCGCGTCAACGCCGTCAGCCCCGGCGGGATCCACACGGAGGGGACCGAGGCGTTCATCGGCCGGCTCGCCGAGGGCAACGGCCTCAGCCGGGACGCCGCCGAGCAGCTCGTCCACGACTCGCTCGGCGGCGTTCCCCTCGGGCGGTTCGCCACTCCGGAGGAGGTCGCCGACCTCGTGGGGTTCCTGGCGACCGACCGAGCCGCGTCGATCGTCGGCGCGGAGTACGTGATCGACGGCGGCACCGTCCCGACCATCTGACCCCTGACCAATCCCCCGAGAAGGAGCACCCGCATGACCGAGATCGACCTGCCCCGCCCCATCGCGGCGTTCATCGTGACCAACAACGCCCACGACGGCGACGCACTCCTCGCGCTCTTCGCGCCCGGCGCGACGGTCGCCGACGACGGCAGGACGCACGGGACCGAGGACGAGATCCGCGCATGGATCAAGAGCCACCTCACCGACCCGAACATCGTCATCACCCCGAAGTCCTACGACGGCCACCGTCTCGTGGCGTCTGGCGACGGGGACTTCCCAGGCGGTCCCCTCGACTTCGCGTTCGACTTCGAGACGCAGGACGACGCCATCGTCAGCCTGTCCATCGAGCCCGTCTGAGCCGGACCTTCGCGGCCGGCGCCACCACCGCCCCGTGGTCCGGTCGGCAGCGTCGTGGGCCCCGCCTCATCGGTGGCGGGCGCCCCGCGCCGCTCCCGTCGGACCGCGGACACCGTCGGTTCGTCACGTGCTTGCTGCACGCGGGGCGCACCGGTGTGGCTCGCACGGCACCCGCCCGGAAACCTCGAGGTCACCGCTCCGGCCCCGGATCCGGTGGACCTCAGGTCGCTCCCGAAGCGAGCTGAGGTCCACCGTGCGGGATGCCGTCTCGGGCTCGCGAGCGCGCCGATGTGCGAAAGGCAGGCGCGCTCGGTGCACCCGTTGCCGGGAGGGCCGAGCGGCCGCGACGATGGCGTCGAGCCGACGACCTTGCCGCGGGCCGGTCGTTCCGGCTCGTGCGGCCTCAGCCGGCGTCAGGGCACCGGGATCGCGACGCGCAGGCGGGTGCCCTGGCCCGGCTCGCTGACGATCTCCAGCGTGCCGTCGAAGGCCGCCGCACGGTCGGCGAGGCCGCGCAGGCCGCTGCCGCCCTCGGCCCTGGCGCCGCCGCGGCCGTCGTCCTTGACCTCGATGCACAGGCCGTCGCCGCGCTCGTCGATGCGCACGTGGACCTCCTCGGCGCCCGCGTGCTTGACGACGTTCGTCAGCGCCTCCGCGACGACGAAGTAGGCGGCCGCCTCGAGGCTCGGAGCGAACCGCCGGTCGGTCACCGACACGGTCGTGATCAGCGGCAGCCGCGCCGCCAGCGAGTCGATCGCCGCCGCCAGGCCGCGCGTGGTGAGGATCGCCGGGTGCACCCCCGTCACGAGGTCGCGCAGCTCGGCGATCGCCTCCTCCGCCTCGCGGATCGCCTCCCGCAGGTGGCCGCCCGCGACCGGGTCGCCGCAGCTGCCCTCCGCCTGCTTGAGCGCGAGCAGCACCCGCACGAGCCGCTGCTGCGCGCCGTCGTGCAGGTCGCGCCCGAGCCGGCGGCGCTCGGTGTCCGCCGCCGCGAGGATCCGGGCGCGCGAGTCGTGGATCTCCTGCGCCCGCGCGCGCTCGACCGCCTCCCGGCGGGCCGCCTCCTCCGCCTCGATCCGCGCGGTCACGTCCCGGAACACGACCACCGCGCCGCGGCCCGTGGACATCGGCAGCGGCGCGCTCGAGTACGCCACGCGGAACGGCGTGCCGTCCTTGCGCCAGAAGCAGTCGCCGTCCACGCGGACCGTCTCGCCCGTCTGCCGCGGGCGCAGCATCGGGCACTCCTCCTGCGGGAACGGCGTGCCGTCCCAGCGGTGGTGGTGGATCGTCGGATGACTGATCCGGCCCAGCAGCTCCTCCTCCTCGTAGCCGAGCAGCTCGAGCGCCGCCGGGTTGGCGAACTCCACCCGCCCGTCCGGGTCGACGACGTACACCGCGTCCGGGACGCTCGACAGGAGCGCCTCGAGGACGTCGCGCGGCGCGAGCCCCAGGCGCTCGCCGACCCGCTGCACCGAGCTCGTCGTCATGCGCCCATCGTCGCGCACCGCGCCCGGCCGCGAGCTGGACCGGCGGTCGAGAGCTCCGGGCGCCGCGCCCGACCGCGCGGCGCCGACGTGGGGTCTGCCGGAGCCCCACCGTCGGGTCACGCCGCGCACGGGCGTCGGGAAACGACGGTCGGTCCCCGTCACCGCGGGCCCCGGCAGGACCGTGCGTCCCTGGCGGTCGGCCCGGCCCGCCCCCAGGATCCAGGGGTGTCCCGCTTTGCCGACGCGCTCGCCGCCCGGACCCTCCTCAGCGCCGAGCTGACGCCGCCGCTGGGCGCCGACCCGACCGCCGCGCTGGACGTCGCGCGCACCTGGGCGGGCTGCGACCTCGACGCCGCGCAGGTCAACGACCACCTCTGCGCACGGGTCCGCATGAGCGGCGTGGCGCTCGCCGCGCTGCTGCGCGGCACCCGCCTGGAGACCGTCCTGCACGTCGGGGTCCGCCACCGCAACCGGATCGCCGTCCAGGCCGACCTGCTCGGCGCGCACGCGATCGGCGTCCGCGACCTCGTCGTCGTCCCCGGACACGACGTGCGGCTCGGCCCCGACCCGCACGCACGGGAGGCGCGCGACCTGAAGACCTCCGCGGCCATCGCCCTCGTGCGGCGGCTCGCCGACGAGGGACGCCTCTCCAGCGGCTACCGGCTCGCCGGGCCGCTGCGCTTCCGCGTCGGGGCCGTCGAGGCCGTCGGCCGCGGCTCCACCGACGAGCTGCGCCGACGGATCGACGCGAAGGCCCAGGCCGGCGCGCACTTCCTGCAGCTCCAGGGGCTGACCGACGCCGATCGCGCGACCGCCGTCCTCGACGCCCTGTGGGCCGACGGCGTGCCCGAGCGGGTGGCGCTCGTCGCGTCGATCGTGCCCGTGCGCGACGCCGCGCACCGCGCGCAGCTCGCCCGCATCCCGGGCGTCGCCGGCGTCGACGCCGAAGGCTCGACCGCGGCCGCCGAGCTGGGCCGCCTGCTCCTGACGCACCGGGCGACCAGCGGGCTGCACCTGCGTCCCCTGCTGTGGGAGGACGCGGTGCCGCCGCTGGTCGCCGCCGTGCGCGCCCGCTGATCAGCGGAAGGGCAGCAGCTCCTTGCCCGCCGTGTCGTTGATGACCAGCGCGGCCGAGATGTACAGCGCCATCAGCGCGTCGACGAGGCCGAGCCAGCCGCCGAGCTGCGTGAGCCCGGTGCCGCCAGGAGCGGACATGTTCGCGAGGCCCAGCACGAGGAACACGACCGTCAGCAGCAGCTGCTGCGCGAACACGATGCGGTTGACGTAGAACGTCGCGACCGCGAGGAACCCGGACACGATCGCCCAGATCACGAGGTACGTGCCGATCGCGTCACCGAGTGCCGCGGGTCCCGCCGCCTCGCCGACACCCGCCGCGAAGAACTGGACCAGCAGGCCGAACGACAGCCAGAAGGTCCCGTACAACGCGCCGATCACCCCGGCGATCAGCAGCCCGGCACGGAAGTTGATGATCCCCCCGGCGAAGATGCCGATCGCCCCGACGCTGAACGCGACCGGCAGCACGACACCGGTCGCCGCCGGGCTGAACAGCTCGGCGTTCGCGGCGGACAGCAGGCCGAGCACGATGCCCAGCGCCCCGAGCTGCAGCGCGATGCCCAGCGGGACGTTGGGGAACAGCAGCCCGGCCCCGCCGGTGGGGCTGTCGAGGACCTTCGCCGCGAGGGCGCGGGTCGGGATGACGGATGCGGGTTCTGATGCAACCTGGGTGGCCACGAGAGCCTCTCCTTCTTGCGGATGAGTGATGGGCACGCGGTCCGGGCGCAGGCCGTCGGAGCAGCGAAGGAGCGGATGAGCGACACGCGCCGGCGTGCCGTGGGGCGGCGGGGATCCCGGATCCGGGCCCCCGCGGCCTCACCCGTCGACCCGCAACCTACGGGCCGCTCCCGGGCCGCGGCATGGACCGACGGCCCACAGGGCGACCGACCGCCGGTCCTCGCCCCCCACCCCCAGCCGGGCCTCCCCCCGACGGACAGGTAGGGCCAACCCCACGTGTCGCGTGGGGACTCGACGTGTCGTCCGACCGCCGGTCGAAGGCCCCGACCGCCGGTCCGTAGGGAAGGTCCCGTCGGGCGGGCACTCTCGAAGGCGTCCTCTACGACGTCCAACCGAAGGAGCACCGCATGGCGGTCGAGCCCAAGCTCACCGATCAGGAGATCGCGAGCCTCATGGAGATCCCCCACCCCAGCAAGGCGGTCGGGGACTCCCTCTACGGCGAGACGAAGGTCTTCCCCGACTACCAGGCCGAGCCGGGCGAGACGTACTTCGGCCTCGTCCACGGCATCGTGCACGAGTCCTCCGTCTCGTTCGTCGCGGTCCTCCAGGCCATCCGCGCGCAGAAGAAGGGCTTCGACTCGGCGCTGTACTTCTACGGGATCGGGTCGCTGAACTGCCTCGCCACGCGCGGCTTCCCGACCGTCGGCAACGAGCTGTTCCCCGGCATGCGCAACGAGAACAACGTGCTCGAGCGCTACATCGGCGGCGGCGGCAAGGTGTACGCGTGCCGGCTCGGCCTGGCGCTGCACGGCGCCCGCGAGGAGGACCTCATCGAGGGCGTCATCCCCTGCCACCCGCTCGACCTCCAGGACGCGCTGATCGAGTACGCCCGCAAGGGCGCGATCATCAACTCCTCCTGGATGTTCTAGGGACGAGGCCCGCGCCATGGACCTTCGCTCCGAGCTCGCGGTGCGCGGGATCCGCTCCCGCCCGGCGGTCAGCCGCCGGGCCGGGGCCGGCCCCAGCGACGACGGCCACTGGATCCTCGACGGGCGCTCCGCCACCCTCCCGGTGGTCGAGGACTCCCCGTTCGAGCTGCATCCCGGCGGCACGCTCACCCGCGACGGCGTCGTCGTCGACGACGCGATGCTCGAGCCGATCGTCCGCCCGCGCTTCTACGACCTGACGACCGAGGACGGCACGCCCTACGAGGCGCTCGCCCGCCTGCACGGCACCGAGGTCCTCGCGACCACGGTCGTGCAGACCTGCATCCGCTACACCCACGAGGACACCCGCTGCCGGTTCTGCACCATCGAGGAGTCGCTGCGCTCCGGTGCGACCGTGCAGGTGAAGTCCCCCGAGCTGCTCGCCGAGGTCGCGCACGCGGCGGTGGAGCTGGACGGCATCCGACAGATGGTCATGACCACCGGGACGTCCAACGGTCCGGACCGCGGCGCGAAGCACCTGTCGAAGTGCGTCGCCGCGGTCCGGTCGGCCGTCCCCGGACTGCCGATCCAGGTGCAGATCGAGCCGCCGCTGGACCTGTCGTGGATCACCACGCTGCACGAGGCCGGTGCCACCGCCCTCGGCATCCACGTCGAGGCGCTCGACGAGACCGTGCGGGCGCGCTGGACGCCCGGCAAGGCGACCGTGCCGATGGCCCGCTACGAGGAGGCCTGGCAGGAGGCGGTCCGCGTGTTCGGCCGCAACCGCGTCTCCACCTACCTGCTCGTCGGGCTCGGGGAGGACCCGGACGAGCTCGTCGCCGGCGCCGAGCGGCTGATCGAGATGGGCGTCTACCCGTTCGTCGTGCCCTACCGGCCGCTCGCCGGCTCGCTCGCCCACGCCGACGGCGTCCCCGCCCCCGACCCCGCCACGCTGATGCGCGTCACGCGGCGGGTCGCCCGCGCCCTGCGCGAGGCGGACATGCGCGGCGCCGACCAGGTCGCCGGGTGCGCCGCGTGCGGCGCCTGCTCGGCGCTCGGGGCGTGCGGCGGATGATGCTCGGCGACACGACAGGGCCGGGCCCCGCCGGGCCGGCCACGTGGTCACCCCCGGTGGGCTTCGCGCCGCTGCTGGACCTGTTCGCCGCCGGCGACCCCGGGGCGCCCGCCGGGCTGATGGTGCTGCGCGCCGACGACCAGCCCCGGCTGCTGGCCGCCTACCGCGACCTGCGCCTGCGCGCCTTCGTCCACGACCAGGGCCTCTTCCGCGGCGACGACCTCGACGACCACGACGCCCACGACGCCACCCGCGTGCTCGTCGCGGTCGACCTCGACGGCGAGGTCCTCGGCGGCGTGCGCCTGCACCCGGTCGGGGACGACGCGACGCTCGGCTGGTGGCGCGGCAGCCGCCTGGTCTGCGGCCGCGGCGGCGTCGACCGCCCGCGGCGCGGCACGGTCGGCGCGGCGCTCGTCCGGGCCGCCTGCGCCCAGGCGCTCGACGCCGGGGCGCTGCGCTTCGACGCGCACGTGCAGCCGGGACACCGCGCGTTCTTCGCGCGGCTCGGCTGGGAGGACGTGCGGGCCGTCACCTGCGCGGGCGCCCCGCACCGCCTGATGCGCTTCTCCGTCGGCCGGATCGCGGAGCTGGCGGCGCGCACGAAGTCGCCGATCGCGCCGCTGCTCGGCGGCCTCCTCGGCGGCGGCGCGTTCCTCGGGGACGACGGCGCCCCCGTGCCCGGCTCCGACCTCGTCGCCGCGACCGACGCGATCCTCCCCTCGATGGTGGAGCGCGACCCCGAGTGGGCCGCGTGGTGCGGGATGCTCGTCACCGCCCACGACCTCTGCGCGATGGGCGCGGCGCCCGTCGGCGCGCTCGACGCGCTCGGCGCCCGCGACGAGGCGCACGCGCAGCGGATCGTCCGCGGCCTGCGCGCCGGGGCCGACGCGTTCTCGCTGCCGATCCTCGGCGGCCACACGCAGCTCGGCGTGCCCGGTGCCCTCAGCGTCACCGGCCTGGGCCGCACCAGCCGGCCGGTCCCCGCGTCCGGCGGCCGACCGGGGATGGCGCTCACCGTCACCGCGGACCTGCACGGCGGCTGGCGCCCCGGCTACGGGCGCACCCAGTGGGACTCGTCCTCGTGGCGCTCGCGCGAGGAGCTCGGGCTGATGCTCGACGCGGTCCGGGCCGGGCGCCCCGCCGCCGCCAAGGACGTCTCGATGGCCGGCGTCGTCGGCACGACGGGCATGCTCGCCGAGGCCTCCGGCTGCGGCGCCGAGCTCGACGTCGCCGCGATCCCGCGGCCGCGCGGCGTCGGCGCGGCCGACTGGCTCACCTGCTTCCCCGGCTTCGCGCTGGTCACGGCCGACGCCCCCGGGGCCGCGCCGCTGCCGGCCGGTCCCGCGGTCGGCGCCGTCTGCGGCGCGCTCGTCCCCGAGCCCGGCGTCCGGTTGCGCTGGCCCGACGGCGAGGTCATCCCGGCCCTGTCGGCCGGCGTCACCGGCCTGGGCCCCGCCCGTCCCGTCACCCCAGGAGATCCCGCATGACCCCGTTGACGATCGCGGCCGCCGCCGCGCCGTTCACCCGCGACATGGAGGCGTGCTTCGCCACCATCGAGCGCCTGCTGCAGGACGCCCGCGCCGCGGGCGCCGGGCTCGTCGTCCTGCCCGAGGCGGCACTCGGCGGCTACGTCGAGACGCTCTCGGGCGAGGGCGAGATGGACCCACCGCCCGCCCTGGACCCGGACGGCCCGCAGCTGCGGCGCCTGATGGAGCTCGCCGGCGACACCGTCGTGTGCGTCGGCTTCTGCGAGGGCGACCCCGCCGACCCGGACGGTCCCGCCTACAACGTCGCGGCCTGCGTCAGCGGTGACGGCCTGCACGGCCTGCACCGCAAGGTGCACCTGCCGCTGCGCGAGGACCGGGTGACCACGGCCGGCTCGTCGCTGGCCGCGTTCGACACGCCGGTCGGCCGGATCGGGATGCTCATCTGCTACGACAAGGCCTTCCCGGAGGCGGCGCGCACGCTCGCACTCGACGGCGCCCAGGTGATCTGCACGATGTCCGCGTGGCCGTGCTCGGCGACGAACGCCGCCCCGGAGCTGACCGACGACCGCCAGTGGCGTCGCGCGGAGCTGTGGGACCGGGCGCGCGCCGCGGAGAACTCGCTCGTGGTCGCGTCCGCCAACCAGACCGGGAGCTTCGGGTCGCTGCGGTTCCTCGGCGGGGCGCGGATCGTCGAGCCCGGCGGCGACGTCGTCGCCCAGACCGGCACGACCCCGGGTCTGGCCGTCCACACGTTCGACCTCGACGCGGCGCTGACGCGCGCGCGTCGCGCCCTGTCCCCCATCCGCGACCTGCGCCCGGACACCTACCGGGTCGCCGAGCCGCTGCGCGCCTAGGAGACCCCGTGCCCACCGTCGACTTCACGCTGCGCTGGCCGGACGGCCGGCAGCAGCGCTGCACGTCCCCGTCCACGGTCATCCACGAGCACTTCGTGGACGGCCAGGAGATGCCCGTCCCGGAGCTCGTCGCGCGGATGCGCGTGGCGATGCACGCCGCCAGCGAGCGCGTCCGGGCCCGGTACGGCTTCGCCTGCACCGGTGCCGCCGAGCAGCTCGAGCAGATCGAGTCCGTCGCCGCGCGGTACGGCGGCGATGCGGGCCCGGTGACCGTCGTCGCGGTCGGCAAGCCCGCCGTGCCGGAGGTGCCCCGTGCTTCCTGACCGCACCGCGGTGGCGGTGATCGGCGGCGGCCAGGCCGGCCTGTCGATGAGCTGGTACCTGCAGCGTGCCGGCGTCGACCACGTCGTGCTCGAGCGCTCCGAGGCGTTCCACGCCTGGAAGCACGAGCGCTGGGACGCGTTCACGCTCGTCACCCCGAACTTCCAGTGCCGGCTGCCCGAGCACCCCTACGACGGCGAGGAGCCCGAGGGCTTCATGCGCCGCGAGCAGATCCTCGCCTGGCTGGACCGCTTCATGGAGAAGCTCGATCCGCCGCTGCACGAGGGCGTCACCGTCACCCGGCTGCGCGCCGGCGAGGACGGGGGATTCGTGCTGCAGACCGACGAGGGCGTGCTGCACGCCGAGCAGGTCGTGCTCTGCGTCGGCGGCTACCACCGGCCGTGGGCGCCGCCCGCGGTGGAGCGCGCGCTCCCGCAGGGCATCCACGCCGTGCACTCCAACGCCTACCGGTCGCCGTCGGCGCTGCCCGACGGCGCGGTGCTCGTGGTCGGCACCGGCCAGTCCGGGGCCCAGATCGCGGAGGACCTGCACCTCGAGGGCCGCGCCGTGCACCTGTGCCTGGGCGACGCGCCCCGGGTCGCGCGCCGGTACCGCGGCAAGGACGTCGTCACGTGGCTCGAGGAGATGGGCCACTACGACCTGACGATCACCGACCATCCCGAGGGCAACGCCGCCCGCCGCGAGGCCAACCACTACGTCACGGGCCGAGACGGCGGCCGCGACCTCGACCTGCGCGCGTTCGCCGCCCAGGGGATGCACCTCCACGGGCTGCTGCGCCGGATCGACGAGGACGGCGTGGCGCACTTCGACGACGACCTCGCCGAGCGCCTCGACGCCGCGGACGCCACGTACGACCGGATCAACGAGGCGATCGACCGGTACATCGAGGCGCAGGGACTCGATGTCGCCGAGCCGCCGTCCCGGTACACGCCGGTGTGGACGCCGCCGCCCGGCCCGCCCGCCCCGCTGGACCTGCGCGCGGCGGGCGTCACGAGCGTCGTCTGGTGCACGGGCTTCCGGCCGGACTGGTCGTGGGTCGAGCTGCCGTTCCTCGACGACACCGGGTACCCGGACCACGTCCGCGGAGTGGTCGAGGGCGTGCCGGGCCTGCACGTGCTGGGGCTGCCGTGGCTGCACACGTGGGGCTCCGGGCGGTTCGCGGCGATCGCGCGCGACGCCGAGCACCTCAGCGCGCACGTCGTGACCCGGGCGAGCCTCGCGGTCGCCGCGCGCGCCGCCTGACGGCTCGGTTATGACGCCCTGACCAAAACCCTCGACCTCGGGTCAAGGGTCGTCGGCGACCCCGGGATCGCCGACCACAACGAAACCCATAAACCCTCGACCACGGCTCGAGGGTCGGTCGCCACCATAACCGGCCGGTCGACCTGCGGGTAGGGTCGGGCGGTGGCCTCGATCCAGCACCGGCGGGCCCTCGCGCAGGGCCTGCACCGCCCCGACGGCGCCGACGTCGCCGCGATCACGCAGCGCCTCCTGGCCGTCCAGGCGCAGGACTACCGCCAGGCCAAGCTCGCCGTCCGCGCCCGCACCGCCGGCCTGACCGCCGCCGACGTCGACGCCGCCATGGACGACCGCACGGTCGTCGTCAGCTGGTTCAACCGCGGCACGCTGCACCTCGTCCATCGCGACGACCACGCGTGGCTGCTCGGCCTCACCGCCCCCACGCACGAGCGGCCGCTGCTCAAGCGCCTCGGCGACTTCGACGTCGGCGCCGACCTCGCGGACACGCTCGTCGACCGGATCGTGACGGTCCTCGCGCAGGACGGCCCGCTGGACCGTCGCACCCTCGCCGAGCGGCTCGAGGCCGCCCGCCGCCGAGGCGAGGGCCTGAGCGTCGTCCACGCGCTCGGGCTCAGCGGCGCCCGCGGCCTCACCGTCCGCGGACCGGTGGTCGACGGCCAGCAGCGCTACGCCCTGACTCGCGACTGGCTCGGCACCGAGCCGCCGGCGCCGCTGCAGGGCGCCGAGCGCGACCTGGCGCTGGCCGAGCTCGCCCGCCGCTACCTGCGCGGGCACGGCCCCGCCGCCGACCGCGACCTCGCCAAGTGGGCCGGCCTGCCGCTGCGCGACGCGCGCGCCGGCCTCAGCGCGATCGCCGGCGAGCTCGTGCCGACCGACGGCGACCTCGTGGCGCTGCGCGGGGAGGCCGCCGAGATCGAGGCGGCCCCGTCGCGGCTGCCCGCGCGCCTGCTGCCGATGTGGGACGAGATGACCGTCGGCTACCGCGACCGGGCGCTCCTCCTGCGCGCCGGCGACGAGCACCGCTTCGCCAACCGCAACGGGATCGTGCCTGCGATCGTCCTGCACGACGGCCGGGCGGTCGGCGGCTGGTCGCTCGCGCGCGCGAAGGGCGTCACCACCGCGACCGCCGAGCCCTGGGACGACGGGGGCTTCGGGCGGAGCGTCGGGCGGGCCGTCACGGCCGAGTGCCGGGACGTCACGCGCTTCGAGGGGTGACGGCGCGGCACCGGACCGTCACCGTCGCGTGACGGGACAGCATCGATCCGGTTGCGCCCAGCGCGCTGCGCGGCGTCGCGCACCACCCTGCGGCGATGCACGGTGACACCAGGCGGCACCTTTGCGATGCTCCATGAGGCCATGGCCCTCGCGCCCTCCGTCCACCGCTTCACCTCGGCCGAGTACGACGCGCTCATCAGCGCCGGCGCGCTCGACGGGCTGCGCGTGGAGCTGCTCGACGGGCTCATCGTCGACGTGCCCGACATGAGCCCGCAGGGGGACCTGCACGTCGGGACGGTCCGGGCGTTCACCCGCCTGCTCGCGGCCCGGGCGGACCTCCTCGTCGTGCAGTCGACCTTCGCCGCCGCCGAAGGGGACATGCCGGAGCCCGACCTGATGCTGGCGTCCACGCCGCAGCTCGCCCGGCCGACCGCGGGACTGCTCGTGGTCGAGGTCGCGGTCAGCTCGCGAGGGCACGACCTCGCCAAGGCCGCCACGTACGCGCGCGCCGGCGTCCCGCGCTACTGGGTCGCCGACGCCCGCGCGCGCGAGGTCGTCGAGCACACCGACCCCACCCCCGGCGGCTACCGCTCGGTGACCACGCTCCGTGGCGCGGACGTCCTCGACGCCCGCGTCGACGGCGTGCCGCCGACGACGGTGGCCGCCGTCCTCCCCGGCTGACCCACCCTCACTCACGCGCGCGCGGGCGCGGCGACCTCCTCCTCGACGCGCACGTCGCGGACGCTGTCGACGAACGCCCGGGCCAGCAGCGGCTCCGGGTCGCGGTCGGGCCACACGACCCCGATCGCGTGCCGCACGAGCGGGTCGCGCAGCGGTATCGCCCGGACGCCCTCGGGCAGGCCGAACAGGTGCAGCCAGGTGTGCGGCATGACGCCCGCGGCGAGGCCGTCGCGCACGTGCGCGTAGAGCGTCGTGATCGAGTTCGTCTCGAGCATCGGCCGCGGCCGGGCGCGCGCCGCGCGGAAGACCGCGTCGAGGATCCGGCGGTGCTGCATGTCCGGGGACAGCAGGCACAGCCGCTCGCCCGCGACCTCCGCCCAGCCGACCTCGGCCGCCCCGGCGTGCGGGCCGTCCCGCTGCACGAGGTACAGGTAGCGCTCCTCGTAGAGCCGCCGGGTGCGCACGCCGACCAGCGGCTCGTTGTCCAGGTAGGTGAGCCCGACGTCCAGGCGCGCGTCGCGCAGTCCCTCCTCGATCTGCCGCGAGGTCATCGACTGGACCGCCAGGTCCAGGTCGGGGTGCGCGCGCAGCAGCGGCGCGGTGAGCAGCGAGACGATCGGCAGCGACGTGGGGATCGCGCCGATCCGCAGGCGGCCGACGAGCCCGTCGCGCATTACGCGCACGTCGGCGCGCAGCCCCTCGACGTCCGCGAGCAGCCGGTGGGCCCAGGCGAGGATGCGCTCCCCCTCGGCGGTCAGCCCCTCGTACCGCCGGCCGCGACGCACGAGCGGCACCCCGAGCTCCTCCTCCAGCCGGCGCAGCCCCGCCGAGAGCGTCGGCTGCGTGACGTGGCAGGCGTCCGCGGCGCGGCCGAAGTGGCGCTCCCGGGCCAGCGCCGAGAGGTACGTGAGCTGCTGGACGAGCACGACCCCGCACGATAGACGCGCTCTATCGAAACAGCGGCACTTGCAGTTGCACGAGCACGTATCGCGCGGGAAGCTCAACGGAGTGCCCTCCCAGAACCTCGTCGAGCTCGTCCGCCGACACCACGCCGTCGACGCCCCCACCGTCCTCGACCTCCTCGTGGCCGCCGTCCAGGCCGACGGGGGACCGGTCACCGACGCCACCGTCCGCGACGTCGCCGCGCGCACCGGCGTCCCCGAGGCGACGGTCCACGGCGTCGCGGGCTTCTACGACGACCTGCTCGTCCCGCGGGGAACGCGCCACGTCCGCGTCTGCACCGGGACCGCGTGCTTCGCCGCGACCGGGCACGACCACGTCGACGCCCTCCGCGACGGGCTCGGCGTCGACGTCGGCGCCTGCACCCCCGACGGCGCCACCTCGCTGGCGGAGACCGTCTGCCTCGGCTTCTGCCACAGCGCCCCCGCCTTCCGCGACGGCGACACGATCGAGGCCGGGCCCGGCGCCCTGGACCGCGTCCTGGCGGACGCGAGCCGCGACGCTCCCGAACCGGCGGTCCGCAGCCTCCTGCCGCAGCCCGTCCTGACCCGGGACGGCGACTGGTCGGGCCTGCGGCACGTGCTCGGCACCGCGATCACGCCCGAGCAGCTGCTCGACACCGTCGAGGACGCCGGGCTGACCGGCCGCGGCGGCGCCGCCTTCCGCACCGGCTCCAAGTGGCGGTTCGCGCGCGAGGCCGATTCGCCGACCGGTCAGAAGTTCATCGTCGTCAACGGCGACGAGGGCGACCCCGGCTCCTACATCGACAAGCACCTCATGGAGCGCAACCCGCAGCTGCTCCTGGAGGGCATGGCGCTCGCCGGCTACGCGGTCGGCGCCGACCACGGCTTCGTGCTCGTGCGCAGCGAGTACCCGCTGAGCAAGCCCGCACTGGAGGCGGCCGCCGACGAGGCGCGCGCCGCCGGCCTGCTCGGCGACGACGTGCTCGGCAGCGGCTTCGCGTTCGACGTCACGATCGTCGAGGGCGCCGGCTCGTACGTGGTCGGCGAGGAGACCGCGCTGCTCGCCTGCCTGCAGGGACTGCGCGGCACCGTCTCCGCCCGCCCCCCGTTCCCCGCCCAGAAGGGGCTCTTCGGCCTGCCGACCGTCGTCAACAACGTCGAGACGCTCAGCAACGTGCCGGTGATCGCCGCCTGCGGCGCCGACGCCTACCGGGCGCTCAGCCCCGACAGCGAGACCGCCGGCAGCAAGCTCGTCTGCTTCAACGAGCGGTTCCGCACCCCGGGCGTCGTCGAGGTCCCGTTCGGCATGACCGTCCGCGAGCTCTGCGAGGACGTCGGCGGCGGCCTGCGTGACGGCCACACGATCAAGGCCGTGCAGATCGGCGGCCCCCTGGGCGGCATCCTCCCCGCGTCGCTGCTGGACACCCGCTTCGACCTCGACGCGCTCCCCGAGGTCGGCTGCATGGTCGGGCACGGCTCGCTGCTGGCGTTCGACGAGACGACCGACATGCGCGAGGTCGCCCGCCACCTGCTGCGCTTCGGGGCGCACGAGTCCTGCGGCACCTGCTTCCCGTGCCGGATCGGCCTGCAACGCGCCTACGAGGAGTTCTCCGTGCCCGGACGACCCCCGATCGACCGCGCCCGGCTGGAGGCGCTGCTCGAGGCGCTCGACGTCGGCAGCCTCTGCGCCCACGGCGGCGGGATGCCCGCACCGCTGCGCTCGCTGATCGAGCACTTCCCCGACGAGCTGGGGCTCGACGCATGACCCGCCTGACCGTCGACGGCACCGAGATCGAGGTCGCCGACGGCGCGACCGTGCTGGAGGCCGCGCGCGCCGCCGCCCACGACGTGCCCGTCCTGTGCTTCGACGAGCGGATGGACCCGTTCGGCGCCTGCCGCGTCTGCCTCGTCGGGGTCCAGGGCGAGGACGGCACGGTCGACGTCGTCCCGTCCTGCACGACGATCGCCAAGGACGGCATGGCCGTCCACACCCGCGACGAGCGCGCCCGCCGCGTCGCCGGCGCGGTCGTGGAGCTCGTGCTCTCCGAGCTGCCCGTCGCGCCCGCCGCGCACACCGAGCTCGCCGCGGTCGCCCGCGAGCTCGGCGTCACCACGACGCGCTGGCCCGGCGAGCAGCGCGCGGTGCGCCACGAGACCGACCACCCGTACCTCGCGCTGCGCCACGAGCTCTGCATCAGCTGCGCCCGCTGCGTGCGCGCCTGCGACGAGGTCCAGGGCACGTTCGCCCTGACGCTCACCGGTCGCGGGTTCCACACCGACATCAGCGCCGGGATCGACGAGGGCTTCCGCGCCTCGGCCTGCGTGTCGTGCGGCGCCTGCGCCGACACCTGCCCCACCGACGCGATCACCGAGCTGTCCCTGCTCGACCTCGCCACCGCCCAGGAGGCCACCGCATGAGCCGCTTCGCCGACACCGTCACGACCACCTGCGGCTACTGCGGCGTGGGCTGCCGCCTGGAGGCGCACGTCGTCGACGACCACGTCGTGTCGATCACCCCCGCGCACGACGGTCCCGCCAACGAGGGCCACACGTGCCTGAAGGGACGCTTCGCGCACCGCTTCAGCCGCCACCGCGAACGGCTCACCACGCCGCTGATCCGCGACCGCCGCGGCGGCGAGCTGCGACCGGCGAGCTGGGAGGAGGCGACCGACCTGATCGTCTCCCGGCTCACCGCGATCAAGGAGCAGAGCGGCCCCGACGCGATCGCCGCCCTGGCCTCCTCGCGCGGCACCAACGAGGACTGCTGGGTGCTGCAGCGCCTGGTCCGTGCCGCGATCGGGACCAACAACGTCGACAACTGCTCGCGCGTCTGCCACTCCCCCACCTCCTACGCGATGCGCCGCACGCTCGGGCTCTCGGGCGCCACCGGCTCGTTCTCCGACATCGACCACGCCGACGCGGCGATCCTCGTCGGCGCGAACCCGACCGAGGGGCACCCGGTCGTCGGGGCGCGGATCAAGCAGGCCGCGCTGCGCGGCATGCAGCTCGTGGTCATCGACCCGCGCACGATCGAGCTCGTCGACCACGCCGCCCTGCACCTCGCCCCGCGGCCGGGCACGAACGCCGCGGTCATGCTCGGCCTCGCCCACGTCCTGCACCGCGACGGGTACGTCGACCACGACTTCGTCGGCGCGCGCACCGAGGGCCTCGACGAGCTCGTCGCGCTGCTGGCCGACTACGACCCCGCGGAGGTCGAGCGGATCACCGGCGTGCCCGCCGCCGACCTCGAGCGCGCCGCCCGGATCTACGGCGACGCCGCGGAGGCCTCGATCATGTGGGGCCTGGGCGTGACCGAGCACCGCTACGGCAGCGAGGTCGTGCAGCTGATCTGCAACCTCGGGCTGATGACCGGCAAGGTCGGCCGGCGCGGCTCGGCGCTGCTGCCGCTGCGCGGCCAGAACAACGTGCAGGGCTCCTCGGACATGGGCGCGCTGCCGGACACGTACTCCGACTACCGCCCGGTCGACGACGAGCCGACCGCGCGCGCGTTCGAGGCCCGGTGGGGCGTGCCGCTTTCGCGCCGCCGCGGCCTGACGATCCCGCAGATGTTCGACGCGGCGATCGCCGGGGACCTGCGCGCGATGTACATCTTCGGCGAGGACGTCGCGCAGACCGACCCGAACACCGCGCACGTGATCCACGCGCTCGAGTCGCTGGAGTTCGTCGTCGCCCAGGACATCTTCGAGACGGAGACGACCCGCTACGCCGACGTCGTCCTGCCCGCCTCCTCGTTCCTGGAGAAGACCGGCACGTTCACCAACGCGGAGCGCCGCGTGCAGCTGGTGGGCGCGGCGATCACCCCGCCCGGGGACGCGCGCACGGACTTCGACATCATCACCGGCCTGTCACGGGCGCTGGGGCACGACATGGGCCTGGCGACCCCGGCGGACGCGATGGACGAGATCGCCGCGCTGACCCCGAACTTCCGCGGCATCAGCCACGCCCGGGTCGGGCGCACCGGCCTGCAGTGGCCGGTCGCCGCCGACGGCACGGACTCCCCGACGCTGTACGAGACCGCGTTCGTCCGCGAGGGCGGCCGCGGCCTGTTCGCCGCGCTCCCGTACCACGAGCCCGGCGACGCCCCCGACGCGGAGTTCCCGCTGGTGCTGATCACCGGCCGGCGGCTGCAGCACTACAACGCGGGCACGATGACGCGCCGGACCGGCAACCTCGAGCTGCTGGACGGCGACTGGCTGGAGGTCCACCCCGACGACGCCGCGCGGCTTGGCGTGCGCGACGGGCAGCGCGTGGAGGTCCGCTCGCGCGTCGGGCGGATCGAGATCGACGTGCGCGTGACCGAGCGCATCGAGCCGGGGAACGTCTTCACCGCCTTCCACTTCCCGGAGATCCGCACGAACCTGCTCGTCGGCAACTCGGCGGACGTCAACACCTCCTGCCCGGAGTACAAGGTCGTCGCGGTCGCCGTGACCCCGTTCGGGGAGGAGCCGGCCGCCCGGCCCGTCCTCGGCACGCCCGCCGCCGCGTGATGTCCGGCCCGCTGGTCCCCGACGTCGCCGTCGCGCACAGCGTCGCGACCGTCGCGCGTGACGGCGGGCGCGACGAGGTCGCCGTCGAGGAGCCGCTGGAGATCCGCGTGGACGACCGGCCGCTGGTCGTGACGATGCGCACCCCGGGCCACGACGAGGAGCTCGCGCTGGGCTTCCTGCACGGCGAGGGCCTGATCGACGCGCCCCGGGCGGCGGGCCCGACCGCGGACCTCGCCGCGAACACGGTCGTCGTCGACGGGCCGCTCCTGCGCGACCCCGGCGCCCGGTCGTTCTTCACCACGTCGTCGTGCGGGGTCTGCGGCAAGGGCGCGCTGGAGGAGGTCGCGGTGCACGCCCCGGCGCTGCCGACCGGCGGCCCGCGGGTGTCGCGCGCGCTGCTGGCCGCGCTGCCGGACCGCCTGCGCCAGCCGGGCTTCCGGCGCACGGGCGGCATGCACGCCACGGGCCTCTTCGACGCCGACGGCCGGCTGCTGCTCCTGCGCGAGGACGTCGGCCGCCACAACGCGATGGACAAGGTGATCGGGCGCGCGCTGCTCGACGGGCTGCTGCCGCTGCACGACCACCTCCTGTGCGTCAGCGGGCGGCTGTCCTTCGAGCTCGTGCAGAAGGCCGCCGTCGCCGGGGCCCCGGTGCTCGTCGGGGTCGGTGCGCCGACCTCGCTGGCGGTCGCCCTGGCCGCCGACCGCGGGATGACGCTGTGCGGGTTCGCGCGCGGCGACGCGGTCGCCGTCTACGCGGACCCGGGGCGCGTCGTCGACTGACGCGCCCCCGGCCGGGCCGCTCAGGCCAGGACGAGTCCCGCCTGCGAGACGAGGTGCGTGACCGGCACCCCGTAGGTCGCGCGGAGCCGCTCGACGAGGCCGCGCTCCATCCAGTTCGACGCGCCGGGCGGGTGCGTGGACACGAGGATCTCGGTGGCGGGCCGCAGCGCCAGCGCGTCGGCGACCGCGAGGAACGGGTCGGCGTCGCCGACCTCGCCGGCCGCCTGGATGCCCCGCTGACGCAGGACCGCGACGACCTCCTCGAGCCGTCCCTGCGCCTGCAGGAGCGCCCCGTCCACGTCGGAGAAGGCGTGGCGCAGCCGGCTGTTCAGCGCGGGCGCGACGATCCGGACGTCCGCGGCCGGCGCGCGCTCGACGCGATCGTGGATCACGTCGACGAGGCCGGGACACGGACACGTGCGGTTGGCGACGACCAGGATCTGCGCGGTGGTGGGTCCCATCAGGTGCTCCTCGCGGTTCGGGGTTGAGACGAGTCTGCGCCCCGCTCCTTGCCGGACGGTGAACAGGAGATGACGGTTCGCGTTCGGCGGCGTCCACGCCCCGCGCTCGACCGCCGGTCGGGGCGCCCCGGCCCCGTCCGGTCCCGGCGGGCCATTCACCGCAGCGGGCGCGACGCCGACCATCCGAGCATGGACATCGCGCGTCTCGCCGATTCGGACCCCTCGTCACTCGCCACCCGCGTCGCCCGCATCACCGCCGGGCTGGCCGGCACCTACGTCGTCCTCGAGGCGACGCTCTGGTACACCGGCCGCCCGCCGGTCTACACCGCCGTCGTCAAGCAGAACTGACAGACTCGCCGGCCCATGGCCGGCTACCTGCAGCTCGCCCGCGTCGCGAAGCTCGCGCACGCCCGGGTGTCCACCGCCCGCGAGCTCGAGGCTCGCTGGAAGGCGCTCCCGCCCGAGCAGCAGGAGGAGGCGCGCAAGGAGTGGGAGGCCGTGAAGGCCGCCCTCGCCGCCGTCCGCACGCGCCTGGAGTACGGGCCCCGCGGGTTCGTCAGCGAGCTGAAGGCCGGCTACCGCGGCGAGGAGAGCGCCCCCGCGGACGACCCGCGCCCGCTCGCCGAGCTCGCCAAGGAGCTCGCGTCCGCGAGCAACGCGCTGCGCAACAAGCTCGACGCCTACGACGCCGCGCGGTAGCCGCTACCCGTCCCGCAGGGCGGCCGCGATCGCCGCCCACTGGGCGAGGTCCGGCTGCTCGCCGACGAGCGCCACGCGGTCGGCGAGTCCCCCGACCCGTGCGCGGATCTCCGCCGCCGCCTCGGCGGGCGTGTCGGCCCGCACCGCGAACAGGCGCAGGACGTCGTCGTCGACGAGGTCGGGCATCGTCCGCCACTCGCCCGCGCGCGACGCGGCGTGCAGCGCCTCGAACAGGCCGCCGAGGTCGTGGTGGTCGAGCACGTGCCGGTAGCCGGGTGTCGACCCGTAGAACGCGACGCGCCGGCGCACGCCCTCCCACTCGCCGTCGTCCAGGGCGACGAAGATCGCGGCGGTGACCTCGACGTCCGCGCGGGCGCGACCGCCGGTCTCGAGGCCGCGCTCGAGCGCCGGGAGCGTCACCTCGCGCAGCACGTCGACGGTCTGGAAGGCGTGGCCGAGCAGCCCGTCGGCGACCTCCCCGACGACCTCGAGCATCCGCTCGCGGACCGCGGCCAGGAGGACCGGCGGGCGCCGGACGCCGTCCGGGAGCGCGGGCGGCCGGAAGTTCGGCGGCATCAGCGTGTGCGACCAGAACTCGCCCTGGAACGCCAGCTCGCCGCCGTGCTCCCAGGCGTCGAAGATCGCGCGCAGGGCGAGCGTCTGCTCCCGCATCCGGGCCGCGGGCCGCGCGAACGCGGCCCCGTAGCGGCGCTCGACGTGCGCGCGGACCTGCGAGCCGAGCCCGAGCGCGAAGCGGCCGCCGCTGAGGGCCTGCAGGTCCCACGCCGTGTAGGCGAGGTCCATCGGCGTGCGCGGGAGCGCGAGCGCGATCCCCGTGCTGACGCGGACGTCGGCGGTGGCGTCGGCGGCGAGGGTCGCGGCGACGAACGGGTTGCCGGTCGACTCGGTCACCCCGACGCCGGAGAAGCCGAGCGCCTGCGCCTCCCGAGCCGCGGACGCGACGTCGGCGATCGGCAGGGCGCGGAGGGTCAGGTCGACGTGCACGCGCCGAGTGTCGCGCACCCGCGGGTAGGGTGCGCGCGGATGCGACGCACGGTCCGGGATCCGCAGGGCACGCGCTGGACGGTCGGCCGGCGCTGGTCGGAGGGCTTCGAGCTGCCGCGCTGGCGCGGGCGCGACCCGGGACTCGACGGGTTCGACGCGGCGGGCTCGCTGGCCGACGCCGGGCCGCTCGCGATCCTCGGGGCGATCCTGGCCCTGATCGCGATCGCGCTGCTGATCGTGTTCGTCGCCGTGCCGCTGCTGCTGTTCGGCGCCGAGCTCGTGATCGTCCTGGTGGTCGTGCTCGCGGGTCTGGCGGGGCGGCTCGTGCTCGGGCACCCCTGGCTGGTCCAGGCGCGCACCGGCGGCCGGGTCGTCGAGCAGCGGCGGGTCGCCGGGTGGGGCGCGAGCCTCGCCGCGGTCGCGGAGCTGCGCGAGGCCGTCGCCGCCGGCCGGCTGCGCGTGCCGCCCGCCCCGGCGCCGGGCGAGGCGCGGACCACCGAGGTGGAACCGGACGCCGCACCGTCCGCCGCGCCCGACGGGCCTCCGGACGCGGGGGTCGGGGAGCGGGAGCTCGGGCTGCGCGCCGCGATCGCGGTGCTGCTCGGCCTGCTGTGGGTCGGCGGGATCGGCAGCGCCGCCGCGCTCGTCCTCGCGGGCGGCGTGCTGACGGACAGCGATCGCCGCGCGGCCCGGGCCGGCGCGTGGATCGCGGTCGTGCTCGGCTTCCTCGGGGTCGCGCTGACGATCGCGGTGGCGATCGGGCTCGCGGGCCAGGACGTCCGCCTCGACTGAGGTCGGCCGGGACGGTCAGCCGTGCACGTGCACGCGCTCGCCGTGCGGGCCGAAGATGCCGATCGCCTCGACCGGCTCCTCGACCGCGCCCATCGCGTGCGGGGTGCGGCAGCTGAACTCGACCGCCTCGCCGGGCTCGAGGATCAGCTCGTCGTCGCCGAGCAGCAGCCGCAGCCGACCGCTGAGCACGTAGATCCAGTCGTGGCCGTCGTGCACGCGCTGGTCGGCGGGCCCGAGCTCGCGACGGTGCGGGATCAGGAACTTGAACGCGTGCAGGCCGCCCGCGGCGCCCCGTCGCGTCAAGGGCCAGAAGGTCATGTCGCCGCGGCGGACCGGCTCCGCGCGGATGCGCGGGTCCTCCGGGGTGTGCGGCAGCAGCAGCTCGTCGGAGGACACGCCCAGGGCGGCGGCGAGCGCGGGCAGGTGGTCGAGCGCCAGGCGCCGACGACCGGACTCCAGCCGGCTGAGGGTCGAGGTGTCCATGCCCGCCCGGGAGGCGACCGCCTCGAGCGTCAGGCCGCGATCGATCCGCAGCTCGCGCAGGCGCCGCCGGACGCGGTCCTCCGCCGACTCGTCGTTTGCCAACATGGCAAACGATCTTGCCAGTTGCGGGTGCGCCGTGCCACGGTGTCCCCATGGATCAGGACTGGGACGTCATCGTCGTCGGCGCCGGGGCCGCCGGCCTGAACGCCGCGCAGATGCTCGGCCGGGCGCGGCGCCGGACGCTCGTCGTCGACGCCGGGGAGCAGAGCAACCGCGCCGCCCCCGCGGTCCACGGCGTGCTCGGCCACGACGGGCGGACGGCCGACGAGCTCTACGCGCTCGGCCGTCGCGAGCTCGCGACCTACCCGTCGGTCACCGTCCGGGACGGCACCGTCACCGCGGCCCGTGCGACCGGCACGCCGCAGGCCCCCGCGTTCACCGCCACCGTCGACGGTGACGAGCACCGGTCGCGGCGCCTGCTGCTCGCGGGCGGCACGACCTACGTCCTGCCCGACGTCCCGGGCGCGGCCGAGCTGTGGGGCACCGACGTCTTTCACTGCCCGTTCTGCCACGGCTGGGAGGTCCGCGACGCGCCGCTCGCGCTGCTGGCTCCCGGCGGCGGGCACCTGCTGCACGACCTGCTGCTCACCGGCTGGTCCGACGACGTCGTCGTGCTGACCGACGGGCCCGCGACCGCCCTCGACGACGCGGCCCGCGCGACGCTCGACGCCGCCGGGGTGCGACTCGAGGAGCGGCCGATCGCGCGGCTGCGCGCGGAGGGCGGGACGCTCGCCGCGGTCGTCCTCGCCGACGGCGAGGAGCTCGTGCGCCGTGCCGTGCTCAGCGTTCACACGCGCCGCCAGCGCTCGCCGCTGGCCGAGCAGCTCGGCCTCGAGCTGCGGCCGGACGGGACGATCCTGACCGACGGGCAGGCGATGACCTCGCTGCCCGGCGTCCTGGCGGCCGGCGACGCGGCGATGTCGATGCCCAGCGTGCCGAACGCGATCGCGGAGGGCTCACGCGCCGGGGCGTTCGCCAGCACCGGGCTGCTCGCGGAGGATCACGGGCTGCCGTTCCCGCCGCACTGAGCCGACCCCTAGCCTGTGAGGGGTGACGCGGCGGCCGGTCCTCCTCACCATCACCGCCGCGCAGGCGCTCTCGGTCGCCTCGGCGAGCGTCGTCGCCGTGGCGCTGCCGCAGCTCGGGCGCGACCTCGACGCGTCGGCGTCGGAGCTGCAGTGGGTCGTCGACGCGTTCGTGATCGTGTTCGCGTCGCTGCTCGTCGCCGGGGGCGTGCTCGGCGACCGGGTGGGCCGTCGCACGACGTTCCTCGCGGGCCTGTCGCTGTTCGCGCTCGGCTCGCTGTGGTGCGCGCTCGCGCCGAGCGTCCCCGCGCTGCTGGTCGGCCGCGTCGTGCAGGGGGTCGGGCCCGCGCTGCTGCTGCCCGCGTCGCTCGCGCTCGTGACCGCGATCTTCCCCGACCCCGTCGAGCGCGCCCGGGCGATCGGGGTCTGGGCGACCGGCTCGGGCCTGGGGCTCGCGAGCGGGCCGACCGTCGGCGGGATCCTCGTCGAGGCGTTCGACTGGCGTGCGGTCTTCGCGATCAACGTCCCGCTCGCCGCCGCGCTGCTCGTCGTCGGGGTACGCGGGCTGCCGCGCCTGCCCCCCACGCCGTCGCCGCACCGCTTCGACGTCGGCGGCGCGCTGCTGCTGACCGGCGGGATCGCGGCGCTGTGCTTCGCGATCATCGAGGGCCGGACGCTGGGCTGGGGCTCGCCGGGGATCGTCGCGTCCGCCGCGCTCGCGGCCGTGCTGCTCGCCGGCTTCCTGCGCTGGGAGCAGGGGCGGCCGGAGCCGCTCGTCGTCCCCGCGCTGCTGCTGCAGCGCACGTTCCTCGCCGCGAACCTCGCCGGCGGCACCGTGTTCTTCGCCCTCATCGGCGGCACCGTCTACTTCACGGCGTTCTTCCAGCAGGTCCAGGGACGCAGCGCCCTGGAGTCCGGGTTCTGCATGCTGCCGCTGGGCCTCGCCGTCGTGCTCGTCGCGCCGCTCGCGGGCCGGCTCACCCCGCGGCTCGGCGCCGGGCGGCTGATGCTCGCCGGGCTCGCGGTGGCGGCGACCGCGACGCTGCTGATGCTGCGGCTGGAGCCCGGGCTCGGCTACGGGGCGATCTGGTGGAACGTCGCGCTGGTCGGCGTCGGCACCGGGCTGGCGCTGCCGCCGATGACGGTGACCGCGCTGTCCGCCGTCGACCCGGCCCGCACCGGCATGGCGTCGGCGGTCCACAACGCCAGCCGGCAGGTCGGGCAGACGCTCGGGGTCGCGGTGCTCGGGACGATCATCGCCGCGCACGCGGGTGCCGCCGACGGCGGGCGGGCGCTGCGCGGCGTCGCCGCCCAGGACTGGGTCGACGGCCTGCACGTCGCGCTCGTGGTGGCCGCGGCGCTGCTGGTGGCCGTCGCGGTGGCGGTGGCCGCCCTCGTGCGGCCCGGCTCCGGGGGCCCGCCCGCCGCTGCGACGACTGGCACGGTCGCGCGGCCCGCCGGCCCGGAGCCGCTCCGCCCGGCCGCGTAGCGCGACGACGGCCACGGCGGAGCGCGGCGCCGACCCGCCGGTCCGGGGGCCGGGCGCCGCGCGGCGCCTCAGCCCCGGCGCACCAGGCGATCACGTCCCGCGCGCGGAACGGCCTCGACGTTCTCGGCGGCGTCGGTCGCCCGCACCGTCACGAGGTAGCGACCGCGGGGCAGCCGGGCCGCGCGCGTGAGCGCCCAGGCCGTGGTGCCGCGGGCCTGCAGGTAACGGCGCCGGGTGCAGCCGGTCCGCGGACCGAACGTGCCGTCGTCGCGGACGAACCGGCACGAGCTGCCCAGCCGCAGCCCGATCGCCACGCGGACCCGGACGACCCGTGCGCCGCAGCCGGTGTCGGCGGCGGTGCCGGTGATGCGCAGGCCGCCGGCGCGCAGGCGCACGCGGCTGATCGCGGTGGTCGGGGCGGCCGTGTCACGGCACCCCGGGGTCGCGGCGAGCGGCCCGGAGGCCCCGGCGGTGCCTGGGGCCCCAGCCGCACCGGTCGCGCCGGTCGCTCCCGGCTGCCCCGTGGCCCCGGTCGCACCGGTCGCTCCCGGCTGGCCCGTCGCCCCGGTCTCACCGGTCGCGCCCGGCTGACCGGTGGCACCGGTCTCACCGGTCGCGCCCGGCTGACCGGTGGCCCCGGTCGGGCCCGACGCGCCGGTGGAGCCGGTCGCACCCGACGGGCCGGTGGGGCCCGTCGACCCGGTGGAGCCGGTCGGACCGGTCGGGCCCGTCGGCCCCGTCGACCCCGTGGAGCCGGTCGGTCCGGTCGGACCGGTCGGACCGGTCGTGCTGCCGCCCGGGACGTCACCGGGCGCGAAGCGCGGCTCCTGGAAGGCGAGGTCCGCCAGCTGGATCGACCCGGTCAGGCTGTTCGTGCCGAACCCGAGCCGGACGGTCCGCACGTCGGAGAGGTCGACCCCGACGAAGGCCGCGAGCGGGATCCGCACGCCGCTGAGCACCTGCTTGCGCGCCGTGGTCCCGGGCGGCACCTCCAGCGCCGGCGAATAGGAGGAGGAGATCACCGTGCGGCTGCGCGGCGGGGTCGAGCCGTCGGTCAGCGTCACCTCGACCTCGCGCTCGAGCCCCGGCGGGTTCAGCGGCGACGTGTAGTTCGTCGCCGCGCGGAACGCGAGCGTGTCGAACGCGCGCACGTCCCGCCGTCCCTCCCCGAGCGTCACGGTCAGCGCGGCCGTGTCGCTCCAGTCCAGCGACAGCTGCGGGCCACGGCTGCGGTTCGGCGTCGAGCCGCACCCCGTCGTGAGCACCAGCGCGGTCTCCGTCGGCGAGCAGGCGCTCACCGCGCTGAAGCCGGCGAAGGCGACCGCGTCCCCGTCGGGGGTGCGGGTCGGCACCGCCGTGGTCGCCGGGCCGACGAGCAGCCGCCGGTCCGGGGCCGGGGCCACGTAGGAGGTCTGCACGATGTTGCGGCACGTCACGCCCACGGGCGTCCCGGTGCTGTCGGGATCCTCGTCCGGGCAGACCGACGACGGCAGCCCCGCACCGGTCACGATCGGGTCGAACTGTCGCTCACCGCCGACGTAGCGGCGCAGGAAGCCGCCCATCAGCGTGATGCCGACCCGCCGCTCCTCCTCCGGGCTCAGCCGCGTGGGCGCGGCCGCGACGTTGCAGTTGGGGTCGCCGAAGCCGAAGAGGTTCGCGTCGTCGTTCGTCCAGACCGTGTTGAAGTAGTTGTGGTTGGCGCCGTTGACGACGTACTGGATCGCCGGGTGACCGGCCGCCGACAGCGCCACCTTGTTGCGCTCGAAGACGGGCGCCCCCTGGAGGTTGAAGACGTCGCCGTCGCAGTAGGGCAGCGCGGTCGCGAACGCGGTGTTGTCGAACGTCGGGCGGAAGTTGCCCTGCCCGTCGACCGGCGCCAGCGAGAACACCGCCTTCAGCGGGTAGCGCGGGCCGAAGTCCGGGATCGCGCTCGGCGCGTCCCCCGGGGCGAGCCGCCACGCGGCGGCGTCCTGCGCGGTCAACGGGCGGGCCGCGTTGTACTGGGCGAAGAGGTTGACGCCCTCGCCGCCGCGCGAGTGCCCCATCACGCCGACGCGCCCGAGGTCCACGCGCCCGATCAGCCCGGTGCCGATCCCGGCCGGTCCGGCCTCGCGGTTCCAGCGCGCCAGCAGGTCGAGCGTGCGCGACATCGTCTGCACGCGGCCGAGGTAGCCGGCGCGGTTGCCGTTCTCCCCCCAGGCCGTCACGTCGTTGATGTCGATCGACGCGACGACGTACCCCTGCGTCGCGAGCCGCTGGGACAGGTAGTCGTAGCCCTGGTAGGAGCGGGCCGCGTCGACGTCCAGGGCGGCGTCGGCCGCCGGGCCCGCGTCGCTGCGGCACTGGCCGCTGTCGTAGTCGGCGGGCAGTGGCGACACCGGCAGGCCGTCGGGGCCCGACTCGCACGTGGAGTGGTTGCCGTGCAGGAACACGAGCGCCGGGAACGGGCCGTTGCCGTTGGCCGGGTAGTACACGTCGCCCGCGAGCCGCACCCCGGTGGTCGTCGCGTTCTCGCCGACCGGCTGCTTTGGGAGGTCGTACTCGGCGCGCACGAAGCCGTACGGGCCGGGGACCGCGGGGTCTGGGACGACGTCGGTCGCCGCCCCCGCCGGGGAGGGGGCGAGCAGCGGCAGCAGGAGCAGGGCGAGCAGCAGCCCGACGGGCGCCCAGGAGGAGCGGCCCGCGCGGGCGCGGAGGTGCGGTGACACGGCGTGTCCTTTCGAGGAGGAGCGGCCGGGCGTCCGAGCTCGACCATCAGCAGGAACGACGCGCGACCGCCGGGCTTGCCCGACCGGCGGTCCAGTCCTGCGCGACCCCGCCTCGACCGCCGGTCGAGCCTCAGCCGTGGTGGGGCGGCAGCTGCGCGGCGGCGCGCCGGGCGGCCTCGATGCGCGCCGGCGGGACGGGGCCGTGGTCGGCGGGCTCGTCGGCCCGGTCGGCCGCCGTCGGCGCGGCCGGGGACGGCGGCGGCGGGTCCTCGAGCGTGCCGTACGGGCTGAGGGCGTGGAGCTGGTGGACGTGCGGTGTGTGCATGGCCTCCCGATGGTCCACCCGGGCCCGTGCGGGTCCCGTGAAGAACGCGGCGCCCCGCATCAAGATCCGGTGAAGATCGGGCGCGGCCCCGGTCCCCTAGGGTTCGCGGCGTGTCCCGCATCAGCCCGACGTACCGCTTCGCCATGGCCGCCTGCTCCCCCGCCGTGCGCGGCTGGGGTCGACTGGAGGTGCAGGGCCGCGACCTGCTGCCCGCCGACGGGCCCCTGCTCATCGCCGGCAACCACGACAGCTACTGGGACCCGGTCGCGATCGGCATCGCGGGCATGCCGCGCCGGCAGATCTGCGCGCTGGCCAAGCGCTCGCTGTGGAAGCCCGGCCTCGGGCTGATCCTCGACGGCATGGGCCAGATCCCGATCGAGCGCGGCTCCGGCGACCGCGAGGCGATGGCGACCGCGATCGAGCGGTTGCGCGACGGTGCGTGCATCGGCGTCTTCCCGGAGGGCACGCGGTCGCTCGGGCGCGAGCTGCGCGCCCGCAGCGGCATCGGGCGGCTCGCCGCCGAGGTCCCGGAGGCGGAGGTCGTCTGCGTGCGCGTGCGCGGCACGGTCGACCTGCCGAAGTTCCCGCGGTCACGTCCGCACGTGCAGGTCGAGTTCTTCCGCCCGGCGGGCGGCGGGCTGCAGCAGGGCGAGTCGACCACGGACTTCGCCGCCCGGCTGCTCGAGGAGATCCGCGCGGGCGCGCCGCGCGTCGTCGCGGGCCGCCGGCCGGCGACCGCCGCCTAGTCGGCGCGTCCCCGCTCACCTATATTCCGGTCGGTGCTGCGACTCATCGCTCCGGCCGCGACGTGCGCGGCGCTCCTCGCCGGCGTCCCGGCGACCGCCTCCGCGCAGGTCACCAACGCCCAGATCGTCTTCGGCAACCTGATCGCCCAGCCCGTCGCCACCCAGGGCCACGAGATCTCGATCACCGACTTCGGGAACCTCTACCGCGTGCGGGACGTCCTCGGCAAGGTCACCGCGTTCAGCCCGTGCGTCCAGAACGTCGACCTCGCCGACTGCCCGTCCGCGAACGTCCAGCGGATCATCGCCAGCGGCCTGAACGCCCCGGACAACATCGCGATCGACGTGCTGATCACGATCCCCGCGGAGCTCAGCGGACAGGGCGGCAACGACAATCTGACCGGGGGCTCGGGCGAAGACCAGCTCTTCGGAGGCAACGACAACGACAAGCTCTTCGGCGACGCCGGCAAGGACCGGCTGACCGGTGGGCCGGGCGCCGACCAGGTCCTCGGCGAGGACGGCGACGACACGCTCGTCGACGACGCCGGCGACGACACCGCCGCGACGCCCGCCGGCGACGTGTACACCGGGGGCCCCGGGTTCGACCGGCTCGACCTCTCGGCCCGGACCCGGCCCGTTCGCGTCTCGCAGAACGGGATCGCCGACGACGGCCGCGCCGGCGAGGGCGACAACGTCACCGAGGTCGAGTGGGTGCTCGGCGGCTCCGCCGACGACACCATCGGCGGGACGGGCCAGGCCGACCGCCTCGTCGGAGGCGGCGGGAACGACCGGCTCGAGGGCGGCGGCGGCCCGGACGTCCTGCTCGGCGGGACCGACGACGGCGGCCCCGTCGCGGGCGACGACACGCTGGACGGCGGGGCGGGCCCCGACGTGTTCCTCGGCGGCTCCGGGACCGACACCGTCACCTACGAGACGCGGACGACGCCGATGACCGTCACGATCGACGACGTGGCCGACGACGGCGCCCCCGGGGAGGCCGACAACGTCCGTGCCGAGAACGAGAACGTGATCGGCGGCTCGAGCACCGACACGATCACCGGCGGGGACGGCCCCAACCGCATCGAGGGCGGGGACGGCGGCGACACGCTGTCCGGTCGCGGCGGCGACGACACGCTGCTCGGCGGTCCCGGCACGGACACGCTCACCGGCGGCACCGGGACCGACACGCTGCTCGGCGACGCCGGCGACGACACCCTCGAGTCCCGCGACGGGTCCGCCGACACCGTCGACTGCGGTCCCGGGGTCGACACGGCCCGCGTCGACAACGTCGACACGACCGTGAACTGCGAGAGCGTCGAGGTCACGATCGTCCCGACGCCGCAGGGCACCGGGACGACGCCCGGGGTCGATTCCGCCGGGACCGGCAGCCCGGCGCCGAGCACCGGCGGCCCGGACACGACCGCCCCGTCGCTCACGGCGCTGCGCCTGTCGCGGCGCACCTTCGCGACCGGCGCCGACGCCACGGCGGTCGCGGCGGCCGTCCGCGAGACGACGCAGGTCTCCTGGCGGCTGAGCGAGCCCGCGGTCGTGACGCTCACCGTCGCCCGCACGCGACCGGGCATCCGGCTGCGCGCAGCCGCCACGAGCCCCTGCTCGCCGCGGACCGGGCGCCGGGTCGCGACGGTCCGTCGTCAGATCGCCCGTCTCCCGGCGGTCCGCCGGCTCACCGGGACGGCGCGCACGCGCCGTGCCGCGGCACTGCTGCGCCGGCGCGCCTGCACGGTGACCACGACCGCCGGGACCCTGCGCCGCACCGCGACCGCCGGGCCCTCGACGTACACGTTCACCGGCCGGATCGGCCGGCGGGCCCTGCCGCGGGGCAGCTACCGGCTCACCGCCGTCGCGCAGGACGCGGCCGGCAACCGGTCGGCCCCGATCGCCACGACGTTCCGCATCGCGCCGTACCGGGCCCGCTAGGCCGCGGACCGGCGCGGCGGGGGGTCGCTCAGGCGGCGGCGAACCGCACGACCCGCCGGGCCACGTCGGCCTCGACGAGCCGGACGTCGAGCTCGTCGCCAAGCTGCACGTCGCCCTCCAGCGGCGCGACGACCGCCGGGTCGTGCAGCTGCACCTGCGCGCCCCGGTCGTCCCGGCCGACGACGACCCCGCGGAACGTCTCCCCCGCGCGCGGCGCGAGCACCGCCGCCTCAACCGCGTCCAGGCACGCGCGCTCGACGCTGCTCGCGCGCCGGTCAGCGGCCCGCATGAGGTCGGGCAGCAGCGGCAGCGCGGCGCGCAGGTCCTCGGGGACCGGCTCGCCGGCGCAGAGCGCGGCGCAGACGAGCAGCCCGAAGCGGTCGACGAGCCGGCGCAGCGGCGCGGTGACGTGCGCGTACGGGGCGGCGACGCCCGCGTGCCGTGCGTCGTCCCCGGTCGGGGCCGTCCCGTCGAACGCGGTGTAGGCGGCCCCGCGGAACAGGCGCCTGGCGGCGTGGACGATCGCGACGTGCTCGGGCCGTGCGAGGTCCAGGGACCGCAGGAACGCCCCGTGCGCGACGCCGTCCGGCCAGGCGACGCCGAGCGCGCGCGCCTGCCGTCGCAGCTGCCCGACCGCCTCCTCCGCGGGCGGTGGCATCGTGCGCAGGATGCCGATCCCGCCGTCGAGCATCAGCTGCGCGGCGGCCGAGCCGGTCATCAGCGAGATCTGCGCGTTGTGGTCCTCGACCGGCACCTGCGGGCGGTACACGAGCGCGTAGCGCCCGTCGTGCTCCTCGATCTCCTGGGCGGGCATCGGCAGCTCCGCGCCGCCGCGCTCGCGCTCCAGGGCGATGCGCCGCTCCCCGATCTCGCGCAGGAGCACGAGCTCCTCGGGCGCCCCACCCGCATCGAGCGTCGCCTGGACGGACGCGTAGTCGTGGCGGGCGCGGCTGCGCACGCGCGCCCGGGCGACCGTCGCGCTCGTGACCACGCCGCGGCCGTCCAGGCGCAGGTCCCAGACGAACGCGGGACGCTCCCGGTCGGGCAGCAGCGAGGCGGCGTCCTCGCTGAGCACCGGCGGGTGCAGCGGCGTGCGCCCGTCGGGTGCGTAGATCGTCACGCCACGGCGGCGCGCCTCCGCGTCCAGCGGCGAGCCGAGCGCGACGAACGCGGGCACGTCCGCGATCGCGTACTGCACGCGGTGGCCGTCCCCGTCGCGCTCGAGCGCCATCGCCTGGTCGAGGTCCATCGAGCCGGGCGGGTCGATGGTGAAGAACGGGACGTCGGTGAGGTCGCGCGCGGGGAGCGGCGCCCGCACGGCCTCCTCCGCCGCCGCCAGGACCTCCGCGGGGAACGCCAGGGGCACGTCGAGCTCGGCGCGGATCGCGTCGAACGCGGCGCGCAGGTCGGTGGACGGGGCGGGGACGCGCAGCACGTGCGCAAGCCTACGAGGCGCGGGCGGACCGCGGACCGGCCGGGTAGCCTGCGCCGCGTGACCGACGCCGCACCCCTGCCCGACGACCTCGTCCACGCGTTCCGCCGCGACGGCGTCGTCGTCCTGCGCGACCTCCTCACCCCCGAGGAGGTCGCGACGCTCGCGGCCGGCGTCGAGCGCAACCTCGCGTCGCTGTCGGAGCTGGGCATGAACGCGACCGGGCCCGACCGGCCCGGCGCGTTCGTCGAGGACTTCCGCAACTGGACGCGCATCCCGGAGTACGAGCGGGTCGTGCGCGGCTCGGCGCTCGCGCGCGCCGGGGCGCAACTGATGGGCTCGCGCACCGCGCGGATCTTCCACGACCACCTGCTCGTCAAGGAGCCGGGAACGCTGGACCCGAGCCCGTGGCACCAGGACCAGCCCTACTACTGCATCGACGGCACCCAGACCGTGTCGTTCTGGATCCCGCTGGACCCGGTGACGCGCGAGAACACGCTGGAGTTCGTCGCCGGCTCGCACGCGGACGGGCGCTGGTTCATGCCGCGCTCGTTCGTCCGCAAGACCCCGATGGTCTTCGAGGAGGGCGCGCTCGACGAGGTCCCCGACGTGGAGGCCGACCGCGACGCGCACCCGATCGTCGGCTGGGCGATGGAGCCCGGGGACGCGGTGGCGTTCAACATGCTGACGCTGCACGCCGCGGGCGGCTCCCCCACCCGGCGCCGCGCGTTCAGCCTGCGGCTGACCGGGGACGACGTCACCTACGCGCCGCGCCCGCACCGCACGAGCCCGCCGTTCCCGGAGCTCGCCGCCACCGACGGCAGCGGCCTGGCCGCGGGCGCGCCGCTCGCACACCCGCTGTTCCCGGTCCTGTGGCCCACCGGTCACGTGGACGCCTGATCCTTCCCGGAAGGATCTGCGGTCCACGCATGACCTGAGGCGACCGGTCAGTCGGCGAGGCGGACGATCGCCTCGACCTCGACCGGGATCCCGAACGGCAGCTCGGCGACGCCGATCGCCGAGCGCGCGTGGCGGCCGCGCTCGGGCCCCCAGAGCTCCAGCACGAGGTCGGTGAAGCCGTCCATCACCCCGGGGAGCGCCGTGAACCCGGGCGCCGCGCGGACGAGTCCGAGCGCCTTCACCCACGAGCCGACCCGCTCCAGCGAGCCGAGCTCGTCGCGCAGCGAGGCGAGGATCGACAGCCCGGTCGCGCGGGCCGCCGCGTAGCCGTCCTCGGGCGTGAGGTCGCCCCCGACCCGGCCCTGCGACAGGACCGTCGCGCCGTCGACCGGACCGTGCCCGGAGACGTACGCGAGACCGCCGTCGACGTGGACCCGGTCGAAGCGCCGCTCGAAGCCCGGCGGTCCCCCGAACAGCGCCGGCAGCGCGATCCCGAGCTCGGTGAGGCGGTCGTCGACGGTGCGCATCACCGCGACGCTACCGGCCGCGAGGACCCGCTACCGGAACGTCTGGAACGCCTGCAGCCGCCGCGCGGTCGTGGCAGTGGTGGTGACCGCCCCGGTGTCGAGATCGATCTGCCCGAGGACGTAGGTGTTGTCCGCGAACCGCAGGCCGTCGAACAGGATGCGGTTGTCGTCGGCGCGGTAGTTGAGGTGGTAGACCTCGACCTCGGCGTCCGGACCGATGAGCACGCGCTCGGACCCGTCGGTGGTGTCGTAGAGCGTCGTGACGTTGCGCTCGTGCGCCCCGACCCCGCTGAGCACGACGTGGTTCAGCACGCCCTGGGCGACCGCGACCTTCGTGACGGCCGTGGTCGGGCGCGCGAGCGTCGGGAAGTACTGCACGAGCTGGCCCGTGGAGCCTCCGCCCGCGATGACGAACACCTTGCCCTGCAGGGTCGTGAACGCCTTGCTGATCCAGGTGCCCGTGCTGGAGCAGAAGCCCTGGTTGCTGACCCAGTCGTAGCAGAGCGACGTGCTGTCGTTGCGCGGGGGCAGCCCGTCCTCCCGCCCGGGCCCGATCCACAGCGGCGGATCGACCTCGTCGCTGGAGGCGAGGTAGCGGCGCACCCCGTAGTCCCCGGTGACGCTGACCCCGAAGTACACGTTGCCGTCCGGGAAGCGGCGCAGGAAGCTCGCGGCGGATGCCCGCAGGGTGCGCAGCGCCCCGCCCGGCGCGATGCGCCGCAGCCACGGAGCCTGGGTGTTCGACGTCGACCCGGTCAGCAGCACGGTGCCGTCACCGAGCACGAGGAAGTCGCTGACCGAGGCGTTGTCGGTGATGAGGTCGGTACGCACCCCACCCGAGAAGCGGCGCAGGACGGTGCGGCCGTCGACGGTGCCGCCGAGGTAGTAGACGCCGCCACGGTCGTCGAACTGCACCGCCGGGTTGGGCGCCCCGCCGCCGCCGTAGCCGTCCCACCAGACCGAGGCCAGCGTGCTGTCGACGCAGGTCGGGACGCCGTCCTGACGCCCGACCTCGGCGAGCAGGCACGACGGGCCGTCGGGCGCGAGCGGCGTGGGGCTGACGAACAGGACGAACAGCCGGTCGTTCGGCGCGATGAGGAAGCGGCTGGCCTGGACGGTGCCGGACACGAGCGCCTCGCGCAGGCGGCCGGCGCCGTCGACGACCGCGAGGTTGGAGACGCCGGTGTTGGTCGCGCGCGTCGCCGGGAGCGGCATCGACGGGTCGCGCAGGGCGATGCCCGCCGCGCCCGTGAGGTCGAACCGCACCGGCGCGGTGGGCGGGGCGACGTAGCCGGGACCCCACGGCACGCTCGAGGGGAGCGGCTGCCCGACGACCGCCGGGCGCAGCTTGCAGTACGGGACGAGGCTCCCGGCCTTGCGGTCGTAGCGCCGGGCGGCGGCGAGCTTCTTCGTGCGGGCCGCGCCCTTCAGCGTCCTCGCGGCGGAGCGGGCGTTGGCCGCCTGGCGCTTGAAGGTGAGGAAGCGGCCGGCCTTCGTGCGCGTGCCGGCGTACCAGGTGCCACCGATGCGGGCGCAGCTGACGGTGCCGACCGTCTTGAGATCCTTGGCGGCGACGACGACGCCGAGGGGCGCCTTGGGCTTGGCCGGCGCCTTCTTCGCCGTCGCGGCGTGGGCGGCCGGTGCCGGGAGCGTGGCTCCCAGGGCGAGGACGGCGAGGACCGGGATCTTCCGCAGGTGCGTCACCCGGCGCGTATCGGCTCGCGCGGGCCGGGACTTGAGCGCGGGCGCGCCCGGCGACGGTGCGGGTACCCGACGGCCGCCCGACCGGCTGAACTGGGTGGGCTGGTGCCCAGATATGGGCGTCGGATCACCCAGTTCGCGCCTGAGACCCGGGCACCCGGGGGCCCGGGGGCCCGGGCCCCCGGGGCGGAACGGGCGAGGGCCCCGCACGCGGCGGGGCCCTCGGGCACGACGGTCCGGCGTGGGGCGACCGCTACGCGGTGGCGGCCACCGGCTCGTCGCTGTAGATCTCGCCGGCCTCGGCCTTGGCGACCAGGGACGCCGGCGGCTCGAAGCGCTCGCCGTACTTCTCGGCCAGCTCACGCGAGCGGGCGACGAAGCCGGCGACGCCGCCCTCGTATCCGTTGATGTACTGGATCACGCCGCCCGTCCAGGCCGGGAAGCCGATGCCCATGATCGAGCCGATGTTGGCGTCGGACACGGTCTCGAGCACGCCCTCGTCCAGGCACTTGACGGTCTCGAGGGCCTCGGCGAAGAGCATGCGCTCCTCGAGGTCCTTGAGGTCCACGGTGAACGGGTCGACGGTGACCGGGAAGAGGTCCTTCAGACCGCTCCACAGCCCCGTGCGCTTGCCGTCCTCGCCGTACTCGTAGAAGCCGGCGCCGCGGACGCGGGCGGGACGGCCGGCTTCGATCATCTTGTCGATGACGTCGAACGCCGGGTGGCTGATGGGCTCCTTGCCCTCGGCCACGAGCGCGTCGTTGCCCGCCTTGCGGATGCGGACCATGAGCTCCATGTTGAGCTCGTCGGTCAGCTGCAGGACCGGCGCGGGGTAGCCCGCCTGCGAGGACGCCTGCTCGATGGTCTGGGGCGAGTAGCCCTCGTTGACCATCGCGATGCCCTCGTTGATGAACGTGCCGATGACGCGCGAGGTGAAGAAGCCGCGCGAGTCGTTGACGACGATCGGGGTCTTCTTGATCTGCTTGGCGAAGTCGAGGCTCTTGTAGAGGACCTCGTCGCCGCCGCCGGCGCCCTTGATGATCTCGAGCAGCGGCATCTTGTCCACGGGGGAGAAGAAGTGCAGGCCGATGAAGGCCTCCGGGCGGCTGACGTTGCCGGCCAGGTCGGTGATCGGGAGCGTCGAGGTGTTGGAGCCCAGGATGGCGTCGGGCGCGACGTGCGGCTCGATCTCCTTCCAGACCTGCTCCTTGATCGCCGGGTCCTCGAAGACGGCCTCGATGACGATGTCGGCGCCGGCCGCGGCGGCCGGGTCGGTCGTCGGGGTGATCCGCGCGAGCAGGGCGTCGCCCTTCTCCTGCGTGACCTTGCCCTTGGAGACGCCCTTGGCGACGAGCTTCTCGCTGTAGGCCTTGCCCTTGTCGGCGGCCTCCTGCGAGACGTCCTTGAGGACGACCTCGATGCCGGCCTTCGCGCACACGTACGCGATCGCGGCGCCCATCATGCCCGCGCCCAGCACGACGGCCTTCTTGGCCTCGTACTTCTCGATGCCCTCGGGGCGGTTGCGGTCGCCGTTCACCGCGTTCATGTCGAAGAAGAACGCCTGGATCATGTTCTTCGCGACCTGGCCGGTGGCGAGGTTCGTGAAGTACCGGCCCTCGATCGCGAGCGCGTTGTCGAAGTCGACGAGCGCACCCTCGGCCGCGACGGCCATGATCGCCTTCGGGGCCGGGTAGTTGGCGCCCTTGAGCTGCTTCTTCAGGTTGGCCGGGAACGCGGGCAGGTTCGCCGCGAGCGCCGGGGTCTGCGGGGTGCCGCCGGGGATCTTGTACTTCTTGTCCGCGTCCCAGGGCTGCTGCGACTCCGGGTTGGCCTCGATGAACGCCTTGGCCGCCGGCACCAGGCCGTCGGGGCTGTCGACGAGCTCGCTGACGAGGCCCATCTCGAGCGCCTTGTCCGGGCGCACGCGCTGGCCCTGCAGCAGCAGGCCCATGAGCGCGTTGACGATGCCGAGCATGCGCACGGAGCGCACGACGCCACCGGCGCCGGGGAGCAGGCCGAGCTGCACCTCGGGGAAGCCGAGCTGGATCTTCGGGTCGTTGACGACCACGCGGTGGTGGGCGACGAGCGCGATCTCCAGACCGCCGCCCAGGGCGGCGCCGTTGATCGCGGCGACGACCGGCTTGCCGAGGGTCTCGAGGCGACGCATGTCGGCCTTCAGGTCCTCGACGCCGGCGCTGAACTCGGCCGCGTCACCGGGGCCGACGCGACGGAGGTCGTTGAGGTCGCCACCGGCGAAGAAGGTCTTCTTCGCGGAGGTGATGATGACGCCCTTGATCGAGTCCTTCTCGGCCTCGAGCTGGTTCACGGTCTCCTTGAAGGAGGCCATGAACGCGGCGTTCATGGTGTTGGCCGACTGGCCCTGGGCGTCGAGGACCAGGGTGACGATCCCGTCGGCGTCCTTCTCGTAGCGGATCTCGCTCATGGCTAGAGGGCCTCCACGACGGTCGCGATGCCCATGCCGCCGCCGACGCACAGGGTGCAGAGGCCGTAGCGGCCACCGGTGCGGTGGAGCTCGTCGATGATGGTGCCGAGGATCATCGCGCCGGTCGCGCCGAGCGGGTGACCCATGGCGATCGAGCCGCCGTTGACGTTGACCTTGTCCATGTCGGCGTCGAGGTCCTTGACCAGACGCAGGGCGACGGACGCGAACGCCTCGTTGATCTCGATCAGGTCGAGGTCGTCGACGGTCAGGCCGGCCTTGGCGAGCGCCTTCTTGGACGCCGGGCCGGGGCCCGTCAGCATGATCGTCGGGTCGGCGCCGGAGAGGGCGGTCGACACGATCCGCGCCTTCGGCGTGAGGCCGTTGCGCTTGCCGGCCTCCTCGTTGCCGATCATGACGAGGGCGGCGCCGTCGACGATGCCCGAGGAGTTGCCCGCGTGGTGGACGTGGTTGATCTTCTCGATCCAGTGGTACTTCTGGAGCGCGACGGCGTCGAAGCCGCCCATCTCGCCCATGACCGCGAACGACGGCTTGAGGCCGGAGAGCGACTCGACGGTCGTGCCGGGACGGATGAACTCGTCCTTCTCGAGGATGATCTGGTCGTTGAGGTCGCGGACCGGGATGACCGAGTTGTCGAAGTAGCCGTTGGCCTGGGCGGCCGCGGCGCGCTCCTGCGAGCGGGCGGCGAACGCGTCGACGTCCTCGCGGGTCCAGCCCTCGACCGTGGCGATGAGGTCGGCGCCGATGCCCTGGGGCACGAAGCCGGTGTCGAAGTTCGTCTCCGGGTCCATCGCCCAGGCGCCGCCGTCGGAGCCCATCGGGACGCGGGACATCGACTCGACGCCACCGGCCCAGACGAGGTCCTCCCAGCCGGAGGCGACCTTCTGCGCCGCCGCGTTGACGGCCTCGAGGCCGGACGCGCAGAAGCGGTTGAGCTGGACGCCGGCGGTGGTGTCCGGCAGGCCGGCCTTGATGGCGGCGGTCTTGGCGATGTCGCCACCCTGGTCGCCGATCGGCGACACGCAGCCGAGGACGACGTCCTCGACCTGGTTGGGATCAAGGGACTCGTTGCGGGCCAGGGTCTCGTGCATGAGGCCGACGACCAGGTCGACCGGCTTCACGTTGTGCAGCGAGCCGTTGAACTTGCCCTTCCCGCGCGGGGTGCGGATCGCGTCGTAGACGAACGCTTCTGTGCTCATGGGGGATGAACTCCTCGAGGTAGCTCTCTCAGGCGCGGGGCGTGATGGGACCGGGCCCGCGGACCGCCGACGACATCGAATCGGCGGCCGCGGAATCGTAGCGCGTTGTTGGCAGAGTGCCAGTACGTCGCGCGCCGGTCCCCCTCGAGGGGGCCGCGGTCAGCCCGCGAGCGAGGCGTCCAGCGTGATCTCCTCGACGCCGGCGAGCGCCTTGGAGACCGGGCAGCCGGCCTTCGCGGCCTCGGCGTGCTCGAGGAAGGCGGCCTCGTCGAGGCCGGGGACCGTGCCGACCGTCGTGAGCTCGATCTTCGTGATCGTCGGGCCGGAGTCGAGCAGCTTCAGGGTGACCTTCGCGGTCGTCTCGACCGACTGCGGCGTGTGGCCGGCCTCGGCGAGCATGTTCGACAGGGCCATCGAGAAGCACGCGGCGTGCGCGGCGCCGATCAGCTGCTCGGGGTTGGCGCCGTCACCGTCCTCGAAGCGGCTCTTGAACGAGTAGTTGCCGCCGATGCTCTCGCCGGCGACGAACTCGCCGCGGCCGGACTTCAGGTCGCCTTCCCACTTCGCGGTGCCGATGGACGGCATGTCGGGTCCTCCTGGATTCGGGTTCGGGGTACGACGCTCATCCTGCCCGAGGCGGAACCTCGTCAGTCCGAAGATGGCGCCGAGCCTCGGCCAGCGGGTTGCCCGCGTCGTCGGACTCGTGGCCGGGCGGCCAGGTGCCGAGGTAGTTGTTGCGTCCGCCGTCGACGTCGATGACCGACCCGGTCGTGTAGTCGCCCGCCGGGGAGGCGAGGTGCGCGACGAGCCAGGCGATCTCCTCCGGGCGTCCGAGCCGCTGCAGCGGGACGGTCGCGGCCGCGCCATCGACGATCGGCTTCGGGTACTTCGTCAGGAAGGTGTCGGTGCCGAACATGCCGGCGGCGATGGCGTTGAGCTTGATGTCGAAGCGCGCCCACTCCACGGCGAGCACCTTCATCATGTTGTCGACCGCCGCGCGGGCCGCGCAGGAGTGCACCATGCCCGGCAGCCCGTTGTGCGGGGTGAGCGTGACGCTGAGGATCTTGCCGCCGCGCTGGGGGATCATCGCCTTCGTCGCGACCGCGTGGGTCATCAGCCAGGTGCCCTCGACGTTGAGCCGGATGACCGTGCGGAAGCCCTTCGGGGTGATCGACTCGGCCGGGACCATGAACTGGCCGCCGGCGTTGTTGACGAGCAGGTCGATGCGGCCGTGCTCGGCGACGACGCCGTCGACGAACGCGTCGACCTGGTCCTCCTCGCGGATGTCGCACGTCGCGGCGCGCACGTTGCCCGCGGGCGCGAGCGCGGCGGTCTCCTGCAGCGGCTCCTCGCGCCGCCCGCAGACGATCACCTGCGCGCCGAGCGACGCGAGCTCCAGCGCCGTGACCCGGCCGAGACCGGAGCCGCCGCCGGTGACGATGCAGACCTGGCCGTCGAGCAGCCCCTCCCGGAACACCTGGCTCATGGGCGCGATCCTCGCACGCCCGCGGGGCTAGGGTGGCGGCTGCGATGGCCCCTCCCCCGCGCCGCGTCCTGGTGGATGCCCTCAACGTGCTCGGGAGCCGTCCGGACGGGTGGTGGCGCGACCGCCCCGCCGCGGTCACCGCGCTCGTGGCCGCCGTCGACGCGTGGTGCGCGCGGACCGGCGCGCAGGCGACCGTCGTGGTCGACGGGGCGCGCAGGCCCTACGGGGCGCCGGTGCTCGCGCGGGTCGTCACCGCGGACGGTCCCGACCCGTCGCGCCGCGACGCCGCCGACGACACGATCGTCGCGCTGCTGCAGCGGGACCGCGACCCGGGCGCGGTGACCGTGGCGACCTCCGACGGCGGATTGCGCGAGCGGGCCACGGCGCTCGGCGCACGGGTCGTCGGCGCGCGCACGTTCCGCGAGCGCGTCGACGGCGACCCGCTCGTCGCGGTGACCTCGGCCCGCGACCCGCGCGTCGCCCGCGCCGTCGCGCTGCTCCGCGCGGAGGATCCGGAGGAGCGCGTCGTCGCGCTCGAGGACGCGGACGTGATCGCGGAGGCGACCGCGCTCGGCGCCCGACCGGGCCTGCTGCTCGGCGGCCGGGACGGCGCGCCGCTCGCCGACGACGCCCGCCGCGCGCTCGGCGTGCTCGGGCAGGCCGCCGACGTCGTGGCGCTCGTGCCGCGCCCGGCCGCGCCCGACCCGGGGGAGCTCCCGGCGGGCGCGCTCGTCCTCGTGGGCGTCCGCGACGCCGGGAACGTCGGGACGATCGTCCGGACCGCGCTGGCGCTCGGCCGCCCGCGCGTCCTGCTCGACGAGGGGTGCGCGTCGCCGTGGTCGCGGCGGGCGCTGCGGGCGGCGGCGGGCGCGACGCTCGCGCCGGGCCTGGTGGCCCGCGGCGCGGACCTCGCGACGCTCGCCGCAGTCCCCGCCCGTCCGGCGCTCGCGGCGGCGGTGCCGCGGGGCGGCGTGCGGCCGGAGGAGCTGCCCGCGGGAACGGTCGTCGTCCTCGGGAGCGAGCAGCGGGGCCTCTCCGACGAGGAGATCGCGTGCTGCGACCACACGGTCACCATCCCCGCGGGCGGCTTCGAGTCGCTGAACGTCGCGGCGGCCGCGGCGATCCTCGGGTACGCGACGCGGCGCTGAGCAGGGGCCCCGACGAGGAAGGGGCATTCCCCCGATGCCCGCCGCGGGGCGGCGCCGCAGAGTGCGCTCCATGCCCTCCATCCGCCCGCCCCGTCCCCGTCCCGGAGCCGCCCTTCCCGCCGCCGCGCTGGCCGGTGCGCTCATCGCCCTGCCGTCCGCGACCGCCGTCGCCGCCCCCGCCGGACCGGCGAACCTGCGCGTCACCGCGGTCACGGCGACGACCCCGTCCGTCGCCGCGGGCGCGACCCTGGCCGTCCGCGACACGACGCGCAACACGGGCCGCGCCCGTGCCCGGGCGTCCCACACGCGGTACTACCTGAGCGCCGACGTGGCGGCATCGCTCGCGGCGCGCCGCGCCTCGACCGCCGACCCGCGCGGCGCCGACGCGGACGTCGCGCTCGTCGGTGCCCGCGCGGTGCCCGCCCTGCGACCCGCGCGTGCGGCGCGGGCCCGGCGCACCGTGCGGGTGACGGTGCCCGCCACCGTGCGGCCCGGGACCTACCGGCTGCTCGCGTGCGCCGACGACCGGGGCGCCGTCCGCGAGGCACGGGAGACCGACAACTGCCGTGCCGGCGGCCCGGTCACCGTGTCGGGCGGGACCGCCGCGACCGGGGACTTCACGTCGTTCAACGACGCCCTCGCCGTGCTGCCCGACGCCCGGATCGCGTCGCAGCTCCCCTCCCTGAAGGGCCTCGGCTGCACCCCCGCGGTCCCCCGCCGCGCGGTGAAGGATCTCCGTGCCGCGCTGCGCGGTGCGCGGGCCGCGCTCACGGTGCAGGTCGGCGCGCCCGCCATGGCGGCGTTCGCGTCCTCGACCGAGGCGCGCACGGCGGACGCTGCGCGTGGCGCGGCGCTCGGCGCGCTGACCGAGGGCAACCTGGGCGCCGCACTCGTCGCCCAGCTGCGCGCCGCCGAGCTCGCACCGCACGACCGCGACGTGCTCCAGAACACGGCCGCGCTCGCGACCAGCGCCGGCCTGCCCAACGAGGCGCTCGCGCTGCTCGACGCGGCGACGAAGGCCGACCCGGTGACGCCGCTCGCCTCGGGACTGGACCGTCGCGCCGGTGCCGCGCAGATCCGGGCGGTCGCGCTGCAGCAGCTCGGTCGTGCCGCGGAGGCCCGGACCGTGCTCGCCCGGGTGCCCGCGCTCGATCCCGCGCTGGGCGCGGAGGCCGCGTCGTCGCAGGCCGCCGACCTCCTGTGCGCCGGCGGCAGCGACGCGGCGGTGATCGCGAAGCTCCGCCGGTCGGCCAAACGGCGGGCCACGGCGACCGGTGAGCCGACGCCGCCGACGGCCTTCGACGAGTCCGGCGGGCGGGCCAGCACGCTGCGGCCGTTCCGGTTCCCGGCCAACCCCCGGCAGGCGGCGGAGCTGAAGCCGTACTACGACGACCTCGCGATGGGCCGCGCCGCCGCGGAGATCGACGCGCGCAACCAGGCCCGCGACGAGGTCCAGGCGCGGCTGCGCGACCGCGAGGTCGGTCCGGCCCAGCGCCGGCGCGAGCTCGCGCTGCGCCGGGTCATCAGCCAGGTCCACGCGCGTCCGGAGGCGAAGGCGCTGTTCGACGCGGCCGGCCGCGAGGTCGACGAGGCGATCACGATCAGCAACGCGTTCTTCAACCCGCCGGACGGCCAGGAGAGCCGCTGGCTGGAGCTGTCCCGCGCCGCCTCGGACGCGTGCCGCAACGTGCGGCCCAACCCCCGGCCGTGCGAGATCCAGCGGATGCGGGAGACCTGCACGCCGGAGGTGAAGGCCGCGACGGCACGGATCGTCGACCACCTCTCCCGGGCCCGCGCGTACGCCGAGCAGGAGCTCGCACTGCAGTCGCGGATCATCAGCGGCCTCGCGTCGAACTTCGACGACCCGGACAACCGCGCCGAGCAGGTCCTGCTGATCCAGAGCCTCGAGCACATCGCGTCGCTGAGCTTCATCGGACCGCTGCAGGGCTGGGGCGTCCATCTGCGGCGGACCTACGACGAGTGCGTCGAGTCCCCCGACGGCTCGGCCGACCCCGCGGCGGCCACGCCCGACGCCGCCGCCGGGAGCATCGAGGGCCCGGAGGCGTGCAACGCGGTGACGAAGTCGTTCAACTTCGTCCTCGACACGAGCAAGCTCATCGACCTGCCGACGAAGCTCCCGAAGATCAAGGTCAACTGCGAGCGCATCCAGGTCGCCTACGAGTTCGGGAAGTCGAACTGGGCGCAGGCGTTCGCGCAGGTGGACTGGAAGTTCCGCGCCGGCACGGTGACCGCGTTCGTCGGGGTCCGCGGGAAGATCGAGATCGCCGGCCGCGAGGACCAGCTCAAGGGCGGCCTCTACATCACGGCGTCGAAGGACGGGGTCGAGGACCTCGGCTTCCGCGTCAGCCCGGGCAGCTCCGTGAAGATCGGGCCGGTCGTCGAGATCCAGACCAAGGCCGACTGGGACCTGTCGTTCGTCCCGGGCTTCCAGGCGCTCGGGGGGCTGGTCTCCGGGGTCTAGCCGAGCTGCTCGAGCAGGCGGTCCAGGAAGGCCGCCTGCGCCCGCACGAGCTTCACCCGCGCCGCCTCGGTCCCGAACCAGGCGGCGCGGTCGATCTCCGGGAAGACCTGGGTGCGACCGGAGCGGGGCGGCCACTCCAGCTCGAAGGTCCCGGGCACGATCGCGTCGACGTCGAGGTCCCCGGCGACCGCCCACGCGGTGACGCGCTTGCCGCCGGACTGGCGGATCTCCCCGAGCTCCAGCCGCGGGCCGTCCGGGAGCGGCAGGCCGAGTTCCTCGCGGAACTCGCGGCGGGCGGCGTCCCACGGGTCCTCGGTGGCCGGGTCGTACTCGCCCTTGGGGATCGACCACGCACCGTCGTCCTTGCGGGCCCAGAACGGGCCGCCCATGTGCCCGAGCAGCACCTCGGGACCCTCCGGTCCGGCGCGGTGCAGCACGATCCCGGCGCTGTGGCGCACCCCGCTCAGGCGGGCGGGCCGTAGACGCGGGCGTACTCGGCCAGGAGATGGTCCAGCGGCAGGTCGTCCCAGGTGCCGTGGTCGCGCAGGTACTCCATGTAGCGGCCGCCCTGCGCGTCGAACTGGTGCAGCAGCGCGTCGCTCGTGCCGTCGAACTCCAGCGGCTCGACGCCGAAGCGCGCGCACAGCTCGGCGTTGAACGCGGAGCTCGCCTTGCGCCACGCGCCGTCGATCCAGAGGGTCGAGTAGCCGTGGTAGACGAACAGGTCGGTGCCCATCTGCTCGGCGAGCCGCTCGGACTGCAGGTGGTTCTTCACGTCGGCGAACCCCAGTCGCGAGGGCACGCCGAGTGCCCGCGCGCCCGCGGTGAGCACGACGGACTTCGGCACGCAGTAGCCGCGGCCCGCGTCGAGCACGGCGCTGGCCCGGTAGGCGGCCGGGTCGGTGGGCAGGTCGAAGGGGTCGTAGCGCAGCTCGTCGCGGACCGCCGCGAACAGCCGGCGGACCCGCTCGACCGCGGAGTCGGCTCCCGCGGTGACGCGCTGCACGAACGCGACGACGGTCGGGTGGTCGGCGTCGAGGAACGCCGTCGGCGCGAGGTCCGCGTCGGTCGGCGGCGCGTCGGGCGGGGTGACGGTCGGCATCGGCGGAGTCTGGCATGCCCGGCGGTGCCCTCCCGACACCAGAAGATCCTCCAGTTCGTGGCGCCCGACCATATGGTTTGACCTCCAAGCATCGCTACGGTGGATGCATGAGCGAGATCGAGCGGTTGGGCGTCGTCGGAGCGGGCTTCATGGGCTCGGGCATCGCGGAGTCGTGTGCGCGCGCGGGCCTGGAGGTCGTCGTCTTCGAGCCCGAGGGCCCGCCGCTGGAGCGCTCCCGCGCAGGGATCGAGCGATCGATCGCCCGCGCGGTCGGCCGCGGCAAGCTCGCCGAGGAGGACGGCGAGGCGCTCGTCGACCGCATCACCTGGACCACCGAGATCGAGGACCTGCAGCGGGTCGACGGGGTGGTCGAGGCGATCATCGAGGACGCCCGCGTCAAGGGCTCCCTGTTCAAGAAGCTCGACGCGCTGCTGCCCGACGCGCGGTTCCTCGCGTCCAACACCTCGTCGATCCCGATCGCCGAGATCGCTTCGTGGACCCGGCGCCCCGAGCGCGTCCTCGGACTGCACTTCTTCTCCCCCGTGCCGGTGATGAGCCTCGTCGAGATCGTCGTCGGCTACGACACCCACGAGGACGTCGTGGCGCTCGCCGAGGACCTCTCGCGCGACATCGGCAAGCACCCGGTGATCACGAAGGACCGCTCCGGCTTCATCGTCAACTTCCTGCTCGTCCCCTACCTGATGGCGGCGATCCGGATGTTCCAGGACGGCTTCGCCGCCCGCGAGGACATCGACGAGGCGATGAAGCAGGGCTGCGGCCACCCGATGGGCCCGCTGACGCTCGCCGACTTCATCGGCCTGGACGTCCTCTACGCGATCGGCGACTCGCTCTACGAGGAGTTCAAGCAGCCCGAGTACGCCCCGCCGCCGCTGCTCAAGCGGATGGTCGTCTCCGGCGCCCACGGCCGCAAGAGCGGCCGCGGTTTCTACGACTACGACAGCGCTCCCACCCCGACCAAGGCCATCGCATGACGACCACCGCGTTCCCCGACCTCTACGACATCCCGCAGGAGCTCCTGGACTTCCGGGACCTCGTCCGCCAGCTGGCGCAGGAGCAGATCGCGCCGCGCGCCGGCGAGATCGACCGGGCGGCCGAGTACCCGTGGGACGTCCGCCGGCTCCTCGCCGAGCAGGACGTGCTGGGGCTGCCGTTCGGCACCGAGCACGGCGGCACCGGCACCGGGACGCTGATGCTGCAGATGGCGGTCGAGGAGATCGCGAAGGTCTGCGCGTCGAGCGCGCTGATCCTCATGCTGCAGGAGCTCGGCTCGCTGCCGATCAGCCTGTTCGGCTCCGAGGAGATGAAGGAGCAGTGGCTGCCGCGCTTCGCCAGCGGCGAGCTCGCGCCCGCGTTCGCGCTGAGCGAGCCGGAGGCCGGGTCCGACCCCGCGGCGATGCGCACGACCGCGGTGCGCGAGGGCGACGAGTGGGTCCTCAACGGGACGAAGAACTGGATCTCCAACGCCGGGGTCGCCGACACCTACGTCGTCTTCGCGATCACCGACCGCGAGAACCGGCGCTCCTCCGCGTTCCTCGTCGAAGCCGACCGCGAGGGGTTCTCGATCGGCAACTACGAGCACAAGCTCGGCATCAAGGGCTCCCCGACCGGCTCGCCCGTGATGGAGGACGTGCGGATCCCGCACGAGAACCTCATCGGCGTCGAAGGCAAGGGCCTCTCCGTCGCGCTCGGCACGCTGGAGCGCACGCGGCTGGGTGCGGCGGCGCAGGCGGTGGGGATCGCGCAGGGTGCGACGGACTACGCCAACGAGTACGCGAAGGAGCGGATCGCGTTCGGCAAGCCGATCAACCAGCTGCAGGGCCTGCAGTTCAAGCTCGCCGACATGGAGACCGGGACGGCCGCCGCGCGGGAGCTGCTCTACAAGGCGTGCACGATGGTCGACCGGGGAACGCCCAACGTCGGCAAGTACACGTCGATGGCGAAGCTGTTCGCGTCAGACAACGCGATGCGCGTCACGCTCGACGCCATCCAGGTCCTCGGCGGCTACGGCTACGTGAACGAGTACCCCGTCGAGCGGATGATGCGCGACGCGAAGATCACGCAGATCTACGAGGGCACCAACGAGATCCAGCGCGTCGTCATCGCCCGCGCGATGACCGCGTAGCCGGGACCCGGACGGCGCTACAGGCGGAAGTCGGCGGCCCGCAGGTGGTGCAGGACGTCGGCGAGGGTGACGAGGTCGCCGTCGCCGACGGGCTCCATCCCGAAGCGGATGCCGTTGAGGGCGCGCGTCGCGTCGGTGGCGACGGTGCGGCCCTCGTCGGTGATCCGCGCCAGCGTCGTGCGCCGGTCGCTGGGATGACGGGTGCGCGCGACGAGGCCGAGCCGCTCGAGGCCGTCGACGAGGTTCGTGACGCTCGCGGGGTGCAGCTGCAGGCGCTCCCCCATCTTCCCGAGCGGCAGCTCTCCCGCGCGCGAGTAGAAGAGCAGCATCAGCGCCTCGTAGCGCGCGTAGGAGAGCCCGTGCGGCTCGAGCTGCTCGTTCAGGCGGGCGAGCACGACCTGGTGGGCGCGCATGAGCGAGGTGACCGCCGCCACGGGCGGGACGGTCTCGGCGCCCCAATGCTTCTCCCACTGGCGTCCGGCCTCGGCGATCGGGTCGATGGGCAGCGGTTCGGGCACGGCCCCGGGGAGCTTGCCACACGGCCCGCCGGGCCGGTCCGCCGACGCACCGGCGCGCCGGACCGATGAGTTCCGGGCACCCGGTCGGTCAGGATCGACACCCGTCCCTGACCCGAGGAGCACCCGCATGTTCGACGCCAGCATCGCCTTCCACGGCCTCGCCGTCCCCGACGTGGAGGCCGCGCGCGCCTTCTACGCCGACACGCTCGGCCTGCCCACCAGTGAGGAGATGGGCATGCTCGTCTTGCACCTCGGGTCCCAGAACACGATCGTGTACCCGAAGCCCGACCACGTGCCCGCGACGTACACGGTCCTGAACTTCCCGGTGCCCGACATCGACGCGGCCGTCGACGAGCTCGCCGCCCGCGGCGTCGAGCTGGTCCGCTACGACGGGTTCGAGCACGACGCCAAGGGCATCGTGCGCAGCGACGGCACGCGCGGCCCGCACATCGCCTGGTTCACCGACCCGGCGGGCAACGTCCACGCGGTCATGCAGGACGTCTGAGCGTCGCCCACGCGCGCACCACGACGTCGTCGCCGCGGCGCGCCTGCAGCGTCACGGCGACGCCGTCCACGTCACCGGTCAGCAGCAGCTCGTCCCCGGGCCACACCTGGCCGGTGAACCGCACGCGGTAGGACGCGACGTTCCCGGGCCCCGCCCAGCGGGCCAGACGCGCGGCGACGATCCCGCCGCTCAGCAGGCCCATCGCGAACACGCCGTCGCTGCCCGCGGCGCGCGCGAACGCGTCGTCGTGGTGGATCGGGTTGAAGTCGCCGCCCGCCCCCGCGTAGCGGACGATGTCCGTGCGGGTGATCGGCCCGATCCGCTGCGGCGGGAACGCGCTCACGCGCCCGTCTCCACGAAGACGTGGCGCTGGACGGCGACGACCGCGCCGGCGGGATCGGTGAACGTGGTCGCGAACGTCGCGCGGGTCATCGTGCCGCCGCGCCGGCCCTCGCGGGTGTCGAGCGCCTCCACGACGGTCGTGCCGGTCAGCACGTCGCCCGCCCGCACGGGCCGGACGAGGTCCCAGGACGCCTCGCCGTGCAGCAGCCGCTCGACGTCCATCCCGATCGCCAGCGGCGCGTCGATGATGCCGTCGGCGCGCAGGTGGTCGGCGAGCACGAGCGCGGTCGGGGGCGCGACGGCGCCCCAGGCGTCCGGGTCCTCCCCGAACGCGCGGGCGAGCTCGCGCAGCTTGCCCGGCTCGATCGTCACGGTGACGGTGTCGAGCGCGCGGCCGACGACGGCGGGATCGACGGGCACGCCGCTCAGCCGAGGTCGTCGAAGGAGCCGTGGCGGCCGGCGCCGCCCGCGAACCGCGACGCGCCCTCCAGGGCGGCGGTGAGCGCGCGGCGCCCGTGCTCCCACTCGACGGCCAGGGCGGCCTGCTCGTCGCGGCCGTCCTGCTGCAGCGCCGAGAGGCGGTCGCCGCGCATCGTCACCTGCGGGAAGCGGGCGAGGTCGCGGGCGAGCTCCTGCGCGGCGGCGAGGCTCGTGCCGGTGGGCACGACGCGGTTGGCGAGGCCGATCCGCTCCGCCTCGGCGGCGTCGACGGGTCGGCCGGTGAGGATGAGGTCCATCGCGCGGCTGAGCCCGATCAGCCGCGGCAGCCGGACGGTGCCGCCGTCGATCAGCGGCACGCCCCAGCGGCGGCAGAACACGCCGAACACGGCGTCCTCCTCGACGACGCGCAGGTCGCACCAGCAGGCGAGCTCGAGGCCGCCCGCGACCGCGTGCCCGGCGACCGCGGCGATCACCGGCTTGCCGAGCTGCATCCGGCTCGGACCCATCGGCCCGTCCCCGCTGCCGGGGTCGTGCATCCGGTTGGCGCGGTCGGAGCCCAGCGCCTTGAGGTCGGCCCCGGCGCAGAACGAGCCGCCCTCCCCGTACAGGACGGCGACGGCGGCGTCCTCGTCGGCGTCGAAGGCGCGGAAGGCGTCGGCCAGCAGCGCGGCGGTCGGGCCGTCGACCGCGTTGCGGACCGCGGGACGGGACAGGATCACCGTGGTGACGGGGCCGTCGCGCTCGACGCGGACGGCGGCGGAGTCGCTCATGCCCCGACCCTAACCGCCGGGACCGTCCGCGATGATCCCGCCCGTGGCCCGCCGACGCGCCCAGGACATCGTGGTCGCGCGCGTCGGGGAGCTCGTCGTCGAGCGCGACCCGGCGCGCCCGACGGGCCGGCTGCTGCGTCAGGGCGACATGGACGCCTCTTACGTCGACCTCGCCGACGTGCGGCACCTCGAGTTCGACTACCTGCGCTGGGCGCGGCTCGTGCTGCGCGCGGCCGGGGCGCGCCGCGTCCTGCACGTCGGCGGGGCGGGCTGCGCGCTGGCCCGGGCCCTGGCCGACGAGGACCGCGAGGGCCGCCAGGAGGTCGTGGAGATCGACCCGGCGGTCCTCGAGGTCGCGCGCGAGCACCTGGGACTGCGCCGGGCGCCCGGGCTGCGCGTCCGCGTCGGCGACGGCCGCGAGCGGATCGCGGCGCGCCCCGACGACAGCCACGACGCGATCGTGCTCGACGCGTTCGTCGGCGCCCGCGTGCCCCGCCACCTCGTCACGCTCGAGGCGCTGACGGACGCGGCGCGGGTGGCGCCGCTGACCCTGGTGAACCTCGTCGACACGCGCGCGCTCGACGACACGCGCGCGGTCGCCGCGTCGCTGCTGCGGGCCTACGAGCACGTCGTCGCTCTCGGGGCGCGCGGGCTCCGCGGGGCGGGGAACGTCGTGCTCGCGGGTGCCGCCGCACCGCTGCCCGCGGCGCGCCTGGAGTCAGCGGCCGCCGCCGACCGTTCCCCCGCGCGGCTGGTGCTCGGCACCGACCTTGCGCGGCTCGTCGGCGGCGTCCAGCCCTGGCGGGACCTCGGCGTGGGTTGACGGAGTGGTGTCCCAGACGGCACCGCAGGACCAGCAGACGTCGGACTGTCCGGCCATCGGCGCGGTGCACGTCCGGCAGAGGCGGGGCCGGTGACGGCTCACGCTCCTCATGATCGGTCCCGGTGGCCGCGGAGAGCGACCGCCGCCGCGGGCGCCTCGCTCCGCGGGGAGCGATCGGTCATCAGGGAGTAGCCGAGGACGCGCTCGGCACGGGACTCCGGTAGCAGTGGCTCGCCGCATTGCGGACAGGCCGTGGGGGGAGCTGCGGTCGCGCGGGAGCAGCGCAGTCGACAGCTTGGGCAACAGAGATGGGTCATTGGGACCCTTTCGTTGGACGCCCGAGGGGTCAGTGTAGCCCACCTCGCCCGGGGGGCCACCGGCCCGACGTCTATGCTCGGCCTCCTAGGGCATCAATCGAAAGGGGTTTCCCTTGCCCCGTCACCAGCCCCACCGCTCCGACCCGGTCGGCCGTCCCGAGGAGGACGTCGTCCTGCGCAGCTCCCCCGATGGAAAGGGCGAGGCAGTCCTCGCAACGCGTGCGTTCGCCGCCGGAGAGACCGTGATGACCGGCTTCCTCGTCGGCGCCCTGACCGGCAACGACTCCCACGCCACGCAGGTTGGCCGGGATGCGTGGGCCCGCCACGGCGGACTGGGTCCGAAGGTCAACCACTCCTGTGACCCGAACTGCGGCGTCCGCCTGAACGACGCGTGCGCCTTCGACTTCGTCGCCCGCCGTGCGATCGCCGATTGCGAGGAGGTGACGTTCGACTACGCCATGCGGAACTTCACGATCGACCACTTCCCGATCGCGTGCCTGTGCGGCGCCCGGAACTGTCGAGGGGCGGTCACGGGATGGAAGAGCCTCCCCGCCGACCGCAAGCGGGCGTACGGTGCCCTGGTCGCACCGTACCTGCTGGCCATCGACGCCGAGCGCGCGGGCTAGCCGCGCACGCGGTCGGCCCAGCCCAGCGCGGTCCCGGCGAGCTCGAGCAGGGCCTGGTCGAGCGCCTGGGCGTCGCGGGCCGAGCGGGCGCGCGCGACCTCGCGCACGGCGGCGGCGAGGGCGCCCGGCCCGTGGTCGGGCGCGGCCCCGGCGACGCCGTCGACCAGCGCGAGCCGATTGCGCCGCCGGCGGGCGAGCCGGTCGGCGGGCGTCTCGGACTGCGGGGCGGGCTCGAGGCCGGCGGCGGCGACGGCGGCGCTGAGCGTCCCGAAGTGGTGGCGCACGGTCGGCAGGCTCGGCCAGTCCCCCTCGTAGTAGCGCTCGATCCGCCACTCCTGGCGGGTGCGGCGCGCGCGGTAGGGGTCGAGGTCGGTCTGCGTCGGGGGCTCGCCGAAGCGGCGCGTCCACTCGCGGATCGCGCGCAGGACGGCGTCCGGTCCGGTGAGGTTGGGCTTGCGGCCGCGCGGGCGCGGGGGCTCGAGCCCGGCTGCGGCGATCGCCTCGCCGAGCGTGCGGAACTGGCGGCGCACCATCCGGATCGTCGGCCACGTCCCGCGCTCGAACCGCTCGGCGCGCCACACCTGCCCGCGGGCCCGGGCGCGTGAGGGCTCCCAGTCGATCGTCAGCGGTGGCGCGCCGTGCTCGGCGGTCCAGGCCTGGATCGCCGCGATGATCTCGTCGCGGCCGAAGCGGCGGGCGCGGGGGCGGCCGACCGGGCGTGCGGTGGGACGGCGCTCGACCTCGAAGACGGTGCTCATGCGGGGGGCTCCTCGTCGAAGTACTCGGGGTGGGCGGCCTGGATCTCCCCGAGCTGCGAGGTGACCTGGCGGAGGTGGTGGCGCATCGCCGACTCGGCCGCGTCGGCGTCCCGGGCGGCGACCGCGGCGACGACGGCGCGGTGCTCGGCGAGCATGTCGGCGAGGAAGCCGGGAGCGGGGAGCGACAGCCGCCGGACGCGGTCGAGCTGGCCGTTGGCGCGTTGGGCGAGCGTCCAGGCGATCGGCCGCCCGCTGGCGAGCGCGAGCAGCCGGTGCAGCTCCCCGTCGAGCGCGTCGAAGCGGACCGGGTCGGCCCGGTCGACGACGCGCTCCTGCATCGCGAGGTTGGCCTGCAGCTCGTCGAGCAGGTCGGTGGTGGCGGCGCGCGCGGCGAGTCGCACGGACGCGCACTCGAGCGCCTCGCGGACGAACGCCGCGTCCTCGACCGCCTGGCGGCTGATCCGCGTGACGAAGGTGCCGAGCTGCGGCACGATCGCGACGAGCCGCTCCTCGCGCAGCAGCGCGAGCGCCTCCCGGATCGGGGTGCGGCTGACGCCGAGCTCCCCGGCGAGCTCGTTCTCGGACAGCCGCCGGCCGGGGTCCAGCTGCGCGGTGGTGATCGCGTCCCGCAGCGTCGCGTACACGCGGTCCCGGGTCGGTTCTCCGGGTCGGCCGCTGTCGGACAGGACGAGCTGCATGGGCTGCGTACTAGTATACAAGCGCCCCCGCGGTGCCCGGAGAGCGCCGTGGTCGGCGCCCCGGGAGCCCCCGGGACGCCGACCGGCGGACCCCGCCCTAGCGGGTGCGGGTCGCGCCCACCGGGACGGTGAGCGTCGTCTTCGCGGTGCCGATCCCGACCGCGACGACGGCCTTCGTCCGCGAGCTCAGGCGCCGCGTCGAGCGGACCGTCACGGCCACGCGCCCGCTGCCCGTCGCGCTGACCTTGCGGCGCGAGAACTGCAGCCGTGCGGACACGCGCACGCGACCGGCGGGCCGCCCGATCGGGCTGACCGTGCAGCGGATCGACCGGCGCGAGCTCGTCAGCGAGCAGGTCACGCGCACGATCGCCGCGTCGCCCTTCTCGCCCTTCGGGCCGGCCGGGCCTGCCGGACCGGGCGCCCCGACGGGACCGGGCGCCCCGACGGGGCCCACCGGACCGGCCGGGCCGGGCGCCCCCGCCGGGCCCGCCGGGCCCGCGGACGCGGCCGACACGGTGCGGGCCTCGCTCGTGGCGTCGCCGTCGCCGGCGGCGTTCACGCCGGTGACCACGCAGCGCAGCTGCGCGCCGAGGTCCGCCCCGGTGACCGCGTAGGTGCCCGCGCCCTGACCGGGCACGACGACGCCGTCACGGGTCCAGGCGAACCGCGTCTCGGTCGGGGACGGGTCGAACGTCGGCACCTGGCAGGTGACCGTCTCCCCGACGACCGGGCTGCCGGTGAGGACCGGACGGCCCGTCGGGATCGGGGACTCGATCTCCGCCGGGGCGGCGAGGACCGTCACGTCCCGCGTGATCGTGGTGACGTTGCCCGCATCGTCCTCCGCCTCGGCGGTGAGCGTCACCGTCGAGCCGACGTCGGAGGCGGCCGGGGTCCACCGCAGCTGGTGCGGGAACGACACCTTCGTGGCGACCAGCCGGCCGCCGACCTGCAGCCGCACCTCGCGCAGGTCGCCCCGCTCGTCGGCGGCGTCGACCTCGATCTCCACCGGGTCACGCGGCGTCACCTGCGCCCCGGCGGCGGGCCGCAGGAACGTCGCGGTCGGGCCCGTCGTGTCGGGCGTGGCCGGCAGCAGGTACGCGAGCGTGCGCTGCATGAGCGTCGCCCGCGTGGCCGCGTCGGTCTGCTCGAACCCGAAGCCGAACGTCACGCTGTCGGGGGTCGAGATCGCCGCGCCGCCGTTGGCCGTCGTCTGACCCTGGTAGTCGAGCTCGACGCGCTCCTGGCGGATCGGCCGCTGCCCGGTGACGCTCGAGAGCGACCGCAGCCGCATCGGCGCCTTCGCCCGCGGCGTCGCCGCGCCCGTCTCGTCCTGGGTCGGGTCGGGCGCGCCGCCCGCCCCGGTGGTCGTGTCGAGCACGACCGGGTCGATGCCGGCGAAGATGCCGCCGGTGCCGAACGGGACCGCGGGGGTGCTGGCGAACGTCGTCGTCCCCGGGCCGCCCGCCCGGGCGGCGACGCCCAGGAAGTACTGCCCGAAGTCGTTGCTGATGTCGAGCTCGCGGAAGTACGCGGTCCCGGGTCGGTCGTCGTCGCCGGCCTGCCCGGGCGGGTAGGTGAACCCGTAGGCGGGCTCCTGCCACCAGGTGTAGCCGGAGTACGTCGTCAGCGACGTGCTGGTCGCGGTCTGCGGGAACCACAGGTTGCGGCCGGCGTACACGAGCTTGCCGCCGTCGTTGAGGTAGTCGCGCAGCGCCTGCCAGTTCCGCGGCCCGTAGCGGGCGACGTGCGTGGAGCCGGTGATCGACGTCGCCGAGTTCAGCCGGCGGAACGTCGTGTCGGTGACCGTCTCGGTGGTGTCCTGCGGGACGAGGTCGTCCCCGGTCTCGTAGACGACGGCGTCGAAGTGCGAGAGCACGCCGAGCCGCGACAGGTACTTCGTGCCCGCGGCACCGCCCGGGCCGGCGGGCGGGGCGTCGAGGTCGTAGACCTCGGTGCGGTAGCCGGCGGCGGGCACCGCATCGACGTACGCGTCGGCGTACCGCGGAGCGCTCGCGTACGGCGTGCGGTTCGGCGAGACGCCGGTGTAGTCCTCGGCCGCGACGACGAGCACGCGCTTGTCGGTGGCCGGGGCGGTCGAGGCGACGCGGTAGCGGAAGTCCTGCCGCTGGCCGCCCGCGCGGATGCTGACGGTGACGACGTCCCCGGTGGCCAGGGGCCGCGGGGTCGCGGTGGTGCCGGGCTGCACGAACGTCGCGGGCGGCACGACGCGCATCCGGCGGTAGTACGTGCCGCGCAGGTCGCCGAAGCGCTCACCGCCACGGACCTCGCTCATGCGGAGCGTGAGCGTGCGGGACGCCCCGCCGGGACCGGTCGCGACGGAGACGGTCGCGTCGACCGGGCCGAGGATGCGGCGGACGTTGGCCTCCAGCGGCTGGACGCTGCCGAACGACACCGGGAAGCTGTCGGCCTCGATGTCCGGGGCGCCCTTGACCTGGTAGGAGGACTGGTCCTGGTTGGCGTTGACGGGCCGGTCGGGGCGGTCCCGGTCGGTGACCGTCTGGGCGACGTTGCGCGCGAAGTCGAGGTTCTTCTCGAAGACCGCCTCGACCTTGCCCTCGTCGTCGGGGAAGGTGAAGCCGGAGCCGGCGCAGAAGGTGCCGCCGCCCGCGGTGTCGCACTCGTCGAGCTCGGGCGTCCAGGCCATCGCGCGGTACTTGTTGTACGCGTGGTCGGTGGTCTCGCCGTTGGTCACGTAGAGGTCGGAGGACCGCTGCGAGATGTACGGGTCGACGGCCGCGTCGCCGTCGGTGCCGGTGAGCGCGACGAACCAGGGGTTGTCGTCGGTGGAGGCGTCGGTGATGTAGCCGAACGGGTAGAGCAGCAGCTGCGCGGCGGAGTGGTAGTTGATGACCGCCTCGGGACCGATCTTGCGCAGCAGCCGGTCGTAGGCGACGTTCTCGGCCTCCGACAGCGGGAACGGCCCGCGGTAGACCGCGGAGCTCGTCGCGTTGGACGCGCCCTCCTGGTCCATGTCCCAGGCGGTCGGGAAGTTGCGGTTGGGGTCGACGCCGTCCTGCGCGCCGCCGAAGATCCCGTCGTCGTCGTTGTCGCGCAGCGTCTTGCGCCAGAGACGGTTGTTGCTCGTCTGCACGACGCCGTTGGCGTCGACGTACTGGTAGGTGCCGGTGGCGGGGTTCAGCTGCGAGCCGCAGGCGGTGTTGGCGGGCCCGACGCCGCAGGTGAACGTGTAGTCGTAGCCGTCGGGGTTCATGATCGGCAGGAACCACAGCTCGGCGCGCTCGAGCAGGTCCTTGGTGGTGCCGCTGTCGGCGTGCTCGAGGAACCAGCGGGGCATGCGGCGGGCGGTCTCCGCGGCGATCCACTCGCGGGCGTGGTTGACGCCCGAGTAGAGGACGGCGGGCCGCTCGCCGTCGCGGACGTTGCGGGCGTCCTTGGTGACCTTCAGCGCGAGGATCGGCTTGCCGCGCTGCGAGACGCCGATCTGCACGAGCTTGGCCATGTCGCGGTGCTCGGCGGCGAGCGCGCGCAGCTCGTCGGCGATGCCACCCGCCTCCGAGTAGGTGCGGTAGACGTCGTAGAAGGCGTTCGGGGAGTCGCCGCCGGTCTCCGGCTTGACGATCGCGCGGGCGGAGCGCGACCGGCGGGCGGCCCGCTCCATCGCGTCGCGCGGCGCGACGGTCGCGGCGGTGACCTCGGTGAGGTCCAGCCCGGCCCGCTCGACGGCCGCCGCCTGACTGGGCAGCAGGTCGACGACGATGCGCTGCGGGGCGAGCTTGCGCTGGTCGAAGCCGGTGTGGCCGATGTCGACGCCGACGTCGGCCAGCAGGCTGACGGTCGAGCGCTCGACGGTGGCCTCGTAGGCCTCGATCGTCTCGGCGGCGCCGGCCGGGGCCGATGCCCCGAGCACGCCGAAGGACGCCAGGGCGAGCGCGTTCAGCGCCGCCCTTCGCGGATACCTCATGGGGAACCTCTCCTGATGTGAACGGCGGGTGAACTGGCTGTTGCGCTGGCCGGGCCATCTCACCCGACCGGATGTGCGTCACGCAACGCAGCTTGGACACCCCGGCCTGAATCCGGATGGAGGTTCGACAGTCCGTCGCACTTGCGTTCACCTTCACGGGCGCCGCCGAGGAGGGCGCCCACCCGTGGTCGCCCGCGGAGACCGCGGCCCCGGGACGTCCGTCCGGGGCCGCGGCGCGGGCGTCGGGGCCTCAGGCCACCGACTGCTTGCGCAGGGTGGGCTTGTCGATCTTGCCGACGGGGTTCTTCGGCAGCTCGTCGCGCAGCTCGATGAGCACCGGCCGCTTGTACTTCGCCAGCTGCTCCTCGCAGAGCGCGTGCAGGTCCTCGACCGTGGTGGTCGCGTCGGGGCGCAGCGCGACGTAGGCGACGACGACCTCGCCGAGCACGTCGTCGGGCCGGCCGATCACCGCCGCCTCGAGCACGCCCTCGTCGGTGTAGAGGACCGACTCGATCTCCTTCGGGTAGATGTTCTCCCCGCCGCGGATGATCATGTCCTTGATCCGGTCGACGATCTTCAGGTACCCGTCCTCGTCGAAGATGCCGACGTCACCGGTGTGCAGCCAGCCGTCGACGATCGTCTTGGCGGTCTCCTCGGGCTTGTTGAGGTAGCCGCGCATGACGACCGGGCCCTTGATGACGACCTCGCCGCGCTCGCCGTGCGGCAGGATGGTGCCGTCCTCGCCCATGATCTCGACCTGCTGGCCGGGCATCGGGATCCCGACCGTGCCGGGCTTGCGCTTCCCCTCCACCGGGTTGATCACCGAGGCGCAGGTGCCCTCCGAGAGGCCGTAGCCCTCGACGAGCACGACGTCGAACCGCTCCTCGACGCGGTGGATGAGCTCGGCGGGCATGGGCGCCGCACCGCAGATGACGAGCCGCAGCGAGGACGTGTCGGCGACCTGGTCGTCGGGGAGCGCGGAGAGCATCGCGTAGATCGCGGGGACCGCCGAGAAGTACGTGGGGCGCACGGCGGCGACGGTGTCGAAGAACGTCGACGGGCTGAACTTCGCGACGATCGTGACGCGGCCGCCCGCGAGCAGCGGCGTGAGCGTGCCCGCGACGATGCCGTTGGCGTGGAACAGCGGCAGCACCAGCAGGCTGTGGTCGGCGTCGGTGATCAGCAGGTGCGTCCCGGCGCTCTCGCACATGCTCAGCAGGTTGGAGTGGTCGAGCATGACGCCCTTGGGCTTTCCGGTCGTGCCGCTCGTGTAGATCAGCAGCGCGAGGTCCGAGGGGTCCTGCGGCGGCGCCGGCAGCGCGGTGTCCCCGACGTCCTGCAGCAGCGCCTCGAGGCCGAGCACCTGGCCCTCGATCTGCAGGCCCTCGCCGATGATCGCCTTCGCCCCCGCGTCGTCGACCTGGTACTGCATCTCGGTCGGCGTCAGCACCGGGTTGACCGGCGTGATCGCCGCCCCGATCCGCCAGGACGCGAACAGCGCGACGATCAGCTCGTGGCGGTTGGGGAGGATCACCGCCGTGGTGTCCCCCGGCCCGACCCCGGCGCGCACGAGCGCCGCGGCGGCCCGCTCGACGCGGTCGTGCAGCCCCGCGTTGTCGAGCTGCACGTGGTCGTCCCAGACGGCCGGGGCGTCGGGGGCCTGGGAGGCGCGCATCGCGGGCAGCTCGGCGAAGGTCGTCAGCGCGGCGCGGCGCTCTTCCATGGTCGTCATCGGTCTCTCCTGGCGTGGTGGGTCGCGTCCGAGGCTCCCACGTCGTCCGCGACCGCTGTATGGGGAGCAGGGACGAACCGGCACCCCGCGGGCTGTGGAGAGCCGACAGGCGCTCAGCCGCCGCCGCGGGCGCGCACGGCGGCGACGACCGCCTCGAAGCGGTCCTGCTCGAGCACGGCGCCCTCGCGGCGGATCGCGTCGGCACGGACGCGCAGGACGCGCGAGACGTCGACGTGGCTGCGACGGCCGTCGCGGTCCCACGCCCCGCTGCCGAGCTCGATCCAGTCGTCGCGGTCGGGCCGGTCCTCGTGGCTGCGGCTTGACAGCGGCACGAGCAGGACCTCGTCGCCGTCGCGGGCGATGACGACCGTCGGGCGGTCCTTGCCCTGGGAGGCGTCCTCCTCGTAGGGCACCCAGGTCCAGACGACCTCGCCGGGGTCGGCGTCCCCGTCGAGGTCCGGGTCGTAGCGGAACGCTGGCTCGCTCATGGCACAGGAACGTAACGGGGGCCGGTCGCGGCTGTGGGAGCATCGCGCCCATGGAACGCGGCGTGTCCCGTCGGGAGCTGCTGGTCGCCGGTGCCGCCGGGGCGGGCGGCCTGCTGCTCGGGGCGCGCGGCGCGCCGCCCGCGCTCGGGCAGCTCGCAGCGCTACGCGGCGGGCTGCGCTCGGAGCTCGTGACCGTGACGCCGACAGGCTTCTCGTGCTGGTGGGCGACGTCGGAGGCGTCCGACAGCCGGATCGTGCTGCGGGGCCCGGGCCTGCCCGCCGCCGGGGAGTCGCGGGTGCTGGAGCAAGACGCCCGGGTGCACGTCGCGTCCGTGGAGGGTCTGCAGCCGGGCCGCGAGTACCGCTACGAGCTGTGGTCCGGCGGCCGCCGGGTGCCCGAGAACGACGCGCACACCGGGGTCGTGACGACGCTGCGCCGGCCCGCCGGGCGCGTGCTGGCGACGATCGCCGTGCTGAACGACATCCACGTCGGCGAGGGCTGCTCGGGGACGATCAGCGGCGACTTCCCGCCGTGCTTCTCCGAGCCCGGCTACGCGATCCGCATGACCGCTGCGGCCGTGCGGGCGATCCGGCGGCTGCGCCCCGACCTGCTCGTCGTCAACGGCGACCTCACCGACCGCGGCCGCCCCGACGAGGTGCGCCGCGCCCTGGCGGTGCTGCGCCGGGCGCGCGTACCGCTGGCGGTGACGCGCGGAAACCACGACCGCCGCTTCGGTCCCTGCGGGGAGGACGGGGACTGCCTGCGGATGCAGGCGTTCGGCGACCGACCCGTCGGCGCGCACGCCCTGTCGTGGTCGCGCGACGTCGGCCCGGCGCTGACGGTGATCGGCCTGGACTCCTGCGACCCGGACAGCGGCCGCGGGCGGCTGGACCTCGGGGACCAGCTGTCGTTCCTGGACCGCGAGCTGACCCGGGCCGCCGGACAGGGCCGCCGGGCGCTCGTGCTCTTCCACCACCCGATCGTCGCCGGGTCGCGCTTCAGCGCGCTGCCGCCCTTCGGCTCCGGGGTCGACCCCGACCGCGGCGGCCGTGACGCGCTGGGGGTGCTCGCCCGGCATCCGCACGTCGCGCTGGTGCTCCACGGGCACACGCACCGCAACCTCGTCGCCTACGACGAGCGGATCGGGGAGCGGCTGCCGTTCGTGGAGAACGGGGCGGGCAAGGAGTACCCGGCCGGGTTCGCGCTGCTGCGCTTCCACGAGGACGGTGTCACGCGCGAGTTCCACCGCATGGACGAGCCGTTCGTGCGCGAGTGGGTGGCGACCAGCGCCCGGCAGGTCTACGGGCGCCAGGCGGAGTACACGCGCGGCCCACGGTCCAGCCGCGGCTTCACGCACCTGTACGGGCGGCGGGGGTTCCAGCCCGCGCCGTCGCTGCCGCTGAGCGCGCCGGACCTGCCGTTCGTCGGCAGCTGAGACGGACGGTCAGACGTCGGCCGCGGCGAGCAGCGCGACGCGCTCGGCCTCGGCCATCTGCACGTCGACGATCGCGGTGATGCCGTCGGCGCCGAGCGCCACGGGGACGGCGAGGACGCTGCCGGTGATCCCGAGCTCGCCCTGGCAGAGCGCCGAGCACGGCAGCACGCGGCGCGTGTCGTCGACGATCGCCGCGACGACGTCGACGACCGCGGCGGCGGGCGCCAGCAGCCCGGCGCGCTCGCCCAGCCCGGCGCGCAGCTCGTCCGCCGCGTCGGCGACGCCCGCGACGACCGCGTCGAGCCGCTCGGTGCCGAGCACCTCGGCGGCGGGACGTCCGGCGATCGTCGCGGTCGAGGTGATCGGGACGAGCACGCCGTCGTGCTGGCCGAGCACGAGCGCCTGCACGTCGGCGACGCTGACGCCCGCCTCGCGGGCCAGCAGCGACCGCAGCCGCGCGGTGTCGACGACGGTCCCGAGGCCGAGCACCTGACCGCGCGGGAAGCGCGTCGCCTCGAGCACCGCGTGCGTGGCCGCGTCCACCGGGGTGGTGAGCACGACGACGACCGCGTCCGGGCAGCGGCGGGCGAGCTCGGTCCCGACCTCGGCGAGCGCCGCGAGCGGGTCCGGCCCGCCGAGGGCGAGGACGACGACGTGGCTGCCCGCGACGTCCACCCAGCCGCCCGGGGAGACCCGGCCGGCGCCCGCGTCGAGCGCGACCGCGGCGGTGAGGTCGAGCGCGCGCGCCCGGGCACGAGCGGCGTCGGCGTCGACGAGCACGACGTCCGCGTCGGGCCGGCGGCCGAGCAGCAGCGCGGTCGCCGAGCCGACCGCGCCGGCCCCCACCACGGTGATCTTCCGTCTCATCGACCGAGTATCGCCCACGCGGCCCCCCGGCGCGGTGGACGATCGTCGGGGCGGGCCCACATCCCAGGTGTGTCACTATTCCGAAAAGTCACATCCGTGACATTTGCTGGTCATAACCGCACCGATTAGAGGTAGATGTGACACCATGACGGACTTTCTGGACGAGAAGCGTCAGGAGATCGCGAGCCGCCTGAAGGAGCTGGCGCCGCTCGTCGAGGAGTACCACAAGCTCGAGGCGGCGCTGCAGGCGCTCGACGGCGTCCGCGCCGCGCCCGCGCCCGCGCCCTCCCCCGCCCGTGCACCGCGGGCCCGCAAGGCCGCCTCGGGTGCGGACTCCGGCACGGGCCGTCGCGGCCGCCCCAAGGGCAGCGGCCCGCGGGCCAATGAGGCGCTCACGCTCGTGAAGGAGAAGCCCGGCATCACCATCCCCGAGCTCGCCGACGCGATGGGCATCAAGCAGAACTACCTCTACCGGGTGCTGCCCGGGCTGCAGAAGGAGGGCCTGGTGCGCAAGGAGGGTCGCGGCTGGCACGCCCTCGAGGCGGCCTGAGCGCCCGCGCAACGGCCGAGGGCCGGCGCCACCGCGGTGGCACCGGCCCTCGGTCCGTCCGGGATCGGTCGGGTCAGCCGACGAGGCCGAGGCCCTTGACCGCGTCGCGCTCGCCGACGAGCTCGGCGACGGTCGCGTCGATCTTCTCCTGCGCGAACTCGGGGATCTCGAGGCCCTGGACGATCGAGTACTCGCCGCCCGAGCAGGTCACCGGGAACGAGCTGATGATGCCCTCGGCGACACCGTAGCTGCCGTCGGACGGGATCGCCATCGAGACCCAGTCACCCTCGGGGGTCCCGAGCACCCAGTCGTGGATGTGGTCGATCGCCGCGGAGGCGGCGGAGGCCGCCGAGGAGGCGCCACGCGCGTCGATGATCGCCGCGCCGCGCTTGCCGACGGTCGGCTGGTAGGTCTCGCGGTACCAGTCGAGGTCCGAGCCGACGGCCTCGAACGCGTTCTGGCCCTTGACCTTCGCGTTGTAGAGGTCGGGGAACATCGTCGGCGAGTGGTTGCCCCAGATCGCCATGTTCGTGATGTCGGACACGGTGGCGCCGGTCTTCTCGGCCAGCTGGGCGATCGCGCGGTTGTGGTCCAGGCGCGTCATCGCGGTGAAGCGCTCCTTGGGCACGTCGGGCGCATTGGCCTGCGCGATCAGCGCGTTGGTGTTCGCCGGGTTGCCGACGACGAGGACCTTGATGTCGTCCGCGGCGCCGGCGTTGATCGCCTCGCCCTGCGGCTTGAAGATCGCGCCGTTGGCCTCGAGCAGGTCGGCGCGCTCCATCCCCGGACCACGCGGGCGGGCACCGACGAGCAGGCCGATGTTCGCCCCGTCGAACGCCTTGGTGGCGTCGTCGTAGATGTCGATGTTCGCCAGCAGCGGGAACGCGCAGTCGTTCAGCTCCATGGCGGTGCCCTCGGCGGCCTTGACGGCCTGGGGGATCTCGAGCAGCCGCAGGTTGACGGGGGTGTCGGGGCCGAGCATCGCGCCGGAGGCGATGCGGAAGAGCAGGGCGTAGCCGATCTGGCCGGCGGCGCCGGTCACGACCACGTTGACGGGGGTGCTCACGGTTCGGTGTCTCCTTCAGGGGTCCGGTGAGGGTGAGGTGCGGGCGATGCTATCGGCGTCGCGATTCACCGGCGGTACGGCGCCATGGCGCCGAGCGCTCAGAGCAGCTCCGCGTCGTGGACGAGCAGCGCGACCTGGACGCGGTTGTTCAGGTCGAGCTTCGTCAGCAGGCGCGAGACGTGGGCCTTCACCGTGGCCACGCTCATGTGCAGCTCGGCGCCGATCTCGGCGTTCGAGCCGCCACCGCCGAGCGCGACGGCGACCTCCAGCTCGCGTTCGGTGAGCTCCTGCAGCGCCTCGCGCGCGCGGCCGCGACGATCCTCGACGGCCGGGTCGGCGACGTGCGTGATCAGCTGGCGGGTGACCGCCGGGGACAGCATCGCCTCACCGGCGGCCACGAGCCGGATCGCCTCGACGATCCGGGCGGGCGGCGTGTCCTTCAGCAGGAACCCGCCCGCGCCCGCGCGCAGCGCACGCAGCACGTGCTCGTCGGCGTTCATGGTCGTCAGGACGATCACCTGCGGCGGGTCGCGGCGTGCGCGCAGCGCCTCGGTGGCGGCCAGCCCGTCGACCCCGGGCATGCGGATGTCCATCAGCACGACGTGCGGGCGGTGCGCGTCGACGGCGGCCGGCACCTCGGCGCCGTCGGACGCCTCGGCGACGACCCGCAGGTCGGACTGCCCGTCGAGCATCATCCGCAGCGCCGAGCGCACGAGCGCGTCGTCGTCGACGAGCAGGACGCGGATCGTGCTCACGTCGCCTCCACCGGCCAGGGCAGCCAGACGCGCAGGCGGAACCCTCCGTCCTGCGTGGGTCCGTGCTCGAGGCGCCCGCCGGCGAGCTGTGCGCGCTCGCGCAGGCCGAGCAGCCCGCTGCCCGCCCCGGGGATCCGGGCGGACGCCCCCACGGCGGCGCCGACCGGTGCCGGGTTGTCGACCTCGACGGTCAGCCCGTCGCCGGGGGCCCCGTGCAGGCGCACGTCGACCGGGGCGCCGTCGGCGTGCTTGCGCGCGTTGGTGAGCCCCTCCTGCACGACCCGGTAGGCGGTGCGGCCCAGTCCGGCGGGCACCGCGCCGACGGCGACCTCGGCGCGGACGCGCATCCCCGCCGCGCGGCTCTCCGCCAGCAGCGCGTCGAGGTCCCCGAGCGTCGGCTGCGGGCGGGCGGGCGCCCCCGACGCGGCGTCGACCTCGGCGGACTCGCCCGCGTCGGAGCGCAGCACGCCGATCACCTCGCGGAGGTCCTCGAGCGCCTCGTGGGCGCTGCGGCGGATCACGCCCGCGGCCTGCGCGATCTCGCGCGGCGGCGCGTCGGGTCGGAACTCGAGCGCCCCCGCGTGCATGCTCAGCAGCGAGATCCGGTGCGCGAGCACGTCGTGCATCTCGCGCGCGATCCGCGCCCGCTCGCCGTCCCGGGCCTGCTGGGCGCGCAGCTGCTGCTCGGCCTCGGCCCGCTCGGCGCGTTCGCGCAGCGAGTCGACGAGCTGACGGCGCGCGCGCACGTACATGCCCCACGCCACGATCGCCGTGAGGAAGACGGCGAGCATGACCAGCAGCCAGCCGTACGCGAGCTCCTCGTCGGGGTAGAGGCGGAAGTACACGGCGCCGGTCGCGAGGTTCAGCGCGGCGATCGTCGCGGTCACGCGGAACGGCCGGTGCACCGCGAGGGTGAAGAGCATCACCAGCCCGACGCCGGAGGCGGAGCTCGCGAACAGCCCGAGCGGCATCGTCGCCGCCGCGATCGTCACGGGGTAGCGCGTGCGCCACCACAGCGCGACGAGCGCCACGACGCCGCCGAGCACGTCGAGGGCCGCGACGAGGTCCCCGTGGCGCTTCCAGGGCGCGTCGACGGCGAGCGTGAACAGCCCGAAGCCGAGGGCGAGGACGATCAGCAGCGGGTCGCGCCAGGTGCGCGGGGGGACGCGGACGGCGGTGGGCTCCATCGCGATCGAGCGTACGCGTCGACGGGCCCACCCACCACCGACCGAGGTCGATGGCGTCATCGACCTTCGGCCGATGTGCGTGAGCGCCGCCGCGCCGATCCTGATCGCATGATCCACGTCGAGAACCTCACGAAGCGGTACGGCGGGCACACCGCCGTGCAGGACGTCAGCTTCCGCTGCGAGCCGGGCACCGTCACCGGCTTCCTCGGACCGAACGGGGCGGGCAAGTCCACGACGATGCGGATGATCGCCGGGCTGACGCCGCCCACCGCCGGGAGCGCGACCGTGCTCGGCGTGCCCTACCGGCAGCTGCCCAACCCGGGCCGCGAGATCGGCGTCCTGCTCGACGCCGGCGCCCAGCACGCGGGCCGCAGCGGCCTCGAGGTGCTGCGCCTCACCGCCGACGTGCTCGGCGTGCCGCGCGCGCGGGTCGACGAGCTGCTGTCGCTCGTGGACCTCGACCGCACGAAGGCGCGCCGCCGCGTCGGCGACTACTCGCTGGGCATGCGCCAGCGGCTCGGACTCGCCCAGGCCCTGATCGGCGACCCGCGCGTGCTGATGCTCGACGAGCCCGCCAACGGCCTGGACCCCGAGGGCATCCACTGGATGCGCGGCCTGCTGCGCGACTTCGCCGACCGCGGCGGCACGGTGCTGCTCTCCTCGCACCTGCTGCGCGAGGTCGAGGCCGTCGCCGACCGGCTCGTCGTCATCGCCGGCGGCCGGATCGTCGCCGACGCCGACAAGGCCGAGCTGCTGCAGGCGACCGGCACGCTCGTGAAGGCCACGAGCCGCACCGAGCTGCGCCGCGCGCTCGCCGCCGCCGGCCTGCCCTCCACCACCACGACCGACGGCGGGCAGCTCGTCGAGGCGACCGCCGAGCAGGTCGGCCGGGCGGCCGCCGACGCCGGCGTCGTCCTCCTGGAGCTGCGTCCCGCCGACGGCGCCGGCCTCGAGGAGCTGTTCCTGTCCCTGACCCACACCGCCCCGACCGAGGAGGTCGCCGCATGAGCCCCGCCACCGCCACAGCCCAGCCAGCCGCGCCCCCGGCCGCGACGGCGGGCCCACGCGCCATCGCCGGCCCGACCCTCGGACGGCTCGTCCGGGTGGAGCTGCGCAAGGCGTCCGACACCCGCTCGGGCCGCTGGCTGCTCGCGGTCGCCACCCTGGTCGCCGCGGTCGTCGCGATCGCGATCCCGATCGCGGTGCCGCAGGAGGACGTGGTGCTCAGCGACGTCGTGCAGCTCGCGCTGCTCCCCTACCTCGTGCTGCTGCCGATCATCGGCATCCTGCTCGTGACGAGCGAGTGGTCGCAGCGCACGGCGCTCGCGACCTTCGCGCTGGTGCCGGATCGCCGCCGGGTCGTCGTCGCGAAGGTGATCGCGGCGCTGGCCCTGACGTTCGCCGGCCTCGCGATCGGGCTGCTCGCCGCGGTCGCGTCGACCGCGGTCGGCGGCGGCGAGGGCGCCTGGAACCTCAGCGCGGGCGAGCTCGGCCAGGCGGTCCTGGCGGGCGTCATCAACATGCTCTGGGGTCTGGGCTTCGGCCTGCTGCTGCGCAGCCCGGCCGCCGCGATCGTCGCGTACTTCGCCCTCCCCACCGTCTTCACGGTGCTCGGCGAGCTGATCAGCTCGCTGCGGTCCACCTGGGACTGGCTGGACCTGAACGTGCCGTTCATGGCGATCAGCGAGCTGCGCGCCTCCGGGGACGACTGGTGGCAGCTGCTCACCGCCGGGACGATCTGGATCGTGCTGCCGCTGGTGATCGGCACGGCGCTGCTGCTGCGACGCGAGGTGAAGTAGCCCGCGCCGTGCGACCATGGAGGGGTGATCGGCTCCTCGTCCGTCCAGCTCGGTCGCCTGTTCGGGATCAGGATCGGCGCCAGCCCCAGCTGGTTCGTCTTCCTGTTCCTGATGATCTACTTCCTGTCCGGGCAGTTCCAGGACGTCCTGGGCGGCTCGGACACGGAGGCCTACCTCGTCGCGGTCGCCGGCGCGCTGCTGTTCTTCGTGTCGCTCGTCGCCCACGAGCTCGGCCACGCGCTCGTCGCCCGCCGCAGCGGGATCGGGATCGAGGGGATCGACCTCTGGTTCTTCGGCGGCCTCGCGAAGCTCAGCCGCGACAGCCGCACCCCGGGCGAGGAGTTCCGCGTCGCCGGCGCCGGCCCGGCGGTGACGCTCGTGGTCTGCGCGCTGTGCCTGGCGTTCGGCTTCGGCCTGTCCCGGGCCGGCGAGTTCTTCGACAACGTGACGTTCAGCGAGTCGAGCACCACCCCGGCGCTCGCGCTCGCCTCGTGGCTGTTCACCGTCAACGCGTTCCTGTTCGTGTTCAACATGGTCCCGGCGTTCCCGCTGGACGGCGGGCGCCTGGCCCGCGCGGCCGCGTGGAAGATCACCGGGGACAAGAACCGCGGCACGCGCTTCTCCGCCCGGCTCGGGCAGGGCTTCAGCTTCGTGCTGATCGGCGGCGGCGCGGTCCTCGCGTTCACGATCGACCCGATCAACGGCGTGTGGCTCATGGTGCTCGGCTGGTTCCTCGGCCAGGCGGCGTCGGGCGCGGTCGCGACGAGCGACTTCGCCGAGCGGATCGACGGCGTGACCGTCGCCGACCTGATGGACGGCGACCCGGTCACGATCCCCGGGGACACGACCGCGCTGCGCGCGCAGGAGGACTTCTTCCTGCGCTACGGCTGGGAGTGGTTCGCCGCGGTCGAGCCCGGGACCGGGCGCTACCTCGGGATCCTGCCGCGGGTGCGGGTGGACGGCGCGGTCGACGCGGGTCGCCCGATCCTGCCGGTCGCCGACCTGCTCGACGCCGCCGACGCGCGCTTCGCCGTCCGCGACGACGAGCCGCTGGAGGCGCTGATCCACTCCGCGCCGCTGCGCGACCTCGGGGCGCTCATGGTCGTCGACGCCGCCGGGGCGCTGCGGGGCGTCGTCACGGTCCAGCAGGTCCGCCGCGCGCTCGGCGCCGCGGTCGACGCCGCGTAGGGCGCGTCGGCATCGCCGGCCGTCACGGGCACGGGGCGCCGCCGCTGAGGCGGAGCGGGGCGGGGCCTCGACCGCCGACGCGCCGACTCCCGGGCGGCCGGTGCGCGCCGCCGCGCGGCCCGCGCCTCTCGTGGACGTCGCGCGCCCCCCGTCCGACGGGTCCGCGGATCGCCCCCGGGGATCCGGTGATCCCCGTTGCAGCGCCTGTGAGAGCCCCGCAGGAATAAGGGTTGCCTAACTGCCGATGGACAGCGAATGCCGTCCGCGGGAGTGGGGAATGGGCGCGTATGTCGTCAAGCCGGGAGCGATCCCGACCCGTATAGAGTGCGGTCCTAGAACACGTCCGTCGCAGAGAGAGTTCATGCCTTCACACGACGTCCTCATCATCGGCGCGGGACTCGCAGGTCAGCGAGCCGCCCTCGCCGCAGCCCAGGCCGGAGTCACGGTCGCGATCATGAGCAAGGTCCATCCGGTCCGCTCACACTCGGTGGCCGCCGCCGGCGGCATCAACGCCGCGGTCAGCGTCACCGACGACTGGCGCTCCCACGCCTACGACACCGTCAAGGGATCAGACTTCCTCGGCGACCAGGACGCCATCGAGGTGATGTGCTCCGAGGCCCCCGCCGAGGTCATGCACCTCGAGCACATCGGCGTCACGTTCCACCGCAACGACGACGGTCTGCTCGACCTCCGCGCCTTCGGTGGCGCCTCGGTCAAGCGCACCGCCTACGTCGCCGACATCACCGGCCAGGCCATCCTGCACGTCCTGTACGAGCAGCTGATGAAGCACTCCGACACCGTCGACCGGTACGAGGAGTGGTTCACCACCTCGCTCATCCTCGACGACGAGGGCACCTGCACCGGCTGCGTGGCGCGGAACATCCGCACCGGCGACATGGAGGTCTTCACCGCGAAGAACGTCATCCTCGCCTCCGGTGGCGCCGGCCAGATCTGGAAGCCGTCCACCAACGCGCTCATCTGCACCGCCGACGGCATCACGCAGGCGTACCGCGCCGGCGTGCCGCTGATGGACATGGAGATGATCCAGTACCACCCGACCACGCTGCTGGAAAACGGCTTCCTCATCACCGAGGGCGCCCGCGGCGAGGGTGCGCACCTCCTCAACTCCGAGGGCGAGCGCTTCATGGAGAAGTACGCGCCCAACAAGATGGAGCTCGCCTCCCGCGACGTCGTGTCGCGCGCCGAGCAGACCGAGATCAACGAGGGTCGCGGCGTCGGCGAGGACGGGGCGGGCATCTACCTCGACATCACCGTCGTGCCGAAGAAGCGCACGCTCGAGGCGCTGCGCGAGATCGTCAACATCGGCAAGGACTTCGCCGGCGTCGACATCACCAAGGAGCCGATCCTCATCCGGCCCGGCCAGCACTACATCATGGGCGGCGTCAAGACCGACGTCGACGGCGCGACCCCGGTCCCCGGCCTGTACGCCGCCGGCGAGGTCGCCTGCGTCTCCGTCCACGGCGGCAACCGGCTCGGCGCCAACTCGCTGCTCGACACGCTGATCTTCGGCCGCCGCTCCGGCGAGCACGCCGCGGAGCGCGCGAAGAGCATGACGATGCCGACCAACGACCGCACGCAGCTGCTCAAGGACGAGGCGGAGATCAAGGAGATCATCGGCCGCCCGAAGACCGGGCGCCGCGTCTCCGAGATCAAGGACGAGCTCGGCACCGTCATGAACCGCTACGTCGCGGTGTTCCGCGACGAGGCCGGCCTCCAGCACGCGCACGAGGTCGTGCGGCGGCTGAAGGAGGAGGCGAAGTCCGCCTACATCGACGACCAGGGCACCGTCTTCAACCAGGACGTGCTCGGGGCGATCGAGCTCGGCTACATGCTCGACGCCGCCGAGTGCTGCGTCGTCGCCGCGCTCGAGCGCAAGGAGTCCCGCGGGGCGCAGTTCCGCACCGACTTCCCGGAGCGCAACGACGACGAGTGGCAGAAGCACATCAACACGTCGATCAACGGCGACGACGTGCCGACGATCCACTACTCGCCCGTGACCATCACCCAGTGGCAGCCCGAGGAGCGCAAGTACTAGATGGACACTCGTAAGCCCGCGCAGGACTTCACCCTGCGCATCCGCCGCTACGACCCGGACTCGGGCGAGGCCCCGTACTGGGACGAGCACACGGTGACCCTCGAGCCGCACCGCTCGGTGCTCGAGGGCCTGCTGCAGGCCAAGGCCAAGTACGACGGCTCGATCGGCGTGCGTTGTTCGTGCCGTGCCGCGATCTGCGGCTCCTGCGGCGTGCGGATCAACGACAAGCCCGGCCTCGCCTGCCACACCCATCTCGAGGAGGCGCTCAAGCGCTCCAAGGACGGGAAGATCACGGTCGAGCCGATGGGCAACATGCCCGTCATCAAGGACCTGATCGTCGACATGGACGCGGTCCACTGGAAGAAGATCAACCGCGTCACCCCGTGGCTGATCGGCAAGACCCCGGTGCCGGAGCGCGAGTACGTCGTCGACCGCGTCTCGATGGTCGACGTCACCCAGACGATGGCCTGCATCCAGTGCGGCGCCTGCGTCTCGGACTGCCTCTCGATGGAGGTCGACCCGGGCTTCATCGGCCCGGCCGCCCTCGCGAAGGCGTACCGCTTCGTCGGCGACCCGCGTGACGCCGAGCAGCAGCAGCGGCTGAAGGACCTCGCCGAGGACCCCAACGGCATCTACAACTGCACGCACTGCTTCAAGTGCGTGGAGGCGTGCCCGAAGGGCGTCGCGCCGATGAACCAGATCATGCGTCTGCGCCGTCGCGCCGGCTCCGACCACCACATCGACGACCGCAACAACGGCCACCGTCACGAGGCCGCGTTCGTCACGCTCGTCAAGCAGGGCGGCCTGCTCCACGAGGCCGAGCTGCTCCCGCGCTCCTACGGCGGTGACAGCTGGTTCGGCAAGTTCGCCCCGAAGGCGGGCGCCGAGCTCGTCTCCTCGCTGCCGGTCATCACCAAGGCGGTGCTGCGGCGCAAGGTCAACCCGAAGCTCGCGCTCGTGCCGCACAAGATCCCCAAGCAGGACGTCAAGGCCGTCCGCGAGATCTTCGACACGATCGGCTCGCGCGAGGAGCGCTACGAGCTGAACCTGTACGTGGTCGGGGACGACAAGGACCTGGAACAGCCCGTCGCGGGCGCCGTCGAGGATCGGAGCACCACCTGATGAAGGTCGCCTACTGGCCCGGCTGCGTCAGCCGCGGCTTCACCCCCGAGCTGCACGGCTCGATGGCGCAGGTCGCGCCGAAGCTCGGGATCGAGCTCGTCGAGCTCGACCGTGCCTGCTGCACCGGTGCCGGCGTCATCGCCGAGCACAACCAGGAGCTCGCCGACACCCTCAACGCCCGCACGTTCGCGCTGGCGCAGCAGGAGCTGGCGAAGGGCGCCGACCTGATGATGAACATCTGCTCGACCTGCCAGGGCGCGCAGAGCGAGTCGCAGGAGCGCCTGGACGCGAACAAGGTCTACCGCGACCACGTCAACGAGACGCTGGCCAAGGAGAACCTGACCTACCAGCAGGGCATCGCCAACAAGAACTTCCTGTGGATGCTCGTCGAGGACTACGGCCTCGACAAGCTCAAGGAGAAGGTCGTCAAGCCCCTCACGGGCCTGAAGGTCGGCCCGTTCTACGGCTGCTACATCGTCCGTCCGGCGGACCGCCTGGGCATCGACGACGAGAACCCGCGTGACAGCTACCTGTCGCTGGTCATCGAGGCGCTCGGCGGCACGGTCATCGACTACGCCGGCTCGCACAAGTGCTGCGGCTTCCCCATCATCACGATGAAGAAGGAGGCGTCGCTGACGATGGCGGCGCGCAACCTCGGGGACGCGCAGGACGCGGACGCGGACTGCATCGTCACGCCGTGCCCGCTGTGCCACCTGAACCTCGACCTGCAGCAGCCGATCGCGGCGAAGCTCACGCCCAAGCCGCTGAACATGCCGGTGCTGCACCTGCCCCAGCTCGTCGGCCTGGCCCTCGGCCTGTCGCCGAAGGAGATCGGGCTGAACAAGCACGTCGTCAAGCCCACCGCGGTCGTCGACTGGTCGACGAGCGTGATCGCGGGCGTCGGCGCCGAGGGCGGCGGCTGGTAGCCACCCCCCCGGCCGCGTGCCGATCCCGCAGGACCTTCGAGGCCGCCCCACGGGGCGGCCTCGGTCGTTCTGCACCCCCGCTTGCAGGGGCGTCCTGTCGGGGCGCCACGACGCCCCGGCCGGGGCATAGGATGCGCGCTCGATGCGGTTGCCGGATCTCGACAAGGTGCTCCCCCTCCCCGGGCGGCGCCGCCCCAAGCGGGCGGCCGCAAAGCCTGCGCCGCGCTCGTTCCTGCCGCTGCCCTCCGAGGACGGGATCGCCGAGCGCGCCCGGGCGCTCGGCGCGCCGAAGGGCGGCACGAGCCCCGCGGGACCGCTGGACGTGGCCCGGCTCGACGCGGCGCGCGAGCGGCTGCGCCGCGAGATCCCGCCGGTCGACGACGACTGACGCCGTCCCCCGACGGCCCCGGAACGCGGACGGGCGGGCCGTCCTGGCCCGCCCGTTCCGACTCCCGGTGTTGCGTACCCCATTCCGCCCCAGGGAAGCTCTGTCGCGGTCGTCCCTCCCGTGGTCCGACCGGCTCGCCGTGTGTGCGTCAGGCGATGAGGCAATGGTGACGGAGCGGTCAGCGGCCGTCGTCCCCTCACCCGGGTGATCTTCGGGTGAGCGCCCGGGTGAGAAACGGGTGAGATCGCCCTCACCCTTTCGGGCCCGGCTGCCGATAGGGGTCACAGGACCATGGTCGCCCGCCGTTCCATCACCGTCGCGCTCGCCCGCTTCGAGGACCTCGTCGCCCGGGGCCTGCGCGCGTTCGTCGAGGACGACGAGCACCTCGAGATCGTGGCGGCCGACGTCGAGCAGCACGACCTCGACGGGGTCCTGCGGGTGCACCGGCCGCGCGTCGCGATCGTGAACTTCGGCGGGCTGCGCAGCCCGGCCGACGTCCGCCGCCTGCACACCGCGCACCCCGACACGCGTCTGGTGGTGCTCGCCAACCGGCCCGGGCCCGCCGAGGCCAACCAGATGCTCGCGTTCGGCGCGACCGCCTGCCTGAGCAAGGACACGCAGGCCCGCGACGTCCTCAACGCGATCCACCTCGCCTCCCGCGGCCTGCAGGTCCTCCCCCGCTCCGCGGCGGGCGGCACCGCGACGGCCGGCGAGCAGGTCGGCCCCGACCTCCTCACCCCGCGCGAGGCCGACGTGCTCGAGCACCTCCAGCGCGGCGCCTCCAACGCGGAGATCGCGCTCGCGCTGCACGTGGGCGTCGAGACCGTCCGCACCCACCGGCGCAACATCTACCGCAAGCTCGGGGTGCGGACCCGTCGCGAGCTCGCCGGCCTGACGTCCCGCTGAGCCCGACGCTCGTCAGCGGGTAGGGTGACGCCATGCCCAAGGTCAAGCTCCACCGCTGCCAGTTCACCTTCCTGCACACCGGTCTCGACGCCTGCTGGAACGCGGAGAAGGCGCTTCGCGACCAGGGGATCGAGTACGAGGTCGTCAAGCACAACGGCCTGAAGAAGGGCAACCGCCCGGCGCTCGAGGCGCTCAGCGGCCAGAGCAAGCTCCCCGTCATCGAGTTCGAGGACGGCTCCGCGTACCGCGAGGAGTCCAAGGACATGGCCAAGCGCATCCGCGCCGGCGAGCTCTTCTCCTAGCGCGGCACGCGTCGGGCCCGGTCACCGGACCCGACGGGCAGCACGGTGGCGCGCCGGTCGCGCGCCACCCCGGGACTCAGGTCCGGACGAGGCCCTTCTCGACCAGCAGCTCCGCGATCTGGATCGTGTTGAGCGCGGCGCCCTTGAGCAGGTTGTCGCCGACCACGAACAGGTTCAGCGAGCACGGGTCGGCGAGGTCCTTGCGGATGCGGCCGACGACGACCTCGTCGCGGCCCGCCCACTCCAGCGGGGTCGGCACGTCGTCGAGCGCGACGCCGGGCATCGCCGCGAGCGCCGCCTTGGCCTCGTCGACGTCGACCTCGCGCGCGAACGTGGCGCGGATCGCGATCGCGTGGCCGACCATGACCGGCACGCGCACGCACGTCGGGGCGACGGTCAGCTCGGGCAGGTCGAGGATCTTGCGGCTCTCGCTGAGCATCTTCAGCTCCTCGTCGGTGTAGCCGCCCTCCTTCTCGGAGCCCAGCCACGGCACGACGTTGAACGCGATCGGCTTCGCGTGGACGCTCGCGGTCACCGACGCGTACGCCTCGGCGCCGGCGTCGACGAGCTTCTCGCGCTGCCCGAGCAGCGTCGGGATCTGCTCGGCGAGCTCGTCCATGCCCTTCTGCCCCGCGCCGCCGACCGCCTGGTAGCTGGACGCCACCAGGGACCGCAGGCCGTAGACGTCGTGCAGCGCCTTCATCGGCGGCATGAACGCCATCGTCGTGCAGTTGGGGTTGGCGATGATGCCCTTCGGCGTCTGCGCGACGAGGTCGCCGTTGACCTCGCTGACGACGAGCGGGACCTCCGGGTCCGCGCGGAACGCGGAGGAGTTGTCGATGACGATCGCGCCCTTCTCGACGAACTTCGGCGCCCACTCGCGGCTGATCGAGCCGCCGGCGCTGAAGATCGCGATGTCGATCCCGCCGATGTTGCGGTCGGCGAGCTCCTCGACCTTCAGGCCGCCGTCGAGGACCTTGCCCGCCGAGCGGGCGCTCGCGAGCGGCACGACCTCGGCCGCCGGGAAGCGCCGGTCGCGCAGGAGCCGCAGCATCGTCGTGCCGACCGCGCCGGTGGCGCCGACGATGCCGACGATCGGGCCGCTGCCGCCGCCCTGGCCGGTGACCGGGCAGGTCCCCTCTCCGCCGGCGCCGGTCATGCGAACTCCCCAAAGGGCTGCTCGGGCCTGATCGTGTCCGGGCCGCTGAGCTCGAACGCGCTGTGCAGGGCGCGGACCGCGTCCGGCACCTTGTCGCCCGGGACCACGCAGGAGATGCGGATCGGGGAGGTCGAGATCATCTCGATGTTGATCTCGTGCTCGCCGAGCGTCGTGAAGACCTTCGCGGCGACGCCCGGGTGCGACTTCATCCCGGCGCCGACGATCGAGACCTTCCCCATCGACTCGTCGGTGCGGATCTCGATGCCGTGCTCGGCGGCCAGGGCCGCGAGCGCGTCCTTGGCCGTGTCGAGGTCCTCGCGCGGGATCGTGAACGACATGTCGGCCTTCGCGTCGGCGGTGACCGGCTCGTTCTGGATGATCATGTCGATGTTGACGTTCGCCTCGGCGAGCGTCGTCGTCACCCGCCCGGCGATGCCGGGATGGTCGGGCAGGCCCAGCAGCGTCACGCGCGCCTCCCCGGTCGAGTGGGTGACGGCGGTGATCAGGGGGTTCTCCACGGTGTCCTCCTCGGACACGACGATCGTGCCCGGTTGGTCGTCGAAGCTGGAACGGCAGTGGATGCGCACGCCGTGGTTGCGGGCGTACTCGACGCTGCGCAGCTGTAGGACGCCCGCGCCGGAGGCGGACATCTCGAGCATCTCGTCGAACGAGACGACGTTCAGCTTGCGCGCGTCGGGGACGATGCGCGGGTCGGCGCTGAACACGCCCGCGACGTCGGTGTAGATCTCGCAGACGTCCGCGCCGACTGCGGCGGCGAGCGCGACCGCGGTCGTGTCCGAGCCGCCGCGGCCGAGCGTCGTGACGTCCTTCGCGGTCGACACGCCCTGGAAGCCGGCGACGAGGACGATGTTGTCGTCGTCCAGCGCGCTCGTGATGCGGTCGGCGCGCACGTCGAGGATTCTCGCCTTCGTGTGCGACGTGTCTGTCACGATGCCCGCCTGTGAACCGGTCAGGGAGATCGCGCGGTGCCCGAGGTCGTTGATCGCCATCGCGCAGAGCGCGCAGCTGACGCGCTCGCCGGTGGAGAGGAGCATGTCCATCTCGCGGGGGTCCGGCGACGGGCTGACCTCGAAGGCGTCGGCGATGAGCCGGTCGGTCTCCTTGCCGCGGGCGGAGAGCACGGCGACGACCCGGTGGCCGGCCTCGCGCTTCTCGACGATGCGCTTCGCTGCGCGCTTGAGGCGCTCCGCGTCGGCGACGGAGGTGCCACCGAACTTCATGACGACGGTCGGGGGGGAGCTCATGGGGACGGTCGATTCTACGAGGGTGCCCGCCTCGCGGGCGGGCGACCCTGACCATGGGCGTGCACCTGCGTCGCCGCACCGTCGCACTGGTCGTGCTCCTCGCCGCCCTGGCGGCGGCGATCCCGCTGCTCACGGGCTCCGACGACGACGCCGCGCCGACCACCGAGGGCGGCTCCTCGTTCCGTGCCGCGCCCGAGGTCCGCGAGCGCGGATCGTCCCTGATCTCCGCGCTCGCGCCGCTGCTGGCCGCGGGCAGCGGCCGGGCGGGGCAGGGCTCCGCGACGGGCGCCGGCAGCACGACCACCGCCGCGCCGGAGCGCGGCGCGGCGGGCTCGAACCTCGGCGTGCCGGTCGACCGGGCTGCCGCGCGGCTGTTCGTCGTCGGCTTCCCGGGCACAACCCCGAACGCGCCGTTCTTCGCCCGGATGCGGGTCCGCGAGTGGGGCGGCGTGCTGCTCACGCGCCCGAACTACGTCGAGCCGGGACAGCTACGCACGCTCGCCGCCGGGGTCGGGGCGGCCGCGCGCGCGGCCGGGCACGACGAGCCGTTCGTCGTCGCCCGCCAGGCCGGCGGGGAGGACAGCGCGTTCGGCAACCTCCCGCCCGACGCCCAGTTCGACCAGCTGAGCCCGGAGGACGCCGCCGACCAGGCCCGGCGCTCGGCCGCGCAGCTGCGTGCGCTCGGGGTGACGATGACGCTCGCGCCCGACGCGGACCTCGGCTCGATCGGCGGGCCGTGGGACGGGCGCGGCTTCGCGGCCGACGTCCCGGACGTCACCGCCAAGACCGTCGCCGCCGTGCGCGCCTACCGGCGCGGGAACGTCGCCGCGGTCGTCGGGCACTTCCCCGGGGAGGGCGCGGCGTCCGCCGACCCGGCGCGCACCACCGCGACCGTCGGGCTCGGCCTCGACGAGCTGCGCGCCGCCGACATGCAGCCGTTCCTGGAGGTCGCCCCGGACGCCGCCGTCGTGCAGATGAGCGGCGCGCTCTACGCGGCGCTCGACGGGGTGACCCCGGCGACGCTGCTGCCGCAGGCGGTCGCGCTGCTGCGCAAGGAGGCCCGCTTCGACGGCGTCGTCCTGTCCGCGGACCTGGGGGCGGCCGCGTTCGCCTCGGGCACCACGCCCGGTGATGCCGCGGTCGACGCGCTGCGCGCCGGCTGCGACCTGCTGCTGCTGCCCGGGGACGCGACCGACCAGGAGCAGGCGGTGCGCACCGTGGTCCGCGCGATCCGCTCGGGGGCGCTGCCCGCCGCGCGGGTGCGCGAGGCGCTCGGCCGGGTCGCCGCGCTGAAGCGCCGCTACGACGTCGGCTGAGGGCCGGGAACGGGGCCTAGACCGCGCGGCGGCCCGCGAGGGCCTTGCCGAGCGTGACCTCGTCGGCGTACTCGAGGTCCGAGCCGACCGGCAGGCCGGAGGCGAGCCGCGAGACCGTGACCTCGGGCGCGCGCTCGTGCAGCCCCGCGGCGAGGTGCAGCGCGGTGGCCTCCCCGGTGGTCGTCGGGTTGGTGGCCAGCACGACCTCGCGGACGTCCGGGTCGCCCGGGCGCGGGGTGGCGACGCGGGCGTACAGCTCGGCGATCCGCAGGTCGTCCGGGTCCACCCCGTCGATCGGGCTGAGCGCACCGCCGAGCACGTGGTAGCGGCCCCGGTACTCGTGCGTGCGCTCGAGCGGCACGATGTCCCCGGGCTCCTCGACGACGCAGATCAGCGCGGCGTCGCGGCGCTCGTCCTGGCAGATCGTGCAGTGCGGCCCCTCCGCGAGGTTGAAGCAGATCTCGCAGACGCCGATCTTCTCCTTCACCTCGCGGATCGCGTCCGCCAGCGCGAGCGCCACGTCGGCGTCCGTGCGCAGGATGTGGAACGCGAGCCGCTGCGCGCTGCGCTGCCCGATCCCGGGCAGGCGGCCGAGCTCGGTGACGAGCCGCTGGACGGACGGGGCCTGCAACGGCTAGAAGCCCGGGAGCCCCAGGCCGCCGAGGTCCATGCCGCCGGTGACGCCGCCCATCGCCTTGGCGGCGAGCTCCTGCGCCGAGCGGATGCCCTCGTTGACCGCGGCGAGGACGAGATCCGACAGCATCTCGGGGTCGTCGGGGTCGATCGCCTCGGGCTTGATCTCGATCGACTTCACGACGAGCTCGCCCGTCACGACCACGGTCACCATGCCGCCACCGGCCGTCGCGGTGACCTCCTGCTCCTTCAGCTTCTCCTGCGCGGCCATCATGTCGGCCTGCATCTTCTGGACCTGCTTGAGCATCTGGTTCATGTTCGGCTGGGGCATCGGTCAGCTCTCCGTGGGGGTCTGGTCGGGGGCGGGTTCCTCTTCCGCGTCGAACGCGGACTTCAGGCGGGCGAGCAGCTCGTCCTCGCCGATCGGCTGCGCGGCGGCGCCGATCTCCGGGACGACCTCGCTGAGGTCACGCAGGTCGAACGTCACCCGGGCGCGCATGCCGGTGATCGAGCGGATGGCCTCGACCAGGGCGTCGCGGTTGGGCTTGTCCTCCGCCTTCTTGCGCATGAACGCGTTGCCCTCGTCGAATGCGACGACGAGCTCCTCGCCGTGCAGCTCGACCGGGACCGCGCCGCCGAGGACCGCGCCCAGCAGGCCGCTCTGCTCGCTGATCGTCTCGAGCACCGCGGGCCACAGGTCCTTGACGCCGTCGAGATCGATCGAGCCCACGGGCGCGGCGACCGGCTCGGGGGCGGGCGGCGGCGGAGCGGGCGGATCGGGGACCGGTGCGGGCGCAGCGGCCGACGCGACGGGCGCCGGCGGGACGGGCGCCGGCGCGGCGGCGGGCGCCTCGGTGGGCGGCGACGGCGCAGCGCCCGTCGGCGCTGCGGGGGCCGGAGGCGGGCTGTCCACCGGCGTGGCAGGCCGGGCGGGCGCGGCGGGCGGCGCGGGCGTGGCGGCGGGCGCGGACTGGACGGGCGCGGCGGGCGCCGGCTCGGGCGCGGGCGGCGCGGCGGCGGCCGGCGCGGGTACGGGGACCGCGGCGGCGGCGGGCGTCGGCACCGGGGCGGGCGCGCCGGACGCGAGGCGGGCCTCGAGCCGCTCGATCCGCGCCATCAGCGCGCGGGTCGTCGCGTCGACCTGCGGGGTGGCGGCCTTCACGAGCGCGAGCTCGAGCTGCGTGCGCGCGTCCGCACCGTCGCGGACGGCCCGCAGCGCCGTGGCCAGCAGGTCCAGCAGCCGCACGACGTCGCCCGGCGTCACCCGCTGGGCCTGGTCGAGCAGGCGCGCGTCACGGTCGGGGGTGATCGCGATCTCGCGCGGGACGGTCCCGAGCGTCTGCACGACCATGACCTCGCGCACGTGGCCCTCGAGCTGGCGGCTGTAGTGCTGCAGGTCGCGCCCACCGTCCGAGAGCGCCGCGATCGCGCGCAGCACCCCGGCGGCGTCGTGCGACGCGACGGCGTCGAGCGTGCCGAACAGCTGGTCGTCCGCCGCGACGCCGAGCACCGCGAGGACGTCGTCGAGCGTGATCTGCGCCCCGGAGTAGGTGACGAGCTGCTCGAGCGTGCCGAGCGCGTCGCGGAACGAGCCGGTCGCGTGGCGGGCCAGCAGGGCGACCGCGTCGGCGGGGATCGTGATCCCCTCCTGCGCGGCGACGCGGCCGACGACCCCGGCGAGCTGCTCGACGGTCGGCCGCTGGAAGTCGAAGCGGTGGCAGCGGTCCGCGACGGTCGGCAGGACCTTGTCCGCCTCGGTCGTCGCCAGCACGAAGATCGTGTTCGGCGGCGGCTCCTCGAGCGTCTTGAGGAACGCGTTCCACGCCTGCGTGGTCAGCATGTGCGCCTCGTCGAGGATGTAGACCTTCGCGCCGCCCGAGACCGGGGCGAAGGCGACGCTGTCGCGCAGCTCGCGGACGTCGTCCACCGAGTTGTTGGACGCCGCGTCCATCTCGATGACGTCGAGCGACGTCGCCGCGGCGATCGCCACGCACGACGGGCACGCGCCGCACGGGCTGACCGTCGGCCGGGACTCCGCCCCGGTGCAGTTCAGGCACGCGGCGAGGATCTTCGCCATCGACGTCTTGCCGGTCCCGCGGGACCCGACGAACATGTACGCGTGGTGGACCTTGCCCTGCTCGACGGCGTTGCGCAGGGTGCGCACGACGTGCTCCTGACCGACCACGTCGGCGAACGTGCGCGGGCGGTGGCGACGGTAGAGCGAGGGGCCGGCGGACACGAGGAGCCAGTCTAGGGATACCCCCGGCGCGGCCGACGGGTAGCGTCACGGCCCTCGTGCACGCGCGTGTGAAAGCCCTGCTCCCGGCCATGCTCGTGCCCCCGGCGCTCGCCGCGGCGCTGCTCGTGCTGTTCCGCGGCGACGGCTTCCCGAACTACGACACCGAGTACGCGCTGCTCTGGGGCCGCGACATCGCCCGGCTCGACCCGATCGACACGGGCGCCTTCCTCTCCCCCACCCCGCACCCGCTGGCGAACCTCGCCGGCGCGCTGCTCGCCCCGCTGGACCTCGGCGTCGCGACGCAGCCCTACGGGACGACGGCGGAGTCGATCGTGACGGCGCTCGCGTTCCTGTGGCTCGGCGTGCTCGGCTACCTCGTCTACCGCCTCGGCGAGCGCTGGGCGGGCCCGGCGGCCGGGATCCTCGCCGCCGCGATCGTCCTCACCCGCGAGCCGGTCCTGAGCTTCGGCGTGCGCGCCTACGTCGACATCCCGTTCGTCTGCCTCGTGCTCGCCGCGATCCTGCGCGAGACACGGCGGCCCCGGGACGGCGCCGGGGTCCTCGTGCTGCTCGCGCTCGCCGGCCTGATCCGCCCGGAGGCGTGGCTGCTCGCGGCCGGCTACCTCGCGTACCTCTGGTGGCCGCAGCGGTGGGCGACGCCGCGACTCGCGCTCCTCGCCGTGCTCGCCACCGCCGGTCCCGTCCTGTGGGCGCTGCACGACCTGCTGCTCGTCGGCGACCCGCTCTACTCGCTGACCGGGACCCAGGACAACGCCGAGGTGCTGCAGCGTCGGCGCGGCTTCGCGGACCTGCCGCTCTACGGGCCCCGCCGCCTCGGCGAGATCGCGCGCGAGCCCGTCCTGCTCGGTGCCGCGCTGGGTCTCGGGCTCGCGGTCCTGCGCCTGCGGGCCGTCCACGCGGTGCGGGTCGGGCTCGCGTCGCTCCTCGCCGCCGCCGTCGCGTTCGGCCTCCTGGCGGGCGCCGGGCTGCCGATCATCACCCGCTACCTGCTGCTGACGTCGGTGCTGCTGGCGCTGTTCGCCGCGGTCGCGCTCGTCGGCGTCACGCGGCTTCCCGCCGGTGACCGGCTGCGCCGACCGGCCTACGCCGGGGCGGTCGCGACGGCGACGCTGTTCGTCGCCTTCGGCCCCGGCCAGGTCGACCGGATCGACCGGCTGCGCGCCGCGATCACGACGCAGACGCAGATCCTTGCCGACCTGCGGTCGCTCACCGAGCCGCGTGGCTCGGACCCCGCGCCGATCACCCGCGGGTGCGGTGTCGCGGTGCCCAACCAGCGGGCCGTGCCGCAGCTGGCGCTGTGGCTCGACGCGCCGCCGTCGCGGATCGTCGTCACGCAACGCGCGGGCGTGCCGCCGCGCGGCGTCTACGTCGTCCCCGCCAGCGCGGACGTCGCGCGGCGCTTCGTCCTCGACCCGCGCGACGAGCGCAAGGCGATCCCGCGCCCGCCGGCGGACGCCGACGACGTCGCCCGCAACGGGTCGTGGTCGGTGTCGCGACGCTGCCCCTGAGACCCGGGCGAGACTGGCGCGACGACCGTCGCATCAGCTACGCTCGCCTCAACTGCGGCGCCCTGCCGCAGTTTTGTCCAGGGGGAGTCCAGCCCCGCCTCAGGTTCCGCAGGGTCCGCGCGCACGTCGTCATCGGTGCCCGAGCATGGCTGGATCTCGCATCACAAGGGAGGTTTCACCCATGAAGAAGACCATCGCCGCCTGCGCGTTGACCGCGCTCGTGGTCGGCGGAGGATCGGCCACCGCTGCGTCGCTCATCACGAGCGCGAAGATCAAGGACGGCACGATCCAGAACCGCGACATCAAGAAGGGGACGATCAGCGCGAACCGCCTGACCCCCGGTCTGCAGCAGCTGATCCGCGCCGGCGCCGCCGTCCAGGGCGTCTCCGCCGGCGTCGCCGGCCCGCAGGGTCCGGCCGGCGCGCAGGGCGCCGCAGGCGCCCAGGGTCCGGCGGGCGCGCAGGGTCCGGCGGGCGCGCAGGGCCCGGCCGGCACGAACGGCACCAACGGCGCGCAGGGCCCGACCGGCCCGGCCGGCGCCGCGGGCACCAACGCCGACGGCTCGGTCACGACGCCGGTCCGCGCCGACGGGGACAGCGGCTTCGCGATCGGCAGCACCGCCGGCACCGGCGCCGGCACCCCGAACAACGGGACCGCCACGATCGCCGACGGGCAGCTGAAGCTCAGCTTCAACGCCACCGGCGGCGGCTTCGCGGGCGCCGGCAAGACGTACAGCAACGTGCCGCTCTCCTCGCTCAGCACGCTCGCGTACAAGTGGGCGAAGACGGCCGGCGCGCCGAGCGCCCACCCGCCGCTGAAGATCGACGTCATCGACGCCACGCCGTGCACCGGCGGCGCGCCGTGCGGCGACCGCCCGCTGTTCGCGAACAACTCGACCACGCTCGTCTACGAGCCCGTCTACACCAACGGCGTCACGCCGTCGGGCGAGACCCGCGACGTGCTCAACGACGCGGACGCCTGGTGGTGGAGCACGCGCGACATGAACGGCGCGGACGACCGTGACGCCGCGAACCCGCGCGGCTACCAGCAGACCCTGAAGCAGATGCTCGCCAACAACCCGAACATGAAGATCACCCGGATCTACGTGCAGGCGGGCCAGAACAGCGCGGGCGCGCCCTGGAACAGCTTCGAGGGCTCCGTCGACTGGCTGAACATCGGCTTCACCGGCCAGACCACGACGCGGTTCGACTTCGGCGGCTGACGCCCGGTCACACCGCAGCAGCAACGGCGACGCCCCCGGGAGACCGGGGGCGTCGTCCGTCCTGCGAAGTCATGGACCGTGCACCCGACCTCGAAGTGGCGATCGACGGGCGCTTCCGTCGAGACACGGCTCCGACCCAGGAACTCCCGCTGCGCCCGCCGGTGATCGCTTAAGGCTGCTTCCTTCCGGACCTGACCTGGTTCACGAGCCGTCGTCGCGCGGGACCCGGATCATCGACACCGCACTCGGCGAGCTCGACCCCGCGACCTCACCCCTCAACCGGGGATTCGGCCTCGCTAGAGCGGATTGCGAGCGACAGGGCACCGCTACCTCCCCGCCTAGCACGGTCCGCCCTCGATGCTACCGGCCGGGCCCCGACGGCGCGCGACCACCCTTTCCCGACCACGGACGTCGGAGTTCCACTATGGTCCCGCCGGCCACGATGTAGGCATCCCTAACTAGGGCACCCTAAGACCGAAGGCTCGACCATGCGCAAGTACCTCCTCCCGCTGCTCCTCGTGCTCCCGCTCGCCACCACCGTGGCCGCCTGCGGCGACGACGAGGGGAACCCCAACGCCCTCACCGTCTACTCCGGCCGCAACGAGGACCTCGTCGGCCCGCTGCTCGAGCGGTTCGAGAAGGAGTCCGGCGTCGACCTCGAGGTCCGCTACGCCGACACCGCCGAGCTCGCGGCCACGATCCGCGAGGAGGGCGCCAACTCGCCCGCCGACGTCTTCTTCGGCCAGGACGCGGGCGCGCTCGGCGCGCTCGCCAAGGAGCAGCTCACCGCCCCGCTGGCGCAGAGCCAGCTCGGCAAGGTCGACGAGCGCTTCCGCTCCCCGGCCGGCGCCTGGGTCGGCACCTCCGCCCGCGCCCGCGTGATCGCCTACGACAGCCGCGAGTACCAGGACGCCGACCTGCCGCAGAGCGTCTTCGACCTCACCCAGCCCGCGTGGAAGGGCAAGGTCGGCTGGGCGCCCACCAACGGCTCGTTCCAGGCGTTCGTCACCGCCATGCGCAAGATCGCCGGCGAGGACCGCGCCAAGGCCTGGCTCGAGGGCATGCGCGCCAACGGCGTCAAGACGTTCGACTCGAACATCGCGATCCGCGACGCGATCGCCGCCGGCGAGATCGACCTCGGCCTGATCAACCACTACTACGTGCTCGAGGCCAAGGCCCAGGAGGGCGACGACTACCCCGTCGACGTCCACTTCACGAAGGCCGGCGACCCCGGCTCGCTCGTGAACGTCGCCGGCGTCGCGGTGCTCAAGAGCTCCGAGAAGCAGGCCGACGCCGCCAAGCTCGTCGACTTCCTGCTCGCCACCGAGGCCCAGAAGTTCTTCGCCGAGGAGACCAAGGAATACCCGGTCGCCGACGGCGTCGCCGCCCCCGCGGGCGTCCCGCCGCTCGCCGACCTCGAGCAGCCCGACATCGACCTGTCGGACCTCGACGACCTCGCCGGGACGCTCGAGCTGATCGAGTCCTCCGGGGCCCTCTAGCCCCGAGGACCGGAGCCGGACGCGTGGGCCTCGCGCTCGCCACCCCGCTGCGCCGCCGCATCCCGCCGCCCGCGCTCACGCTCGCGGGCGCGGCGTGCGCCGCGGTGGTCGCCGTGCCGCTCGTCTACCTGGCGATCGTCATCGGCGACCACCCCGACGCCGCCTGGGAGGCGCTGTGGCGCGAGCGGACCGCCCGGCTCATCGGCCGCTCGCTGCTGCTCGCCGCCGCCGTCTCGCTCAGCGCCTCGGTGCTCGCGCTGACGCTCGCGTGGCTGACCGTCCGCACCGACCTGCCCGGCCGGCGGCTGTGGTCGGTCCTCGTCGTGCTCCCGTTCGTGATCCCGAGCTACATCGGGGCGTACCTGTTCGTCAGCGCCCTCGGGCCGGGCGGCGTGATCGCCCAGACCTCGTGGATCTTCGGCTTCTGGGGCGCCTGGCTCGTGCTGACGCTCTTCACCTACCCGCTCGTGCTGCTGCCCGTGCGGGCCGCGCTGCGCCGCCTGGACCCGGCGCTCGAGGAGGCCGCGCGCGGCATGGGCCGCCGGCCGTTCGTGGTCTTCGCGACCGTCGTCGTCCCGCAGCTGATCCCCGCCCTGGGCGCCGGGGCGCTGCTGGCGATCGCCTACTCGCTCGCCGACTTCGGCGCCGTGTCGATCCTGCGGTTCGACAGCTTCACCCGCGTGATCTACCAGTCCTACAAGGCGAGCTTCGACCGCACCGGGGCGGCCGCGCTCGCCGCCCTGCTCGTCGTCGTGATCGTGCTTGTCGTCATCGCGGAGCGGCGGATCCGCGGCGACCGGGGCCGCACCCGCGTCTCCCCCGGCGTGGCGCGCGCCGCCACCCCGGTCGCGCTCGGCCGCTGGACCGTGCCGGCGCTGCTGTTCTGCGGGCTCGTCGTCGCGGTCGCGCTCGTGATCCCGGTCGCCACCCTGATCGTCTGGTCCGGCCGCGCGTTCGCCGGCGACCCCGACTGGGGCCGGCTGCTCGCCGCCGCCGGACGCTCGCTGGCGACCGCGGGGCTCGCCGCCGGGGCCGCGGTGCTCGTCGCGCTGCCGATCGCGCTGCTGTCGGCACGGCACCCCGGGCGGATCAGCCGCGTGCTCGACACCGTCGCGCAGACCGGCTACGTGCTGCCCGGCCTCGTCGTCGCGCTGGCGCTCGTGTTCGTCGGCACCCGCGTCGCGCCCTGGGCGTATCAGACCCTCGGCATCGTGGTCTTCGCGCTCGTCGTGCACTTCCTGCCGCTCGCGCTCGGGTCGATGCGCACCGCGCTGCTGCAGGTCCCGCGGTCCGTCGAGGAGGCCGGACGCAACGCCGGTCGCGGCCCGCTCGCCGTCTGGGCGACGATCACCGCCCCGCTGGCGATGGGCGGCACCCTCGCCGGGGCGGCGCTCGTGTTCCTCACGACGGTGAAGGAGCTGCCGACCCTGATCCTGCTGGCGCCGACCGGCTACGAGACGCTCGCCACGCGGATCTGGTCGCAGTCCACGGTCAGCGCCTTCGAGGCGGGCGCGCTTCCCGCCCTGCTGCTGCTCGCGGTCAGCGCCCCGCCCCTGTTCCTCCTCGCCGCCAAGGAACGCTGAGCCGTGCGCATCCGGACCGTCGACGGCCTCCGCGGCTTCGCGGCGCTGCTCGTCGTCTTCGACCACACCGTCGAGGACCACTGGGGCCTCGGCCCCTGGTCCACGCAGAACCACGGCGTGGTGCTGTTCGCGATCCTCACCGGCATGCTCGTCGGCGCCCCGTTCCTGCGGGCGCGCCTCGACGGGCGCCCCGAGCCGGCGCTGCGCCCCTACCTGCGGGCCCGCGCCTCGCGGATCTACCCCGGCTACTGGGTCGCGCTCGCCGGCGCCGCCCTGCTGGTCGGCTGGCACTACGTGGAGCAGCCCGCGACCGACTGGCTGCAGATCGTGACGCTCACGCAGGCCTACGGGCCCGACGGGCCGTGGGAGGGCATCCCGCCGACCTGGTCGCTGTCGATGTTCTTCGCCTTCTACCTGCTGCTGCCCGTGTGGTCGCGGCTGCGCCGCCGCGCCGACCGCGACCGCGACCCCGCGCCCGCCGCCGCCCTGCGCCGCGAGTCGCTGTGGCTGGCCGGGGTCATCGTCGGCGCGCTGCTGGTCCGCGAGCTGTCGCTCACCGGGCCGCTGACGGAGGAGCCGGTCTTCAACGTCTTCGGCCGCGCGGACTGGTTCGCGATCGGCATGCTGCTGGCGATCGTCGTCGCCGCCCGGCAGCGCGGGCTCGCCGGCCCGCTGCTCGACCTCCCGGGCCGTCGGCCCTGGCCGACGATCGCGCTCGCGCTGACCGCCACGACGACCGCCGCGCTGCTGCCGCTGTCCTACGTCGAGGGCCGCGACCAGCTCGACACGATCGCCGCCACGCTGCTGATCGCCGCGCTGCTGCTGCACGGGGACGAGCTGCGCGGCCCGCAGCGCTGGTGCGTCACGCGCCCGGCGCAGGCGCTCGGCCGCTGGTCCTACGGGATCTTCCTGTGGGGCTGGATCGTGCAGAAGGCGCTGCTCGTGCACGCCCCGGACCTGCCGCTCGGCGCGCGGCTGCCGCTCACCATGGCCCTCGCCGTGCTGGCCGGGGCCGCGAGCTGGCGGTTCGTCGAGGCGCCGCTCGGGCGCCGGCTCAAGCGCCGCGCCACCGGCGGGGACCGACCGGCTGACCCGCCAGCCCGGCAGCCTCCCGCGCTCCCCGCGTGAGACGATGAGGAGTGCCGTGCGCCTGCGCCGCCCCGCACCCTCCGTCTCCGACGCCGCCCCGCTGGACGCGCCCCCGTGTCACGCCATCGCGTGCCTGGGGGTGACCAAGCGCTTCGACGCCCACCAGGCGGTCGACGGCGTCGACCTCGACGTCGGCAGCGGGGAGATCGTCGCGCTGCTCGGCCCCAGCGGCTGCGGCAAGACGACGATGCTGCGGATGATCGCCGGCTTCGAGCAGCCGGACGCGGGCACGATCGCGATCTCCGGCCGCACCGTCGCCGGACCCACCCAGGCCGTCTCGCCCGAGGCGCGACGGGTCGGCATGGTCTTCCAGGACTACGCGCTGTTCCCGCACCTCGACGTCGCCGCGAACGTCGGCTACCCGCTCGGTCGGCGGCCGGACCCCGCGCGCGTCCGCGAGCTGCTCGAGCTCGTCGGCCTCGACGGCCTCGGTGCGCGCCGCCCGCACGAGCTCTCCGGCGGGCAGCAGCAGCGCGTCGCGCTCGCCCGCGCGCTGGCGAACCACCCGTCCGTCGTGCTCCTGGACGAGCCGTTCTCCAACCTCGACGCGGCACTGCGCACCGAGGTCCGCGGCGAGGTCCGCCGGCTGCTGCGCGACGCGGGGGTCAGCGCGCTGCTCGTCACCCACGACCAGGACGAGGCGCTGTCGGTCGCCGACCGCGTCGCGGTCATGCGCGACGGGCGCATCGAGCAGGTCGGGACGCCCGAGGAGGTCTACGCCGCGCCGGCCGGGCACTGGGTCGCGTCGTTCCTCGGGGAGGTCGACGTGCTGCCCGGCGTCGCCGACGCCGGGCGCGTCACCACCGTGGTCGCGGTCCTCCCCGCCTCCCCCCGGCTGCACGGCGACGTCGACGTGCTCGTGCGCCCAGAGAGCGTGCGGATCGAGGCCACCGGCGCACCGGCCGGGGCGTGCGACGCGCTCGTGGTCGAGCGCGAGTACTTCGGGCACGACCAGCTCGTGCTGCTGGAGCTCGACGGCGGCACGCGGCTGCGCTCGCGCCGCCCCGGCTTCCCGGCCTGGCATCCGGGCGACCGCGTGAAGGCGTGGGTCGACGGGCCGGTCACCGTGCTCCCGCGCGCGTGAGCGCGCCGGGAGACGCCCCGGACGCATGATCCGCCGCACAGGCGGGAACGCGTCGGACATGTCCCCACGCTCCCTGCTCTCGCTCGCGCTCGCGGTGCTCGCCGCCGCGCTCGCGGCCACCGCCGTCGGCGCCTCGGCCGACGGCCGCCCCGACCGCTCCCCGAAGCCCTCGACCTACACGATCCCCGGCGACCGGGTCTTCCCCGAGGGGATCGCCGCCGCCGGCCGCACGTTCTTCGTCGGCTCGACCACCGACGGCACGATCTTCCGCGGTGACACCCGCCGCGACGCGCTCGTGCCGTTCTCGCCCGGCGGGCAGGACGGCCGGACCACCGCGATCGGCATGAAGGTCCTCGGCCGCTCGCTCGTCGTCGCCGGCGGCGCGACCGGCAAGGTCTTCGTCCTCGACACGCGCACCGGGCGGACCACCGCGACGCTCGACACGCAGCCGGGCCAGACCCCGGCGTTCCTCAACGACGTCGCCGTCGCCGGCCGCCGCACCGCGTACGTGACCGACTCGCAGCGGCCGATCCTCTGGAAGGTCGACCTCGGCTCGCGCGGCCGCGCGGCGTCGATCACGCCGTTCCTGGACTTCACCGGGACCGCGTTCGCGTACCAGACCGGCTTCAACGCCAACGGCATCGTCGCCGCGAAGGGCGGCCGCGTCCTGCTCGTCGTGCAGTCGAACACGGGCAAGGTGTTCCGGGTCGACACGCGCACGAAGGAGGTCTCCCAGGTCGACCTCGGCGGCACCGCCCTGACCAACGGCGACGGCCTCGTGCTCGCCGGTCGCACGCTGCTGGTCGTCCGCAACCAGCAGGAGCTCGTCGTCCCCGTGCGGCTGTCGAAGGACCTGCGCCGCGGCGCGGTCGGCAGCGGCGTGACCAGCCCCGCCCTGAAGTACCCGACCACCGGCGCGCTCGTCGGCGGCCGGCTGCTGCTCGTGAACGCCCAGTTCGACAAGCGCAACAGCGGCACCGCCCCGGAGCTGCCGTTCGACGTCGCCGCGCTGGACCTGCGCCGCGGCCGCTGAGCGCACCGCACCACCACCCCGCACCCCCGACGACGACGGCCCCGCGCAGGCGGGGCTGTCGTGCGTCCGGGGCGTGGCGCGGGGTCAGCCGAACGCGGTGCGCCAGGAGAACCCGAGCTCGATGTCCGGCTCCTGCTCGGGATCGGTCCACGGCACGCGCTCGTCCTTCTGCACGTAGTGGTTCTCGACCGGGGTGACCGGGGCCGGCCGGCTGCCGTCCAGCGCCGCGACGACGGCCTCGAGGAACTGCTGCGCGGCCTTGCGGTTGAACCGCCCGTCCAGGAGCGCCGCGCTCGTGCGCGGGTCGTTGCCGACGGCGTGGGTGACGACCGTCGGCTCCCCGTCGTGCACGACGACCATGTGGATCCGCGCGCTGGTCAGCTTCGGCTTCTCGTAGGCGATCAGCCTGCGACCCTCGCGGTGGACGGCGAGCAGGTCGAGGTTCTTCGTGTTCTGGACGACGCCGAGCGCGGCCTCGAAGGCCGCGTCGGCGGGCCCGTCCACGGGCAGGTCGGTGGCGCAGGGCGAGCGCATGGGAGTCTCCGGGTCGGTGGCGATGCTGGCCTACCCGCCGAGGCGAGCAGGCACGCGCGACGGGCCGGGAACGACACAGCCCCCGAACCACGGGGGCCGGGGGCTGATGATGGACGAGGAGGGACTCGAACCCCCGACCTCACGCGTGTGAAGCGCGCGCTCTAGCCAGCTGAGCTACTCGTCCAGCGGACCGACAGGGTAGAGGATCGGGCCCCGGCGGCGTCCCGCGGCCCTGCCCGGGGAACGGCAATGGGTAGGACTGCCCATCGCTCGCTGGCGCACCGGACGGCGGTGTGATTCATTCGGGTGGTCCAGCGCGAGGGGGTCGCGCTCCGGCGGTCCAGACCGGACGCTGCCCCTCAGCGACGCTCGTATCCCACGCACGAGGTTCCATGTCGCACTCCCCCTCCGGCCGCCCGGCCGCCGCTCTCGCGCGGCCGGGCGTCGCCGATCTGCACGTCCAGCGGCGGCGCCGCGTCGACACCGTCGTCGCCGCGCTGCGCGGCCGCGACGGCCGCCGCATGACCGGCCGCGAGCTGGCCGCCTGCCTGCAGGTGCCCGAGTCCGAGGTCCGGGCGCTGCTCGGTCTCGCCCGCGCCGCGGGCGACGTGTCGGTGATGGGAGCGACCCCCGCCGGCGACCTGCTCTACGTCGCCACCGCGGTCGCGCCCCCGCTGCGCACCGCCTCCTGAGCCGGGCGCCGTCGCCATCCCGGCCGCTCTACGCTGCGGAGCGTGGCGCGGCTGCAGCCCACCCCCTCCCTCGCCCGGCGGCTGACGCGCTCGCACGCCCGGGCGCGCCGGCGCAGCCCCTACCTGCAGGGCGTCGCCGTCGCGACGCTGCTCCCGGTCGTCCTGCTCCTCGCGCGCGTGCGCGTGCGAGGGCGCGAGCACCTGCCGGGCTCGGGCGGGTTCGTCCTCGCCCCGAACCACCCGTCCGTGCTCGACGGCGTCTTCGCCGCCCTCGCCGTGCTGCCGCGGCGGATCTCGTTCATGGGCATGGCCGAGCTGTGGCGGCGGCCCCTGCCCGCCTGGGTGATGAGCCGCATCGGCGCCTTTCCCGTCGTCCGCGGCACCTGGGACGCCGACGCGTTCACGACCGCCGCCACCGTGCTGCGCCGCGGTCGCGTGCTCGTCATGTTCCCCGAGGGCGGGGTCAGCCCGCCCGGCGGGTACAAGCCCGCCCGCGCCGGCATCGGGCACCTCGCGCACACCACCGGCGCGGTCGTCGTGCCCGTCCACCTCGACGGGCCCCGGCGGCTCTACCGGCCCTGGACCTGGCCGCGCGTCACCGTCACGGTCGGCCCGCCGATCACCGTCGAGGAGGACCCCGATCCGTCACGCGAGCGGAGCCTCGAGACCGCCCGGCGGATCCTCACCGCGGTCGCCGCGCTCGATCCGGGCGTCGCGGAGCACCGTGCGGGGTAGCGTCCGGACATGGAGATCGTCATCGCCGGCGCACACGGCCAGATCGGCCGCCGCCTCACCCGTCAGCTCGCCGGTCGCGGGGACCGCGTCCACGGGATCATCCGCAACCCCGACCATGCGGCGGACGTCGAGGCCGACGGCGGCGTACCCGTCGTGCTGGACCTCGAGCGCGCCGACCACGACGCGGTGACCACGGCGCTCGCCGGTGCCGACGCGGTCGTGTTCGCGGCCGGCGCCGGTCCGGGCAGCGGCGCGGAGCGCAAGCGGACGGTCGACCGCGACGCCGCGATCCTGCTGCTCGACGCGACCGTCCGGGCGGGGGTCGGGCGCTACCTGATCGTCAGCTCGGTGGGCACCGAGGACCCGCCGTCCGGGGACGACGTGTTCGCCGTCTACCTCCGTGCCAAGGCGGAGGCCGACGCGGCGGTCATGGCCAGCGAGCTCGACTGGATGGTGGTGCGTCCCGGTCGCCTGACCGACGACGACGGCACCGGTCTTGTGCGCCTCGACGCCGAGCCGCACCGCGGCGAGGTCCCGCGCGAGGACGTGGCGACCGTGCTCGCCGCGCTGCTCGCGACGCCCGCCCTGCGGCGGCGCGTGCTGTACCTCAACGGCGGCGAGCAGCCGGTGGCCGCCGCGCTCGAAACGCTGCACGGCTGAGCGGGAAGACCGCTCGGAGGGCCCGGCCGTCAGCCGCGGGGGCCGACGAGCCGGGCCGCGCCGGTCTCCGGGCGCGCGCGTCGCGGGTCGGCCGTCCCCGCCTGCCCGTCCGGCCGCGCGCCGCGCGCGCGCCGGGGCAGGACCCGCGCCGCGAGCGCCGCCGCGACGCACAGCGCGACGCTCGCCCAGGCGGCGGTCTCGAACCCGGTCACGGTCGGCAGGCGCGCCCCCGACGGGGTGTGCGCGGCGAGGACCGCGGCGGTCGCGGCACTGCCGACCGAGAAGCCGACGTAGCGGACCACCTGGTAGAAGCCCATCGCGCTGCCGGTCTCCTCCTGCGGGACCGCGGCGACGATCATCCCCGGGATCGCGGCGAAGGTCAGGCCCATGCCGATCCCGACGATGCCCATCAGCACGAAGACCTCCCACAGGGCGCTGTGGCCGAGCGCGAAGACCACGCCGGCCAGGCCGCAGATCAGGCACCCCAGCGGCAGGATCCCGGCCTGCCCGATCCGCGCGCCGAGGGCCGGGAGCAGGCGGCTCGCGACGACGCTCATGACCGAGAACGGGACGAGGCAGAGCCCGGCGGCGAGGACCGTCGCGTCGAAGCCGTAGCCGCCCGCGCTCGGCGCCTGCACGAACGCGGTGACGATCGACAGGTCGATGTAGAGGGCGGCACCGAGCACCAGCGCGCAGCCGTTGGCGGTCAGCACCGCCGGGTGGCGCAGCAGCCGCAGCTCCACGAGCGGGGCCGCGGTGCGCAGCTGCAGCGGCACCCACAGGGCCAGCAGCAGCGCCGCGGCGGCCGCGAGGGCGAGGACCGTCGCGGACGTCCAGCCCCAGCTCTCCCCCTGCCCGATCGCCAGCAGCAGCGCGACGAGCGCGCCCGCGAGGACGAGCGCCCCGCGGCCGTCCAGCGCCGGGGCGCGCTCGCCGCGGCTGGACGGCACGACCGCGAGCACCAGCGCCAGCGCGACGCCCGCGAAGGCCGCCCCGAACCAGTAGGCGCCCGCGAGGCCGAACCGCTCCGCGACCAGCCCGCTGACCGGGTAGCCGACGCCGATCCCGGCGGCCGCGGACACCGACAGCAACGCGATCGCGGGCGTGATCCGCGCGGTCGGCAGACCGTGCCGGGCGACCGCCATCGCCAGCGGGATGAGGCCGAGCCCGAGGCCCTGGAGCGCCCGGCCGGCGACGAGCACCCCCAGCGACCCGGCGACCGCGGCGACGACGCAGCCGAGTGCGACGAGGCCCAGGCCGCGCGCCAGCGCCTCGCGGCGGTGCGGCCCGTCACCGAGGCGGCCGAGGACGGGTGCGCTGACCGCGCCCACCAGCAGCGCGGCGGTCAGGGACCACTGGGCGTCGCTCAGCGCCACCCCGAGGTCGTCGGCGACGAGCGGGACCAGCGGCGCGCCGAGCGACGAGATCACCGCGGTGACGATCGTGGTGAGCAGCAGCGTGGGCAGCAGCAGCGCCGTGCGGCGCCCCGCGCTCACGCGGGACCCCGGTCGTCGCGCAGCGCCGCGATCAGGTCGTCGAGCACGTCGATCGCCTGCGCCAGCGCGCGGACCTGCTCGTCGGAGCGGTCGGCGAGCTTCTCGCGCAGGACCGCCCGGTAGGAGGCGCGGACGGTGGCGAGCTCGCGCCGGCCGGCCGGGGTGAGCGTCACGCGGACCGCGCGGCCGTCCTGCGGGTCGCGGGCGCGCTCGAGCAGGCCGCGGCCGTCGAGCCGGCCGACGAGCTGGGTGACCGTCGGCTGCGCGAACGCGAGCACGCCGGCGAGCTCGGTGACGCGGCGCGGCCCGGCCTCCAGGGCGGCGAGCAGGGCGGCCTCGGCGCGGGTCAGCGAGCGGTCGCCCTCGGGCAGCAGCAGGCGCGTCAGCAGGCCCGCGCGCGGCACGAGCCCCTCGGCGACGTGCTCGACGTCGCGGGCCCGGCCGGAGGTCTGCTGGGCGGTCGGCGCGCTCACATCCGCAAACTATATAGATCTGTGATGCATCTCCTTCACATCGGCGATGCGCCATGCGTTGATTGACGAGTCAATCGCCACGCGCAACGGCGCGCGGTCTGCCACCATTCCAAGCGCCGCGCGCGGTGAACGCGCCCGTTCAGTTTCGACTCCGAAAGGCCACCGCTCCTCACGCGGGATCCCCCATGAGCCATTACAAGAGCAACGTCCGCGATCTCGAGTTCAACCTGTTCGAGACGCTCCACGTCGACGAGGTCCTCGGTCAGGGCGCCTACCCCGACCTCGACTCCGACACCGTCCGCACCATGCTCGACGAGTCCTCGCGGCTCGCCGAGGGCCCCGTCGCCGCCTCGTTCCACGAGACCGACCGCAAGCCGCCGACCTTCGACCCCGCCACGGGCACCGTCACCCTGCCCGACGACTTCATGGCCGCGGTCCGCGCCTGGCACGACGGCGGCTGGCCCGCCATCGGCATCACCGAGGACATCGGTGGCGTCGCCGCCCCGCCCGCCGTCACCTGGGCGATCAACGAGTTCATCCTCGGCGCCCAGCCCGCCGCGCTCATGTACCTCGCGGGCGCGTCGTTCTCCCACATCCTCTACACGCTCGGCACCGACGAGCAGAAGCGCTGGGCCCAGTGGGCGTTCGAGCGCAACTGGGGCGCCACCATGGTCCTCACCGAGCCCGACGCGGGCTCCGACGTCGGCGCCGGCCGCACCAAGGCGATCGAGCAGCCCGACGGCACCTGGCACATCGAGGGCGTCAAGCGCTTCATCACCTCCGGCGACTCCGGCGACCTGTTCGAGAACATCTTCCACCTCGTGCTCGCCCGCCCCGAGGGCGCCGGCGTCGGCACCAAGGGCCTGAGCCTGTTCTTCGTCCCGAAGTTCCACTTCGACACCGAGACCGGCGAGCTCGGCGAGCGCAACGGCGTCTTCGTCACCGGCCTAGAGCACAAGATGGGCCTCAAGGCCTCCGCCACCTGCGACGTCGCGTTCGGCGACAACGGCATCCCCGCCAAGGGCTGGCTCGTCGGCGGCGTGCACGGCGGCATCGCGCAGATGTTCCAGGTCATCGAGCACGCCCGGATGATGGTCGGCACCAAGGCCATCTCCACGCTCTCGACCGGCTACCTCAACGCGCTCGAGTACGCCAAGGAGCGCGTCCAGGGCGCCGACCTCACGCAGATGACCGACAAGGCCGCGCCGCGCGTCACGATCATGCACCACCCGGACGTGCGCCGGGCGCTGCTGAACCAGAAGGCGTACGCCGAGGGCCTGCGCGCCGTCTACCTCTACACCGCCGCCCACCAGGACGCCGCGATGGCGCAGGTCGTCTCGGGCGCCGACGAGCAGACCGCGCACCGCGTCAACGACCTGCTGCTGCCGATCGTCAAGGGCGTCGGCTCCGAGCGGGCCTACCAGGTCCTGACCGAGTCGCTGCAGACCTACGGCGGCTCCGGCTACCTGCAGGACTACCCGATCGAGCAGTACATCCGCGACGCGAAGATCGACTCGCTCTACGAGGGCACCACCGCGATCCAGGCGCAGGACTTCTTCTTCCGCAAGATCGCGCGCGACAAGGGCGTGGCGCTCACGCACCTGATGACGCAGATGCAGAAGACGGTCGACGCCGAGGTGCCCGCCTCGCTCGCCGGCGCGCACGAGCGCTTCAAGACCGCGCTCGGCGACGTGCAGGCGATGGTCGGCTCGCTGACCGGCTACCTCATGGGCTCCCAGGAGGACATGGAGGAGCTCTACAAGGTCGGCCTGGGCTCCGTCGACTTCCTCATGGCGGTCGGCGACCTGCTCATCGGCTGGCTGCTGCTGACGCACGGCATCACCGCGCAGAACGCGCTCGACAACGGCGCCAAGGAGAGCGACGTCGCGTTCTACGAGGGCAAGATCGCCACGGCGAACTTCTTCGCCCGCACCGCGCTGCCGCGCCTGGCCGGCGTCCGCGAGAGCATCGCGGCCGTCGACAACGACGTCATGAAGCTCGCCGAGGCCGCCTTCTAGGCCGCCCGGTCCCGGGTCTCGTAGGGTGACCGCCATGGTCGCCCGCGAGACCCGGATCAACGCCGCCGTCGCGCTCGCCGTGGCGGCCGGCGTGACGTTCGCGCCCACCCCCTTCCTGCGCCTGTTCGGCATCGACGCCGCCGAGGTGACCGGGGCGGCGCGGTTCGGCTGGCGGCTCTTCGCCGTCCGCAACGTCTGGGTGGCCGTCCGCGCCCTCCAGGGCGACCCGTCCGCCACCGGCGCCTTCCTGCCCGTCCAGCTGATGGACCAGGTCGTGTTCTGGCAGGCCTACCGCGCCCGCTCGGTCCCGCGGCGCGCGCCGCTCATGGCCGCCGCGACCTCCGGGCTCATCATCGCGCTCGAGCTCCGGCGGACGGCCCGCACGGGCCGATAGCGTCCGGCGCATGCTCCCCGCCGATCTCACCGCCCCCGCCCTGCGCGTCGCCGACCTGCTGCGCGCGCGAGGGCAGACCGTCGCGGTCGGCGAGTCCTCCTCCGGCGGCCTGATCTGCGCCGCGCTCCTGTCGGTCGCCGGGGCCTCCGCCTACTACCGCGGCGGCACGGTCGTCTACGACCGCACGAGCATCGAGGCGTTCCTCGTCGGCGCCACCGAAATGGACCCCGGCCGCCGCGGCGCCTGCGAGCACCTCGCCACGTTCCACGCGCGCTCGGCCGCCGCCAAGGTCGGCGCCGACTGGGGCGTCGGGGAGGCGGGCGCCGCCGGCCCCTCGGGCAACCCCTACGGCGACCCGGCCGGCCACACCTGGGTCGCGGTCGCCGGACCACAGGGCGCGCTGCGCACCCGGCACCTCCTCACCGGCGAGGAGGACCGCGAGCGCAACATGGTCGCGTTCGCCGTCGCCGCGCTGGACGAGCTCGCCGCGGCGCTCACCGGCCCGGACGCCTAGGGCAGACGCCAGTCGACCGGCGCGGCGCCCTGCTGCTGCAGCAGCGCGTTCGTGCGGCTGAACGGCCGCGAGCCGAAGAAGCCGTTGTGCGCCGAGAGCGGGCTCGGGTGCGCGGACTCCAGGCACGGCACGTCGCCCAGCAGCGGGCGGAGGCTGCGCGCGTTGCGGCCCCAGAGGATCGCGACGAGCGGGCCGCCCCGGTCGGCCAGGGCGCGGATCGCCTGCTCGGTGACCGGCTCCCAGCCCTTGCCCTGGTGGGCGTTGGCGCGGCCCGCCTCGACGGTCAGCGCGCGGTTCAGCAGCAGGACCCCGCGGTCCGCCCACGCCGACAGGTCGCCGCTGCTCGGCGGCGGATGGCCGAGGTCGTCCTCGTACTCGCGGAAGATGTTGCGCAGGCTCGGCGGCAGCGGCCGCACGTCGGGCGCGACCGAGAAGCTCAGGCCGACCGCGTGGCCCGGGGTCGGGTACGGATCCTGGCCGACCACGAGCACGCGCACGTCGGCCAGCGGCCGCGCGAAGGCCCGCAGGACGTGCTCACCGCGGGGCAGCACCCGGCGACCCGCGGCGATCTCCGCGCGCAGGAAGTCGCCCATCGCGGCGATCCGGTCCGCGACCGGCTCGAGCGCCCGCGCCCAACCGGGATCGACGATCTCGTGCAGCGGCCGGCTCACCGCCGCGAACTATCGCAGGGGCGCCGCGCGCAGCCGTGCGCGCAGCCACCGCTCCACGTGTCCCAGCGCGAGGTCCGCCAGCGGCGTCCCCGACCCGAGCACGGAGTGCGGGGCGTGCGGCAGGCGCAGCACCGACGCCTCGCCGCCCGCGGCGCGCACCGCGTCGGCGAGCAGCAGCGTGTCGTCCAGCAGCGGGTCGAGATCGCCGACCGTCAGCAGCAGCGGCGGCAGACCGCGCAGGTCGGCGTGCAGCGGCGACGCCGCCCGCAGCGCCGCCCGGTCCGCGCCCGGGAACGCGACCTCGCGGAACGCCGTCAGCCAGGTCCCGGTGAGCAGCAGCGTGCGATCGTCGGCGCGGCGCGCGCTCGGCGTGCCCAGGAGGTCGTAGCGGCCGCAGTCCAGGTGCGCGCCGGCGACCCGGGCGAGCAGCGGGTCGCCGCCGTCGCGCAGCGCCAGCAGCGCCCGCAGCGCCAAATGGGCGCCCGCCGAGACGCCCGCGACCAGGAGCGGGAGCGCCGGGTCCCCCGTAGCGGCGGCGCGCAGCGCCGTGCCGACGTCGTTGACCGCCGCGGACACCGGCGCCTCGGGCGCCCGCCGGTAGGCCGGGGCGAGCACCCGCACGGCGCAGGCCCGCGCCAGACGGGCGTTCACCGGGTCGTCGTGCTCGGGCGAGCCCAGCAGGAAGCCGCCGCCGTGCACGCGCACGAGCGCCCCCGCGGCCTCGCCCGGCGGCGGCAGGACCCGCAGCCGCAGCCCGTCGCGGACGACGTCACGGGCCGCCGGGTGCCGCGGTCCCGCCGGCGGCGCGGCCCGCAGGGCCGCCAGCCCCGCCGGCTCGCGCGGATCGGGGTGCGGCATCCGGGCGAGCGCCGCGTTGGCCGCCTCCTGCGCGGCCCGTACCGCCTCCGGCACCTCGAGCGTCGTCGTCATCGCCGCGCCGATGATGCCCGGTCCGCCCGTTCGCCCTGCTTTTCGTGCACTCCTGCGCCGGGAGGTTTCGCGCGCGCGGAACCGGCCGTACGGTCCAGCGGTGCTGCAGAGCCCGGCCAGCCGCGCCCGCACGCGCGCCCGCGCGCGAGCCCTGCCCCGCCCGTCCCCGTCGACGAGGCGTCGCCCGTGAGCGTCGGCTGGCGCTGCCCGGCCTGCACGCGCATCGCGCCGGCCACGCTCGCGCTCTGCCCCGCCTGCGGGACGCCCGCCCCCGCGCTCGGCGCCCCCGCCGTGCCGACCGCCGCGTCGGCCACCGCCGCCGGCGGCTCGCCCGACGGGCTCGTCCACGTCGAGACCCACCCCGCCCGCCTGGCCCTGCGGCGCCGCGCGCGGATCGCCCTGACCGTCAGCAACCACGGTGCCGAGCCGCGCACCGTCTGGCTGCTGCTCACCGACCCCGACGGACTCGTCGTCGGGCGCGCCGTCCCGGACGCGCTGCGGATCGCGCCCGGCGGCCGCGCCGACGCGACCGCGACCGTCCGCGCACGCCGGCCGCGGCTCGGGGCCGCGCGGACCGCGACCGTGACCGTCGCCGCCGTCCCCGGCCCCGACGACGGCCCGGCACCCGACCCCGGCCCGCTGCAGCTCGCCAACCCCACCGCGGTCGGGCGCCTGCGGGTCGGCGACGGCGGCCGCCTGCTCGACGGCGGCCGGTCGCTGCACGTCGCCGCGCAGCTCCCGGTGCGCGTCCGGCCGCTCGTCCCCCGGCTGCTCGCGGCCGTCGCGCTCGTCGGCATCGCCGCCCCCGTCGGGCTGTCGCTGGCCCGCAGCGACGACCGGGCGACCGTCCCGTCGCTCGTCGGCCTGCTCGACGCCGCCGGGGCCGAACGCGCCCTGGAGCGGGCGGGACTCGCGCTCGACCCCGCGGTCGAGCGCCGCCCCGACGCCAGCGTGCCGCCCGGCGCCGTCCTCGCCCAGGACCCCGCCGACGGCACCGCCTTGGACCGCGGCGGGCGCGTGCGCGTGACCGTCGCCGTCGGGGAGCGGCTGCTCCGCGTGCCGTCGGTCATCGGCCTGCGGTCCAAGGCCGCCGAGGAGCGCCTGCGCGACGCCGGCCTGACCCTCGGGCCCGCACGCCCGCGCCCGCAGGACGGCGGCGAGATCGTCGCGAGCCAGCTGCCGTCCGCCCGCCAGCGTGCCGCGGTCGGCACCCCGGTCGCCGTGTTCCTGCGGCCCGCCCTGCGCGGCGGGACAGCGCGCGCCACCGCCAGCGCGACGCCCACCAGCGAGGAGGGCATCGTGCCGTCCCCGCGCGACCAGACCCCCACGAGCTACGCCGCCGAGGCCGCGCAGCGCGGCCTCGTCCCCAAGGTCATCCGCGTGGTGCGCACCGGCCGCCCCGGGCGGCTCGTCGGCGTCGAGCCCGCCGCCGGGACCGCCCGCCCCGCCGGCGCCACCGTCCGCCTGCTCGTCACCGCGGGCGTCCCGCGGCTGGCGTTCGACACCGGCAGCGCGGTCCGGGTGCTCGACACCGTCGCCGGCCGGACCACCGCCGAGGCCGCCCCCAGCGCCGGGGACGCCGTCGAACCCGCCTGGACGCCGGGCGGCCGGCGCCTCGTCTACCGGATCGGCCGCCGCCTGCTCCTGACCGCGGCGGGGCTCTCCGACCGCGGCCGCGTCCTCTACGACGGACCGCTCGACCTCGTCACCCCGGCGTTCGCGCCGACCCCCGCCGGCGACGTCCTCGCCGTCATCTCGCGCCGCGCCGGGGACGGCGACCTCTGCTTCGCGCGCGTCGGCAGCGGACGGATCGAGCCCGCGTGCCTGCGCGACGACACCTGGGACCTCGGCCGCCAGATCAGCTGGCGGCGCGACGGCAAGGAGCTGCTCGTCTTCGGGGTGCGCCGCGGGGAGCGGTCGCGCTTCGGGCTCCTGCGGTTCCGCACCAGCCGCGCGTTCTCCGTCGACCCGGCCGCGTGGACCGGCCGCATCGCCACCGACGTCTCCAGCGCCCGGCGCGGCGTCATCGCCGGCGCCTACTCGCCGTCCGGCAAGCGCGTCGCGCTCGTCACGAACGTCGGGCTGCCCCGCTTCCAGATCGTCGTCACCCCCGCCCGCCGCCTACGCGACGTGACGACCGGGGCGCTGCCCGTCCGCGCCTGCGAGGTCGCCTGGCGCCCCGACGGGCGCGAGGTCGCCGTCGTGCAGAGCGACAGCGCCTGCCAGGAGCCGCTGGGTACCGTCGCGCGCGTCGACGTCGCCCGCCCCCGCCGCGTCGTCGTCGCCGCCACCGGTGGCCGGCATCCCGCCTACCAGCCGCTGCAGTACCGGGGACCGCGGGGCGGGTCGTGAGCGCCGTCGTGCGTCCCGCGCTGCACCCGCGCGCCGAGCGCGCCGAGCTGCCCGAGGCCGAGGGACCGCGCCGCCACGTCGTGCGGCTCCCGGGCGGTCCCGAGGGACCGCTGCGGCTGGACGCCGCCGACGCCGGCCTGCTCGAGCTGCTCGACGGGCGCCGGGACAGCGCCGAGCTCGTCGCCGCCGCGACCGTGCGCTGCGGCCCCGACGGGCCGCCGCGCCTGGCCCGGCTCGTCGCGGAGCTCGCCGAACGCGGCCTGCTGCAGGGCGTCACGCCCGCCGGGCCCGGGGAGCGGCCCACCGGGCGGCTCGCGCGCCTCGCCCGGCCACGGTCGCGCGCGATCCCGCACGCCCCCGAGCTGATCGTCTGGCTGTACCGGCACGGCGGCCGGCTGCTCGTCAGCCGGCCCGTCGCGGCGCTCGCCGCCGTCGCCGCGGTCGCGGGCCTCGTCGCCGCGGTGCTGCTGCTCGTCCGCGGTCGCGCAGCCCCACTGGTCGTCGACGACCGGCTCGTCCTCGGGGCCGCCGCGTTCGTCGGCTTCCGCGCCGTGCTCGTGGTCGCGCACGAGCTCGCGCACGGGCTCGCGCTCGCCCGCTGCGGCCGCGCGGTCGACGCCGCCGGCGTCCGGCTGCTGCTCTGCTTCCCCTACGCGTACGTCGACACCTCCCCCGTGTGGCTCGAGCCGCGCCGGCGCCGCACCGCGGTCACGCTCGCCGGGCCGCTCTGCGACCTCGCCCTCGGCGGGATCGCCGCGACCGTCGCGCTGCTGGCCACCGACCCGCTCGTCGCGCAGCTCGCCTTCCAGGCGTGCGTCGCCGCCTACGTCGGGGCGCTGCTGAACCTCAACCCGCTGCTGGACCGCGACGGCTACCACCTGCTCGTCGACCATCTCGGGGAGCCGCACTTGCGCCGCCGCGCGATCACCCGCATGCAGGCGCGGCTCGCGGGCACGCCGGTGACGCCGGACAGCGGGCCGCTGACCGCGTTCGCCGTCGCGACCGTCGCCTGGGGGGTCGCCGGCGCCACGCTGCTCGTCGGCACGGTCGCGCTCTCCTCCGGCGCCCTCGGCCGCGCGCTGCCGGAGGACCTGCGCTGGTGGGTCCTCGGGCCCGCCTGGCTGCTCGCCGTCGCCCCCACCGCCTACCTGCTCGGCCGCCCGCTCCGCCACCGAGGACTCGCCCGTGCCTGACCCGCTCCTGCCCAGCGCCGACCTGCAGGCGGTGCTCGTCGTCGAGCGGCTCCTGCGCGACCCCGGGTTCCGGCGCCGCTTCCGCGCCGAGCCGGTCGGCGCCTGCGCGCTGGAGGGCCTCGGGGAGATGGCCCTACGCCTGCACCACAGCTCCACCGGGCATCAGGCGCTCGAGCCGCGGGAGCTGCGCTCGAGCGTCGCCGGGGTCGTCATGGCCGCCGCGGTCGAGGCGGCCGCGATCGAGCACGCCGTCACCACGTACGGCGACGCGTCGGTGCAGGCCGTCCGCGACGCGGCGGGCGCCGTCGACCTCGAGACCGTCGACCGCGTGCTGCGCGGCGCGCCCGAGCCGCTGCCCCCGACCGGGACCGTCGTCACCGCCCCGCTCCCGGGCGAGGAGCTGCCGCCGACCACGCCCGCCGCGACGTCCCCGGACCCGCTGTGGACCCCGGGCGGTGACGGCACCGGCGTCGCGGCGTCCGCCGCCGTCGAGGACCCTGCGGCCGCGGCCGCCGCGATCCCCGCGGACCCGTTCGCCGAGATCCCGCAGACCGACTACCCCGGTGACGGCGCGGGCCGCGCCGAGCTCGCCCGCTGGATGGGCGCCGCCGCCCAGGAGGCCGGGCTGCCCGCAGAGCTGCCCGTGATGGCCGCGCTCGTGGAGTCCGGGCTGCGCAACCTCAGCTACGGGGACGCCGACAGCGTCGGCTTCTTCCAGATGCGCCTGTCGATCTGGAACCACGGCGCCTACCGCGGCTACCTCGAGGACCCGCAGCTCCAGCTCGCCTGGTTCATCGACCATGCGAGCGCCGTGCGCGACCGGCTGATCGCCGCGGGCGCCGGCGACCCCGTCGAGGACCCGGGCGCCTGGGGCCGGTGGATCGCCGACGTCGAGCGCCCGGCCGAGATGTACCGCGGCCGCTACCAGCTGCGCCTCGAGGAGGCCCGCGAGCTGCTCGACAGCGCGCCGGCGCTCTCGACACCGGACGAGCTGACCGTGCCCGCCGTCGAGGACCCCGGCGCGCTCGAGCCCGGCGCCCTGCCCGGGGCGACCGACTCGGCCCGCGAGCTCGCCGCGGAGGTGCTCGACGACGACCGGATCACGCTCGACGGCGACGGCATCGCCGACTTCCGCGCCGAGCGGATCGACCCGCGCGTCAGCGCGGTCCTGCTGTCGCTGGCCGAGCGTCACCCGATCACCGTGTCGGTGCTCGAGACGGGCCACTCACGCCTCACCGCGGGCGGCTCGGTCAGCAACCACTACGTCGGTCGGGCGGTCGACATCTCCGTGGTCGACGGCGCGCCGGTGACCGCGGCCAACGCGGCGGCCCGCGAGCTGTCGGAGGCGCTCGCGTCGCTCCCCGAGGCGATCCGCCCGAGCGAGATCGGCACGCCGTGGCCGCTGGAGGGCCCGGAGTACTTCACCGACGCCGGCCACCAGGACCACCTGCACATCGGCTTCGACGCCCCGCTCGCCGGGATCGAGCTGCCCGACGTCGTCCCGGGGAGCGACGGCGCCGACGCGGCCGGGGAGCCCGTCGAGCCCGTGGAGGTCGTCCCCGCCGCCGCGCCGGTCGACCCCGACCCGCGGTTCAGCGCCGCCCGCGCGACGGCGTCGTCCGGCGACGCCGACCCGACCGCCGACGGGGCGGGCTTCGCCGGCGAGCCGACGTTCCGGGCCGCCGTCCCGGCCGACGAGCCCGCCCGCAGCGGCACCCGCGGCGCGACCGCGAGCGACCGGTCGGCCGGCGACGGGGCGGCCGCGCGCCCGGCGACCGAGCGGCCGTCCACCCGGCCGGCGGACCCCGAGCCGCGCTTCCGGGCCGCGGCGGGCGACGACGCCCCGCCCACGGGGCCGCGGGGCCGCGGCGGCGACGAGCCGGCGTTCGACGCGGGCTCCTGAGCGCGGTCGGCGGTCCGGCCCCGGCCACCCTCGGCGTCCTGGGTGATCCGGCGCCCAGATATGGCATCGAGATCACCCAGAACGGCCCGGGCCGGCCGCGCGCCGGCCGTACTGGGTGATCTCGGGCCCTGATGTGGCACGCGGGTCACCCAGAACGAGCGCTCGGACGGGGCGGCCGGCCGGCGGCGAGCGGCCCGTCGGCGGGGCGCTGCCCCTTCGGGCCGCCTTGCGGGTCGGACGGGCAGAGCCGCTCGGGGTTCTCACGCGCGCGGTCTAGCGTGCGGTCACCGATGCCTGCGCCCGTCCTCACCGCCTCCGCGAAGATCATGTGCCCGCACGGCGGGCAGGTGACGCTCATCCCCAAGCAGATGAAGGTGCTCGCCAACGGCAGCCCGGTCCTGTGCCTGGGTGACGTCGCCGGCTCGCCGATCGTCGGCTGCACGCTGCCGCCGACCCCGGCGACCGTGCCGTGCACCGTCGTGGCGACCGAGATCCCCGTCCCGAAGGTCGGGATGAACCCGCAGGTGATGGTCAACGGCAAGCCCGTCCTGCTCCAGGGACTGCAGGGCCTGACGAACTCGGTGCCGCCCGGCCCGTTCATCGTCGCGTTCCCCGGCCAGACGAAGGTCATGGCATGAGTGCCCTGGACCGCTACGACGTCCTGCGCGAGCTCGGCCGCGGCGGCATGGCGATCGTGCACCTCGCGCGCCAGCGCGACCTCGGCCGGCTGCTCGCGCTGAAGGAGCTCGGCGGCTTCAGCGTCGGCGACCCCGCGGTGGCCGAGCGGTTCCTGCGCGAGTCCCGCGTCGCGTCGTCGCTCAGCCACCCGAACATCGTCGCCGTCTACGACTACTTCGACGAGGACGGCACCCCGTTCATGGCGATGGAGCTCGTCGAGGGCGGCTCGCTGCGCCCGCTCGTCGGGACGCTGTCGCTGCCGCAGACCACCGGGGTGCTCGAGGCGCTGCTCTCCGCGATCGGCCTCGCGGGCCAGCAGGGGATCGTCCACCGCGACCTCAAGCCCGAGAACGTGCTCGTCAGCGCCGACGGGCACGTGAAGGTCGCGGACTTCGGCATCGCGAAGGCCGGGGAGGCCGCGCAGGGCGGCGCGAACCTCACCTCGCAGGGGATGACGGTCGGCACGCCCGCCTACATGTCGCCCGAGCAGGCGATGGCCTCCGACGACCTGACGCCCGCCTCCGACCTGTACGCGATCGGCTGCATCGCGTTCGAGCTGCTGACCGGTCAGACGCCGTTCACCGACCCGTCGCCGATGAAGCTCCTGCTCAAGCACGTGCAGGAGGAGGTCCCCGACGTCCGCTCGGTCGACCCGATGATCCCCGAGCCGATCGCCGCCTGGGTCGCGGCGATGTGCGCGAAGGACCCGGACGACCGGCCCGCCGACGCGGCCGCCGCCTGGTCGACGTTCGAGGACGCGGTGCTCGAGTTCGTCGGCCCGACCTGGCGGCGCGACGCGCGGCTGGAGCCCGCCAGCACGATCGAGATCGGCGAGCTGCCGCCGCAGACCGACACGCCGCTGCGCCCGCCGACCATGGGCGGCGCCGGGACCACGCCGCCGCCGGGCGCCACCGGCTTCCAGACCTACCACGCGCCCGCCGCGCTGCACGAGGTGCTCGGCGAGACCGGGGAGCGGCCGTCGGGCACGCCGACCGCGACGCCCCCGCCGACCCCCGCGGCCGCGACGCCGGCCCCCACGCCCGTGCCCCGGCCCGCGGTGCGGACGCCCGCGCCCGTCCCCGCGGTCACCGGCGGGCAGATCCCCGCGGTGACCCGCACCGTCACCGGGGTCGAGGAGGAGGGCCGCGGCCCGCTCGTCCCGGCGCTGCTCGCCGGGGTCGTCGCCCTGGCCGCCGGGGCGGGGCTCGCGCTGGCCGCCGGGGGCGGCTCGGACCTCGCGACCGCGGCCGGTCCCGGTGTCACGCTCCAGGCCCCGGCCGGCTGGGAGACCGCCGACCCGCGCGCGGTCGCGGGCCTCGGCCCGGACGCGGTGGCGCTCGCGCCCGCGGGCGCCGGCGCGGGCGAGCTCGTGGCCGTGGGCCGCGTCCAGCGCACGCGCGCCGACCTGCTGCCCGACGCGATGAGCCCGGGGGCCGGCGGCCCCGCCCGGGCGACGCTCGCCGCCGGCGACGCGGTCCTGCACCGCGGCGCGAAGGCGGGCGGGGCGACCGCGGACGTCTACGCGCTGCCGACCGCCGACGGCGTCGTGGTGGTCGCGTGCACGCTGGCCGACCGCGCGGCGTGCGCGGAGGTCGCCGGCTCCGTGCAGGTCGACGGGGACGTACAGGAGCTCGGGCCGACCGAGGCCGGGGCGCAGGCGCTCGGCCAGGCGCTGCAGCGGCTCTCGTCCGCGATCGAGAACCCGCAGCAGGACCTCGCCGCGGCACGCTCGCGCGGCGCGCAGGCGACCGCCGCACGCGACCTCGGCCGCGCCTACACGTCCGCCGCCGGCGACATCGGCGACACCGAGGTCGGAGCGCTGGCGGCCGCGCCGCTGCGCGACCTCGAGCGCGCGCTGGAGCGGACCGGCAGCGCCTGGTCCGCGTACGGCTCGGCCGCGCAGTCCGGCGACGCCGCCGCGGTCGAGCAGGCGCGCGGCCGGATCGCCGGCGCGCGCGACGCGGTGAAGGCCGCGCGGGCCGCCCTGGGCCGCGCCGGATACGGAGGGAAGAGCTGATGCGCAGTACCGTCGTCGTGGTCGCCGTCACCGTCGTCGTGGGCGCGGGAGCCGGCTTCGGGCTCGGCTCCGCCCTCGGGGGCGGCGGGGACGAGCTGACCCCCGCCACGCCCGCCTCCGCGTCGCGGATCGCGGTCGACGCCGCGCCCGCCGGGCCGGCAGCGCCCGCGCTCGCCGCCGCGCAGAGCAGCGGCGGCGGCTCGTCGTCCTCGTCGGGCGGCTCGTCCTCGGGCGGGTCCTCCTCCGGTGGTGGCTCCTCGTCCGGCGGCTCCTCGTCGGGCGGCTCGTCGTCCGGTGGGTCCTCGGGTGGCTCGTCGTCCGGTGGGTCCTCGTCGGGCGGCTCGTCCTCGGGCGGCGGCTCGTCGTCCGGCGGCAGCTCCGGGGGCTCCTCGGGCGGGTCCTCCGGCGGCGGCTCGGGCGGCGGCTCGGGCGGCGGCGGCGTGGTCATCGACGAGTTCTGAGCACGCGGCGGGTCCAGCCCGCCGCCATCCACGACGCCCGCGGCGCCGTCGCAGCGTCCGGCCCGGGCCGTCGGCGGACACGTGGTTCCACCGCGGGCCCCGACCGGCACCCGACCTCCCGGCCCGGCACCGCTCGCGCCGACCGGCGCCCGGGCCGCCGACCGGCACGCCACGCCAGCCGGCGCCCGGCCCGGGGACCGGCGCCCGACCGCGGCCGCAGCCCGGGCCGAGGGACCGGCGCCCGGGTCACCGCCCGGGCGCGCGGCTCACTTCGGCCGGTAGGTCGGTGCGCGGGCGTCGTCGGCGACGCGCGCGGTCTCGCGCGGCGACCCGGGCGCGAAGCGCAGCACGGTCCCGCGTTCCTGCGTGCAGCCGCTGTCGGCCTGCACGATCGCGAGCTCCCCGCCGTCCGGGCGCCACGCGACCTCGCAGGCGCGCACGTCCAGCGGCTGGGGGTCGACGAGCTCGAGATCCCCCGCGTCGGCGAGGACCACCTCGAACGCCGACGACTCGACGTTCGTGATCGCCGCGATCCGCTCCCCGTCGGGGGAGAACGCGACGCTGCGCACGCCCTTGCCGGGCACCGTGATGTCGCCCGCGGTCCGGCCGGACCAGTCGTCCGGGTCGGTCGAGAACGGCTCGTCGGTCTGGTACGCGCGGACGCTGATCACGCGGGTGTCGCTCTGGCGCACCGCCCCGACGACGAGCACGCGACCGTCGGGGCGCCACGCGGGCCGGCCCGTCAGGTTCCAGCCGTCGTCGGGCAGGCAGCGCGGGGTCAGGCGGCGCCCGGCGAGGCTGCCGAAGCAGAGGTCGCCGTCCTCCTCCTCCACCCGCAGCATCGCCACGCTGCTGCCGCGCGGGGCGACGACCGCGTCGCGCAGGCTGTCGGACCCGCTGTAGACGGTGCGCGACTCGCCGCCCGAGCCGCTCGGGCCGAGCACGAGCCGCTGCCCGTCGCGGTACAGGACGTTCTTGCCCGACGGCGCCCACGACGGCTCGACCGCCGTCCCCTCCCCTGCCGGCAGGCGGCCGAGCTCCTTGCCGCCGATCGGGTCGAGGAACGTGACCAGCCCGTCGGTCTCGACCGCGATCGTCGGGCTGCCGTCGGAGACCTCCAGGCGGACCGTCGAGCCCTCCTTGGTGCTGGAGCCCGGCTCCGGCGTCACGCTGATCAGCGCACCGGCGGGCACGCTCGCGGTGACCGACACGCGCCGCACCTTCAGCCCCGCCTCCTCGAGCGCCGAGGCGTAGTCGTCGACGCTCTTGCCGGCGATCGCGGGGACCACGACGGTCTTGCGGGTCGTCGTCGTCTTCTTCTCCCCGTCGGAGGACGAGGACGCCTTCTTCTTCGTCTTCGGCGCCTTGAGGAAGACCATCACCGGCGTGCCGCGCGAGACGGGCAGGTCGGCGCGCGGGATCTGCCGGTCGACGATCCACGTCAGCGGTGAGCGTGGCGGCTCGGCCACCCCGAGCGTGAGCCCGGCGGCCCGCAGGCGCTCGTCGGCGCGGGTGCGGGTCAGGCCCGCCAGGCGCGGGGTGCGGACCTGCGGCGTGCCCGCCGCGACCTGCAGCGTGACGCTGGAGCCGCGCTCGATCTCCGCGCCGGGCTCGGGGCTCTGGCCGATGATGCTGCCGGGCGGGGCGTCCTGGTCGACGCGCTGCTGCACCGGCTGGGCGAGCACGAGGCCGGCGGCGCGCAGCTGCTTGTCGGCGGTGAACGTGTCCCGTGCGCCGACGACGCGCGGGACGGTGACCTCGTCCGGCAGCCGGGTGTAGACGACGTAGGCGGCGACCGCGATCAGGGCGAGCAGCCCGACGAGCCACAGCGGCACCAGCGGCCGCTGCCGGTAGACGACGACGCGGCCCGCCAGCGCCGCCGGGCTGTCCTCCGCGCGCAGGCGGGCGAGCGTGCCGAGGTCGAGCTTGAGCTTCGGGGTCTTCGGGCGGCGCAGCGGCGACCGCGGCGCCTTGACGGCGACGCCCTTGTCGCTCGCGTCGACCGAGCCGGTCTTCGCGGCCTCCAGCAGCGACGAGCGGGCCTGGGCGAGCCGGCCCTCCTCGTCCTGCGGCTCCTCGGGCGGGGCGGGCAGCGCTTCGATCCCCAGGCGGTGCGTGAGCCGCGGGCCGACCGGCAGCGGGATCCGCGGGCGCGCCGTGAGCTTCACGAGGCGGATCTCCCCCGCCAGCAGCTGCACGCGGTCGGCGTCGAAGCTCGTGCGGACGCGCCCGGCCTCGTCGGTGGCGACGAGCCACAGGTCGATCGGCGCGTTGCCCTCGTTGCGGACCGCGACGCGGTACTGCGCCTTGAGGCGGCCGGTCGCCAGCTCGGGGGCGACCTCGGTCGTCCAGGCGGTGAACGGCCGGATCTCCAGCTGCGCGACGGCGCGCGCGGCGACCTGGCCGGTGGCGCGCGAGAAGGCGAGGATCTCGAACGTCCAGATGCCGGCGGTCGCCTCGGGGCTGCGCGGCGGCGTGATGTCGATCCGGATCGTCTGCTCGCTGTCGTTGCCCGAGCCGACCGGCACGAGGAAGACCTCGGCGGGCGCGACGTTCACCCAGCCCTCGGGGAAGCTGACGACCTGGATCGCGTAGTTGTCGACGATGCGGCTCTCGTTGCGGATCCGCAGGTCGAAGGAGACGGGCAGGCCGGCGTCGCAGGCGGGGACGCCGGCGGCGCCGAGCTCGGTCTGGGCCTCGAGGACCAGCGACGCGTCCCCGGTGACGACGGGCGGGGCGGGCGCGGGGGGCGGGGCGACCGCCTCGACGGGGAGCGTCGCAGCGGCGACGGCCTCTTCGGGCGCGGGGATCGCGGCGGCCGGGACCGCCGGGTCGTCGTCTGCCCCGGGCGCGTCCGGGGCGGGCGGCGGCGCGTCCTGCGTGGGCGCGGCGGCGAGCGGGTCCGCCTCGACCGCGCCCTCCGTCGCGGGCGGTGCGTCCGCGACGAGCGTGTCCTCCCCGGCGCCGGCCTCCGCTGCCGGGGCGTCCGGCACGGCCGCGGGCGCCCCGGGCGTCTCCGTGGTCGCGGCCGCGTCCTCGCCGGTGGTGTCCGCCGCGACGGCCCCGACGGCCCCGACGGCGGGCAGGTACCCGGTCGGCGCCCAGCTGAGGTACTCCCCGCAGAACTCGCAGAAGTCCCGTCCCGGAGCGTTGTCCTTCCCGCAGCTGCCGCAGCGAACGCCCGAGGTCACGCGGGCGGCTCCGGGGTGTCGTCCTGCGTCGGGAGCGGGGTCGGGGTCGCGGCGGGCATGTCGACCGTGGTGGCGCTGCCCTTCTTCACGCGCAGTCGCGGGCGGGCGTGCGCGGGCTTCCAGCGCTCGATGCACTGCGCGATCGCCTGCTGCATCGCGGGCTCCAGCGGCCGGTCGGAGTACACGTCGAACGCCGCCGCCTTCGCCTTCGGCGGATCGCCCGCCTCCTCGCCGATCAGCACGCTGCCGTGGTCCTCGATGCGCAGCGGCACGTCGGGGAAGAACAGGTCGAGCACGAGCCGCAGCCCCTCCGCGGTGCCGCGGAGCCTCGCCAGCTCCCCGGCCCGGTGCAGCGCGGTGCGCCGGCGGCTCGCGGGCAGCGCCTCGACCTCGTCGACCCCGAGCCACGTCGCCAGGCCGGCGAGCGCGTGCGGCGGCGCGAGGTCCGCGTCGAAGTGCGCGGTGAGCGAGTCGAGCGTCGCGACGATCGGGTCGAGGACCTCCTCGAACCCGAGCACGAACCGCATCGTGAACTCGCTCTCGCGGTACAGCTCGGGCAGGCCGTCGCGCAGCCGGCGTCGTCCCGACACGGACGGCGGCGCCGCCTCCGGGCTGCCGGTGGGCGCGGCTGCGCGCTCCTCGCGGACGGGGACGAGCGTCATCACGTCCCCCGGATCGTGGCCTTGACGACGTGCCGGCCCGAGGCGATGACCTCGTCGGGCTGCAGCACCACGTGGGTGCCGGCCGGCTCGGGCGCCTGCTTGCCGGTCCGCAGGTCCGCCTCGTAGACGCGCAGCAGCCGGACGTACTCGACGCCCGGAACCGCGTGCACGACCCCGTAGAGCTCGCCCTGGTTGAGCGTGCGGCCGAACTCCCAGCCCGTGCCGATCTCGCCCGGGGTGCCGCCGACGAGCGGGTTGAGGAACGTGTAGAGCGCCTGCTCGGTCTCCTCGCGGATGCGCTCGGTGTCGGCGAGTGGCTCGGTCTGCACGTCGACGACGATGCTGACGGCGCGCAGCCGGACCGGCGCGACGTGCACGGTGGCGCCGAGCAGCCGGCGCTGGTCGAGGTGCGCGGCGACCTCCTCGAGCAGGTCGCGCGGCGGCTGCAGCTCCTCGAACGTGAGCGGGCGGTCGGCCGGGAAGACGGTCGGCAGCAGCCGCACCGCGATCGCCGAGCCCTCGTCCGGGGGCACGCAGACGACGCGCGCCACGCGTGGGGACGCCTCGCGCGTGAGGTGCTCGAAGTCCTCCGCGGTGACCGCGCGGTGGCGGGCGCGCAGCTCCATCGGCCCGCGGGCGCGGACGCTGTCCAGCGGCTCGGCGTCCACGCCGCCCGCGGCCGCCCGCGGGTTGACGACCTCGGCGACGCCCGACGGGCCGTTCTTCAGCACCGAGAGCGCGCCGGCCGTCACGTTGCCCTCGCGGCCGCCGCCGTGCCGGTAGGCGCGCATCCGCAGCAGCGCGCCCTTCTCCGGGACCGCACCGTGGCGGCGCCAGCTGCCGTCGGGCTGGCGCAGCGCGGGCCCGAGCTCGACGGTCCCGGTCGCCGGGTCGCAGACGTACACGTGGTCGTCCGGGCCCGCGTCGGCGAAGCTCTCGACCGGCTGCCACGGCTGCCAGCGACCGCCCGAGACGCGCACCTCGAGGACCTCGTCGCCGCGCGGCGCGAGGATCGGGGCGGAGCGCAGCTCGAACGTCTGGCCGGCGGTGCCGTCGCTCTCCCCCAGCGGCTCCTCCTCGACGCGCGTGGCGTGCTCGGCCGGGACGGTCGCGCCGATCACGGTCGCGCCGACGCCGAGCAGCCGGGGGGGCTCCTGGTAGGCGCCGCCGCCCTCGAACGGGTCGAGCAGCCGGCAGCGGATCCAGTGCAGCCGCTCGCCGCCGAACGAGGCCCGGGTGCTCTCCGGCGGCAGCGCCAGCACGATGCGACCGGAGCCGAAGTTGAAGCCGCCGGTCGTGTCGAGCAGGACCTCGCAGGGCTCCCAGCGGTCGTCTGCGGCGATGACCTCCCAGCGCAGCGGCGGACGGTCGGGGTCGACGCCCGCGCCGCGCGCGGACTCCGCCTCGACGTCGAGCTCGAGCACGAGGCCGTCGAGGGCGGGCTCGAAGCCGAGCAGGACCGCGTCGCCGGGCTGCGGCGGGGTGGCGAAGGCCGCCTGGTCCGGTCCGACCGGCCGGGCGATGCCGTCGGCCAGCGGCACGACGCGCACCTCGCCGGAGCGGGTGAGCACGCACGCGGACGCCTGCAGCGGCTCGATCACGCGGCCCTGGGAGACCTGGAAGACGACCTCGGGCGCCCCGTACGCGGGCACGTTGGCGACCTCGGTCTCCCCCGCGCGGATCTCGATCGGCTCGTCCGGCGGCGCCGACAGCAGGATCCGCACGTCGGTGCGCGCGGGCGCCGGCGGGCGCAGGCGGACGCCGAGCAGGTCGAGCAGCTGCACGTGGACCTTGTCCGGCACCCGGTTGAGCCGGTAGATCGTCATCTCCGTCATCCACGCGAACAGCTCGATGAGCGTGATCCCCGGGTCGGAGACGTTGTGCTCGGTCCACTCCGGGCAGACGCGCGCGATGCGCGTGCGCGCCTCGGAGACGAGCTCCTGGAAGCGGCGGTCGTCGAGCTCGATCTCGGGCAGTCTCACGCGGGGTCCTCGGCGGGGATCAGGTAGAAGGGGTGGACGAGGTTGCGGATGCTCCCGGTCTCCCGGAGGCGGTAGGTCAGCTCGACGTGCAGCTCGCCCTCGTCGGCGCGCGCGAGGTCGAAGTCGACGGCCTCGACGTCGATGCGGGGCTCCCAGCGGTCGAGCGCCTCGCGGACGGCGCCCTCGACGCGGCCCAGCGTCTCGGGGTCGAGCTGGTCGAAGACGTGGTCGTGGACCCGGCAGCCGAACTCGGGGCGCATCGGCCGCTCGCCGGGCGCGGTCGCGAGGATGATCCCGATCGCCTGCGCGACGTCCTCGTCGCCGCGCGCGAGCGCGAGCGCCCCGCGCTGGTCGACGCCGAGCGGGAACGCGATCCCGTTGCCGAGCAGGCCGCTCATCCGAGCATCACCGTCGCCCCGGAGATCTTCGCCATCGCGGTCGCGTTGATCTCGACGATCGCGCCCTTGAGCTTGAGCGGCCCGTTGGCCTCGATGCTCAGCTGCGCGGTGCTGCTGATCTTCACGGCGCTGACGCCGCTGATGGCGATCTGGCCCTTCGCGTCGACCTTCACGTCGGAGGCGGATGCCTCGATCGCGATGGCGGCGGTCTCGGACTTCAGCGTCATCGCCTTGTTGGCGGTGAGCTCCAGCGGTCCCTGTGCGGCCTTCACGGTCATCCCCTTGTCGGTGGCGACGAGCGCCTTGCCCTTGAACGCGGCGTCGAGGTCCTTGTCCTGCCGGATCCCGATCGCGGTTGCGGGGTCGACCATCGCCGCGTCGGGCTTGTCCTTGCCGTTGTGCAGGACGCCCAGGACGAAGCAGCGCTCGATGTCGCCGTGCTCGAAGCCGAGGACGACCTCGTCGTCGACCATCAGCTGCTGGTAGGTGCCGCGGTTGGCCCCGGCGGAGCCGAGCGCGACGCGCGCCCAGTCGGTCTCGAGGCCCTCCAGGACGGGGATCTTGACCTTCACGCGCCCGAGCTTCTTCGGGTCCTTCGTGTTGGTGACGACGCCGACGACGAGCTGGTCGGTGGCGCGGCGGGCGGGCGCGGACCCGAGGTCCTGCAGCAGGCTGCTCTCGCCGCCGCCCAGGCGCAGCCGCGTGACGTACCCGCCGGCGGCGTGGAAGACGTGCGTGGCGCCGACGATGACGTGCTTGCCGCCGAAGCGCTTGCCGACCCCGGTGACGTTCGCGGTGGCGCCGGGCCGCAGCCGCGGGTCGCCGTGGGCGACGGCCTCGGCCTCGAGGAAGTGGCGGGCGACCTCCGCGGCGGCGGCCTTCGCGAGCGGCTCGGTCGTCTTCGTGCCCTCGCCGGGCCGCATGGCGTACGTGACGCGCCCGGTCGCGGCGGGACGCTTGAGGGCGGGCGCGGTCTTCGGGACCGGCGCCTTGGCGACGGTCTCGCGCTTCTGCTCGGGATCCCACTGGGTGACGACGACCTCCTTGCGCTGGCCGGCCCCGGAGGCCCGGGGGCGGAAGCGCAGCAGGCCCTGCCCCCAGGCGAGCTCGATCTCGCGGGCGCCGCGGGCGGCGGCCCCGACCTCCACGACGGTGAGCGTGCCGAGGTCGGACTGCAGGCGCCCGCCCGCGTCGCGCAGCAGGCGGGTGAGGAACCGCCAGTCGCTCTCGGCGACCTGGTCGATCGTCTCGAGCTTGGCGGGGGCGACGACCGTGTCGATCGACCCCACCCTGAGGCCGTGCTCGGCGGCGATCTTCTGCAGCGCGTCGCGGGCGCTCGCCTGCTTGAAGGTGCGCGACGCCACCGTGTTGTGCATCCGGTGGGTGGCGTCGAACGCGACGAGGTCGATGGTCGTGCCGAGCTCGCCGCCGAACTCGACCTCGACGGCGGCGACCTCGCCGACGAACACGGTCGCGGCGGTGCGCTGGAGGGCGGCGCCGAGCTTGATCTCGAGCTTCGCGCCGATCACGAACGCGCGATGGTCGACGAGCTCGTGGCGGTGGTCGTTGAAGCGCAGGGTCGCGCGGTCGGGCAGGCCGGTGGCGAGGTCGATCTCGGCGTGCGCGAGCTGCGCGGCGATCAGCGGGTCGAGCGGGCTGCCGCCGAGCTTGACGTCGATGCCGGGGGCCAGGACGGCGGAGTCGGCGGGGCTCATGCGTCGATGGCGGGGACCGTCAGCCGGCTCCCGGGTCGCAGGTTCATGGGGTCGTCGATGCCGTTGGCGTGGGCGATCTCGCGCCAGCGGGTGGCGTCCCCGTACATCGCGTAGGCGACGGAGGGGAGCGAGTCGCCGAGCGTGACGACGTGCACGGTGCGCATCGCGTCGGCCCGGGTGGTCGGGTTCTGCGCCTTCGGCGTGCTGGAGCTGGACCGCGAGTCGGCGGGGGCGACCTGCAGCAGCGACAGGCGCACCCAGGCCCGGACGGGCTCGCCGTCGGGCCGGAACAGGACGTACTGGACCTCGAGCCGGGTCGGGACGGCCTTGAAGGTCTCGACCGCGCCCCAGCGGAACGTGACGGTGGGGGGCGTGTGCCCGGCGACGGCGCCGCCGCCCTTCGGGGGCACGACCTCCATCATCTTGAAGAGGCGGTCGGTGATCGGCCGCACGCTCGTCTTCGCCGGTCGCGAGAGGGTGACGTCGAGCAGCAGCTCGAGGTGCAGCTCCCGCGGGTGACCACCGGCGAACTGGGTGCGCGCGAGGCTCGTGCCCGGGACCGGGGTGACGTGGTACGCGTTGGTCTTGGAGATCGCGTACTGCGCCGGGTTGAAGAGGACGTCGATCTTCTGCTGGCCCTCGATCTCCAGCGACGCCCGCTGGACCGTGGTCGGCTTCGGCTGGGCGGGCTTCGCCATCGCGGCGGGGCGCGCGGGCGCGCCGCCCGGGCGGCCGGTCGCCGCGGGCTCGACCGCGCGCGGGCCGGCGGGCACGAGCTGGCCGCCCGCGGCACCGGTCGCGCCGCCGGCTGCACCGCCCGCGGCGGCACCGGCGGCCGCACCGCTGGCGCCACCGGCGGCGGCGGCGCGCGTGGCGGTGGGCGCCGGGCGGGCACCTCCGCCCGCGGCGGCGCCGGGGGCCGCCGCCTGCCCGGGCTTCTTCGCGGCAGGGTCGGCCGGGGGACCGGAGGTCGTGTCGGCGGCGCCGCCTGCGGGTCCGGCGGGGGCCTGCCCCGACGGCTTCCCGGCCGCGCCCGCACCGCCGCCGCCGGCCGGCTGTGCCGCCGCCTGGCCGGGCTTCTTCTGCGCGGGGTCGGCGGGGGGACCGGAGGACGTGTCCTGCGCGGGGGCGCCCGGTGCGCCACCGGCGGCGGGCGCGCCGCCCGCGGCCCCGCCGGGCGCGGCGGCGCCGCCCTTCGCGGCACCGGCACCACCGGCCGCGGCACCGCCGCCACCTGCTGCGCCCGCGCCCGCGGCACCACCACCGGCAGCGCCCGCGGGGCCGCCACCGGGAGCACCTGCGGCACCCCCACCGGGAGCGCCCGCGGCGCCGGCGCCCGGAGCACCTGCCCCGCCGGCCGGAGCACCCGGAGCGCCCGGAGCCCCGGGTGCACCCGGCGCCGCCGGGGTCCCGGCGGCCGCGGCGCGGTCGGCCGCCGCGTTGGCGGCGGCGACGGCCTGCGGGTCGACGCCGGCGGCGGACGACGCGGCCGAGCGCGCGGTGCCGCCACCGGCAGCCGTGCTCGCGGCGGACGATGCGGCTGCCGCGGTCTGGGCGTCGGCGCCTGCCGCGGACGCGGCCGCACCGGCCGCCCCGCCGGCCGAGCCGCGTGCGGCGGCCTCGGTCGCGGCCTTCGGGTCGCGGATGACCGCGTCGGCGGTCGGCGGGGTGACGCCGGGCGGCGGCTTGGGCGTGCCACTCCCGGTCGACGCGTCGGCGGGCGGCGCGGGCTTCGCGCCGTCCCGGTCCTGGGGCTCCTCCTCCGGGGTCTTCGCGTCGTCGGTCATGTCGGGAGCTCCGTCAGGCCACCGTGGGCGATCTCGACGACCTCGGCGCCGACGCGACCGCTGCCGGCGTCGAACGTCGGGCCGACCCAGCGGACGGGGAAGGCGTCGGCGAAGGACCACCTACGCACGACCTGGCCGTCCGCCGAGAGGGTGAGCGTGACCTCCTGGCGCGTCGCGCCCAGGCGCGTCTCGCGGAACCAGCTGGACAGCGCGGGGGTCATCATCCCGCCGGAGAGCACGAGGTTCGGGTAGCTCACCGCGCCGGGGAGCCGGTGCACGAGGTCGTTGTTGCCGCCCTCGCGGTACTCGAAGACCTGCACGGTCGCCTCCAGGCCCTGGACGCTCGCGAAGTTGCCGAGCGTCCGGCCCACGACCTCGAGGACGAACGTGTAGCGCTGGTCGGTGTCGATGGTCGGCGGGGTCATGGGCGCAGCGGGTCGTCGGGGCCGATGCCGAGCCGGTCGCGGTCGTCGCGGACCGTGCGGCGCAGTCGGGCGAGCAGGTCGTCGTAGGCGAGCTCGGAACGCAGACCGGACGGCGCGCCGGCCGTGGTCGCGCCGCCGCGCGCCGTGGCGCCCGCGGCGATGTCGGCGGTGCCGCCGGCCGCCGGCGCGAGCGCCGGGGCCGTCGGGGCGGTCGGTGTCGGCGCGGTGCCGTCGCCGTCGGCGCCGGCGTCCGCGCCGGCACCGGCGGGCCCTGAGGGTCCGCCGCCGGACGGCATGTCCGGCCCGCTGCTGCCGGGCCCGCCGCCGGACGCGTGACCGGTGGGCGGCTGGCCCGCGGGCGGGCCGGAGCGCCCGGCCGCGACCGGCGTGGACGGGCGTGCGCCAGGGCTGGCCGCGGCGGGCGGGGACGGCGCGGCGACCCGGGGCGTCGCGACGGGCCGCCGCGCGGCGCTGGGGACCGGCGGGGCGAGCGGTGCGGGCGCGGGCTCCGGGGCGGGCGCGTCGGCGAGGCGGACCGCGACCTGCCGGGCCTGCTCGGCCCAGACCGGGGTCGACGGGACCCGGTCGGCGTCGCCCTGCGCGAGCTCGACCGCGGCGGGGGCGACCTCCAGCAGCGCGGTCGGCGCGGCGGCGGGCGCGGCCACCGGCCGCACGGTGGCCCGCGCGGCGGGGCCTGCGGCCGGGGTCGGGCGCGGGATGGCGCCGAGCGTTACGGGGACGACGGCGCGGGCGGGCGCGGCCGCGGCGGGCCGGGCGGGCGCCGGACGGGCGCTCGGGCGCAGCAGGCGGCCGAGCCGCGCGAACGCGCCGGCGCGGCGGGGGGCCTCCTCGGACCCGGGGCCGGCGGGCGTCGCCGCGGGCGGCTCCGGGCGGCGCAGGACGGCGCGGACCGGTCGGCGCTCGGGCGCACGGAGGACCGGGCGCTGCAGGCCGCGGACGGCATCGTCGAAGCGGGGCGCGGCGATCGTGGGCCCGTCGGGTGCGGGCGTGGCGGCGACGTCGGTCGCCGCGTCCGCGGACGTCGCGGCCTCGGCGGCGACGGGGGCGGCGGGCGCGACGGCGGAGGAGAAGGACGGTGGACCGGGCGGGGTGAGCGAGATGCCCGTCGGCCGGTCGACCATCGACGCGGGCCGGCGGTCGCCGAGGTCGGCGTCGGGCTCGACGGGCGCCGGAGCCGGCGCGGGGCCCGCAGGGTCGATCGCCGGCGCCGGTGCGGCGGCGTCCTGCAGCAGGGCGGGGACCGCCGCGGTGTCGGCCGGCGCGGCGGCGGTGGGCGGCGCGTCCTCGAGGACCGCCGGTGCAAGCTCGGTGACCGGGGTCGCGGAGCGCTCTGGCAGGACCGCGCCGGCCGGCGGGGCGGGCACCGGCATGTCCGCCGCGGGCGTCGCCGGCGCAGCCGCGACGACGGCGGGAGGCGCGGGGCGAGCGGCGTCGGACACGGCGCCGCCGGACCGGGCCGGGGCCACCGGGCGCGATGCGGCGTCGGGCGCGGTGGCCTCGGCGCGGCCCGCGCGGGCCGGAACGGCCGGGCGCGGGGCGTCGGGGGCCACCGGGGCCGGCGTGACCGCCCCGGTGGCCTCCGGGCGGGGGCCGCGCGGGGCAGCGACCGGCTCGTCCGCGGGGGCGGGACGGTCCGTCGCGGTCGGCGGTGGCGCGGCCTCGGTGGCCGTCGGGTGGCCGGGGACCTCGGGACGCTGCGGGTCGGCGGCCGCCTGCTCGACGAGCGGCGGGGCCGGGGCGTCGGCGGTCGCCGGGTCCGGCGTCGCGGCGACGGTCGGTCCCGCGGCGGGCGGGTCGGGCTCGTCGTCGGAGCCACGGTCGGACCGGTCGGTCGCCTCGGGCGCCACGGGATCGGGCGCAGCAGCCGCAGGCTGGGGCGCCGCCGCAGGCTGGGGCGCCGCCGCAGGCTCGGGCGCCGCCACGGGCTCGGACGCCGCCACGGGCTCGGACGCCCCCGCAGGCTCGGGCGCCGCCGCAGGCTCGGGCGCCGCCACGGGCTCGGACGCCGCCACGGGCTCGGGCGTCGGGCTGCCGGGCTCGATGATGCGCGCGCGACGGGCCCGCTCGGGGCGCTTGGCGTACACGTCGGTGGCGTTCGGGTCGATCGGCAGCTCCCAGGCGATCGGGCCGTAGTCCTCGGCCAGGAGCGCGCGCCAGATGTTCTCGTTGATGTGCGGCGGCGGCGGCATGATCGTGCCGCGGCTCGTGTCGACCGACGCCTCCGCGGGCGCGGGCGCCGGAGCGGCCGGGGCCGCGGCCGTCGCCGCAGCGGCGGCGGGCACCGCCGGAGCCGGCGGGCTCGGCTCCGGCGCGGGAGGCTCGGGCGGCGCGGTCGCCGCCGCCGGGGCAGGGGCGGCGGGCCGTGGCGCGGCCGGGCGCGGCGGGGTCGCCCGCGTCGAGGACAGGCGCGAGGGGCGGCGCGGAGCGGGCGCCTCGGCAGCCGCGGCCGGGACCGGCGCGACCGGGACCGGCGGTGCCGCCGCCGGGGCGGGCGCCGCAGCGGCCGCCGGCGCGACCGCCGGGGCGGCCTCGTCGGGGATCGGGGCGAAGGCCCAGGCGGGCACGCCCGGGTCGGCGGTGGCGATCAGCCCCTCCGGCTCCGGGGCGACGACCTCGGGCACGGGGACGCCGTCGGCGTCGACCCACCCCTCGTCGATCGTCCACGCCGCCGGGACCGGTGCCGCAGCGGCGACCGGGGGCGCGGGCACCGCGGGGACCGGCGCGGGAGCGGGGACCGGCGCGGGGACGGGCTCGGGCGGCAGCGCGGCCGCGAGCACGGTCGGGGGCAGCACGGGTGCCGCCAGCCGCAGCACCGACGACGCGCGCCCGGCCGTGCGCCGCAGCGCGATGTGGCCGCCGGCCATGCGGGCCTCGGCGGCGTCGGCGCGCGCGGCGAGCCGCGCCACCGCGCTCGGCGCGGGACGCAGCCCGATCGGCACGCGCGGGCGGGATCCGGGGGGCGGCGTGCTCATCGTGCTCCCGTGTCGTGCGACCCGCCCGCGCGGGCGTGCGCCGCGAACGCGCGGCGGTCGCGGTGCTCGAGGTCGAGGATGGCGTCCAGCGACCAGCCGAACGCCTGGGCGATCACGGCCGTCTCAGCCATCAGCTCCTGCTGAGACGGCCTCGTCATCCCCCCAGCCCACCGTCCTCGATGGCGGAGAGATCGACGTCGAACGCGTCGCCGCAGCCCGGGCACGTGACCGTGCCGACGACCTCGCCGCTGGCGTTGAGCCGCTCGTAGAGCCGCTGCAGGTGGTCGAAGTCGACGGCGAACATGTTCTCGAGGATCTCGGGGGTGACGGGCTCGATGCCGCCCACCCGCACGACCGTGCGGGCGAGCAGCAGGACGCTGAGGTACGCGCCGTTGGCGCGGACCGCGGGGTCTCGCAGCGGCTCGATCTCGTCGCGAGCCGTCGCGAGACGCATGACTCCGTCGCGGTGCAGGGCACCCGAGCTGTCGAGCACCCCCCGGGGGAGCGTGAACGGCACCTCGGTCGCCAGCATGCGGCTACTTCGTGCGCTCGATCTTCTCGCAGTCGAACGTGGCCTGGAGGTCGAGGTGACCGCCCGCCTCGACGCTGATCGAGCTGACGCTGAGCGCCGTGATGACGGCCTTGGTCAGCGCCCAGGTCGCCACCGGGGCGTTGGCGGCGTTGAACAGCGTGAGGGTGCCGTCCTTCATGTTGCCCTCGAGGCCCTTGTCGGCGACGGCCTTGATCCAGTTGTCGAGGCCGAGGTCGGCGGTGGCGCCGGCCGAGCAGGTGATGGAGCCGTACTCGACCGAGGACGCCGTCCGCTGGCGGATCGGCTGCCCCATCGAGTCGCTGGTGCTCGACGTGTGCAGCGGCACGGAGATGCTGACGCCCTGGACGTCCTTGAACTGGGCGTTGATGCCCGGGAACTGCAGATCGAAGTACTTCGCGTCCAGCGGCGCGGGAGCGGTGGTGGCCATGGTGATGGTCCTCCTGGTGGTCGGTGTGGGTTCTCAGTCGGGACGGGGACTACTCGTCGCCACCGTCGTCGCCGCCGCCGTCGGCGAACTGGCTGAGCCGGAAGATCACGAACTCGGCGGGCTTGACCGGGCTGATGCCGATCTCGCAGACGACCTGGCCGGCCTCGATCGAGTCCGGCGGGTTGGTCTCCGCGTCGCACTTGACGAAGAACGCCTGGCTCTCGCTCGTGCCGAACAGGGCCCCCGACCGCCAGGTGCGGTTGAGGAAGTTCGAGACCGAGACCTGGAGCTTCATCCACAGGCGCTCGTCGTTGGGCTCGAACACCGACCACTGCGTGCCCTCCATGACGGACTGGGACACGTAGTTGAAGAGGCGGCGCACGTTGATGTAGCGCCACTCCGGATCGCTGGAGAGCGTGCGTGCGCCCCAGATGCGGATGCCGCGGCCGGTGAACGACCGGATGCAGTTGATGCCCGCCTTGTTCAGGGCGCCCTGCTCGGCGCTGGTGATCTGGAACGCGAGCGAGTTCGCGCCCATGACCACCTCGTTGGCCGGGGCCTTGTGGACGCCGCGCTGCGCGTCGGTGCGCGCCCAGGCGCCGGCGACGTGGCCGGACGGCGGGACGGCCAGCGGCCGCTTGGTCAGCGGGTCGATGACCTCGATCCACGGCCAGTAGAGCGCGGCGAACTTCGAGTCGTAGCCGGCGGTGTCCTGCCGCCACTCGAGGACCTCCTGCGGGAGCAGGCCGTCCGGCGTGTCGAGGATGACCATGCGGTCACCGGTCGACTCGCAGTGGGCGATGATCTTGCCCTGCACGTCGCGCAGGAGCGTGTCGTCGCCGTTCTCGCCGATGAGGTTGACGGCGTCGGGGACGCAGACGATCGAGATCTCGTCGATGGCGACGAGTCCGCCGATGCCCTGGCGGCGCGCGACGTCGCCCTCGAACTCCGAGGCGTCGAGGTCGGAGGAGGTCGGGGCCGGGGCGGCGAGCTGGTAGGTGCCCAGCGCGGGGACGCGCTGCGTCTCCGGGAGGCTCGCGCCCGTGTCCTCGACGATGATGATCTTCGAGCTCGCGTTGACCTTCGTCGCGAGGTTGGTGCGGCCCTTCTTGAGGCTGAGGCCGGTGTGCTCCTCGCGGTCGTCACCGGCGGTGACGACGATGCGGTAGGTGGTCTCGGCCGGCTTGTCGTCGTCGCCCTTGGCGGCGGGCTCCTCGTCGATCTCGACCGTGACCGGCGCGGTGATCTCCGGCCGCGCGACGGCGCGGTAGGACTCGACCGACAGGTCGGCGGCCGCCGGGAGGGCGGCGACCGGGGCGGGCGCCTCGCCGTCGCCGGCGCCGACGCGCACGACCCAGCAGAGGGAGCCGCCGTTCTGGAAGAAGCCGTAGACCGCGTGGGCCAGGTAGGCGCCGTCCATGAAGGCGCCGCGCTCGGGCGCGGACGGGTCGCCGAAGATGCGCGAGAACTGCGTGAAGTTGCTGATGCGCATCGGCGTGTTGGTGGGGCCGCCGGGGGCGAGCCCGACGAAGGCGGCGACCGAGGTGCTGACCCCCTCGATCGGCTTGCTCTGTGCCGGGACCTCTTCGACGTAGACCCCGGGGGTCAGGTAAGACGTGGCCATCTTGCTCCTCGCGTGCTCGGTTCCTCGCGCTGCCCGCTCGTCGGGCGACGACGGTGGCGACTTTCACATCCGGCCCCCCGCGCGGACAAGAACCGTCCGGGCAGCCGTTCGGGCACTCTTGGGTGCCCCGGGGCGTCGGGCCCCTCAGCGCCTCGCTCGGCGCGGCGCTGACACGACGAGGTCCACGGGCGCACCCGGGACGGTCGTCTCGACGGTGGCGGTCCGGCCCTCGCGGTCCCGGACCTCGATCTCCAGGGGCCCCGGCGCCAGGCGCGGGAGCCGGAAGCGGCCGTCCTCGTCGGTGCTGGCGACCTTCCCGAGGGTCGGGACCGCCACCCACGCGTCGGGCACGGGCTCGCCGTCGCCGTCGCGGACGGTGCCGCCGAGCGCGTGGAACTCGGTGGCGACCGCGCGCCGGTTGTCGGACGAGCGGGTGACGATCGTGGTGGTGCGCACGTCGGGGCCGCGCTGGGTGCGCAGGCCGCTCTCGATCGCGAGCGTGACCGTCCAGTCGATCGCCGGCTTGTAGTGGCCGCCGACGGACTGCCAGAACTCCGAGCGGCGGTCGGTCCGGCCGCTGCCGATCGAGGCGACGACGGGGAACGGCTGCGTGCTGCCGAGCTGCTCGCCGAGGACGAGGTCCAGCGCGGTGAAGGTGTGGAGGATCGCGAGGACCTGGGACAGCAGGCGGTGCTCGTCGACGACGGCGGGCGCCCAGGCGGTGATCGCGAACATGAGGTCGACGCGCAGCGGCGGCGGCCGGTCGACGGTGCCCTCGGGGCCGCGCTGGGCCTGGGTCCCGGAGCTCGGCGCCTGCGACTTCTGCAGGTCGTAGAGGAACAGGTCGACGGTCGGGCGGCTGAGCCGGGCGGCCCAGTCCTTCGTCGGGGTCTCGAACACGACGTCGGCGTCCTCGAAGCCGTGCCGGGCGAGCTGCTGCTTCAGGAGCGCCTGGATCCCACGGTCGAGATCGGCGATGAGCGTCGTCTCGGGGACGTCGATGATGGTGCCCATTCGACCGTCCATCCCATCCGGTCGGCGGGCGCGCGCCTAGGGGCGGACGGGAGGACGATCGGGCACCCGTGCGGGGCCGCCCGCTTTGCGGTCCGAATGGGCAGGACACCGTTCCCGTTCGCCACTGTGCGGCGGGGGCCGCGCTGACGAGGATCACGGTGTGTCCCCCGAGCTTCACGGGGCGGTCCACGCCGATCCCCCCACCCTTCCCGTGCTCGAGCACGAGCGTGTCCCCGCCATCGACCCCCTGCCCGCCGCGGAGACGGCGTTCGTCGGCTTCGCGGCCGGCGGCCCGCTGGACCGGCCGGTCCGCGTGTCCTCGCTGGACGAGTTCAGCGCGGCGTTCTCCGATCCCGATCATCCGCGCGCGGGGCCGCTCGTGCGCGGTGGCATGCTCGGCCACGCGGTCCGCGGGTTCTTCGAGAACGGCGGCGGCGCCTGCTGGGTGATCCGGACCCCCGGGACGCCCGGGGAGAGCGACGAGGCGGCGCACGTGGGGATCGCCTCGGGCGGGGGCATGCAGCTGCTCGCCACGCTCGACGGCCCGCTGGTGATCGTCGCCCCGGACGCGTACGGGATCGGCCCGGACCCGGCGATCGCCGACCGCGTGCAGGCCGCGCTCGGCCGTCTGGCCGACGCGTCGGCGGACCGGATCGCGATCCTCGCCGCCCCGATGGACGCGACGACGCAGGACGTGCTGCAGTGGCGCGCGCGGCTGGGCCTGGACTCGCCGGCGGCGGCGGTCTTCCACCCGTGGATCAGCCCCGGTGACGGTCCCGCCGGGCTGCGGCGCACGATCACGCCGGTCGGGCACGTCGCGGGCGTGTGGGCGCGGCTCGAGCGCCGGCACGGCGTCGGGCGGGCCCCGACCGCCTCGCGGCTGGCGGGCGCGGCGTCGCTGCAGGGCGAGGTCGCCCGCGACGAGCAGCAGCAGCTGCAGCGCAACGGGATCAACGTGCTGCGCGCCTGGCCCGAGGAGACCGTGCACGTGTGGGGCGCGCGGTCGCTGAGCAGCGACCAGGACTTCCGCTACGTGCACCACCGCCGCATCGTGGCCCACCTCGCGGGGTCGGTCCTGCGCGGGACCGCGTGGGTCGGGACGACCGACGGCGACGAGGACGTGCAGCGCCGGGTCCGTCTGGCGGTCGTCGACTTCCTCGGTCGCGCGTGGCGCGACGGACTCCTCCACGGGGCGGCGGCCGAGCAGGCGTTCCAGGTCGAGACCGAGGTCGTGCAGGACGGACGACGGCGGGCGCTCGTCCTGACGCTGGGGCTGGCGATCCGCCATCCGGCCGAGCTGCGGAGGGTGCGCGTCGCACAGCCACTGGCTCAGTGACACGCTGTCATCGCGCCAGCATGCGTCGGGTTCTTCGACGCGTCTTCGGTACGCCCGGTATGTTGCACACAACAGCGGGACGGTCCAAGACGGCCCGCTGGCGTGTCAGCAACTCGGTCCGGGGGGACGGAACCGTGTCACAGTCGGTGGAAGTGATGATCGTCGAGCGCCATCCGGTGCTCCGGAGAGGCCTGGAAGCCTGCCTCGAGCGCGTGGACGGCATGGACCGCGTCGAGTGCGTGGGGTCGGTCGCGGACGCCTGGGCCAGCCCGGCGCTCGGCGAGGTCGACCTGCTGCTCCTGGGGATCGCGACGGACGGTGCGCTGCCGTTCATCAGCGAGGTCCGGGACTTCACGGACGCCTCGGTCGTCGTCTACGGCCCGGGCCGGGAGAGCGACCAGCTCCTCGGGGCCCTGGAGACCGGGGCGACCGCGGCGATGGACAGCGACGCCCTGACCCCGGAGAGCCTCGTGCTCGCCGTGCGGGCGGCCGCCGCGGGCGGGCCGTTCCTGCTGCCGTCGTTCTCCGGCGGCGGTCGCGGTCCGTCCGAGCCGCACCTCACGCAGCGCGAGCAGGAGGTCCTGGCGCTCGTCGCGGAGGGCTACCCCACCCGCGAGGTGGCGCTGGAGATGAACTACAGCGAGCGGACCGTGAAGAAGGTCCTCGGCGACGTCGTCGTGAAGCTCGGCGCGCGCAGCCGCTCCCAGGCGATCGCCCGCGCGGTCCGTCAGGGCATCATCTAGTCCCTAGCCGGTCGTCGGGCACGCCCGCGGCCGGCTGGTCCCGGGCACGAGGCACAGGTCGTCGCGCCGCGGGGCGGCGCGACGCCGCACGACGAGGCGGGTCACCTGCCCGATGAACCCCGGTCGGGTCACGGTGATCTCGCTGACCGTGCCGACCGGCAGGCTCGCGTTCTGGAAGAACGGGTGCAGCGAGACCGTGCGCATCCGCGTGGTCGCCGCGATCGTCCGCGAGGAGAAGCGGCAGCGCGCGCGGAACCGCAGGTACGCCTTGCAGGTCACCTTCACGGTGGCGCCCGGCGGCACCTTCAGCACCTGCAGCCGCCGCAGCTGCGTGCCGGTCCGGGTGGAGAAGAACCGCGCGGCGAGGTCGAGCTTCACGACGGGCTGCGGCGCGTCGGCGCCCGAGCAGTCCTCGTCGACGCCGTTGGCGGGGATGTCGGTGGCCCCGGGGCGGATCGCCGGGTCGCGGTCGTTGCAGTCCAGCGGCGGCACGACGCCGTCGCCGTCGCGGTCGTTGGAGTCGGCGACGTCGAGGCGGCGCAGGAACTCGCAGCCGTCGACGAGGTCGATGCTGTCCTGCTGGGTCTCGTCGTCGGCCCCCGGCCCGCAGTTGAGCGTGTCGGCGAAGCCGTCGAAGTCGAGCAGGCGGTCGTTGCCCGCGGCTCCCAGCAGGGTGTCGTTGCCGGGGCCGCCGTCGAGCGTGTCGGCGCCGTCGCCGCCGTCGAGGGTGTCGGCCCCGGTGCCGCCGGCGATCGAGTCGGAGCCCGGACCGCCGACGAGCCGGTTGGCGACCGTGTTGCCGGTCAGCGTGTCGTTGCCGTCCCCACCGATGACGCTCTCGATCGCGACGAGGCGGTCGTTCTCCCCGGCCTGCCCGTCGTCGTCGACGCCGTCGAGGGTGACCGCCAGCGGCTCGAGTGCGGTGCGCGCCGCGTAGGTGACCGTGTCGACGCCGTCGCCGCCGTCGAGGCTGTCGGTCCCCGTGCCGCCGTCGAGGAGGTCCTCGCCCGGGCCGGTGGCGATCGTGTCGGCGCCGGCGCCGCCGGTCACGGTGTCCGCCGCGGCGACCAGCGGGTCGGTGACGAGCCGGTCGTCGCCGTCGCCCAGGTCCACGGTCGCCGGTCCCGGCCCGGTGTCGATCACGTCGTCGCCGGCGCCCGCGGTGACGACGTCGGCCCCGGCGCCGGTGCTGACGACGTCGGCGCCCGCGGTGCCGAGCACCGTGTCGGCGCCCGCGCCGGTGACGACCCGCTCGAAGCTCTCGAGCGTGTCGAGCTGGCCCGCGGTGCCGGCCGTGCCCGCGGGCAGGTCGACGGTGACCGGGGTGGTCGCGTCGTCGTAGGTGACGGTGTCGATCCCCGCGCCGCCGACGAGGCGGTCGGCGCCACCGCGACCGCGGATGAGGTCGTCGCCGCGACCGCCGAGCAGCACGTCGACGCCGTCGAGCGGGACGGGGTCCTCGACGGGGTCGGTGCCGACGAGCGTGTCGGCGCCCTCCCCGCCCTCGATCTCCTCGACGCCCTGGATCGTGATGGCGGTCGCGCCGTCCACGCGCACGCGGTCGGCGTCGACGGCCTCGAGCCGCAGCGGCGCCGACCGGTCGAGGAACGAGACGCGGTCGGTCCCGGCGCCCCCGTCGACCGCGACGCCGGGCACCACGGGCCGCAGCACGTCGTCCCCCGGGCCGCCGAGCTGCGTGGTGCCGCCGACGAGCGTGTCGCCGTCGGCGCCGCCGTCGAGCGTCAGCGAGGTGCCGGTGGCGACCGCGGTGTCCGGGCCGTCCCCGAGGCTCAGGGTGCCGGTCAGGCCGGGGACGTCGACGACGTAGCGGTCGGCGGCGCGGTCGGCGCCCCCGATGTCCTGGAGCGTGCCGACGGTGCCGCGGATCTCGACCTCGTCGGGGCCGCGCTCGCTGGCGACGCGCAGGGTCGTGACGGTGACGCCGAGCGCCCGGAGGGTGTCGCCGTCGCTGCCGCCGTCGAGCACGAGCGTGCCGGTGCTCACGCCGCTGACGGTGGCGTGGAGGATGCGGGCGCTGATCTGCAGGCGGGTCGCGGCGACGCTCGTCGGGCACTCGGTGACCGCGACGCCGGCGACGGTCGCCGCCGCGCAGCCGGCCGGGAGCGTGCCGCTCGCCGCCGGGCTGAAGCGCAGCGCGCCGCCGTCGCGGGTGACGTTCAGGCCGACGGTCTCCCCCGGGTTCTGGGCGCCGACGAGCAGCTCCCCGGGCGCGACCAGCTCGAGCGTGAAGGGCGCGCCCGCCTGGCCGTGCGCCGCCGCGGGCGCGACCAGCGCGGCGGCGAGCGCGAGCCCGGTGGCGAGGCGCCGGCTCAGCACGTCGTCGTCCTCGTGGTGCCGCGGGCCAGGCAGGCGTCGGTGCGGCGGGCGGGTCCGCGGCTCAGCGTGCGCAGCGTGACGCGGCGCCCGCGAGAGGCATCGTCGCTGACCGTCACGGTCACGACGGTGCCGGTCGGGAGCGGCCGGTCGCCGAAGAGCCCGCGGAAGGAGAAGCTCGTGCGGGCCGTCGTGAACGTGCGGCTGCGCGTCACGAACGGGCAGCGGGCGCGCGGCTTAGAGGTGCAGGTGACGACGACGGTGCTGCCCGCCGGGATGCCGGACACCAGCAGCTTGCGCACGCGCAGGCCGAGCGGGGTGCGGGCGCCGAACGTCACCGACACCTTCGCGGCGGTGACCGGGAACGGCGCGTCGGCGCCGTCGCAGTTCTGGTCGATGCCGTCACCGGGGACGTCGACGGCGGAGGGCGAGATCGTCCGCGTGCTGTCGTCGCAGTCGGGGCCGGAGGGGAAGCCGTCGCCGTCGCGGTCGCGGCCCACGGTCGCGTCGCTGCCGTTGTCGGGGGCCGGGCGGGCGACGACGGGGACCGCGGGGACGAGCACGCGCTCGCAGGCGGTGATGGCGTCGTCGCCGTCGGCCTCGGCGGTGTCGGTGCCGGCGTCGCAGCCGACCGTGTCGGCGAGGCCGTCGACGGCGCGCAGGAGGTCGTCGCCCGGGCCGGCGGCGAACAGGTCGACGCCGCCCCCGCCGTCGAGGACGTCGGCGTCGTCGCCGCCGCGCAGGGTGTCGGTGCCGTCGTCGCCGGTGAGCCGGTCGGCCCCGACCCCGCCGTCGAGGACGTCGGCACCGCCGGCGCCGCGCAGGACGTCGTCGCCGGGGCCGCCCTCGAAGCGGTCGGCGCCGGAACCGCCGGTCATCGTGTCCGCTCCGGCGCCGCCGCGGTGGATCTCGAAGCCCTGGAGCGCGTCGCGCTCGCCGCTCGCGCCCTCGTCGTCGGTCCCGTCGACGGTGATGGTCACGGGCTGGTCGGCGGTGCGGGTCTCGTAGGTCACGGTGTCGACGCCGGTCTGGCCGTCGAGGACGTCGCTGCCGAAGCCGCCGTCGATCAGGTCGTCGCCGAGGCCGCCGCTGATGCGGTTGTCGGCCTGGTTGCCGCGCAGGACGTCGTCGCCCTGGCCGCCGACGAGCCGCTCGACGCCCAGGAGCTGGTCGCCCTCGCCGGGGGTGCCGTCGTTGGCGACGCCGTCGAGCGACAGGCCGACCGCGTCGGTGCGGGTGCCGTAGTCGGCGGTGTCGTCGTCCTCGCCGCCGAGGAGCGCGTCGGCCCCGTCGCCGCCGACGAGGCGGTCGCCGTCGTCGCCGCCGTCGACGCGGTCGTCGCCCTCCCCGCCGGAGAGGACGTCGTCGCCGTCGCCGCCGAGCACGAGGTCGTCGGCGCCGCCGCCGTCGACGGTGTCGACGTCGTCCTCGCCCTCCAGGCGGTCGGGCCCGCCGCCGCCGGCGATCGTGTCGTTGCCGTCGCCGCCGCGGACGCGGTTGGCGGCCCCGTCGCCGGTGACGACGTCGTCGCCCGGTCCGGCGGTCACGTTCTCGAAGCCGCTGAGGGTGTCCTGGCTGCTGCCGGCGGCGCCACCGGTCCCCGCGACGAGGTCGACCACGACGTCGTCGACCTCGTCGGCGTAGCTGACGAGGTCCGCGGTCCCGTCGCCGCCGATGAGGGTGTCGAGGCCGTTGCCGCCGGTGACGGTGTCGTCGCCGGGGCCGCCGTCGAGCGTGTTGTCCAGCGCGTTGCCGACGAGGGTGTCGTTGCCGGCGCCGCCGAGGGCGCGCTCGACCGAGGTGAGCGTGTCGACCTCCCCGGGCGCACCGGCCTGGGCGGGTGGGGCCATCGCGACCGTGACCGGCTGGACGGCGGTGCGGTCGTCGTAGCTGACGAGGTCGCTGTCGGCGCCGCCGTCGACGCCGTCGTTGCCGAAGCCGGGGCGGATCACGTCGGTCCCCGGACCGCCCTCGAAGCGCTCGTCGAGGAAGCCGCCGCGCAGCGTGTCGCCCGCGTTGCCGCCGACGAGGCCCTCGACGCCGGAGATGGTGTCCATCTCGGTCATCTCGCCGCTCGTCGCCGTGCCGTTGGACTCCGCGGTCACCGGCTGGGTGCGGCCGGCGTAGGTCACGGTGTCGTAGGTCGTCTGGGTGCCGCCCTCGAGCACGTCGCCGCCGGTGCCACCGTCGAGCAGGTCGTTGCCCGCCTCGCCGCCGAGGACGTCGGCGGCCGCGCCGCCGACGAGCTCGTCGTCACCCGCCCCGCCGAGCAGCGACTCCGGGCCGGCGGTGCCGACGAGCCGGTCGGCCCCGGGGCCGCCGGTCGCGTTCTCGACGCCGACGAGGGTCTGGACGGCGCCGCCGCTGCGCGGCACGGTGCTCTGCCCGGCGGCGAGGTCGACGAGCACCGCGGTCGGGGCCGTCAGGTTGCCGTAGGTGACCCGGTCGGTGCCGGCGCCGCCGGTGACGGTGCCACCGCCCTCCAGCGGCTCGAGCTCGTCGTCGCCACCGGCGCCGTCGAGCGCGTTGGCGGTGGCGTCGCCCTCGAGCCGGTCGCCCAGCGGACCGCCGGTCAGGTCCTCGACGCCGGTCAGGGACATGGTGGAGCCGCTGCCGCGGGGCACGCGCGCGACCCCGGTGCGCAGGGACGCCTCGACCGCCTGCCCGGTGCTGGTGAGCTCGACGCGGTCGCGGTCGGCGCCGCCGTCGATGCGGTCGACGAGCTGCCCGGGGATCAGCACGTCGTCGCCGCTGCCGCCGTCGATGTCGTCGGCCTCGGTGTCGGCGGTCGGGGCGTCGCGGATCGTGTCGCTGCCCGGACCGCCCGCGATCCGGTTCGGTCCGGTGGTCCCGGTCAGGACGTCGTTGCCGGAGCTGCCGATCACGTTCTCGAAGCCGCTGATCTGGGCGTCGGGCGAGTTGGGCGCCTGGAGGTTGACGCTCACGCCGACGGACTCGTCGCTGTAGTCGACGGTGTCGCCGGGGACGCCCGGGGCGATGCGGAAGCTGGGGTTGCCGCCGATGAGGACGTCCAGGCCGGTGCCGCCGGCCATGAGGTCGCTGCCGTCGCCGCCGTCGAGGACGTCCGCGCCCCCGCGGCCGCGGAGCTCGTCGTCGCCGCCGAAGCCGTTGAACGTGTTGGCTTGGTCGTCGCCGCGCAGCGCGTCGTTGCCGCTGCTGCCGGTCAGGTCCTCGATGCTCGCGAGCGTGTCGACCTCGCCGGCCGGGAGGGTCGCGACGCCCGTGACGAGGTCGGCGGTGACCGTGCGGCCGCCCTCCCAGGAGACGTGGTCGCGGCCGGCGTCGCCCTGGTAGCGGTCGTCGCCGAGGTCCTGCTGGTTGCCGGTCCCGCCGGCCCGGAACAGGTCGTCGCCCCCGGCGCCGCGGAACTCCTGCGGTCCCGTGGTGCCGCGGAAGACGTCGGCCCCCGGGGAGCCCTCCCAGATCTCGGTGTCCTGCGCGTCGACCGTGTCCCCGCCCGCGTCCTGGGGGCCGCCGTAGACCCCGGTGAGGAGGTCGACGGTGACCGGGCTGCTGGCGAACCGCTCGGGATCGTTGAAGGTGACCAGATCCGTTCCCGTGCCCGGGTCGATGACGTCCTGCCCGATGCCGCCGGAGATCGTGTCGTTCCCAGGGCCACCGTCGATGTCGTCGACACCGGCGCGACCGGAGAGCACGTCGTCGCCGTCGAGGCCGCGCAGCCGCTCGGTCCGCAGGGTCGTGTCGCTCATCGTCAGGGCGTCGGCCTGCGGGGAGCCGGTGACCTGCTCGACGTTCGTGGTGGCCTGGGTCGTCGTCGGGCCGAGCTGCGCGACGCCGCCGTCGATCGTGAACTGCACGCCGACGCCGGTGAGGTCCTGCCAGTCGACGTGGTCGAGGCCGGCGCCGCCGTCGTTGGCGCCCCCGCCCGATCCGGGCCGCAGCAGGTCGTCGCCGTCGCCCCCGACGAGCGTGTTCGCGGCGGCGTTGCCGATGAGCGTGTCGTCCTCGTCGGTGCCGGTGACGCTCTCGATCGAGGTCAGCGCCAGGGTCTGGCTCTCGATCGTGGCGCTGGCGTTCGGGGGGCGCAGGTCGGCGACGAGCGGCCCGGTGACCTCGGCCGCGACCGCGTAGCTCACCGTGTCGCTGCCGGTGCCGCCGTCGATGGAGCCCGCGCCACGCCCGGGCCGCAGCAGGTCGTCCCCGGGCCCGCCGGCGAGCTCGTCGTCGCCGGCGAGGCCGACGAGCGTGTCGGCCCCCCCGCCGCCTGCGAGGTCGTTCGGGCCGGCGTCACCGGTGAGGCTGTCCCCGGCGTCGCCGCCGATGATCTTCTCGAAGGCGCCGATGGTGTCGGGCGCGGTGTTGGGCAGCACGACGGTGACCGGGGTCGTGGTCCCCTCGTAGGAGAGGGTGTCGATCCCCGGGCCGCCGCTGAGCACGTCGACCGCCGGCCCGCCGATCACGAGGTCGTCGCCGTCGGCGCCGTTGATCGAGTCCGTCCCGGCGCCACCCTCGAGGCGGTTGTCCGCGGTCGTCCCGATGATCGAGTCGTTCCCGAGGCCTCCGATGGCGTTCTCGAAGCCGCTGATGAAGGTCTGACCGACCGTCCCGGCGCCGAGGTCGATGACCAGGCCGTTCGTGTCGGTCGAGTAGTCGAGCGTGTCGACGCCCGCGCCGCCCTGCAGGTTGTCCTGACCGCCGCGCGAGGTGATGCGGTCGTCGCCGTTGCTTCCGATGAGGAGGTCGTTTCCGATGCTGCCGATGAGCACGTCGGGGAGCGGGGTGCCGACGATCTGGCGGATCTGCCCGCCGAAGTTCTGGGTGTCCGGCCCGACGACCGCCGTGCCGTCGCCCACGGAGACGCGCACGCCGGCGGTGAGGTCCTCGTAGCTGAGGGTCGTGTCGACGCTGCCCGCGATGACGTCCGCGCCGATTCCCGGGAGCACGACGTCGTTCGGGCCGATGCCCGTGAACAGGACGTCGGTGCCGCCCCGCGCCTCGATCCGGTCGGCGCCGGGGCCGCCGTCGAGCACGTTGGGCCCGTCGTCGCCGACGATCAGGTCGGAGAAGGGCCCCCCGATCACCGACTCGAAGCCGCTGATCGTGTCCCGGTTGGAGGTCTGCGCCGTGAGGTCGATCCCCAGCGGGGCGTTCTCCGCCGCGTAGGAGACGGTGTCGGTGCCGGTCCCGCCGGCGAGGGTGTCGACGCCGTCCAGGCCGACGATCACGTCGTCCCCCGGGCCGCCGTCGAGCGCGTTGACGTTGCCGTTGCCGGTGAGGAGGTCGTCGCCGCTGCCGCCGGTCAGGTTCTCGATCGCCGTGAGCGCGTCGTTCTCCCCGACCGCTCCGTCGTTGGCGGTGTTGTCGAGACTGGCGCTGATCGCCTCGGTTCGGCCGACGTACGTGACCGTGTCGGTCCCGGCGCCCCCGTCCAGCACGTCGGTCCCGAGGCCGCCGCCGAGGACGTCGTTCCCGCCGCGGCCGAAGAAGCGCTGCGGGCCGTCGCCGCCGAGGAACGTGTCGTCCCCGTCCGTGCCGAGGATCTCGTCGAGGCCGGCGAAGGTCAGGACGCCACCGGCGGTGGTCATCGTCCCGGAGCCGACGGGCCCGGCGTAGGTCGCGCTGACGGGCACGGTCCCGACGAGCTCGATGATGCCGCGATCGCCCCCGGCCGCGAAGGTGCCCGGGGCGGGCGGCGTCTGCAGGCGGTCGCTCCCGCCGGGTGCGGTGCTCGCGAGGGTCACCTCGACGCGCTCGAGCGACGCGACCGCGTCGAGGTCCACGAGGTTCTGGACCCGCGCGGTGCTGCGGACGTTGACGGTGCCGAGGTCGGCGGGACCCTCGACGAGGACCGCCTGGGCGTCGCCGTTGCCGAGGTCGATCGAGATGTCGAGCCCCGGGGCGGTGGTCTCGGCGCGGACGCTGACCTGCTCGAACTGGTCGAGGTTCGAGCCGGTGACCGTGAGGCTCGTCGGCGGGACCGGGCAGCCGATGCTCGTCGCCCCGACCTGCAGCGAGAGGTTGCGGACGTCGATCTGCTCGAAGTTGGCGCCGTCGAGCGTGACGATCGCCGCGCCGCCCGCGCACGAGAACGTCGTGGCGGCCGAGGCGGGGGCGGGCACGCCGAGCACGGCGCCCATCCCGGCCGCGCCGAGCGCCACCCATGCGCGCCTGCGCAGCGAGATCCTTCGCGCCATCCCCGCGCACGGTAGGTGCGCAGCGCGGCCGCGTGGCCCGCGCGGGCACGGTCTTCCCGGAAGTTCGCCCGATCGGCGGTCGGGCGACCTCCGGGCCGCGGAGCGCGCTCAGGCGCCCGCGGCGGGTGCCGAGCCGACCGGCGTGACAGCGGGCCCGGCGGGCGGCGCGACCGGCGCCGGGGCGGGCGCGACGGGCGGGGCGGCCGCGTGCGGCGCCGCGGGCGCGCCCCCACCGCGACGGCCGAGGAGGTACCCGACGACGGCGCCGAGCAGCGCGCCCGCGCCGAGCAGGCTCGTCGCGCGGGCGGGCCGGCGCCGGACCTTGGAGACGGTGCCGTGGGCGGTGTGCGCGACGACCGCCTTGGCCGCCTTGCGCTTGATCAGGGTCTTGGGGCTGCTCATGCCCTGGGGCTACCCGGTCGCCGTCGCGCCTACTCGGCGGTCGGGGCGCGCGGCCGTCAGCGGCGGAGCTTCTCCGCCAGGCCGTCACGCGCGTCGTGCCCGAGGCGCTCGAGGACCCGTCCCATCACCGGGTCGGCGAGCTTGCGCACGCCCTTGAGGGTGACGTCGGCCTCGTAGGTGACGGTGCAGCCGCCGTCGGTCTCGGCCTCGATCGTGATCGTGTCGACCGACACCGCGGACTCGTTCTCCCCGCGCAGGACGATCCGCGAGGGCGCGACGCTCTCGACCGTCTCGTAGTCGAGCTCGGTGTCGTGCCCGGCCACGTGGGTGACGACGCGGTAGCGGCTCCCGACCGTCGCGGGCGGCCCGCCGCCGGTGTGCGTAGACGCCGTGATCGACGGATCCCACTCCTGCACGGTCCGGAAGTCGGCGAGGTAGCGGAACACCTCCTCGGGCGGGCGGTCGGACGTCACGGAGGCGGTGTAGGAGGCCATGACCTCCCGGCTACCCGGGCGCCGAGGCGGGGAACGCGTGCTCGTCCCGCTCCCACCGATCCCCGCCGCCCGGTTTGTGGGGACCCCACGCAGGGCGACCCCGGACCCGGCCGTAGGCTCGCGACCGTCCACCGGAAAACGATGAGGAGACGTTCCCCGCGATGCCCACCACCAAGCCCGTCGTCGTCTACGGCGCCAGCGGCTACACCGGCCGCCTGGTCTGCGAGTACCTGCGCGAGTACCACATCCCGTTCGTCGCCGCCGGACGTGACGCCGGCCGCGTCGAGGAGGCGATGAAGGTCATCCCCGGCATCGAGACCGCCGACTACGAGGTCGCCGCCGTCGACCACACCGTCGAGGCGCTGACCGACCTGTTCACCGGCGCGAAGGTCGTCCTGAACATGGTCGGCCCGTTCATGAAGCTCGGGCCCGAGGCCGTCGAGGCGTCGCTGGCCGCCGGCTGCCACTACTCGGACACCAACGGCGAGCAGGACTGGATGATCGTCTGCGACGAGCAGTGGGGTCCGAAGTTCGCGGAGAAGGGCCTGCTGATCGCCCCGGGCGTCGCGCAGATGTACACGACCGGCGAGATCGCGGCGAACATCGCGCTCGAGACGCCGGGCCTCGACACGCTCGACATCCTCGTGCTGTGGAAGGGCTTCCCGACCGTCGCGTCGACCGCGACGATCTTCGAGAACCTGCTCTCCCCCCGCCACTACCTCGAGCAGAACCAGTACCAGCCGTGGACGGTCGAGCCGCACGAGGTCGTCGTGCCCGGCCAGCACGAGCTCGCGCTGGCGCTGGAGTGGGGCGGCACCGCCCACCCGGTGTGGTTCAAGCGCGACCCGCGCGTCGCGAACGTCAAGGCGCTCGGCGGCCTGTTCGACCGCGAGCGGATGAAGGGCGTCATCGAGGGCGCCGGCCAGGTCGCCGCGCAGGCGGCCGAGATGAGCCCGGACGAGGCGAAGGCGTTCCTGGCGCAGGTCGCCGCCCAGACCCAGTCGGAGATGCCGCCGCGCGAGAACCAGCGGGTCAACATCTCGCTGGACTCGGTCCACGCGTCGGGGCCGTCGGGCCGCGTGCACGTCGTGCTCAACGGCACCTGCAACTACAAGCAGACCGGTCTGCTGCAGGCGTACGTCGCGCACTGCCTGATCCACGGCTCGACCCGCCGCGCGGGGTTCGCGTCCGCCTGCCAGGCGTTCGGTCACCGCGAGCTGCTCGCCTGCCTGACCGCGTTCGGCCTGATGGCGCCGCCGTCGATCTCCGGGCACGTCGCGCCGGTCGCCACCGTGGCGCCCGCGAACTCCTACGGGGTCCTGTAGGCGGGCATACTGCCCCCGTGGGCAAGGAGCACTCGCGCAGCTTCACGGCGTCGCTGGACATCCCGGTGACGCCGTGGGACGTCTACGAGCTGTTGGCGGACGCCGACCAGCAGACCCAGTGGCGCGACCGCTTCGCGCCCTTCCAGGACGTCACCCGGGCCGAGCCGTACACGTTGGTCGCGTACGGCAACGGCCTGGTCTTCGGCATCGAGCCGGGGCCGGAGGGGTCCGGCACCACCCTGACGGTGTCGAAGTCGTGGGAGAGCTCGGGCGCGATGGGCGCGATCGGGCTGCGCCTGTTCGGCAAGAAGGCCCAGGAGGAGGAGCTGCTCGCGCTGCTGCGCCGCGTCGAGTCGGTCCTCCTGTACGACGGGATCTAGGCGCGCCCGGCGCGGGTGTCGTCAGGCGACGTTGCGCCGCCAGAACGCCGGGGTGAGCAGGACGAGCACGGTCAGCACCTCGAGGCGGCCGGCGAGCATGAGGAACATGAGGACGACGCGGGCGCCCTCGGGGATCGCCTGGAAGTTCTCGGTCGCCCCGACGTCCCCGAGCCCGGTCCCCAGCAGCGCGAGGCACGCGGCGGCGCTCGTGGCCGCGCTGAGCAGGTCGAGTCCGGCGACGAGCATCGCGAACGTCCCGGCGATCGCGACGAGGAAGTACACGACGGTGAAGCCCAGGACGGCCCGCCGGACCTCCTCGCTGAACACCTTGCCGCGCGTGCGCAGCACCTGCACGGCGCGCGGGCGCAGCTGGCGCGTGAGCTCCTGCCCGACGGTCTTGCCCAGCAGCATCGCGCGGACGACCTTGATGCCGCCGGAGGTCGAGCCCGCGCAGCCGCCGATGAACATCAGCAGCAGCAGGTGCGAGCGGGCGTAGTCGGGCCAGAGGTCGAAGTCGTCGGTGAGGAAGCCGGTGCCCGACCCGACCGACGCGACGGTGAACGCGGCGGCGCGCAGTCCGTCCCAGACGCCGTCGTACTGGTCGGCGAGCACGAGCGACGCGGTGACCGCCGCGGTGCTGCCGAGCAGGATCAGCAGGAACCCGCGGACCTCGGCGGCCTGCGGCCACAGGCTGTCGCCGCGCAGCGCCCGCCAGTAGAACGCGAAGTTGATCCCGGAGGCGATCATGAAGACGATCGCGACGAGCTCGACGGCGAGGCTGTCGAACGCGCCGATCGACGCGCTGCGGGTCGAGAAGCCCCCGGAGGAGATCGTCGTGAGGATGTGGTTGATCGCGTCGAACGGGCCCATCCCGGCGGCCCAGTAGGCCCCGAACCCGACGAGCGTCAGCCCGCCGTAGATGCCGCAGATGATCTTCGCGGTGTCCGCGATCCGCGGGGTGAGCCGCTCCGCGGTGACGCCGGAGGTCTCGGCGTGGAAGATCCGCTGGGTCGCGAGACCGGCGGCGGGCGCGATCGCGACGACGAGCACGACGATGCCGACGCCGCCGAGCCACTGGGAGAGGCTGCGCCACAGCAGGATCGACTCGGGGGCGGCCTCGACGTCGACGAGGGTGGAGCCGGTGGTGGTGAACCCGGCCATGCTCTCGAAGAGGCCGTCGACGAGCCGCGGGAGCGTGCCCTCGAGCAGGAACGGCGCCGCGCCCGCCGCGCCGGCGGCGAGCCACGCGAGCGTCACGGCGAGGAAGCCGTCGCGGGCGCGCAGCGGCACGGTCCGGGTCCGGCGCGCCGCGAGGAAGCCGAGCCCGGCGAGCGGCAGCAGCACGGCGGCGGGCACCAGGAACGAGCTCGTGGTCCCGTCGTCGTGCGCGACCGCGTGCAGCGCGCAGACGAGCATGCCGAGCGCGAGCGCCCCGAGCACGCCGGAGACGACCGGCAGGATCAGGCCCCAGTTGAACCCGGGTCCGACGCGCAGCACCGGACCGCTCACGCGTCAAACGCGGCGGCGATCGCGCTGGTGCCGCGCCGCGCGTTGAAGGTGATGACGCGGTCCCCGGCCTGGACGGCCTCGCAGTCGGCGGGGAAGAGGACCCGGTCGCGGCGCACGACCGCGGCGACGCGCGTGGTGGCGAGCGACTCCGCGGCCTTGATCGACTTGCCGTCCGCCTTGCAGCCCGCGTCGACGGTGACGTCGGTCAGCTCGCCGCCGCCGAGCAGCAGGTGGATCGCCTCGACGTTGTCGCCGCGCACCACCCGCAGGATCGCCTCGGCGGTGACGAGGCGCGGGGAGAACCCGGCGTCGATGTGGAGCGCGTCGACGAGCGGCGTGTACTCCTCGCGCGAGACGACCGCGAGGCTGAGGCCGGCGCCGAGCTGCTTGGCGTTCAGCGCCGCGAGGAGGTTCGCGCGGTCGTCGCCCGCCGCGGCGACGAACGCGCCGGCCTGGTCGACGCCGTGGGCGAGCAGCGCGTCCTTGCCGATGCCCTCCTCGTGCAGGACGGTCGCGCGCCGCAGCACCTCGGCGACCTCGCGCGCGCGCTCGATCTCGCTCTCCATGACCGTCACGTCGAACTTGCCGGTCGCCTCCAGGCGCTTGGCGAGCGGCAGCCCGATGCGGCCGCCGCCGAAGATCACGACGTCCCGGACCTGCCGGGTGTGCCCGGCGATGTGGCTGACCACGGAGCCGATGTCCTCGCGCGCCGCGGCGACGATGATGTGGTCGCCGGCGCGCGGGCGCAGGCCCGGCTCGGCGGCGACGACGCGGGTGTCGCGGATCAGCCCGACGATCTGGTGCGGGAGGGCGGCGCGGCGCTCGCGGATCGCGCGGCCGATGAGCGGCGAGCGATCGCTGACGACGCACTCCGCGACGGCGACGCGACCGTTGCCGAAGTGCTCGACGTGCACGGCGCCGGGGAGCAGGATCGCCTCCGCGAGGTCCTCGGCGGTCGCGCGCTCCGGGTGGATGACGAAGTCGATCCCGAGCACGTCGCGCGCGAAGCCCTCGTCCTCCCCGAAGTAGTCGGGGTCACGGACGCGCGCCACGGTCTTGCCGGCCCCGAGCTGGTGGGCCGCGAGCGCGGTGATGACGTTGCTCTCGTCGCTGGCGGTGACCGCGACGACGAGGTCGGCGTCGTCGGCCCCGACCTCCTTGAGGAAGCGTGGGGAGGCGCCGTTGCCGAGCACCACGAGCGCGTCGAGCTCGGACTGCAGGGCCTCGGCCCGGCCGGGGTCCTGCTCGACGACGGTGACCGCGTGGCGCTCGGCGCTGAGGGTGCGGGCGACGTGCAGCCCGACCTCCCCCAGCCCGACGACGATGACCTTCACGGGATCAGCGGACGCCGATCAGGTCGACGACGAAGACGAGCGTCTCGTCCGGCCCGATCACCCCGCCGGCGCCGCGCTTGCCGTAGGCGAGCATCGGCGGGATCGTGATGCGGCGGCGGCCCCCGACCTTCATGCCGGCGACGCCCTGGTCCCAGCCCTGGATGACCTGGCCGCGACCGAGCGGGAACTTGAACGTGTCGCCGCGGTCCCAGGACGCGTCGAACTGGCGGCCGGTGCTCCAGGACACGCCGACGTAGTGGACCTCGACGACCTTCCCGGCGACCGCCTCGTCGCCGTCGCCGACGACCAGGTCCTCGAGCTCGAGCTGGTAGGACGGGTCGGTCCCGACGGGGACCTCGACGACGGGCTTCTCGCTGGATGACATGCGCCGGGACGCTACCGGGTCGCGCGCGATACTCCCTGCGGTGCACCGTCCCGCCCTCCTCGCCGTCCTGCTGCTGCTCGCCGGGTGCGGCGGCTCCGACGCGCCCGTCGCACCCCCGGCGGCGCCGGCCCCGGCCGCGTCGGCGACCGCCACCCCCGCCCCAACCGCGACCGCGACCCCGCGCCCGCCCGCGCGCCCGGCGCTGTGCCGGGCCACGCGCGGGATCGAGATGGGCACGCTGGTCGACGCCGCCCTCGACGAGGTCAGCGGCCTCGTGTACCGCGGCACCCGCTACTGGGCCGTCGAGGACTCCGGCGGCCCCGCCTCCCTGTTCGCGCTCTCCGGGGACGGCGTCCCGTTCGGGACGATGGCCCTCGCCGGCGCGGCGAACGTCGACTGGGAGGACCTCGCCGCCGGCCCGGGACCGGACAGCGTGCCGTCGCTGTACGTCGGTGACATCGGCGACAACGGCGCGGTCCGGTCCGACGGCGTGCAGGTCTACCGGGTGCCGACGCCGCCCGCGGGCGCGATCCCCGGCAGCGCCCCGGCGGCGGCGCTCACGCTGCGCTACCCCGACGGGCCGCAGGACGCCGAGGCGCTGCTCGTCGACCCGGTCCGGGACGAGCTGGTCGTGGTGACGAAGCGGGCGCTGGGTGCGCGCGTCTACCGAGGCGGGCCGCAGTCGGCGCTCGCCGCCCCGGGGTCGACGGTGGCGCTGCAGGACCGCCGCCGCGTCGACCTGGGCATCGTCACCGCCGGTGACGTCTCGCCCGACGGCCGGCTCGTCGCCCTGCGGTCCTACGGCACGCTGGCGGTCTGGCGGCGCCGCGGCGACGAGCCGCTGACCGCGACGCTCGCGCGGGCCGCGACGTGCCGCGCGCCGGCGGACCTCTCGGTCGAGGGGCAGGGCGAGACGCTCGCGCTGCTGCGCGAGGGCCGCGCGGCCGTCACGCTCCCGGAGGGCGCGGGCGCGACCTTCCGGATCTACGAGCCGCCGCGCTGACCGCGGGCCGCGCGCGGCCCCTCGGCGGCGGATCCGCTCGCAGTCGCGGGCCCGGTCGCCGGGGCCGAGGATGGCCCGGCGTGCCGCGCCTCAGACCTTGCGCGCGCGTTCGGCGTCGGCCGTCTTCACGAGGTACCGCGCGACCTTGAGCGTCACGGCGCGGGCGCGCGCGTGGTCGATGTCGAGGCCGTCGTCGGCGACCGCGTCCTGGGCCTTCGCGACGAGCCCGTCGCGCAGGCGGTTGGTGGCGCGCAGGACCCCGGGCGCCTCGCGCCGGGCCCACGCGGCGAGGTCGCCGTCCTCGAGCTTCTCGAGCACCGCCCAGCCGTCGAGGACCGACGCGATCTCGCGGTGCGTGCGCAGCGCGATGTCCGCGACCCGCTGGTCGTCGTTGCCGGCGAGCGCGCGGCGCTGGTCGTCGATCCCCAGGCGCAGGTCACCGACCATCCGGCCGGCGGCGCGCAGGTCCGTGACCGACCGCGCGCCGTCGAGCAGGTCCATCGCGGCGTCCATGCTGCGCGCGTCCTTCGCGAGCTCCCCGCTCGCGGCGCCCGCGCCGGAGCCGGCGCCGAGGTCCAGGGCACCGGCGACGCTGGCCCAGGTCGCCACGAGCAGGCCGACGATCAGGGTGAGGAGCAGCGCGTTGCCGACCCGTCGTGCCCGCGGCGTCCCGGCGGTCGGCGCCGTGGCGGCGTCGCCGTCGGCGGCCGGCGGGGAGGCCTGGGTGGTCGGCTGCTCGGGCACGACCACCGTCTACCCTCCACGGGCGCACGGCAACCCTCGTCGCGGTTCGACGGTGCGCCGAACTACGGCTCGATGACGTTTCCGGGGTCGGGCTGCTCCGACGGCGGCGCCTGGGAGTAGTCGCTGAACGCCCCGTCGCGCTCTTGCACGACCGCGCCGACCCCCTCCTCCTGCGCGAGCGCGACGAAGCGGCGCGCGTCCGGGGTGTTGCGCATCAGCCCGTCGAGGATCGGGCCGAGCGTCTGCGTCGAGGCGAGCCCCATCTGCTCGTAGGCGTGGTTGACCACGAGCTTCTGCGCGGCCAGCTGCGAGGACGGGATCGACGCGAGCTGCGCGGCGCGCCGGGCGACCGTCGCCTCGAGCTCGGCGAACGGGACCGCCTCGTTGACCAGCCCGGCGTCGGCGGCCTCGCGGCCCGACAGGGCGCGGCCGAGCAGCGCGTGCTCCTTGGCCTTGGCGAGCCCGAGGCGGTAGATCCACATGCCGCTGAGCGCGGCACCCCACATGCGCGAGTACGGGGTCCCGATCCGCGCGTCCTCGCTGGCGATGACGAGGTCGCCGCAGAGCGCGAAGTCGCTGCCGCCGCCGACGCACCAGCCGTGGACCTGGACGATCACGGGCTTCGGGGTGCGCCAGACGCTCATGAACTTCTGGGTCGGGGCGTGCAGCTGGCTCGTCGCGAACGCGAAGTCCTTGCCGGGGTCCCAGGCGCCGTCGGTCGTGATCTGCTCGTCCCAGTGGTGGAAGCCGCCGCCGAAGTCGTAGCCGGCGCAGAACGAGCGGCCGATCCCGCGGACCACGAGCACCTTCACGTCGGGGTCGTGCGAGGCGCGGGTGACCGCGTCCTGGACCTCGTCGGGCATCGGCGGGACGATCGTGTTGAGCCGGTCCGGCCGGTTGAGCGAGACGGTCGCGACGCGGGTCTGCGGGTCGACCGCGTAGAGGATCGTCTCGTAGGCGCTCATCGCACCGCGGCCTCCGCGGCGGCGACGGCGAGCTGGTCGGCGCGCTCGTTGAGCTCGGTGCCGACGTGGCCCTTGACCCAGTGCCAGCGCACCTGCTCGTGACGCCCGACCTCCGCGTCGAGCGCCTCCCACAGCTCCTTGTTCTTCACGGGCGCCCCGCCGGCCGTCTTCCAGCCCTTGCGCTTCCAGCCGTGGATCCACGAGGTGATCCCGTCCAGCAGGTAGCGGGAGTCGGTGACGACGCACGCCCGCGAGCCCGGCGGCAGCGACCGCAGGCCCTCGAGCGCCGCGCTCATCTCCATGATGTTGTTCGTGGTGTGGGCGAGGCCGCCACTGTGCTCCTCGACCTCCCCGTCGGGCCAGACGACGAGCGCCGCCCAGCCGCCGGGTCCCGGGTTGCCCTGGCAGGCCCCGTCGGTCCAGATCAGCACCTCGCCCTCCTGGGGCTCGGGCATGGTCCCGGGGAGCTTCGCGGCACGGCGTCGGGGAGCAGGCATCGCGCGGACCATAATGGGCGGGTGCTCCGCCACGCCGATCCCGGCCGCGACGGCGCCGCGTGCGCCGCGATCTACCGCCCGTACGTCGAGGACGGCGTCGCCTCGTTCGAGCTGACCGCCCCGGACGCCGGGACGATGGCGGCGCGGATCCGCACGTGCGCGGCCTCGCACGCGTTCCTCGTCGCCGAGCGCGGGGGCGGGGTCGTGGGCTTCGCCTACGCCGCCGCGCACCGGGAGCGCGCCGCGTACCGCTGGTCGTGCGACGTGAGCGTGTACCTCGACGCCGCCGTCCACCGCCAGGGGGTCGGGCGGGAGCTGTACACCGGGCTCCTGTCGCTGCTGCGCCGCCAGGGCCTGTACCGGGTCCACGCGGGGATCGCGCTGCCGAACGCGGCGAGCGTCGGGCTGCACGAGGCGTTCGGCTTCCGCGCGGTCGGGACCTACGCCGGGGTCGGCTACAAGCACGGCGCCTGGCGGGACGTCCTGTGGCTGCAGCTCGACCTCCGACCGGACGCCCCACGGACCGCCGCGCCCGCCGAGCCGCTCGGTCCCCAGCGACTCCCCGGGCCCTCAGGAAACTCTGAGGTGGCGGATACGTCGCCTTGAGGTTCGGGGTGGAGGATCCGGCCCATGCTCTCCCTCTCTCCCGTCCAGCCCCTCCCCCTCGAGCACCGCGAGACGCTCGCCGAGACCGCCGCGCAGGCGGCCGGCGGCGGCGCCGTCGTGGGGCTCGTCCAACTCGCCGACGGTCGCACGTGGCACGCGACCGTGGTGACTGCTGACGGCATCGTCGACGTCCGCCTGGACCCGACGGTGCGGTCGGCGGTGGTGGTGCCCAGACCCGGCGAGGTCTCCGGGCACCGCGACGCGGCCTGACTCCCGGCGGGGCAGCGGCTGGTCCCCCTGCCCCACGGCCGCGTCCCTGTGGACGCACGACGGCCCCCGGCGCGCTGAGGCGTCCGGGGGCCGTTCGCGTTGCGGCGGATGGAGCGGGTGCTACTCGGTGATCTGGAGGTAGAACCGCTTGCGGGCGCCCGCGGCGGTCACGGTGCCGTCGCTGTTGCGCGGCGAGATCACGATCGTGTCGTTGTTCTCGGTGTTGTCCGGGGCGCAGTTGATCGAGGCCAGGCCGCAGGCGCCGATCGACAGCTCGCCGCCGAAGTTGCTGGCGACGCCACCCTGGTTGGTGTTCTGGATCGCGATCGTGCCGGTCAGACCGCGGCTGCGGGCGTCCGCACCGGTGTTGACGTACACGTTCTGGTTGCCCGCGGGGTTCCCGCCGCCCGGGTAGGCGGTGACGACGGAGAAGCCGCCGGACTGCGACTCGATCTCGCCCTGCTCGTTGATCAGCGCCCAGCGGGTCTTCAGGCCCGCCGAGTCGACGCCGTCGACGGTGTCGGCGTCGAGGCCGGCCTTGGCGCGGGAGGCGGCGACGATGTCGGCGGCGTTGGCACCGTCGACGCGGTCGGCGTTGAGGCCGGTGGCGACGCCGGTCGCGTTCGTGGTGAACGGCTTCTTCGTGTCCCCGCCGGAGCCGGCGTTGATCGTGCCGACGGTCGTACCGTTGGTCGCGTTGAACTCGAAGGCGAAGCCGGTCGAGAGGTTGTTCGCGCGCACGCACGGGTTCTTCGGCGGCGACGCGGCGCTGCCGCCCTCGGTGGACCGGCAGCCGTAGACGGCGCCACCACCGGTGCTCGACAGGTTCGACTGCCGGGTCGAGTAGCCGCCGGTGAGGCCGGTGCTCGAGTTGATGTTGGAGATGATCTGGGTCTCCTGCGTGGTCGTGCCGTTGCGCACGCCCTCGCGGAGGTTGCCGCCGGTGGCGGCGTCGACGACGCCGGTGATGCCGATCGCGGCGACCGCGGTGGCCGCGACCACGTTGCGGGTCCGGGCGCCGCGGCCGAGGCCGAAGCGGCGCTTGCGCGGGGTGGCGTCCTGCTCGCCGCCCGCGTACTCCTCGTTCCACGCGTCGTCGAACGCGTGCTGGTCGAACTTCGTCATGAGACAGACAACCCTTCGTGAGTTTGCTGGGTCCACGTCCCGGAATGCCCGGCGCGCGCCAAAGTTGCGCCATGACGTCGCAGAAACGGCACCGCGCCGCTGCATCCGGAGGCCGCGGGCGGCATCGCGCCCGCTCCTGGCAGGGCGCCAACAAGCTCTTGGCAGGGTGCCAACAAGGCTGCTACGGTCCCCGCGATGGGCTCGCCGTCCTCCACCCCCCGCTGGACGCGCCTCGAGCACGACGAGCGTCGCGAGCAGATCCTGGCCTGTGCCCGGCGCCTCTTCCGCGATCGCCACTACAGCGCCGTCTCGACCACCGAGATCGCCGCCGAGGCCGGCGTCGCCCGCGGCCTGCTGCACCACTACTTCGGCACCAAGCGCGACCTTTACGCCGAGGTCGTCCGCACGATGGTCCGCCTGCCGCCGCCGCTCCCCGGCGACGACGTCCGGCAGCGCCCGATCCCCGACATCCTCGACGCGACGATCCATGGCTGGCTCACGATGGTCAGCCGCAACCGCGAGACCTGGTTCGCCGCCGTCGGCGCCGAGGGACTGGGCCCCGATCCCGAGATCGAGCGCATCCTCGAGGAGGCCCGCGAGGGCATCGTCGACCGCTGGATCGAGATCCTCGCCGCGCGCCACCCCGACGCCCCCCAGGACGTCGTGGCCCCGGCGCGCGCCGCGATCCGCAGCCACATCGCCCTCGCCGAGTCCGCGACCCGCGAGTGGCTCGTCCGCGGCCGCCTCTCGCGCGAGCAGACCCACACCCTGATCGTCCGGACGATGCTCGCCCTCCTCGAGGACGTGATCCCGGCGATCGCCACCCCCCTCACCGACCCCGAAGGAGCCTGACACCCTCATGGCCATCACGCTGACCAACGAGCAGCAGGACTTCGTCGCGGCGATCCGCGACTTCTGCGCGCGCGAGTGCGGCACCCGCGAGCAGCGCGATGCGCTCGACAGCCGCCAGCACCCGCACAACGCCGAGATCTACAAGAAGATGGCCGACCTCGGCTGGCTCGGCGTCGCGATCCCGGAGGAGCACGGCGGCTCCGGCGGCGGGCTCGTCGACCTCTGCCTGTTCCTCGAGGAGACGGCGCGCGGCATGGCCCCGATCGGCGGCTTCGGCGTGACGATGATCGTCGCCGGCACCTACGAGCGGTTCGGCACCCCGGAGCAGAAGGACCGCATCCTCGGCGGCATCGCCACCGGCACGCTCGAGGCGATCGCGATGAGCGAGCCCGAGTCGGGCTCCGACGTCGGCTCGCTGAAGTGCAAGGCGGTCCGCGAGGGCGACGAGTACGTCATCAACGGCCAGAAGACCTGGATCAGCGAGGCGCACCTGTCCGAGCACATCCTGCTCGTCTGCCGCACGGACGGCTCGGGCGCCAAGCACGAGGGCATCTCGATGATCGAGGTCCCCGCCGACGCCCCCGGCGTCGACATCCGGCGGATCGAGACGATGGGCGGCGAGGTCGTCAACGACGTCTTCTTCACCGACGTGCGCGTCCCGGTCGAGAACGTCCTGGGCCAGGAGGGCAACGGCTGGATGCAGCTGATGTCGGGCCTCAACGTCGAGCGCCTGATCATCGCCGCGCTCGCCCTCGGCATGGCCGAGCGCGCGTTCGACGACCTCCTCGCCTACGTCAAGGAGCGCGAGCAGTTCGGCCGGCCGATCGGCAGCTTCCAGGCCCTGCGCCACCGGATCGCGGACCTCGCGACCGAGCTCGAGTGCTGCCGGCTGCTGACCTACGACGTGGCTCAGCAGGTCGACGCGAACCCCGGGGCGATGTTCCCGCGCGAGGCGTCGATGGCCAAGCTCAAGTGCACCGAGGTCGCCAAGGCGGTGACCCTCGAGGGCATGCAGATGATGGGCGGCTACGGCTACGCGACCGAGTACGACATGGAGCTGCACGTCCGGCGCAGCCTCGTGATGACGATCCTCGGCGGCACCTCCGAGGTGCAGCGCGAGATCATCGGCAAGACCTACGGGCTCTAGGACCACGAAGGGCCCGGCCGTCCTGGCCGGGCCCTCCGGGCGGGTCCAATCCGCGGGGTGGGGGCGGCTACTTGATGAAGCCGGTGTCCCCGACGATCTTCAGGACGCTCTTCTCGCTCTTGGGCGCGTCGAACGACGCCGGCGCCGGCAGGTCCTTCGTGGCCGTGCTCGGGTTGGCGCCGTGGTTGAGGAAGCGGATCCACGCGGCGTGGCGGGCCTCGACGGAGTGGATCGCGAGCGCGGCCTGGACGACGGCGCGCTGGGCGACGTTCGGGCCCTGGCCGGCGTAGGCGGAGACGCCCGTGTCCTCGAGCGCCTGCGCGGTCGCCTGGAACTTCGCGGGATCGGTGACGGTGTCGCCGAAGTCGAAGGTCGGCTTCTTGACCGCCTTCGAGCCGAGCACGGCGCGAAGCTGCTTGACGTGCGCGGCCTCGTGCAGCTGCGTGATCGTCGCGAACTTGCCGATCTGGTCGTTGGCGAACGGCTTGTTCTGCAGGGCCGCGAGGTAGAACTCGTTCTCGAGGTACTCGAGGGTCAGCGCGTAGTTCAGGATCTTCACGTCGTTGGCCTTCGACGGGCGCTTCGTGGAGATCGCGGCGAGCGCCGGATGGGCGAAGCCGCTGAACAGGACGCTGCCGGCGACGAACGTGCCACCGCCGACCGCGCCGCGGCGCAGAAAGGTCGCGCGGTCGATGCCGGCGGCCTCGGCCGTCTCGCGGATGGCGCCGTCGACGTCGACGGTCTCGAGCGTGATGTGGGACGGGTCGGACCCGTTGCTGCGCTTGGGGAACATGTTGGGTGTTCTGCCCGACCACCCCGAGTGGATGCCTCCGCGGGCCAGCTCGGCGTGCGGACGCTCGGCGAGTGGACCGGTGCCACGAACTGCGACCGCGGTCGTATTCCGGTGCATCGCGATGCTCCGGAAGGCGACGCGTCAGCCGTCGGCCGTGAGGGCCGCGCGCACGCTGCCCTCGCCCTCCCGCAGGTGACGCCGCAGCGCCGCCGGACCGTCGTCCTCGAGCGCGTCGAGCAGCTCGCGGTGGTGCTGCGCCATCGTCGCGGGCGTCCACAGCGGGCGCAGCGCGATGACGAACAGCCGGATCTCGCCCGACAGGCGCGCGTACGCCTCGGCGATGCGGCGGCTCTCCCCCGCGTGCACGAGCGCCTCGTGCACCCCCTCGTGCGCCTCGACCACCCGGCGCCACGCCGGTCGACGGGCCGCGCACACCGCGTCGAGCCGGGCGACCGCCGCGTGCACCGGGGCCGCGACCCGACCGTCGTGCCGCTCGAGCATCCGGTGGGCGGACTCGAGCTCGAGCGCGGCCCGCACCTCGAAGAGCCCGCGCAGCCGCTCGACGTCGAGCGCCGCGACCGCGGCCCCCCGGTTGCGCTCGACGGAGACGAGCCCCTCGTCCTGGAGCGTGCGCAACGCCATCCGGGCGGTGTGGCGCGCGCAGTCGAACTCGTCGACGAGCACGCGTTCGACGAGGCGGTCGCCGGGGGCCAGCGCGCCGTCGAGGATGCGGGCGCGCAGCGCCGCCACGACCTCGGCGACCGCGCCGGCGGTCGGGTCAGCGGGAGCTGGTCGCGAGGCGGGCATCGACCGCCGATGGTGCCGCATCCCGCGGCGGGACGGCGGGCCTCGGCGCCGCGGCGAGGAACCAGCGGGCGGCGACGAGCGCCGCGAGCGTCCAGGCCCCGGCGCACAGCCCGAGCACCACGGTCCACGCGGCGCCGGTGGCGGCGACGGCACCGCCGACGGCGGCGCCGGTCCACATCGACGTGTAGAGGCCGCCGAGCGCCCGGCCGTGCACGGCCGCCGGGGCGCTGCGCACGACCTGGAGGCCGACGAGGGTCAGGTAGCACCAGTAGGCCAGCGAGAAGGCGGCGACGCCCACGACCGCCGCGCCGGGTGCCCCCGTCGACGCGGCTACGGCCAGCCCGGCGATCCCGACGGCGAGGACGGCGACCATCGGACCGCGCGGCCCACGGCGGTCGGCGACGCCGGCGACGACCCCGGTGAGCACCATGCCCAGCAGGCCCCCGACGAGCGGGACCGCACGGGCGCCGCTCTCGGAGAGACCGGCCCCGTCGGGCCCGAGCAGCGGGGCGGCGCGGGTGACGACGGTCCAGTAGGCGATGAGGACGAGGAACGCGCAGGCGTAGGCGGAGAGCAGCCCGGGGGTCGGCCGCAGCGCCGCGGCGGGCGCGCGGCCCGGGACGGCAGGACGGCCGGTGGGCGCCGCCGCAGGGGCCGGCGCGACGGTCAGCGTGGCGACGGCGGCGAGGCCGACCAGCGGAAGGCCGATCGCGCCGAGCGCGAGCGTCGCGGTCGCGCCGAGGGGCCCCTCCGCGAGTCCGGCGAGCAGCGGGACGAGCAGCGTGCCCACCGCGACGGCGACGCTCATGCCGCCGATCGACCGGCCGGCGCGCCCCGGGCCGCCGAGCCGCGCGAGGGCGGCCTGCGCGGCGGGCGGGAAGCCGGCCGCGGCCAGACCCTCGAGCGCCCGGCCGACGAGCCAGCCGCCGTCCCCGAGCGGCAGCAGCAGCACGACGCCGCCGACGAGCAGCAGCAGCGTCGAGGCGCGCATCGCGGCGGGCGCGCCGTGACGGTCGGCCCAGGCGCCCCAGGGGAGGAAGGCGAGGGCGAACGCGGCACAGAAGGGGACGACCGACCAGGCGGGGTCGTCGGGCGCGCGGCCGCCGTCGAGCGCGGCGGCGAAGGCCGCGATGCCGTACACGACGGCCGCGCCGGTCCAGATCCGCAACGGCGCGCGGCGGGACGATTGTTCAACAATCGAGGGCACGTGGCGAGGCTAGCAGCCCCGCCGCGTGATTGTCCAACAATCGCTGTCGGCCGGCGCGACTACAGGTCGAGCAGCCCCAGGCGCACACCCAGCGGCAGCGCGTTCGCGCGGAAGCGCTCGGTCCCGGTCGCGAGCGTCACCGCCACACCCCCGTTGGCGTTCGCGTAGCGGACCGCCCGGGTCACGTCGCTGACCCCGTTGCTGAGCGGCACCGGCGCGATCGACAGCGTGCTCAGCACGCCGAGCGCGCGGCCGGAGCGGTCCAGGAACGCGCTGCCCGAATCCCCGGGGATGCCTGGCGTCAGCGTGTAGACCGGGTGGTTCCAGCCGCCGCCGTTGGCGCCGAGGCTCACCCCACGCTTCGGGCTCAGCAGCTTCAGCCCGCCGCGCAGCGACGAGTTGCCGTAGCTGTAGACGGTGTCGAGCAGCCGCGTGCCGGACGACGAGGGCGCCGTCGGGCCGCCCCAGTGCGGGATCGACGGGTTGACGCGCCCGTGGTCGGCCCGGTCGAGCTTCACGAGCGCGAAGTCGTTGTACTGGCAGGTGTCGTCGTCGCGCTCGCCCCGCCCCTGCATCGTCAGCCACGAGCTGTAGACGAGCGTTCCGGGCCGTGACGCCCCGCGGACCGTGACCGCGGTCCCCAGCGGCAGCGACTTCGCCTCGCAGCCGTTCGTGTCCGTCGCCTCCCCGGTCCCCGCGCAGTGCGCGGCCTGGCCGAGGTAGACGCCGCCCGACGCGTCGGTGAAGACGAAGTTCGCGGTGCACTGCGAGCCCGCGGTGAACGTCTGCACCCCGGGCGTGACGGTCGCCGACGCCGCGGGCGCCCAGGCGGGCGCAGCGGCGGCGGGGGCCGCGGCGATCCCGGCGCAGACGGTGGCGGCGGCGAGGAACGTGGACAACCTGGTCATGGCTTCTCCCTGCTCGGTGACGGTTCGACGCGACGAGCTGACCCTGCGACGGCCCTGCCGACCGTCTCCCCCAGGGTGACACAGCCCGGCATCGAAGGCGTAAGGTCAAGCGTTCCCGTGCGCGACCGTCCGCCGCCCGCCCCACCGACCGTCGAACCCGCACGCGCCACCCGGCGCGACGAGGACCTGTCCCTCGCGCTCCGCGCGGCGAACATGGGCTGGTGGGAGTGGGACCTGCCCGACGGCGAGATCCGCTGGTCCCAGGGGCACGAGGACGCGCACGGTGGCACCGCGGCCCCGCTCACGTACGAGGACTACCTGCGCACCGTCCACCCCGACGACCGCGAGCGCATGGACGCGCTCATCCGCGACGCGGTGGGGACCCGCGGCTCCTACGAGACGGAGTTCCGCACCGTCTGGCCGGACGGCAGCGTCCACTGGATGTACGGCGTCGGGCGCGTGTTCTGCGACGACGAGGGCACGCCCGTGCGGCTCGCCGGCGTCGCCCGCCTGATCGACGAGGAGCGCAGCGCCCGCGACGCGCTCGCCGAGGCGCAGCGGCGCTTCGAGCGCCTGGCGAACGTCGCCCCGGTCCTGCTGTGGGTGGCGGCCCCGGACGGGCGCTGCACCTTCGTCAACGAGAGCCTCTGCGCCTTCACCGGCCGCAGCTTCGAGGAGCACGTCGCCGGGGTCTGGCACGAGATCGTCCACCCGGACGACCTCGACGGGGTCGTCCGTCGCCACCGCGAGGCGTTCGCGAGCCACGGCGAGCTCGAGATGGAGTACCGGATGCGTCGTCACGACGGCACGTACCGCTGGGTCCTCGACCGCTGCCGCCCGCTCGTCGACGGCGACGGGACCTTCCGCGGCTACGTCGGCGGCTGCGTCGACATCCACGAGCGGCGCGAGGCCGACATGGAGCGCGAGCGGCTGCTGGCCGCCGAGCAACGCGCGCGCGTCCAGCTCGAGGAGGCGCACGCCCGCAGCTCGTTCCTCGCGCGGCTCGGCGGTGTCCTGGAGCGCTCCCTGCACCTCGACGACACCCTCGCCGAGGTCGTCGTCCTGCTGCGCGACCAGCTCGCCGACAGCGTCGCGGTCGACGTCGTCGAGCGCCAGGGGCGCCGTACCCGGCGCCGCGGCCAGGTGAGCGTGCCGGGCGGCCCCGCCCGCCCCGAGGACTGCCCGACGACCCGCTCGGTCCCGCTCGTCGCCCGCGGCCGGCACGTCGGCGCCGTGGTCCTCGGCTGGCGCGCCGAGCGCCATCAGCCGTCGGCAGCCGACGCCCGCCACGTCGGCGACATCGCACAGCGTCTCGCGCTGTGGATCGACAACGCCCTGCTCTACGGCGAGCGCGAGCAGGTCGCCGACGCGCTCCAGGCGAGCCTGCTGCCGCCCGACCTGCCCGCGATCGACGGGATGCAGACCGCCGCCCGGTACGTCTCGGCGGACGCCGCCACCGACGTCGGCGGTGACTTCTACGACCTCTTCCCCGCCGCCGACGGCGGTTGGGTGCTCGCCGTCGGCGACGTCTGCGGCAAGGGCGCCGACGCCGCCGCGGTCACCGCGATGGCCCGCTACACGCTGCGGGCGACCGCCGCGATGGGCGAGGCCTGCCCGGACCGCGGCCTGGCCATCCTCAACCAGGCGCTGCTACGCGAGGAGACCCCGGAGCGGTTCCTCACCGCGGTCCTCGCGCACGTCTCCCCGGTCGACGCCGGCGGGCACGCCCACGTGCAGCTGGCGTGCGCGGGCCACCCCTCACCGCTCGTGCTGCGGGCCGACGGGACGATCGAGGCCGTGTCGTCGCACGGGGCGCTCATCGGCGTCCTGGCCGGCGCCCACTGGCCCGTCTCCGCCGTCGACCTCGGCCCGGGCGACGCGCTGCTCGTCGCCACCGACGGCGTCACCGAGGCGGACCGCGACGCGCCGCTGGACGCGCCGGCGCTGGCCGCGCTGCTGGGGCGCGAGCTCGGCGGGGCGCCCGCGGACGCCCAGCAGGTCGCGACCGCGGTCGAGGCGATCGCGCGCCGCCGCGCCGTCGGCGTGCTGCGCGACGATGTCGCGATCCTCGTCGTGCGGGTCCGGGACTGAGCGGACGGGCGTCCGGTGCCGCCCGACAGCAGGACGCTCAGCGCCACCGAGTTCGCCGAGATCACCGGGGTCTCGCGCGAGCGGCTGCGGACCTGGGAGCGCCGCCACGCCTTCCCCGAGCCGGTGCGGATCGGCCGCGGGGCGCGCCGCTACCTCGTCGACGACGTGCCGCGCGTGGTCGCCGTGCGCCGCTCGGTCGATCGCGGCATCCCGCTCGAGACCGCGGTGTCGGCCGCGCGCACGCAGCCCGCGGCCGGGATCAGCGATGCGGCGCGCAGCGCGCTGGCCGAGCACGCCCCGATCGCGCTCGTCGTCGTGTCCGGCCCGGAGCCGCTGCGGATCGAGGAGGTCAACGCGCTGGTCCGCGCGCGCCCCGGCGCGCCGAGCCCGGGCGACGACCTGCTCGAGCTCGCCCCGTGGTACGCCGACCATCCGGGAGCCGCGACGCTGCGGAGCCTCTTCGCGTCGACCTCGGTGGCGGCGGCGTGCGAGCACCCCGACTGGACCGCCGGGATGGTCGGGACGGCGAACGCGATCGCCTACCGGCTGCCGCAGGAGGCGGGACGCCCGCCGCTGGTGGCGCTCGTCGGGATCGACACGGCACGCGAGCGGCAGCTGCGCCGCGACCTCGACGCGGTCGCGCAGGAGCGCGCGGCGCTGCGCGCGACGCTCGAGCAGCGCGGTCGCTGGTCGGCGGCGACCGACGCGGTCGTGCGCGCGGCGCGGGCGCGCGGCGGGATGCAGGCGCTCGCGGAGGCGGCGGACGGCCTCGTGCGCAACACCGGCGCGCTGGACGCCGCGGTCGCCCCGTACATGACCGGGGCGCTCGTGCTCGGCCGGTCGAGCCGCGGCCGGCTGGGGCCCGGGACGATCACGGTGACCGCCTACGAGGAGCTGGCCGCGGCGCTGCGCGACGGCACCCCGACCTGGCTCGGGGCGGGGGCGGGAGCGGCCGTCGGCGTGCCCCCCGAGCTCGCGGCGCACGTGGTGCCCGTGGTCGCGGCGGGCGAGCCGCTCGGGGCGCTCGTGCTGCTGTTCGACGAGGAGGACGATCTGCAGGACGTGCCGACCGAGGTGCTCCTGACGATCTCGACCGTCCTCGGGTTCGTGCTCGTGCGCGAACGCGTCGTCGACCAGCTGCGCGACTGAGGGCCTCGCGCCCGCCGGCCGATCTCGTCCATCGGTCCATGCCCGTTTCCGGCCGATCGCGCCGGGCACCCCTGCGGCACCGATCCCCGGAAAAGGAGTCCCCATGATCTCCGCGATCATCGCCGTGCTCGTCGCGGCTCTCGTGTACGCCCTGTGCCTCGCCCTCGGGCTCCCCTCGATCGTCGGCATCGTCGCCGCGATCCTCGTGCTGCTCGGCGGCATCCCGACCGGGGTGTACGGCGGACGCGGCCGCCGGGCCTGAGCCTCCGGGGGCGCCGCGACCCGCGGCGCCCCCGGACGACGACGGGCGCGCCGCGACCCGCGGCGCCCCCGGACGACGACGGGCCGCCCCAGGGCGGCCCGCTGTCGTTCCGGTCGCGCGCGTCGTGCGCGCGCGGGGAGCTACTTCTTCAGCTTGTCCTTCACCGAGTCCAGGGCGCCGGAGACGGCGTCCTTCACGTCCTCGGCGGCCTCCTTGACCTTGCCGGTCAGCTCGTCGGCCTTGCCCTCCTGGCGCAGCTCCTCGTCACCGGTGAGGTCGCCAGCGGCCTGCTTGGCCTTGCCCTTGATCTGGTCGGTGGTGCCAGCCATGTCGGTTCCTTTCCAGAGGGGAAACTACGTACGTGTAGTTCTTACCCGGCGCGACGCGCGCCGAACCCGCGGACGTCGCGCTCGCGCGCCATGTCCGCCGGGGCGTCGAGGCGCTCGCGCATGTCGTTGAGCGAGCGGCGCAGCAGGCGCGAGACGTGCATCTGGGAGACGCCGACGCGATCGGCGATCTCGCGCTGCGTGAGGCCCTCGAAGAACCGCAGGCGCACGATCTCGCGCTCGCGCTCGGCGAGGGCGCCGAAGCCCTCCATCACGAGCAGGCGGCGGTCGGCCTGCGCGAACTCGACGTCCTCGCCGCCGAGCACGTCCATGGCGGTGCGGTCCTCGCCGAGCGGCTCGTCGAGCGACGCGGCCGAGTAGCTCTGCGCGCCCTGGAGCGCCTCGAGGACGTCCTCCTCGGTGCGCTCGACGGCCTTCGCGAGCTCGGCGATGCTCGGCGCGCGACCGAGCTCCGTCGAGAGGCGCTCGGTGGTCTTCGAGAGCTTGGCGCTGAGCTCCTGGAGGTCGCGCGGGATGCGGACCGACCAAGCGCGGTCACGGAAGTGGCGCTTGATCTCGCCGGCGATCGTGGGAGCGGCGAAGGTCGAGAGGCGCACACCGCGGTCGGGATCGAAACGGTCGATGGCGTTGATCAGCCCGACGCAGCCGACCTGCACGAGGTCGTCCAGCGGCTCGCCGCGGTCGGCGTAGCGACGCGCGATGTGGCGGACGAGCGGGACCATCCGCTCGACGAGCTCCTGCCGGGCACGGCGGTCACCGAGGTGGTGGTAGCGGTGCAGCAGCTCGGCCTCGGCGGCGGCTGCATCGGTGGAGCTGACGGGTGCGGGTACGTTCTGCATGGTGGTCCTCCCTGATGGGTGGTGCGCGATGACCAGCACTCTGGACCACGTCGGTGCGCCAACAAGGTGGTCAAAGGTGGTCAAGGGAGACCGCGTGCGCCGAAGCTCCGGTTTTCGAAGGTGGACAAGACCGGTCACGCGGACTTTTGCCATTCGATCGGGGCGGATGTCTGATGTCACCGAGGTTTCATCTCGCGCGCGCACGGGAAGGACCGAGCCGCCAGTCACCGAAGACGTCCGCGATACTCGCCCTCCACGAGCGCACGACGTGGCATGAGCGATCCCACCAGACCAGACCTCGAACTCACGCTGCCGGCCCGTCCGGAGAACGTCGCCGTGGTCCGGCACGTCCTCGGTTCGCTGTCCGAGGCGCTCGACGTCCGGCCCGAGCTGCTCCACGACGTGCGGCTCGCGGTGAGCGAGGCGTGCTCCAACGTCATCGTGCACGCCTACCGCGACGCCGAGGGGCTGCTCGAGCTCACCGCCCGCGCGCTGCCCCGCCGCGAGCTCGAGATCGTCGTGCGCGACCGTGGTCGCGGCATGGGCCCGCGGGCGGACTCGCCCGGGCTCGGGGTCGGCCTGCCGCTGATCGCCGCGCTGAGCTCCGCGGTGGAGATCGGCACCGCCGACGACGGCGCCACCGAGGTGCGCATGACCTTCGCCCTGGACGAGCCCGCGCACGGTGGCGACACGGTGGCCGCGTGACCGGCGCCGAACCGACGACCCTCGCCGCCCGCCAGCTCGACGGCGTGCGACTCGACCTCGCGATCGGCCCGCTCCTCGCGCCCGCGCTCGCGCGGACCGTCGGGGCGCTCGCCGCCCGCGCCGACCTCACGCTCGACCGGCTCGACGACGCGGTGCTCGTCGCCGACGCGATCAGCCACGGCGCGACCGCCGAGGCCGTCGACGACCGTCTGCCGATCCGGGTCGAGACCCGCCCGGGCGCCCTGACCCTGCGGATCGGGCCGCTGCGCGACGGCGGCGCGCGCCGCCTGCTGGACGGCGCCGACGACGCCGTTCCCGGCGCCCAGATCATCCAGCGGCTCGCCTCGCGCGCCCGGGTGAGCGGGGGCGGCAGCCGCAACGAGTACCTCGTCGTCGAACTGCTGCAGGAGGGGACCCCTTGAACGACGCCTTCGACTTCCGTGTCGAGACCGAGCAGGCCGCGGACGGCATCTCCGTCCTGGCCGTGTCCGGCGAGGTCGACCTGTTCACCGCGCCCGAGCTGAAGGTCGCCGCCCAGCAGGCGCTCGACGCGGGCGCGACCCGCCTGGTCGTGGACCTGACGGCGACCCGCTTCCTCGACTCGACCGCGCTGGGGGTCCTGATCGGCCTGGTCAAGCGCGTCCGACCGCTCGGCGGCGATCTCACGATCGTGAACACGGACCCGACGACCGCCAAGACGTTCACGATCACCGGTCTGGACGAGATCTTCACCGTCGTCGCCACCCGCGACGACGCGATCGCCGCGCTCGCCGGCTGAGCGGGGCCCGGCTCATGCCGCGCCCGGCGGATGCCGACAGGAGGTCGTGATGCCGTACCGCCACGAGACCGTCGTCGTCGTCACCGCCCAACACCGGATAACCGGCTCGATCACGCTCGCCCGGGACGGCTACCGCAGCCGCGTCTCCGACGTCCTCAACGCGGGCGAGCGGGAGTTCGTGTCGCTGACCGACGCGCTCGTCGAGCGGCTCGACGGCAGCGAGGAGGCGCGTCGGCATCCGTTCGTGACGATCAACCGCCACCAGATCGTCTTCGCGCTGCTGCCGGACGGCGAGGACGACACGCCGCCCGACGCGCCGTAGAGCTACCCTGTCGGGTGACACGCGCCCTGCGGGCGCATCCAGGAGAGGTGCCGGAGTGGTTGAACGGGCACGACTGGAAATCGTGTGTGCGTTAACGCGTACCGAGGGTTCGAATCCCTCTCTCTCCGCTCGCCGCCCCGGCCGTGCCCTCAGGCCGCCGCTGCCGGGCGGCCGGCCGTCGCGGACTCCAGCACCTCACGCGTGCGGCGCTGGCGGTGACGGAACGTCGGGCCCATCAGGCGCCGGACGACGAGCGCGTCCGCGAGCCGTCCGAGACGGCCGAAGGGCAGGGCGTACTGGACGTGGTCGGTGAGCTTCGTGCGGCCGTCCGGCAGCTCCTCGAAGCGGTGCTGGTGGACGAACGTGCGGAACGGCCCGTCGAGCGTCTCGTCGACGAGCAACGTCGGCTCCACGAGCTTCGTCACGCGGACGCGCCAGCGCTGCGGGACCGGGAGCGGCAGCACCAGGACCTTCAGGACGACCTCGTCGCCCTCGTCGAGCGGGAACTCCCCCTCGACCCCGAGGATCGGCTGCGCGGGATGCCCGATGACCTTCGCGTTGCGCGTGTCGCGGTGGAACGCGAACACGTCCGCGACCGGCGCGTCGATGATCGTCTCGGCGTGAAAGGTGCCCATGCCCGGTCTACGGCCCGCGGCGCGCCCGCGATCGCGCATCGCACCCCGGATCGTGCGTCGCGCGGACGTCCGCCGCGGCCCGCGGCCCGACGCCATCGACCGGACCGGCCAACCAGGCCGTTCTGGGTGATCCGGGGCCCATATCTGGCACTGGGATCACCCAGAAGCGGGCCTGGAGGGCGGCCCGCGGCGGGCGCGGCGCGAGCCGGCGCGAGCGCGGCGTGAACCGGCGCGGGCGCGGGCGAGCCGACGCGGGCGCGGGCGAGCCGACGCGGGCGCGGCTCGGGCGCGGCGCGGGCGCGGCGCGAGCCGGCGCGGGTGCAGCGCCCGGCGCGGGCGCGGCGAGGTCGCGGCCTGGGCGCGGCGCGGGCCCGGGGCGGGCCCAGGGCGGGCCGGCGCGCGGAGCAGGGGGCCCGGCGACGCACACGCTGCGGCCGTTCTGGGTGATCCGGGGCCCGTATATGGCACTCGGATCACCCAGAACTCGCCGGCGCGGGATGCCCGGGACGCTTCGCGGGACCGGTGCGTGGCGTCCGCACCCCGCGCGCCGCGGCCGGCCCTGGGCGCGACGGAGCGTCCAGCCCCCGCCCCGGACGCGCGACCGCCGTACGAACCCCGCGCCCAGCGCAGGGTTCGTACGGCGGTCAGGGTGCCGGAGTGCTCGGGCGAGCCGCCGGTCGCGTCGCGCCAGGCCGGGGCCCGGGCCCGCTCAGGCCGGGGCGAGCGCGAGGTCGAGCTCGACGTGCACCTCGCGGCCGACCGCGACGCCGCCGGCCTCGATCGGCTGCGGCCACGTCAGGCCGACCAGGCGGCGGTCGAGCGTGAACGACGCGCGCACGCCGCGGTCGTTCGGGGCGAGCGTCACGAGCACCGTCGCCGGCCGGCCGCGCACCCACACGGTCGCCGGGACCTGGGCGGCCAGCGGCGCGTCGACGCGGAGCTCGAGCCGCGGGTGCTTGCGCGTCGCGAACAGGAAGCCGCGCAGGTGGGCGTCGCGCGGCGGGTTGCCGGTGCTGATCGAGGCGGCGTCCACGCTGCCACGCGCGGTCAGGTGCCCGTCGGCGACCTCGAGCTCGCCCTCGGGCGCGGCGCCGAAGCGACCGCGGACCATCTGGACGCGGAAGTGCTTGACCGAGAACGTCGCGGTCGAGCTGCCGGTGACGACGGAGCGTCCCTCGGGGAGCAGCTCGGCGGACGCGCGACGGGTGGCGGCGGGGGTGCTCATGCCCGGGGTACGGGCGCGGCGCCGCCAGGGGGCACCGCCGGGGCGCCGCCCACGCGGGCGGCGCCCCGGCCGGTCACTCCCGGCCCGTCCTGCCCCCGAGGGTCAGGAGGAGCACGTCTTCGGCGCCCTCGCCGATCGCCAGCTGGCCGGCGTCGCGGCGCAGGCGGTCGAGCTCGCAGCCCGCCACGTAGGACCGCGACGCGGCGAGCCGCGAGGCGTCCTCGGCGTTCTCGCGCGCGGCGCGGGCGGCCGCGACCTTCGCGGCCGCGCAGAGGTCACGGGCCTCCGGGTCGTCGGCGTCGATCGCCTGGGCGGCCCGGCGGGCGAGCGCGTCGGCGGCCATCAGCCGCGTGCGCATCTCCCCCAGCCGGATCCGGGTGTGGGACTGGTCCAGCAGCGGGCCGTCCCCGATCCGCCGGGTCCGGGACTCCTCGAGCGCCAGCTCGACCGCGCGCTCGGCGATGCCCAGGCCCCGGGCGGCGACGTTCACGCGCCCGAGGTTCAGCGCACCGAGCATGACGCGGGCCCCGCGCCCGGGCTCGCCGATGACCTCGGCGGTGGGCGCGTGGTGGTCCCGCAGCCGCCACCAGGCGGACTCGACGCCCCGGTAGCCGGGCTTGTCGATCAGGCCGCCCTCCCAGGTCGCCGACCAGCCCGGCTCGCGCGGGATCGCCAGGCACGTCAGGCCCTCGGCGGTGCGCACCAGCGCGAACGGCAGCGTCGCGCTCATGCCGCCCGCGATCCAGCGCTTCTCCCCGCTGAGCAGGAAGCCGCCGTCGGGGTGCGGGGTCGCCGCGAGCGCGAGCTGGGCCAGGTCGCTGCCCGCCTGCGGCTCGGTGATCGAGAAGCTCGCCCGCAGCTGGCGGGACGCGATGCCCGGCAGCCAGCGACGCTGCTGCTCGACGGTGCCGTGGGTCTGGAGGATCGCCCCGGCGAGCGCGTGCGTGTTGACGAGCCCGGTCATGGCGATCCAGCGGCGGGCCAGGCGCCGCCAGGCCTCGAGCGCGCCCTCAGCCCCGATGCCCGCCCCGCCGTGCTCCGGCCCGACGGTGAGCCCGAAGGCTCCCGCGGCGGCGAGCTCGTCGACGACGGCGTCGGGCAGCTGGTCCTCGGCGTCCCAGGTCTCAACGTGCCCGTCGACGGAGCGCGCGAGCAGCTGCTCGATGCGCTCCACCGGGGCGGGGACGGTGGACGAGGGACGGACGTCGATCGTGGTCATTCGGTGGCTACTCCAGGAGGCGCCCGGCGACGTCGAGGTCGCCGGCCTTCTCGCGGACGACGGCGTCCGCCTCGGGGATGGCACGGACGTCGACGGTGCCGTCGAGCGTCCAGGTCAGGTTGTGCTGCTGGCCCGGGTCGGTGTCCGGGTGGTCGGCGCGCTGGTGCGCGCCGCGGCTCTCGCGCCGCTCGCGGGCGAGCGCCATGGTCGAGCGCGCCGAGAGGATCAGCGCACGCAGGTCGAGCAGGTGCGCGAGGTCGTCGTAGCCCGCGAGGTCCGGGGAGACCTGCACGTCGGCGGCCGCCTCCTCGATCCCGTCGAGCTCACGCAGGCCCGCGTCGAGGCCGGCCTCGTCGCGCACGACGCCGCAGCGCTCCCACAGCAGGTCACGGACCGCGCGCTGGAGCGGGCGGGCGAACTCGCTGCCGCGGACGGCGAGCGCGTCGTCGAGCTCCTCGAGCGCCGCGGTCGTCTCGCCGCGGTCGCGGGCCGGGCCGGCGCCCTCGAGCGCCCGCTGCGCCGCGTGCTCGCCGACGAGCCGGCCGAACACGACGCACTCGGCGAGGCTGTTGCCGCCCAGCCGGTTGGCGCCGTGCAGGCCGGCGGCCGCCTCGCCGCAGCACCACAGGCCCGGCACGTCCGTCTCGTGCGTCGCCGGGTCCACGAGCACGCCGCCCATGGAGTAGTGGGCGGTCGGGGCGACCTCCATCGGCTGCCGCGTGATGTCCAGCATCGAGAGGTCCAGGAACTGCCGGTACATCCGCGGCAGGCGCTCGCGCACGAGCGCCGGGTCGAGGTGGGTGACGTCGAGCAGCACGCCGCCGCCCGGGGTGCCGCGTCCCTCGAGGATCTCCGTGTAGTTCGCCAGTGCGACGCGGTCACGCGTGGAGAGCTCCTTGCGGACCGGGTCGTAGCGCTCCATGTAGCGCTCGCCCTCGACGTTGCGCAGGATGCCGCCCTCGCCGCGGACAGCCTCGGTCACGAGCGTGCCGGACGCGTACTCGGGATCGACCATGCCGGTCGGGTGGAACTGGACGAGCTCCATGTCCTGCAGGCGGGCACCGGCGAGCGCGGCGAGACGGAACGCGTCGCCGCAGTTCTCGTCGCGGCGCGAGGAGGAGCGCCGCCAGGCGCGGGTGTGGCCGCCGGCGGCGAGGACCACCTGGTCGGCGTAGATGACGTGCCGCTCGCCGTCCTCGAGGTCGAACGCGACCGCGCCGAAGACCCCGTCGGGCCCGACGAGCAGGCGGCTGACGTAGAGGCCGTCGACCCAGTCGACCGCGCGCGCCTTGGCGGCGCGCACGAGCGCGTGCTGGATCTCGCGGCCCGTGTAGTCCCCCGCGAAGCAGGTGCGCCGCCAGCGGTGCGCGCCGAAGAACCGCTGCGAGAGGCGCCCGTCGTCCTCGCGGTGGAAGCGCGCGCCCCACCCGGCGAGCTCGTCGACCGCCCGCGGGCTGTGCTCGACGAGCTGCTGCACGATCTCGGGGTGCCCGAGCCAGTAGCCCTCGTGCAGCGTGTCGGCCGCGTGCTGCGCATCGTCGTCCTGCGGGTCCATCGTGCCGAGCGCGGCGTTGATGCCGCCGGCGGCGAGGACGGTGTGCGCGTCCGTGCGGGCGCGCTTGCCGACGACCAGGACCTGGACCCCCGCGTCCGCGCACGCGATCGCGGTGCGCAGTCCCGCTGCTCCGGCTCCGATGACGAGGACACCTGTTCTGTGCTGCCGCACGACGAACCTCCTGTGGGCTCCGACCCGTTGAAGTTGGTGCCCTGGATACGGGTGCGGGCGCGCGCGACGACCGCCCGTCCGTGTGCCCTGCGTCACACGAGCAGGTGTTCGGGCGCGACGGCGCGCGAGCTGGCGCGTCCCGGCTCGTCCGGGCGCGCCGGCGGGCCGCTCAGGCGCCGTGGCGGCGGCCGCCGGCGAGCGCGGCGACCGCACCCAGCCCGACGTAGATGCCGCCGGTCAGCAGGTGCCCGCGGCCGGCCAGCACCCCGCCGGACCGCGCGCGCAGGCGCCGCGCCACGCGATCGGCGGCCACGGCGCAGACCACGTTGCTGAGCAGGCCCAGCGCGGCCAGCACGAGGCCGAGCGTCACGACCTGGAGCACGACGGTCCCCCGCTCCGGGTCCAGGAACTGCGGCAGGAACGCGAGGAAGAACAGCGCGACCTTCGGGTTCAGCACGTTGACGACGATGCCGTCGCGGTAGACGCGCCGCAGCGACACCGGGACCGGCGGCGCCGCCTCCCCACCGGTGCCGGCCGACCCCGCGCGCAAGGCCCGCACCCCCAGGAGGACGAGGTAGGCCGCGCCCGCGTAGCGCACCGCGTCGAACGCGGTGGCCGACGAGGCGATCAGCGCCGACAGCCCACCGGCCGCCGCGGCGATGTGGACGAGCGTGCCCGTCTCGACGCCGAGCCCGGAGACGATCCCCGCTCGCCGGCCCTGCGCCACCGCGCGGGTCGCGATGTACAGGTGGTTCGGTCCCGGGATCGCGACGAGCGCGGCCGCGGTCGCCGCGAACAGGAGCAGCGTGTGGAGCGTGGGCACGGGCCGGATCAGATCTTCCAGGCGCCGCCGACGAGCACGGGCACGCGGTCACCGCCGCCGCGCGGCGTGGCGTGCACGTCGACGTCGGGCCCGCCGATCATGAAGTCGATGTGGATCTGCGACTGGTTCAGCCGCGGGTGGTCGGCCTCCCCGGCGGTGAACTGGTACGCGGAGCCGATCGCGATGTGGCTCGCCGCGTTCTCGTCGAGCAGCGTGTCGAAGAAGACCGTGTCGAGCGCGCCGATGCGCCCGTCGCCGTCGACGAGCGCGACCTCGCCGAGCCGCGCGGCGCCCTCGTCACGGGCGGCGTAGCCGCGCAGGACGTCGGCGTGCTCGTCGGCGTCGATGCGCACGGCGCGGCCGTCGCGGAACTCGACCTCGAGGCCGCGGATGATCGAGCCACCGACGACGAGGGGCTTCGTCGACCGCACGACGCCGTCGACGCGCAGCGGGTCGGGGGCGGTGAAGATCTCCTCGCTGGGGAGGTTCGGCATGTGCGTGATCCCGTCGACGGTCTCGAAGCGCGCCGCCATCCAGGTCGAGGTCGGCAGCAGCCCGACGGTGAGGTCGGTCCCGGGGCCGGTGAAGTGCAGCGCGTCGTAGCCGATGTCGGTCATCCGCGCGGCGGTCGACACGAGCGCGTCGGCGCGCGCGGTCCAGGCGGCGATCGGGTCCTCCTCGTCGAGCCGGCAGACGTGCACGATCTGCTCGCAGAGCTTCGCGTAGGCGGCGACGGGGTCGAGCTCGGGGTGGACGAGCTGCGCCCACTGCGGCGTCGGGCACGGCACCGCGGTCCAGTTCGTCGTGCGCTCGTTGACGACCTGCCCGGACTCCTTCAGGAACGGCAGCGGGTCCTTGCCGACCCGCGCCGGGTCGAGGTCGTCGAGCAGCCCCGGGGCGGACGGCCCGGTGAGGCCGATCCGCGCGCAGCGCTGACGGCCGAGCTCGAGGATCCGCTCCCCGTACCAGGAGGGCACGAACGGCAGCAGCTCCTCGCGCGAGAACTCGACACGGGCCCGCTTGACGTGGAGGTCGAAGTACTGGACGTCCACGAACTTCGCGCCCGCCCGGTACGCGCTCGCCGCCAGCGCCCGGGCGAGGTGCTCCTTCCCGATCTCGGCGCCGATGGCGACGATCTGCTCGGGCTGGACGTTGGCGCCGAAGCCGACGACGAGGTCCGCGAAGCGGGCGAGCGTGGCCTCGTCCATGCCGCCGCTCGCCCCGGGGTGCTGATCCGTGCTCATGGCACGGACGATAGTGCGCTAGGAGGTCCCGACCGGTCGCAGGCCCGCCGGGGAGCGCCGGTCGGCCGCCGGGCGGCGCGGACCCTGCGGGCCCGCGGGCGGCGCGGCGAGCCGCGCCAGGCCCCACGCGAGCGCGACGAGCAGCGCGGCGGCGATGCCGAGCACGACCGCGTACCCGACGCCCCAGAGCCAGCCCGACACGCCACCCTTGGCCTCGCGCTGCAGGAACTCCTTCTCGCCCTGGAAGGCGCGGGTGAAGGAGGCCGGGGCGGGCACGGCGGGCGCCGGGATCGCCTTGTCCTCGGGCAGGTAGATCGGCACGGTGGCGAGCTCGCCCCGCGTGTGCAGGCGGATCAGGGTCTTCCAGTCGCCGTGCAGCGGGAGCGGCTCGGTGCTGCGGTAGCGGCCGGGTCCGACCTGCTCGAGGCGGTCGACGTGGAGCTTGGTCCCGCCCTGCCAGGCGGTGACGGTCAGCCAGCGGGCGTCGTCGGCCTTCGACGCGGGACGGATCGTGACCTCGGCCGTGGCCTCGCGCTGCTGGCCGCTGCCCGCGACGTCGGCCAGGCGCACGTCGGCGCTCAGCCCCTGCGGCGTCGAGGTCATGAGGCCGTAGCCGACGACCGCGGCGACGACGAGCCCGCACACGCCGGGCAGGGCGATGCGGCGGATCATCGGGGCGCTCGCGGGGGCCACGCGCGGGGTGTCCTCGCCCTTGGCGATGGCCTGCGGGGCGCGGAGCATGGCGCCGACCCAGCCGCCGAGCGCGCCCGCCGCGATGCCGGTCACGAGCCCGACAGCGAGGGTCTCGGGGAGCATGTCGGCGGGCCACGGCAGCGTCATCCAGACGTGCGTCCAGACCTGCTCGGTGAGCAGGCCGACGGTGCCGACCGCGGCGCCCGCGATCGCACCGAAGCGGACCGGGTCACGGCGGACGGCGACGAGCAGCGCGACGCCCTCGACGACGAGCGCCGAGCCGAGGTACAGCGGGAAGTGCGGGGTGGTCTCGCCCAGGCCGGGGCCGACGATCAGCGCGAGGCCGCCGCGGACGAGGACGAAGTAGAAGACCGCCCACAGCGCGGCGCCGGGGCCGAGGAACACGCGCGCGCTGACGAGCGCGACGCCGGCGGCGACGGTGATGAGCGCGGGCTGGAGGATCAGCGCGAACTGCGGCACGCCGAAGTCGAACTCGGCCTGGAAGGTCGAGAGGCCGACGAGGAAGCCACCGGCGATCCCGAGGAACCGCATGCGCATGAAGAACGCCCACGTCCGGGAGCCCGGGGTGCCGGCGCCGCCCTCGCGCGTGGCGGTCTCCTCACGCTCGAGCGCGCGGGCGCCGCCGCCCTCGACGAGCAGCACGCTCATGCCGACGAGGGTCATGCCCGCGCCGCCGATGAGCATCAGGTGCGTCGGGCCCCAGAGCGTGACGTCCTGGCCGAACAGCCGGTGCCAGACGTCGTCGAGCGGGAAGCCGACGAGGCTGAACGCGGAGCAGCAGATCATCAGCACGCCGCCGAGCGGGGCGTACCAGCCGCGGGTGACGCGGACGGCGCCGCGGCTGGGCCTGCTGCCCTGCGGCGAGAGGACGATCGCGAGGAAGCCGGCGGCGAAGATGCCGAAGAGGCCGGCGAGGATGAAGTAGTGCGCGGGGTTGGCGAGCGGGCCGGCGTCGCGGCCGTCGTCGATGTGCAGCGCGATGTCCCAGTACATGCCGAGGACCGCGACGAGCAGGGCGACGCCCGCGAGCGCGCCGGGGAGGGCGGCCCAGGCGGGCATCCCGCTGGTGCGCTCGGCAACGGCGCCGGCGCGCGCGAGGACCTGGCTGCGGCCGGTGCGGTGGGTGTAGCCCAGCCAGCCGAGGACCGCGGTCGCGACGCCCGCCATCGCGCTGGCGAGCAGGACCTCGCCGATGGCGGCGCCCCCGGCGGGCTCGGCCGCAGCCTGGACGACCGTGGCGAGCGACGTGGTGTGGAAGCTCATGACGCGACTATTACACGATCTGATGTCACATAAACAAGTGGTACGTTCGGTCTGTGAGCGAGTTCACGCAGAGTGGTGAGCTGACGATCGAGCAGCTGGCCGCCGAGGTCGGCATGTCGGTGCGCAACATCCGCGCGCACCAGTCCCGCGGGCTGCTGGACCCGCCCGAGGTCCGCGGCCGCACCGGCTACTACGGGCCCCAGCACGTCGACCGGCTGCGGCTGATCCGCGACATGCAGGCCGACGGGCTGAACCTCGCCGCGATCTCGAAGCTCGTCGGGACCGGCGGCGAGGAGTTCGCCGGCTTCCGCCGCGCGCTCGCGACCCCGTTCGAGACCGCGGGCGCCCAGATCATGGACGGGCCCGAGGTCCGCGCCGCACTCGGCGGCGCCGTCTCGGAGGAGGTCATCGACCGGGCGCAGAAGCTCGGGCTGTTCCGGCCGCTCGGCGACGACCGCTTCGAGGTCACGAGCCCCCGGCTGCTGCGCGCCGCCGAGGAGATCACCGCGATCGGCCTGCCGCACGAGGTCGGCCTCGACGTGCTCGAGAAGCTCGACCGCCACGCGCAGTCGATCGCCAAGATCTTCGTCGAGCTGTTCCTCGAGGAGATCTGGAAGCCGTTCCAGAAGGCCGGGATGCCCCCCGAGGACTGGGCGCGCGTCCGCGACGCCCTCGAGCGGCTGCGGCCGCTGGCGGGCGAGTCGCTGCTGGGCATGTTCGAGCCGGCGATGAGCGAGGCGGTCGAGCGCGCCGCCGACCGCGTCGCCGACAAGCTCGGCCGCGACGCACGCCGGTCCTGAGCCCGGCCGGTCCCCTAGGGTCGGCACATGGAGCTCCACCACGTCCTCGTCTACGACTACGTCGCGGACATCCTCGAGCGCCGCGGCCCGCACCGCGACGCCCACCTCGCCCACGCGGGCGCGGCCCGCGACGCCGGCCGCCTGCTGTCGCTCGGCGCGCTCGGCGACCCGCCCCACGGCGCGCTGGGCGTCTTCGCCCCGGGGGTCACGGTCGAGGAGGTCGAGGCGTTCGCCGCCGAGGACCCGTACGTCCTCGCCGGGCTCGTCACCGCCCGCCGCGTCGAGCCGTGGACCGTCGCCGTCTCCGCCACGGTGGGAGGATGAGCGCCATGTCCGACACCCCCCGCCTGTGGACGTTCAGCACCTCGCCCTTCGCCGGCAAGGTCCGCGTCGCCTTCGCCGAGAAGGGCCTGGAGCTCGAGCTGCACGAGATCCATCCCGCCAGCCGCCCGGCCCGCCTGCGCGAGCTCACGCCGATCGGGCGCGTGCCGGTGCTGGAGGTTCCCGGCGCCCCGCCGATCTTCGAGTCGTCGGTGATCTGCGAGTGGCTCGAGGACACGCACCCGGAGCCGCCCCTGTGGCCCGCCGACCCGGGCCTGCGCGGCTGGGCGCGCGCGTGGGCGAAGTGGATCGACGACCACGTCACCGCGAACTACTTCCTCGGGATGCGCAAGCTCGCGTTCGGCAAGGCGCCCGACGACCCCGAGGACATCACCGAGCAGCTGCACGCGAAGTGCGTCAAGCGGCTCGCGACGCTCGAGCCGGTCCTCGCGCAGCACGACGGCCCGTACCTGTGCGGCGACGCGTTCACGCTCGCCGACGTCGGAGCGATGCCCGTCGCCGCGCGCCTGCCCGCGTGGACGCCGCACCTCGTCGAGGCGGTCGACGCCCTGCCCGCGGTCAGCGCCTGGTTCGCCGCCCTGCGCGACCGGCCGACCGCGGCCGCCCTGGACGCCAAGGGCGACCCGGTCCACCGCGCCGAGCCGACGCCGGCCTGACGCCCGGCGGCGCGCCGGTCGCGCGTCGCGCGACCGGCGCCGCGGGATCGCTCAGGCGACCTCGCGCAGCTCGCCGGTCGCGACGTCGAAGATCGCGCCGCGGACCTCGCCGACGTTCTTCAGGAACGCGCTCTCCTTGATCGTCTGCACGGACTCGCGGACGCTCGCCTCGAGGTCGGTGATCGTGCGCAGCCCCCAGGCGGGACGGCGGCCGGCGTGCTCGCGCATGAGCGCGTCGAACGCCTCGTCGGTCGTCTTCGTCAGGCCGCAGTCGGTGTGCTGGATGACGAGGACGTCGAGGGTGTTGAGGACGTGCTGCGACACGCTGAGGGAGCGGATCGTGTCGTCGGTGACGACGCCGCCCGCGTTGCGGATGATGTGCGCGTCGCCCTCGTCGAGGCCGAGGAGCGAGAAGAGCCGCAGGCGCGCGTCCATGCAGGCGACGACCGCGATCGCCCGACCGGGCTCCGCCGTCTTGTCGGTGGCGTGGTAGCCGTCGGGCGCGTCCTTGTAGCGCGCGGCGTTGTCGAGGAGCTGATCGATGGTGCCCATGGCCCGGAATCGAATCAGATGACGGGCGAGCGGCCCTTGGAGGCCCGCTCGGCCGCCTCGCGCAGCTCGTCGCGGAACGCGGGCGCGGCGATCTCGGCGAGCGCGAGACCCCGCTGGTGCACGGTCAGACCCTCGAGCTCCGCGGCCCCGTGCTCGGTGATGACGACGTCGACCTGGTGGCGGGGCGTGGTGATCACGGCGCCGGGCCCGAACCACGGCACGATCCGCGAGCGCACCTCGCCGCCGACGGTCGTCGTCGACGGCAGGCACAGCAGCGCCCGCTGCGCGAGCGACGTCCCCGGCCCGGCGATGAAGTCCTCCGCACCGCCGATCCCGGAGAACTGCCCGCCGTCGATGGTGTCCGCCACGACCTGCCCGTGGATGTCGACGGCGAGCGCGCCGTTGATCGTGACCATGCCGGCGTTGCGGGCGATGACCTCCGGGGCGTTGACGTGCTCGACCGGGAGGAACGCGACGTCGCGGTTGTCGTGCAGCCAGTCGTAGAGCTCCTGGCTGCCGAACGCGAACGTCGTGACGCTCACGCCGTCGAGATGGCCCTTGCGGTTGGTGACCTTGCCGGCCTCGTGCAGGCGCATGCACCCGTCGGTGAACATCTCCGTGTGCAGGCCGTAGCCGCCGCCCTCGTCCTGCGCGAGCCGCGTGGCGATCGCGCTGGGGATCGAGCCGATGCCGGTCTGCAGCGTCGCGCCGTCGGCGATGAACCGGCGGGCGTGCGCGGCGATCGCCTCGTCGACGTCGCCGGCGGGCGCCTCGGGCAGGGCGATCGGGCCGAGCTCCCCGGCCACGAGGACGTCGATCTCGTCGACGTGCAGGGCGTGCCGGTGCTCGGGCGGGGCGCCGAACGTGCGCGGGAAGCGGTCGCTCGTCTCGACGACGAGCAGCCGGTCGGGGTCCGCGCCGGCGGCGCGCAGTGCGGCGATCGTGCCGCCCGCGTGCAGCGAGAGGCTGCACCAGCCGTCGGCGTCCGGCGGGGCGGCGGCGGTGACCATGACGCGCGGCGGGGACTTCTCCAGCAGGGGCGCGAAGCGGCGGAAGTCCGCGGGCGCGAACGAGATGTTGGCCCCCTGGTCGCGCAGGGCCCGCTCGAACGGGCCGAAGAACCCCGAGAGGTAGTGGACGCCGGGCCGCGAGAACAGCTCGGTGCCGACCGCGAGCAGCGCCCCCGCGACGCGCAGGTCCTCCCAGTCGGTCCGTTGTCCCAGCGCGGCGAGCAGCGACGGCGGCTGGCCGGGGCCGAGCGGGATGCCCAGCGTGTCGCGGGTCTGCAGCAGGGCGGCGGCGTCGGCGGGCGTGACGGGAGTGGGCGGCATCCCCCTCGACGCTATACGGTGCCGCGCACCATGCAGAAGATCGCCATCGAGCACGACTTCACGGTGCCGGTGGAGCGCGCCTACGCGTTCCTGTCCGAGCACGAGAACCTCTCCACCCTCTTCCCGGCGAAGGTCACCCGCGTCAAGGACGGCGACGACGGCACCCGCAACGGCGTCGGGTCGGTCCGCAAGCTGCAGATCGCGATCCTCCCGCCGTTCGAGGAGACGAACATCAAGGTCGTGGAGAACGAGCTCGTCGAGTACCGGATCACCAAGGGGTCGCCGCTGCGCGACCACCAGGGCCGGATGACGTTCAGCGCCCGTCCCGACGGCGGCAGCCACCTGCGCTACGAGATCGAGTTCCGCGCCGTCGTGCCGGGCCTCGACGCGATCGTCGCGAAGGCCCTCAAGCGCGACATCGCCAAGGGGCTGGCGAAGGTCGACCACCTCGCCTGAGCGCCGTGGGAGCCCGCCGCACGCTGCTGACCGCGCTGGGCGGCGCCGCCGGGACGGCGGCCGCCTGGGAGCTGCAGCGCCGCCGTGACGGCGCGCGCGTGGCGCGCGACCCCGAGCACGAGCTCCTGCACCGGCCGCTGCACGGCCGCGCGCAGGAGGTGGTCTCGCAGGACGGCACGACGCTGCACGTCGAGGAGTTCGGTCCGGCGGACGGGCCGACGCTCGTGCTCGCGCACGGCTGGACCTGCCAGATCCGCTTCTGGACCCGCCAGATCCAGGCGCTGTCGCCGGACATCCGCGTCGTGGCCTACGACCAGCGCGGCCACGGCCGCAGCGGGCGCGCGGCCGACGACGAGTACGGGATCGAGCGGTTCGGCCACGACCTCGCCGCGGTGCTCGAGGCGACCGTTCCGGAGGGTCGGCGTGCGGTCGTCGCCGGGCACTCGCTCGGCGGCATGAGCATCGTCTCCTACGCGGGGCTCCACATGGGCGAGGTCCGCGATCGGCTCGCGGCCGCGGCGCTCGTGAACACCGGGATGGGCGACCTGATCCAGAAGGCCCTGATCCTGCCGGTGAGGACGCCCCTGGCGAGGGTCGAGCAGCTCGTCGGCTCCGCGGCGCTCAGCGCGCCGCTGCCGCTGCCCGCCGGCCCGACGCCGCTCGCCCACCGGGTCGTGAAGTACGTGGCCCTCTCGCCGGACGCGACCCCCGCCCAGGTCGCCTTCAGCGAGGAGCTCGTCGTCGACTGCCGGCCCGACGTGCGCGGTGCCGTCGGCGGGGCGCTGACCCGACTGGACCTCCATGCCGCGGTCGCGCGGCTCGACGTGCCGACGCTGGTGATCTGCGGGGAGCGCGACAAGCTCACGCCGCCCGAGCACGCCGAGCGACTGCACGCGGAGCTGCCGCGCCCGCTGGGGCTGCTGCGGCTGCCCGGCGGTCACATGGGTCCGCTCGAGCACGCCGACCGCGTCTCGGCCGCGTTGCGGCGGCTCGTCGGCGACAGCCGGTAGCCGCTCGCCGATCGGCGCTAGTCGCGGCTGATCGACTGCAGCAGCGTGCGGGTGAAGTCGACGATCCGGTCCGGGTCGTTGGCGTGCGGGTCCTCGAGCACCAGCCGGGCGGTGTCCTCCAGGACGGTGATGAGCAGCCGCGTGAACAGCGCCGGGTCGAGGCCCCTCGGCCCGCCGCGCTGCTCGAGCCCCCAGGCGATGACCGGGACGATCAGGCCGCTGACCGCGTCCTTGGCCCGCTGGATGACGCCCCGCAGCTCGGCGGGCGCCCCGTCGATCGGCAGCAGCGCGAGCCGCCAGGTGATGGGGTCGTCGTGCACGCCGCGCAGGAAGCCGTGCAGGGCCTCCAGCAGCAGCGCGTCGGGGTCCTCCCCGACGGGCGCGTCGGGGACCACCCGGCGGATGCCCTGCAGCGCCCGGTTCTCGGTTCGCGCGATGAGCGCGTGCTGCATGCCCTCGAGGTTGCCGAAGTGCGCGTACACGACGGTACGCGCGATGCCCGCCTCGCGGGCGATCCGGTCGATCGACGCCGCGCCGTAGCCCTCGGACAGGACGAGGTCGGCGAGCACGTCGAGCAGCTGCTCGCGGCGCTCGTCGGCGGACATCCTCCTCGTCGGTCGTGCGGCCACGGACACAGTGTCGCGCACGCCGTGGACGCCGCGGACGCGCCAGGGTCAGCCGATGACGATCTCGCAGTTGCGGGTGACGTCGCGCGAGTCCTTCTCGACGCGGTCGCGGCCCGGCCCGCAGTCGATGACGTCGCGGCTGCCGCCGACGGCGCGGATCGTGTCGTCGCCGCGCCCGCCGAGGATCCGGTCGACGCCGAATCCGCCGTTGAGGGTGTCGTCGCCGTCACCGCCGACGAGGGTGTCCTCCCCGCGGCCGCCCTCGAGCTCGTCGTTGCCGGGCCCGCCGACGAGGCGGTCGTTCCCGGTGCGGCCGAACAGGGAGTCGGCGCCGCTGTCCCCGTAGAGCTTGTCGCTGCCGCCGGCGCCCTCGAGGAAGTCGTCGCCGCCACGGCCGCGGATCGTGTTGGCGCGGTCGGTGCCGACGATCCGCTCGGCGATGCCGCGCCCGGGGCAGCGCTGGCGGCGCAGCTGGCAGTTGGGGAGCGTCTCGTACTCGAGCGCCTTGCGGACGAGCTCGTCGTCCCACGGGACACCGGCCGCGACGAAGCGGTCGCGGAAGTCGGTGAAGCGCGGGACGCGGGCGCCCGCGTCGCGGACGGTGAAGGTCTCGCAGCCGGCGAACCCGACGGTGCGGGGCAGCCGGTTGGCGGCGCGGCGACGGGCCGCGTCGGGCGTGAGGACGACGACGTCGGCGCCGTCGCCGCAGTCGGCGACCTGGACGGACCCGCCGACGTGCAGGACGTCGTTCCCCGGTCCGCCCTCGAGCGTCGCGGACTCCCGGTCGCCGGAGACCCAGAGCGTGTCGTCGCCGTTGCCGCCGACGAGTCGGCCCGAGCCGGTGTCGACGAGCAGGTCGTCGCCGTCGCCGCCCACCGCCGCCCGGCCGCGGAACTGGCCGCTACCGGCGAACAGCGCGTCGTTGCCGGGCCCGCCGTCGAGGCCGTCGTTCCCGGTGCCGCCGCTGAGCAGGTCGTTGCCGGGCCCGCCCTCCAGCCGCGCGTCCTTGCCCGCGTTGCCGATGAGGACGTCGTCGCCCTCGCCGCCGTCGAGGAGCTTGTCGTCGCCGAAGCGGGACTCGCCGAGGAAGTCGTTGCCGGCCTGGCCGCGCAGCGTGTCGTCGCCGTCGTAGCCGTCGAGGCGGTCGTTGCCCGGCCCGCCCTCGAGCGTGTCGTTGCCGGTGAAGCCGTAGAGGACGTCGTCGCCGTCCTCGCCGCGCAGCAGGTCGTTGCCGGAGCCGCCGTCGAGGTCGTCGTTCCCCGGCCCGCCGAACAGCCGGTCGGCGGCGGTCCCCCCGCTCAGCAGGTCGTTGCCGCCGAGGCCGAACAGGGTGTCGGCCGAGCCGCGGCCGCGGAGCGTGTCGTTCTGCTCGGTGCCACGCAGGGTGTCGGCGAGGCGGCCGCCGTCGCGGGTGGCGGCGAGCGCGGGGACGGCGGCGGCGAGCCCGGTGACGGTGAGCAGCAGGGCGACGGGGCGGGAGCGGATCTGGACCATGCCCGCTTCAACACCCCGGCGGCCCGGAGTTGCGGCGCGCGCCGCCGATCTCGCGTCAGCGGCGTCGCAGCGGGTCGGCCGGGTCGCGCTCGTCGACGCCGTGGGGCGAGCCGTAGTCGGCGAGCAGGTCGAGGAACGGCTGTGCCTCGAACGCCTCCGGCCCGAGCACCCCGGCGCCGCTCCAGACGCCTTCGGCGAGCAGCTCGAGCGCGACGACCGGGTTGATCGCGGTCTGCCAGACGACCGCCTGGCAGCCGTCCTCGCGCATCGTGCGCTCGTTGTCGACCACGTGGTAGAGGTAGGTGGCGCGCGGCTGCCCGTCCTTGCCGGTGCCGGTGACGATCGTGCCCGCGCAGGTGCGGCCGGTCATCTTGTCGCCGAGCGTCGCCGGGTCCGGGAGGGCGGCGGCGACGACGTCGCGCGGGGAGACCAGCTGCCCCCGCACGTCGATCGGCGTCGTGCCGTCGAGGCCGAGCAGGTTCAGGGTGCGCAGGACGCCGATGAACTCCTCCCCGAGGCCGTACTTGAACGTCACGCGGTTGCAGTCGACCCATCGCGGGATCAGCACGACCTCCTCGTGCTCGACGTTCACGCACTCGACCGGGCCGATGCCCTCGGGGAACTCGAAGACCTCGGGCTCGCTGAACGGCTCGGTCACGTAGAAGCCGCGCTCCTTCTCCCAGATCAGCGGCGGGTTCAGGCACTCCTCGATCGTCGTCCAGATCGAGAACGTCGGGGCGAAGGCGTAGCCCGCGACCTCGAGGTCGGCGCCGTCGCGGACCCCGATCTCGTCGATCGCCGAGAACATCGTGTCGGCGGCGTGACGGGCGAACACGTCGCTGGCGCCCGGCTCGACCCCGATCCCGACGAGCGCGAGCTGCCCGTCGGCCTCCCACGCGTCGTGCTCGGCGAACTGGGCGTCGCCGAGCATCACGCCCGTGCGGGCGTACGGCTCCTCGGGGTGGCGCTCGGAGAGCGTCATCGCCATGTCGAGGTAGGTCACGCCGGCGCGCCGCGCGGCGGCGAAGATCGGCGGGTTGAGCCGCGGGTCGCACGCGTTGAGGACGTGCGTGGCACGGTGCTCCTCGATGACCGCGACGATCGCGTCCGCGTCGGAGGCGTCGCACGCGACGCCGCTGATGCGGTCGTCCCCGGTGCGGGCGGCGGCGGCCCGGGCGCGGTCGGCGTCGAGGTCGCCGAGGACGAGCGTCTGGAAGAACGAGCGGTGTCGGGCGATGGAGGCGACCGCGGCACCGACGCCGCCGGAGCCCACGACCAGGATGCGCATGTCGGGCATGGCCGCGACCCTGGCCGCTGGCCGCACCGCCGTCAAGGGCGGTCACTCCTCGGTGGCGAACCAGCGGTGCGCCTCGTGGACGACGCGGCGCTCCTCCTCCAGGCGCCACAGCGTCGGGGCGAGCACGCGGGCGGCGATACCGGTGGCGGCGGCGAGCTGCTCGAGCGTCGCCCCCGGCTCGTCGACGAGCGCCTGCAGGACGGTGCGGTCCCGGGCGGGACGGCCGTACGGGGACTCCGCGTCGGTGGGGACGGTCATCGTCCCGGGTACGACGGGCGCCCGCGCGGGGCGCACCGCGGACGCGTCAGGCGGCGCTCGCGTCGCCGAACCGCTTGCGGTTGCGCTCGACGGCCTTCTGGCGCTCGACCTCCCGGTCCTTCGGCGGGGCCGAGGTGACGAGGCGCTCGAGCAGCTCGTGCGAGGCGGCGGTCACGGCGGCGACCGCGGCGTCGAACGCCTCCTGGTTGGCCTGCGAGGGCTTCGTGGAGCCGCTGATCTTGCGCACGTACTGCAGCGCGGCGGCGTGCACCTCGTCGGCGGTGGCCGGCGGCTCGAAGTTGTGGAGCGTCCGGATGTTGCGGCACATGCGACGACCGTAACGGGATGTGCCGGCGCCCGCCAGGGGCACCGCAAGGACGCCCACCGGAACGCACGTCCCGTTGCAGCCCGTGCCGTGCGGCACGCCCGCGGACGGACGTCCGGTAGAACCTGACCGGTGGCCGCCCCCGCCCCACGTCGCCCCCGCGTCCCGGTTCCGCTGCTCGTCCTCGCGCTGCCGGTCGCCGTCGTCCTGATCGCCGTGCTCGGCCTGCGCGTCGCCTACGCCGACCGTGCCCTGCCGGGCACCGAGCTCGCGGGCGCGTCGGTCAGCGGCAAGACCGAGGACGAGATCCGCACCGAGCTCGAGCAGTTCGCCACCCGCACGATCGTCGTCCGGGCCGGCGACCGCCGGCTGCGCGTCGACCCCGTGGAGGCGGGCTACGCGGCCAACATCGAGGCCACGCTCGACCGCGTCATGGACGCCGGTCGCGACGGGGCTCTCGGCGGCCTGCTGTCCACCGTCGGCGGGATCACCGGTCGCCACGAGGTCCTGATCGACACGCGGATCGACACGACCCGCCTCGACCGCACCGTCACGCGGATCGCGCAGAGCGTCGACCGCGAGGCCTTCCCGGGGGCGCTCGACGTCGACGCCGAGCTCCTCGAGGTCGGCGCGCGCCCGCCGCGCAGCGGCCGCGAGATCGACCGCGACGACCTGCGCCAGCGGCTGCTGCGCGCGCTGCAGACCGGCCGCCGCGACGTGCGCGCATCGGTGCAGACCACGCGCGTCGCGTCGCGCGCCGACGTCGAGCGTGTCGCGCAGGAGGCCCAGGACTACCTCGACGCCCCCGTCCGCGTGACCGGGATCGGCGAGCCGCTCACGCTCGAGGCCTCGAAGGTCGCGCCGATCCTGCGCCTGTCGACCGCCGGGGACGACGGCACCGTCAGCCTCGGCACCAGCGCCGCGGAGACCGAGAAGCTCGTCGCGTCGATCGCCGCCCGCCGCGACCGCAAGGCCCGCGACGCCGAGCTCTCCGCCCCGGGCCGCTCGACGATCGTCGACGGAAAGGGCGACGTGACATGGCGCCCGAAGCGCGCCGACGTGCGGGTCGTCCGCGACGGCCGCAGCGGCCGCGTCGTGCAGCGCGAGCGCAGCGCCGAGCGCGTCACCGCCGCGGTCCGCGCGGGCGAGCACGACATCGCGCTGGCCACCACCGAGACGAAGCCCGCCGTCGGGGCCGACGCCGCCCGCGGGCTCGACCGCCTGATCGGCACGTTCACCACCCGCTACGAGCCGGGACAGCCGCGCGTGACGAACATCCGCCGGATCGCCCGGACGGTCGACGGGACGCTCGTCGCCCCGGGCGCGACGTTCTCGCTCAACGGCCGGGTCGGGCAGCGCACCGAGGCCGACGGCTACGTCGAGGCCCCGTTCATCGCCGACGGCAAGATCGTGCCGTCGGTCGGCGGCGGCGTCTCGCAGTTCTCCACCACGCTCTACAACGCCGCCTACTTCGCCGGGCTGCGCCTCGACGCGCACATGCCCCACAGCCTCTACATCGCGCGCTATCCCCCCGGCCGGGAGGCGACGCTGAACTTCCCCGACATCGACCTGCGGTGGACCAACGACACCGACGCCCCGGTGCTCATCCGCACGTTCACCGACGAGACGTCGGTGACGGTCAGCCTCTACGGGGACAACGGGGGCCGTCGCGTGTCCGCGGACACCGGGGCGCGCCGCCCCGTCGCGGGCGGCGACTTCGCGATCACCGTCACCCGCGTGGTGCGGTACGCGGACGGGCGCGAGGTCCGCCAGCCGTACACCACGACCTACGACCAGCCCGCCGAGGGCGAGTGACCGCACCGACGTGCGGGCGCCGCCCTGCACGTCGCGGCCCGGAGCCGCCACAGACCCCGGACCACCGCGCAGGGCGGGTCGCCCGCTCAGGTCGTGCCGCCGGCCGCCGCGCCCTGGGCCTGCGACGGGGCCTGGGAGGCCTGCGGGTCGGTGCCCTGCGGCGGCCTGCCACCCGGGGGCGGCCCGGCGGGCGGACCGAGCTCGCTGAGCGCCTTGGCCACCTCGTCGGCGTCGAGGTCGAGCGCCTCGGCCAGGTCGGCGGCCATCGTCTCCGCGCTCGGGGGACCGCTGCTCGAGGACGCGTCGGGACGCGTCGAGGCCATCGCCGCCTGCAGCTTCGCGGTGCTCACGCCCAGGGCCGAGGCGAGCTCGCCGAGGTCGGGCGGCCCGCCGGTGCCGCCGGACGGCGGGGCACCGGTCGCGCCCGCGGGCGGCTGACCGCTCTGCCCGGACGGGGCGGCGGAACCCGCCTGACCGGTCACGGCGGGCGCCGCCTGCTGGGCGGCCGCCTGCGTGCCGGAGCTCGCGGCGGCGCCGCCCGCCCGGTCGTCGCCGGAGGCGCCGCAGCCCGCGGCACCGAACATCGCCGCGGTGCCGAGGAGCACGGCGGCCTTGCGCTTGATGGGAGACATGCGAGCAGCGTCGTGCCCGCCGGTGGGAGGAGCCTGGGCCGATCCTGCGAGCTTCCTGGGACCGTCAGCCGTCCGTCGCGAGCAGCTGCGCGCGCAGCGTCTCGCGGGCCGCGGGCTCCGCGAGATCGCCGCGGGCCGCCTGCGCCAGCAGCGCGACGGTCGCCTCCCCCGGGACCGGCCGGCCGCCGTAGCGCCCGCCGAGCCCCCAGAGCGCGACGGGGTCGCCGGCCGCGTCCTCGAGCGGCACCGCGATCCACCACCGCAGGTCCAGCCGGTCCCCGGGACCGCCCGGGGACCGCGGTCGCGACGCGTCGTGCTCGACGAGACGGGCGCCGCCCTCGCGCATGGCGGCCCAGGTCGCGGTCCCCGGCTTGGTCGGGGGCGGGGAGGTCGACAGCCAGGCCCCGAGCTCGGGGGCGTCGCGCACCTCGGCGGCGGCGCGACGCAGCACGCCCTCGCCGATCAGATCGATGCAGCTGACGTCGGCGACCGTGGCGAGCGCGAGCGCGCACAGCGGCACGAGGTCGGGCGCGGTCGGCGGGGGCGCGGGCCGCGCGAAGGTCATCCGCACGACGGTGCCGCGACCGTCGGGGCCCGGGCCGATGTCCAGCGCCTGCGCGTGCACGCCGACCGACGCGAGGCCGTGGCCGAGCCCCGGGGAGTCGTCACGCACCCCGAGCCCGACGCCGTCGTCGGCGACCGCGACGACCAGCCGCGGACCGTCGGCGCGCAGGGTCAGGCGGACGGTCCCGGGCTCGGGCGCGTCCCGGTAGGCGTGCAGGACGACGTTGCTGACGACCTCCGAGACGGCGAGCGCGACCCCGGCGACGACCTCGGGGGCGGCGCCCTGCTCGGTCGCGAACGCGACGGCCCGGCGGCGCAGGGCGCTCACCGAGGCCGGGACCGCCGGCAGCTCCTCGTCGGCTGCGTCGTCCGTCACCCCGGGGACCTTAGTGCGTCATCGCGTCGCGCCCGTCGGGCCCGGCGCGCGACCGCGGCGCGGTCGCGGCACCCAGGCGGGCGTCGCCGCCCGGTAGGCGTCGTAGGCCGGACCGAACCGCTCCCGCAGTCGCGGCTCCTCGTAGCGGCGCACGAGCAGCCCGAGCGTGCCCAGGTACGCGGCGACCGCGACGAGCAGCACCGGCCGGGCGAGCACGAGCGCCTGGCCGAGCACGACCACGGCGGTCGCGAGGTGCTGCGGGTTGCGGACCACCGCGTAGGGCCCGCCGGTCACGAGCGTGGCGGTCGGCGCGGCCGGGGTCGGGGTCCCCTGTCCGCGCAGCGCGAAGTCCGCGAAGCAGCGCACGAGCACCACCAGCCCGCCGACGATCAGCAGCGCCCCGGCGACGGTCAGCGCCGGCGAGGTGCCGGACCCGCGGTCCCAGCCGCCGGTGACGAGGAACGGCCCCAGGCCGGCCTCGAGCCCGGGACCGACGAGGAAGAACAGGGCGCTGCCGAGGACGGCGGCCCGCCGCGGCAGCGCCATCGCGTCAGTAGCTCTTCGGCAGCCCGAGCGAGTGCTCGGCGACGTAGTTGAGGATCATCTCGCGGCTGACCGGCGCGATCTTGTTCAGCCGCGCGCCCCACCACATGTCCGACAGGCCGTACTCGAGCGCGATGCCGTTGCCGCCGTGGGTTTGGATCGCCTGGTCGACCGCGTGCACGCAGGCCTCGGCGGCCGCGTACTTCGCCATGTTCGCCGTCTCGCCCGCGCCCTTCCAGCCCGCGTCGTAGAGCGCGCACGCCTTCTGGTTCATGAGCCGGGCGAGCTCGAGCTCGATCTTGCACTGGGCCAGCGGGTGCGAGAGGCCCTGGTGGGTGCCGATCGGCTTGCCCCACACGACCCGCTCGTTGGCGTACTCGGCCGCCTTCGTCAGCGCGCGGTCGGCGGCGCCGAGGCTGCCCGCGGCGGCCATGATCCGCTCCGGGTTCAGCCCGTCGAACAGGGCGCCCAGGCCGCCCTGGTCGCCGCCGATGAGCCGCTCCTCGGGCACCTGGACGTCGTCGAAGTAGAGCGTCCACTGCTTGTCCGGCAGGCGCAGCGCGGTCGGGATGTTCTCCTTGGAGAAGCCCGGCGAGTCGAGGTCGATGATGAACAGCAGCGGCAGGCCCAGCGAGCCGTCCTCGAGCTCGCGGCGGGCCACGACGAGCAGCGCGGTGGCGTGCTCCACGGCGGAGATGTAGGTCTTCTGGCCGCGCAGGGTCCAGGTGCCGTCGTCGTTGCGCCTGGCGCGCGTCGTGATGTTGTGGGTGTTCGTGCCCGCGTCGGGCTCGGTCACCGCGAAGGAGATCCGCTCGGTGCCGGTCGCGAGCCCGGGGAGCCAGCGGTCCTTCTGCTCCTCGTCGCCGTGGAGCATGAGGATCGATCCGGCGATCGCCGGGGAGACGACCATCAGCAGCTGCGTGCAGCCGTGGCGGCCGAGCTCCTCCTGGACGAGCGCGAGGCCGGTCATGCCGAGCCCGCCGCCGCCGTACTCCTCGGGGATGTTCACGCCCGTGAAGCCCTTCTCCGACAGCGCGTCCCACATCTCGGTCGGCGGGACGCCGCGCTCGTGGCAGTCGAGCATGTACTTCGCCCCGTACTTGGCGGTGACCCCGGCGACCGACTCGCGGAGCATCTCCTGCTCCTGGGTCGGCACGAGGCGGATGACGGGCTCGGCGGCGGTGGGTGTGGACATCGGGACCTCTCCAAGTCTCGGATACGTGACGGCGGCGTCATTCTGTCAGGCATGACCCCCTCGCCGGGCACCTGGCGCCGCGTCGCGCTCGGCATGTTCGCGGTCGGCTGGGGCGCCAACCAGTTCTCGTCGATGCTCGTCGTGTACCGCGACGAGCTCGGCCTGTCGTCGGGCACGCTCGCGGCGCTGTTCGGCGTCTACGCGCTCGGGCTGGTCCCCGGCCTGCTGATCGGCGGACCGGCCTCCGACCGCTACGGGCGGCGGCCGCTCGTCGTGGCGTTCGTCGCGCTGTCGCCGCTGGCGTCGCTGCTGCTGATCGTCGGTCGCGACGGCGCGGAGGGTCTCGCCGTCGCGCGGCTGCTCGCGGGCGTGTGCTCGGGGGTCGTGTTCGCGGCGGGGAGCGCGTGGGTGCAGGAGCTCTCGGCGGGCGCTCCGTCCGGGGCCGGGGCACGACGGGCGGCGGTGGCGCTGACCGCGGGCTTCGGCAGCGGTCCGGTGGTGGCGGCGCTCGTCGCGCAGGTCGCCGCGGCCCCGCGGGTGCTGGCGTTCGTCCCGCACGTCGTGCTCGGGGTCGTCGCGCTCGCCGTGCTCGTGCGCGCCGGCGGCGTGCCGGAGACCGCGCCGCCTGCGCACGGCCGGATCCGGATCGGGCTGCCGCGCGCGGTCCGCGGCGGCGCGTTCGTCCGGGTCGTCGTGCCGACCGCGCCGTGGGTGTTCGCGGCGGCGGCCATCTCCTTCGCGGTCCTGCCCGAGCGGGTCGGGGACGACGTGCCGGTGGCGTTCGCGGGGCTCGTGACCGGCGTGACGCTCGGCTGCGGCGTGCTGGTGCAGCCGCTCGCCCGGCGGGTGGAGGACCGCCGGCCGCTGCGGGCGGGCACGCTCGGCCTGGTCGCGGCGACGGCGGGCGCGGCGCTGGGCGCCGGCGTGCTGGCGCTCGGCGCGCCCGTCCTGCTGCTCGTATGCGCCCCGGTGCTCGGGGCGGCGTACGGGCTGTGCCTCGTGTCCGGGCTGCGGCTGTCCGAGCGCCTGGCCGCGCCGCAGGAGCGCGGGGCGACGCTCGCGGTGTTCTACGCGCTCACCTACGTGGGGTTCGGGGCGCCGTACGCGCTGACCGCCGTCGCGGGCCTCACCGGCGACGTGGGCGCGCTGCTGGCGGCGGCGGCGCTAGCGGCGGCGACCGCGGGCTGGGTCAGCCGCGTCCGGACGGACCGGGCGCCCACCTGACCGGCCCCGGGCCGTGCTCGGCGAGCCGGTCGCCGGGGTTCGCCAGCGCGCAGCGCGCGAGCGACAGGCAGCCGCAACCGATGCACTCCCCCAGGCCCGCCTTGAGCGTCTGGAGCTCGGCGATGCGCTCGTCGATCCGGGCGTCCCAGGTGGCGGACAGGCGGGTCCAGTCCCGCTTGGTCGGGGCCCGGTCGCCGGGGAGCTTCGCGAGCTCCTCCCCGATCTCGGCGAGCGTCAGCCCGATGCGCTGGGCGAAGACGATGAAGGCGATGCGGCGCAGCACCGTGCGCCGGAAGCGGCGGTGGCCGGAGCCGCTGCGCTCCGAGGCGATGAGGCCCTTCTCCTCGTAGAAGCGCAGGGCGGAGGCGGCGACGCCGCTGCGCGCCGCGACCTCCCCGATGAGCAGCAGGTCGGACATGCACCGCACCCTAGGACTTCAAGTGCGATTGAGCTCAAGGGGCGGCGGGCCGGACGAGGCGCGACCCGCCGCCGGCCCTCACTCCGCCGGGGCGAACTGCGCGAGGCCGTCCTTGATGACGACGTCGCCGGCGTCGTTGACGGTCTCGAACACGAGCGTGTCGGGCGCCGAGCGGTGCAGCGTCGTGGTGATCGTCTGCCCGGGCAGGGCGGGCCGGTTGAAGCGGACCGCGAGGCGCTTGAGCCGCGTCGGGTCCTCGGGGCTGCCGGTGCGGATCGCGGCCACCGACGTGAAGGCCATCGTGCAGAGCCCGTGGATGATGATGCCGGGGAGGCCGACGGACTTCGCGAAGTCGTCGTCGAGGTGGATGGGCATCGGGTCGCCCGACGCGGGCGAGTAGCGGAACGTCTGGTCATCGTCGAAGCGCTGCTCCACGACCGCGACCGGCTCGGTGCCGCGCACGTCCTCGGGGAAGCGGTGGTCGTCGGGCCCCACGCCCCCGCCCGCCTCGGCGATGACGCCGCGGAAGAACGAGGTCATCAGCTGCTCGCAGACGAGACCGCCGTCGGCCGCGTCGCGCGTCTCGGACTTCACGACGAGCGTGGTCCCGGACGACTTCGCCTGGATCCCGATGCCGGCGCCGCGGACGCTGAGCGTCATGCCCGGCGTGATCGGCCGGTGGAAGCGGAAGTCCTGCATGCCGTGCACGACGCGCATGAGCACCTCGTTGGGCACGAGCGTGCCGATCAGCGGGAACAGGCCCTCGAACGGCGGGACGACGTTGAAGACCGGCGAGGCGAGGTCCCCGGACGCGTGCTGGGGGATGTCGTCGTTGGTGGCTTGGGCGTAGGCGACGAGCCGGTCGCGCTCGACGACGAACTCGCGCGGCTCGGTCCACTGGTCGAGGGCGTCGACGTTGAAGGCGGTCGTGGTGGGGGTGCTCATGCGCGAACCTTACCGAGCATTCGTTCTGTATGTGGATCTTCCGTAGGATCCAGAGCGCATGCTCGGTTTCGCGACCTCCCGCTGGGTGCGGGCGCCCGACGGCACCCGCCTGCACGCCGCCGTCAGCGCGCCGCCCGGACGCCGGAAGGCGCGCAGCGCGATCGTGCTCGTCCACGGCTTCACGATGGACCACACGTTCTGGGACCGGCAGGTCGAGGTGCTGCGCGAGCACCACCTCGTCATCGCGATGGACCAGCGCGGGCACGGCCGCAGCGACCCCGCCGGGCGCGACGGCTGGCACCACCACGTCCTCGGCCGGGACGTCGAGGCCGTCGTGCGCGCGCTCGTGCCCGACGGCCTGTCGGCCACGGCGGTCGGGCACTCGATGGGGGGCATGGCGCTCATGGGCTGGGCCGCCGTGACCGCCCACGCCCCGCACGAGCGGCAGCTCGACGCGGTCGTGCTGGCCAACACCACCGCGCACGGCGTGCCCAACGGGATCGTCCTGCGGCTCCCGCCGTGGATCTCCGCGCAGTTCGTCTACGGGCTCGCCCCGCTCGTCAGCCTGCCGCTGCCGCTCGACGGTCGCCTCGCGCCCGTGGTCCGGCCGCTCCTGCGCCACCTCGCGTTCGGGGAGCGCGCCTCCCGCCGCGACGTGGCGACCACCGAGCGGCTGTTCTTCGGCACCGACCCGCGCCAGCGCGCGGACGCCGCCCGGTTCCTCTGGCGGCTCGACGCGCGCGACGGGATCGAGGCGCTCGCCGGGGTCGACGTCACCGTGCTGGTCGGCGGCCGCGACCGGCTGACGCCCGCCGCCCGCGGCAACGAGATCGCGCAGGCGCTCGACGCGCCCGTGATCCTGCTCGCGCGGTGCGGCCACCAGGCGCCGATGGAGGACGCGGGCGCGGTGACCGAGGTGATCCTCCACGCGGCCAACCAGGCCCGCCGGCTCGCGCGGCGACGCGCGCGGACGGCCTCCGGCTGACCGGGCCGCCGCTATCGATCCGCCCCGGAGACCTCCTCGGCGCAGGAGCTCTCCGCGGTCGCCCTCGCGGTCGCGCGCTGCAGCAGGCGGTGGAGCGTCGCGCGCTCCTTCGTCGTGAGGTCGGCCAGGACCTCGTCCTCCACTGCGGCGAGCGCGAACTCCGCACGGGCCAGCAGGTGCTGCCCGGCCTCGGTGAGCTCGACGACATGCCGGCGCCGGTCCTCCGCGGAGCGACGACGCAGCACCCAGCCGTGCTCCTCGAGCTCGTTGAGCAGGCCGACGAGGTTGGTGCGGTCGATCTGGATCGCCCCGGCGAGGTCCTGCTGGGCGATGCCGGGCGAGTCGCGCAGCACGGTCAGCGCGATCAGGTGCCGTGACCGCAGTCCCAACGGCTCCAGCGCGGCCTCGCTGCGCAGCCGCATCAGCCGCGCGAGGTGCACGACGAAGACGGCTGATCGGGGCGGAGCCTGGTTGACCACGGGGAGCTCGGTGATGGGCCCACGATACTCCCCGACCGCCATCCAGCGGTGTGCTACAACTCATTTGCGTTTCACAACACATCTATCTGACGCAAAGGAGTCCGAACCACGTCATGCCCCACCTCCTGCACATCGACTCGAGCATCCAGGGCGAGCGCTCGGTCAGCCGTCGACTCACCGCGCGCGCCGCCGAGCGCTGGCGCTCGGCCCACCCCGGTGGCACGTCCACCTACCGCGACCTCGGCGCCGCGCCCCTGCCGCATCTCGACAGCGACTCAGGGACCGCGCGCATGCTCCCCCCGGAGGCGCACACCCCGGCACAGGCGACGTCCTACGCGCTGAGCCAGGAGCTGGTCGGCGAGATCCTCGCCGCCGACACCATCCTGCTCGGGATGCCGCTCTACAACTTCGGCGCCCCGAGCTCGGTGAAGACCTGGGTCGACCACCTGATCCTGCCGGGAGTGGCGTTCGACCACGAGACCCAGGAGGGTCTGCTGGGCGACCGCGACCTGCTCGTCCTTGCCTCGCGCGGAGGCGGCTACACGCCCGGCTCGCCCAAGGAGGGGTGGGATCACGCCGAGACGTGGCTGCCCCATGGCCTCAGCATGACCGGGCTGCGGCCGCGCTTCATCACCGCGCAGCTCACGCTCGCCGACGTGAATCCGGCGATGGCCGATCTCAAGCCGCTCGCCGCCGAGAGCCTCGCGGCGGCCGAGCGCGAGATCGACGCCCAGTGGACGGGCGTGACGGCCTAGGAGAACTCCCAGCCGTACTCCCCGGCCAGGCGAAGGAGCTCTGGACCGTCGATCTGGGCGTCCTGCGACTCCTGCCCGATCGCCGCGAAGAACTCCTCGATCCCGGCGGGGGAGAAGATCACGACGCGCTCGAGCGGCTCGTCGCCCGCGGTTCCGCCGGCGTGCAGCAGACCCGGCGGCAGGTGCACGGTGCTCCCGGCGGGGACCTCCATCCGCTCGTCCTCTCCACCGAGCGCGAGCCACATGGTCCCGCCGGTCACGTGGATGGTCTCGGACTCGACGAGGTGTCGGTGCGGGGGCAGCTCCCACCCGGGCGGCGCCTCGTCGACCAGCAGCGTGAAGGCCCCGGCCGTGTCCTCTCCGGTCAGCCGGATCTCGGTCCGGACCCCGCCGGGCAGCCACAGGTCGTGCATGCCGGCGATCCTCGCAGGTGCGGGCGCTACAGCGAGCGCGCGCGCTGGCCCTTCGTGCGCTTGGCGAGCGTGACGGCGGCCGCGGCGTCGACGATCCCCCAGCCGAGCTCGCGGTCGTACCCGCCGCTGCGCCGCGCCGTCCCCTTGACGATCCGGATCACCTGGCGGGCCGTGAGCCGCTTGTTCGCCGCCCGCACGAGCGCGACGACCCCGGCGACCTGCGGCGTCGCCATCGACGTGCCGCTGAGGTACGCGTACGCCTGGCTGCCGCGGTAGTCGGCGCGGCAGCCGCAGGGCGGCACCGACGGGCCGAACACGCTGAACGATCCGGTGTCGAGGATCGTCGCGGTGCGCGGGAACAGGGAGAAGATGCCGCCGGGGCCCGGGGCGGTCCCCGCGGCGTCGTAGCGGAAGCTGCCGTAGGCGGCCACCGAGATCTGGGAGCCGCGCCCGGCGTACGCGGCGCGACGGCCGTCGACCGTGGCGGCGGTGACGACCAGGCCCCGCCCCTGGGCGATCTTCGAACCGGTGCCGGTCGGCTGCAGGTAGTTCGCCGGATCGCCCTGCTCGGTGACGGCCTCGTCGGCCGCGGCCGCGACCATCACGACGTCGCGGTCCAGCGCGTAGTCGATCGCGCGGCGCAGCACGGCGGGGGCGCGCGGGCGGTTGTTCGCACCGAAGCTGAAGTTCAGGACGCGGGCCCCGGCCTTCACGGCGGAGACGATGCTCGCGGCGACGCTCGTGTCCGACAGGTCGGTCTTCACCACCACGAGCCGGCAGTTGTAGCCCGCGCCGGCGATCCCGGTGCCGTTGCCCGCGTCGCCGCAGGCGAGCCCCGCGACGTGGGTGCCGTGCCCCTCCTCGTCGGTGCGCGCACGGTCGGACGTCGCGTGCTCGTCGATCGCCCGCACGACCTTGCGCTGCAGGTCCGGGTGGTCGACGTCGGCGCCCGAGTCGATGACTCCGACGCGGATGCCGCCGCCGCGCGCGACGCCCCAGGCGGTCGGCAGCCGCAGCCCGTAGGCCCACCACTGCACCGGCGTCCCCGGGTCCGTCCCGGGGGCGCCCTCGGCATCGATCAGCGCCGGGTCGTTGGGCAGGACGTCGGCGCGGTACGCGAGCCGCCGCGCGACGGTCTGGACGCTGTCGACCCCGGCGGCCCGCCGCAGGCCGCGGGCGACGCCGGCCGCGTCGACTCCGGTGGCGACCTCGAGCTCGGTCAGGCCGATCTCGGGCACGCGGCGCACGACGCGCACGGCGGACGAGGCGGCGGCCCGCGCGGTGGTCGTCGTGGCGCCGGCGGTGGCGCCGGGCTCGGCCAGCACGCTGAGCCGGGTGCCGGCCTGCGCAGGGGTCGTGGCGGCGAGGCCGAGCAGCAGCGCGGCGGCGACGGTGCGGGCGGCCCGCCGGGCCGTGGCGGGCGGCGGCGGGACGCGACGGCGGACGGTCGACGGCGTGGGACGCACCCCCACAGTCTGCCGTGCCGGGCCGCGCGACGGCGCCGATAGCAGCCCCGGCGACGATCTTCGGACGGAGGGTTCGAGGTCGCACGCTCGGGGAACACTCAGCGGACTCCCGCACTTCACCGCCACCCTGATCCCCATGGCCATCCTCCCCCACGCGCTGACGCCCCGGACCCCGCCGGCCCCCGGCACCACCCCGCTGCGCGTGGTCGCCCATGGCGCGCGCAGCGTCCGCGGGCTGCGCCGGATGCGCAACGAGGACGCGGTCCTCCTGGCCTCCCCGCTGCTGGCGGTCGCCGACGGCGTCGGCGGGCACGCCGGCGGGGACGACGCGTCCGCACTGACGGTCGCCGCGCTGCGCCGCGCCGTGCCGGACGGTGCGGTGCGCGATCCCGAGGACGCGCTGCTCGACGCACTCGACGAGGCGAACGCCGCCGTGCGCGCGGCCGCCCGCTCCCGGCGCGTCGAGGGCATGGCCAGCACGGTCGTCGCCGCGCTGCTCACCGCCGAGGGCGTGACCGTCGCCCACGCCGGGGACAGCCGCGCCTACCTCTGGCACGACGGCCGGCTCGAGCGGCTCACCGACGACCACTCGCTCGTCGCCGTGCTCGAGGCACGCGAGCAGATCACCGAGGACGAGGCCCGCCGTCACCCGCTGCGGTCCTCGATCCTGCGGGCGATCGGGCTCGACGACGAGCTCCGCGCCGACGTCGACACCGTGCCGGTCGCGCCGGGCGACGTCCTCGTCCTCTGCACCGACGGCATCAGCGACCAGCTGACCGACGCCGAGATCGCCGACGTGCTCGCCTCCACGACCGACCCGGACGAGGCCTGCGACGTGCTCGTCGCGCTCGCGCGCGAGACCGGCGGCGACGACACGACCGTCGTCGTCGCGCAGCTCGGCTGACGCCGGGGCGGCGGCGGGCCCCCGCCGCGGCCCGTCCTGGGATGATCGGCGCATGTCCTCGGTGGCCGGCGACCTCACGGCGCAGCAGCCCGAGCGCCCCCCGCGCCGCGGACGGCTGACCGGCCTGCGCGACGCGCACCCGGGCGCCCTGATCTCGGCCGCCGGGCTCGCCGTCGTCGTGGCCGGGCTCGCGTGCACGCTCGTCTGGGCGCTGCTGGGCGCGGACACGACCTACTGGCCGGTGTGGGTGTGGATCGGCGGCGGGGCGCCGGTCGCGGCCGCCGCCGCTGTGCGGGTGTCGTGGCGGATCCCGGCCGGACCGGCCCGCTGGGCGAGCGCGCACGCCGGGGTCGGCGCGGTCGCGGCCACGCTGCTCGCGTGCATCTGGCTGCTGACCGGCGGCGGCTTCTGGCTGGCCTGGGTCCTCTTCGGGATGGGCCTGGCGCTGTCCGTCCACGCGCTGCTGGCGTTCGCCGACCGGCTGCCGCCGCGACCGCGCGAGAAGGTCCTGTCGGCGCGCGTCGACGAGCTCGTCCGCACCCGCCGCGCCGCGCTCGACGAGCAGGCGATCGCGCTCGCCCGCATCGAGCGCGACCTCCACGACGGGGCGCAGGCCCGCCTGGTCGCGCTGAGCCTCGCGCTCGGCCGGGCCGAGCAGCGCCTCGGCGAGGACCACGACGCCGCCCCCCTGGTCCGCGACGCGCGCCGCGAGGCGACGGCGGCGATCGCCGAGCTGCGCGACCTCGCGCGCGGGATCGCGCCGCCGATGCTGCAGGAGCGCGGGCTCGTCGCCGCCGTCGAGGCGCTCGCGCACCGCTCCTCCGTCGCGGTGGACGTCCGCGGAGCGCTCCCCGACCGGCTGCCCCCATCGACCGAGCGCGCCGCGTACTTCGTCGTCGCCGAGTCGCTCACCAACGTCGCCAAGCACGCGCCCGACGCGCGCGCGACCGTGTCGCTGTTCGCCTCCGACGGCGCGCTGTGGGTCGAGGTCGCCGACGACGGCCCCGGCGGCGCCGACCCGGCCGGCACCGGGCTGCTCGGCCTGCGCTCCCGCGTCGAGGCGCTCGACGGCCGCCTGACCGTCACCGACCTGGACCCGACCGGCACGCGGGTGCGTGCGGAGCTGCCGTGCGCGTCGTGATCGCCGAGGACCACGTGCTGCTGCGGGCGGGGATCGTGGCGCTGCTGGCGGACCACGACATCGAGGTCGTCGCCGAGGTCGAGGACGGCGAGGGCCTGCTCCGCGTGCTCGGCGGGCACAAGCCCGACCTGGCGATCGTCGACGTGCGGCTTCCGCCGACGTTCACCGACGAGGGCATCCGCGCGGCGATCGAGGCCCGCCGGCGCTGGCCGCAGCTCGGCGTGCTCGTGCTCTCGCAGCACGTCGAGGAGGCGTACACGTCGGAGCTGCTGGCCTCCGGCGGCGGCGGGCTGGGCTACCTGCTGAAGGAGCGCGTCGCCGAGGTCGCCGACTTCGTGGATGCGGTGCACCGCGTCGCCGACGGCGGCACCGCCCTGGACCGCGAGGTCGTCGCGCAGCTCGTGCGCCCGGCCGAGCGCGTGCAGGACGGTCGCCTCGCCGACCTCACGCCCCGCGAGCGGGACGTGCTCGGCCTCATGGCGGAGGGCCGCTCCAACGCCGCGATCGCCCGCGAGCTCGTCGTCACGGCGGGCGCGGTCGAGAAGCACGTCACGAGCATCTTCGGAAAGCTCGACCTGCCGGCCAGCTCCGACGACCACCGGCGCGTCCTCGCCGTCCTCGCCTGGCTGCAGGACCAGGGCTGAGCGGGACGGCACCGGGGGTTACCCCCACCCCGGCCGGTGGCACCCCCCATCGCTGCGCCGCGCGGCCGCCGCGACGATCCGCTCGTGTCCCTGATCGAGTCCGCCCCGCCCACGAGCGCGTCGCCGGCCCCGGCACGCGACGACGTCCAGCCCTGCCACAACGAGACGCTGGACCGCTTCCTCACCGGCCTGGTCACCGGCATCCCGATCCTCGCGCTCGGCATCGTCGGCTGGCAGCTGTGGAACTCGCTGCTGCACGTCAGCGACCTGATCGTGCTGGCGATCATGTACGTGATCACCTGCCTGGGGATCACCGTCGGCTTCCACCGCCTGTTCACGCACCGCAGCTTCAAGACGGGACCGCGCACGCGCGGCGTCCTCGCGGTCATGGGGATGATGGCGATCGAGGGCCCGGTGATCTCCTGGGTCGCCGACCACCGCAAGCACCACGCGTTCAGCGACCACGAGGGCGACCCGCACTCCCCGCACCTGCACGGTCACGGCCTCAAGGGCGCGCTGCACGGCCTGTTCCACGCGCACGTCGGCTGGATCTTCATGCACGACCAGCGCGGCTCGCACGACCGCTACGCCCCCGACCTGCAGGACGACCCCGTCGTCTCCTGGGCCAACGGCAAGTTCTTCTACTGGGTGCTGCTGGGCCTGGCGCTCCCGTTCGGCCTCGGCTGGCTGATCGGCGGCTCGCTGGCCACCGCGCTCACCGGCCTGCTGTGGGGCGGCGCCGTGCGGATGCTGCTGCTGCACCACGTCACCTACTCGATCAACTCGATCTGCCACGTGTTCGGGCGCAAGGCCTACGAGTCCGACGACGAGTCCCGCAACGTCGGCTGGCTCGCGCTGTTCTCGATGGGCGAGTCGTGGCACAACAACCACCACGCCTTCCCGACCTCCGCGCACCACGGGCTGCGCTGGTACCAGGTCGATCTCTCGGCGCTCGTGATCCGCGGCATGGAGCGCGTCGGGCTCGCGTGGGACGTCGTGCGCCCCAGCGCCGAGCGGATGGCCGCCAAGCAGCGCTGAGCGCGCGCTCAAGCAGGCCGGGGGATCTGCCGATCCTCCGGCCATGCCGTACCCCGTGCCCAGCACCGAGGGCGCCCGGATGGCCGTGCTCGAGGACCTCGAGATCCTCGACACGCCGGCCGAGGCCCTCTACGACGACGTCGTCGCGCTCGCCGCGGCGATCTGCCGCACCCCGATCGCGGTCGTGAACCTCGTCGACGCGGACCGGCAGTGGGGCAAGGCGCTCGTGGGACTGCCGAGCTCGGAGGCCCCACGGGAGCAGTCGTTCTGCGCGCGCACGATCGTCGCGCCCGACGGCACCATGGTCGTCCCGGACACGCTGCAGGACGCGACCTGGGCGCAGAACGCGATGGTCCTCGGCGCCCCGCACCTTCGCTTCTACGCCGGCGCGGCCATCCACGCCGACGGCCAGCCGGTCGGCACGCTGTGCGTCGCCGACAGCACGCCGCGCGAGCTCGACCCGCAGGCGCTGTCGGCGCTGCAGGTGCTCGCCCGGCAGGTCTCCGCGAACCTCGAGCTGCGGCTGCGCTCACGCGAGCTGCGCGCCGCCAACAGCGAGCTGCGACGTCTCGCCGTCCAGGACCCGCTGACCGGACTGGCGAACCGCACGCTGCTGCTCGACCGGCTGGAGCTCGCCCTGCGCGTCCGCGCCCGCGCCCGCTCCGGTGGCGCGGTCGGGGTCCTCTTCGGCGACCTCGACGGGCTCAAGCACGTCAACGACACCTACGGCCACCAGGCCGGCGACGAGCTGCTGCGCGCGGTCGGCCGGCGCCTGGCCCGCCGCGCCCGCGGGACCGACACGGTCGCGCGGATCGCGGGCGACGAGTTCGTGATCGTCTGCTCGCGGCTGCCCGGGGAGGCGGAGCTCACCGCGGTCGGCGAGCGCCTGAGCACCGGAGTCGCGGCGCCTGTCCCCGGCCTGCCCGACGAGATCGTCCCGCGGCTGAGCTTCGGCGCCGCGATCGCCCGTGACGGCGAGGACGCCGCCGGGATCCTCGCCCGCGCCGACGCCGCCATGTACGTGGCCAAGCAGGCCCGGCGCGCGGCGCGCGTGCTCGTCGCGGACTGACGGCCCGCGGGTTGTGGCCGCGCCCCAAGCCGGGCGCGACGGCGGCTCGTAGCGTCGCCGTCATGGTCGACCGCACGAACCGCTGCTACCGCCTGCGCCGCCGCCCGGACGGGCTCGTCACGCCGCAGGACCTCGAGCTCGTCGAGGAGGGGATCCCGCCGCTGCGGGACGGGCAGGCGCTCGTGCGCACGAGCTGGCTGTCGGTCGACCCGACGAACCGGATCTGGATGAGCGACCTGCGCGGATACCTCCCGCCGGTGGCGATCGACGCGGTGATGCGCGGCCTCGGGATCGGCGAGGTCGTCGAGTCGCGCCGCGACGACTTCCCGGTCGGGGCGCACGTGACCGGCATGCTCGGCTTCCAGGACCACTGCCTCGTCGACGACGCGCTGCTGGAGGCACCGCTGACCGTGCTGCCCGACCCGCTGCCCGCGCCGCCGCAGGCGCTGCTGGGCGCGCTCGGGCACACCGGCATCACCGCCTGGCTCGGGATCGAGGACATCTGCCGGCCGGCCGCCGGGGAGACCGTCGTGGTGTCCGCGGCTGCGGGGGCCGTCGGGTCGATCGCCGGGCAGCTCGCCAAGGCGCGCGGCGCCCGCGTCGTCGGGCTCGCCGGGTCCCCGGAGAAGTGCCGGCACGTCGTCGAGGACCTCGGCTTCGACGCGTGCGTGAACTACAAGGACCTCGACTGGGCCGAGCAGCTCGCGCGCGCCACGCCGGACGGGGTCGACGCGGACTTCGAGAACGTCGGCGGCGAGATCATGGACGCGGTCCTGCTGCGGCTGAACATCGGGGCGCGGATCGCGCTGTGCGGGATGATCAGCGAGTACAACGACTACGGCCCCGGCGGGGGTTCGACGGTCCCGGGCCAACGGGCGATCGGCCAGCTGATCATGCAGCGGGCGACGATGACCGGCTTCCTCGTGCTCGACCACGCGGCCCGCTTCCCCGAGGCGATCGCCGCGCTGGCCGCGCTCGCCGCGGAGGGCCGCCTGCGCTGGACCGACACGGTGGTCGACGGGTTCGAGTCGACGATCGACGCGCTGAACCAGCTGTTCGCCGGGGCGAACACCGGCAAGCTCCTCGTGCGCGTCTGACGCGTACGCTCCCGGGGCGTGCCCGAGTCCTACACCGACGCCCCGTTCCTCACCGGCCGCTTCGACGACGCGCTCGCGTACGCGGCCGCGCACCACGCCACGCAGCTGCGCAAGGGCACGCCCGTGCCGTACGTGGCGCACCTGCTCGCGGTGGCGTCGCTCGTCCTGGAGATGCACGGCGACGAGGACGAGGCGATCGGCGCGCTGCTGCACGACGTCGTCGAGGACGGCGGTGGCCGGGAGGCGCTCGCCGAGATCGAGGAGCGGTTCGGGGGCCCGGTCGCCGCGATCGTGCTCGCCAACAGCGACCGGGTCGACGTCCCCGACGACGAGGACGGGGACCCGCGCGACCGCGGTGCCGCCTGGTACCGGCGCAAGGTCGCGTACGTGCGCGCGTTCCCGGAGAAGTCGCCGGCCGCCCTGCGGGTGTCGCTGGCCGACAAGCTCCACAACGCCCGCTCGATCCTGCTGGACTACCGCACGCACGGGGACGACCTGTGGGCGCGGTTCAAGCAGGGCCAGGGTCTCGCGACGCGCGTCTACTACCGGGAGATCGCGCTCGCCTTCGAGCGCGAGGAGCACCGCATCGGCGCGGCCGCCCGGCCCTACGTCGGGGAGCTGCGGCGGGTCGTCGACGCGATCACCGCGCTCGCCGAAGAGCATCAGGGGCCCGACACGCGGGTCGGGTTCGACGGCTGACGGCCCGCGGTCGCGCCGGCGCGCGTCCGACACTTGTCCACTGGATCGGTGCAGTTCGTCGCCGGGTGCGCTACGCTCCCTCGCGGTCAAGAGCGCCAGCGTCAAGCCCCGGCTCGCTGGCCGGCAACCCTCCAACCGCGGTGGGGTGCCCCGGGTGAGGACCAGGCCGCACAGTCGTCCCCGGACGGTCTGTGGCAAGCGCGGACCCCGACGTGGGTCCGGACCCATATCGAGGAGCTCGCATGACCCCTGTCGTCCCCGTCGTCCCGTCCCGCCCGCTGCTGCCGGTGGTCGGCGCCGACCTGCCGCTGCCCGTGCTGGGCGGCGGCACGCGCCGCCACGTGCACCTCGACCTCGCGGCGACCGCGCCCGCGCTGCGGGCGGTCGCCGACGCGGTCACGGCCGCGCTCCCCTGGTCGGGCAGCGTGCACCGCGGCGCCGGCCTGCCCTCGCAGGTGGCGACCGCCCGCTACGAGGAGGCGCGCCGGGAGATCGGGACGTTCGTCGGCGCACGCGAGGACGACGTCGTCGTGGTGGTGCGCAACACGACGGACGCCCTGAACCTGCTCGCCTCGGCGGTCGCCGCGCGCGGCGGCGAGGTCGTCGTCGTGGACGTCGAGCACCACGCGAACCTGCTGCCGTGGCGCACGGGCGCCCACCGCCTCGTCCCGGCGGCGACGACCGTGCAGGAGACGATCGCCCGGATCGCCGCGGAGCTCGCGCTGCGCCCCGCCGCGCTGCTCGCGGTCACCGGCGCGTCGAACGTGACCGGCGAGGTCCTGCCGCTGGAGCGGCTCACCGCGCTCGCCCACGCGCACGGCGCGCGGATCGCCGTGGACGCCGCCCAGCTCGCCCCGCACCGGCGGATCTCCCTGGCCGCCTCGGGCGTGGACTACGTGGCGTTCTCCGGGCACAAGCTGTACGCGCCGTTCGGCGCGGGCGCCCTGGTCGGACGGCGGGACTGGCTGGACGCGGCACCCCCGCACCTCGCGGGCGGCGGCGCGGTGGTGGAGGTCCGCAGCGACGGCACCGACTGGGCGGCCGCGCCGCAGCGCCACGAGGGCGGCACCCCGAACCTCGTCGGCGCCGTCGCGCTCGCCGCCGCCTGCCGGACGCTCGCCGCGCTCCCGGAGGGCGCGCTCGAGGCGCACGAGCGGGCGCTCCACGCGCGGCTGCTCACCGGGCTGGAGGCGCTGCCCGGCGTCGCCGTGCACCGGCTCTTCGACGACGCCGACGACGCGATCGGGGTCGTCGCGTTCACCGTCGACGGGCTCGCTCCGGGCCTCGTCAGCGCGGTGCTCGCGGCCGAGCACGCGATCAGCGTCCGCGACGGCCGCTTCTGCGCGCACATCGCTCTGGAGCGCGTGCTGCGCCGGCCCGAGGGCGCGGTGCGGGCGAGCCTCGGCGCGTGCTCGTCGCTCGCCGACGTCGAGGCGCTGCTGGCCGCGGTCGAGCGGCTCGTCACCGAGGGGCCGGCCGGCGAGTACGTCCGCTGCGACGACGGCACGTGGGCCCCCGCCCGCGACGACCGCACGCTTCCCGAGCCGCTGGTCGCGGGTGCCACCGCGGGCGGGTCCCCGTGCACGGCCGCCGCGGTCGACGCCGCCGGCGTGCTGACGGTCTGAGCCGCGGCGGACGGGCGGGCGGGTCAGCGGGGGTCCAGCGGCGTGCCGGTCGCGACGAGCGCGCCCGCCACGAGCGCGATGAGGATCGGCTGGTGCACGAGGTAGATCGTCAGCGACCGGCGGCCCGGCGCGCCCGCCGCGTGCGCGCGCGGCGAGCCGTCCCCGAGCCCGCGCAGCAGCGCGCGGCGCTCGCCGCCCGGGTAGAGCAGCGCGCCGAACGCGACGCCCAGCAGGCAGGGCCCGATCCACGGCAGCAGCGGCACCCAGTCCACCCCCGTCTCCCCCGGGTCGAGCCCGATGACCATCAGCGCGGACTGCGCGCTCGACGTGCCCTGGAGGGCCAGGCCGGCCGCGACCGCGGCGACGCCGAGGACCGCGTTCCAGTGCCGCAGGCCGACGAGCCCGGGCAGGACGACGAGGTGGGCGACGGCGATCAGGTGCAGGATGCCGAAGCGCACGAGCTCGTCACCGAGCGCGATCCCGGTGGCGACGGAGACCGCGAGCGCCCCGGCGGCCACCTGCAGGCCTCGCGGCACACCGCTGCGCCAGCGCTCGCGCGCGTCGACGCCGCGGGCCCGCAGCCGCGCGTCGCGCACCCAGAAGCTGAGGCCCACGACGGTGAGGAACGTCGAGGCGCACGCGATCTGCAGCGCGCGCCAGCCACCGTCGTAGGGGTTCGGGGCGACGTCGGGGGCAAGGAAGCGGATGTCGTAGACCAGGTGGTAGACGACCATCATCACGATCGCGGCGGTGCGCAGGAGGTCGATCTCCCACAGCCGCGCGCGGCGCGGCGGGGCGGCGGGCTCAGTCACGGGCGGCGACGTCGGTGAGGACCGCGACCTCGGTGATGCGGGTGCCGTCGACCGCCTGCACGGTGATGCGGGAGCCGTCGAACTCGACCACGTCGCCGGGGCGCGGCCGCCGCCCGAGCCGCTCGAACACCGCGCCGGCCACGGTGCGCGCGGACGTGTCCCCGAGGTCGAGGCCGAAGTGGCGCTCGAGGTCGAGGATCGCGGTGGCGCCGGGCATGACGAGCGCCCCGTCCTCGCGCTCCTCGACGCCGGGCAGCTCGGGGTCGTACTCGTCCTCGATGCTGCCGACGAGCTGCTCGAGCAGATCCTCGAGCGTGACGATCCCCGCGGTGGAGCCGTACTCGTCGACCACGACGGCGAGCTGCTTGCGGCCCGCGCGCAGCTCGGCGAGCAGCGGGCGCAGCGACTTGGACTCCGGCACGACGACCGCGGGGGTCGCGACGTCGCCGACGGCCGTGTCGGGGTCACGGCGCTCGGCGGCGAGCAGCTCGCGCACGTGGACGACGCCGACGAGCCGGTCGATCGACCCGTCACCGACCGGGTAGCGCGTGTGCGGCTGGGCGACGTGCTGGTCGAGCGCCGCACGGACGGTCTGCTCGGCGTCGAGCCAGCGCACGTCCCGCGCCGCGACCATGACGTCGCGGGCGTCACGGTCGGCGAAGTCCAGAACGTTGTGCAGGAGGCGCTCCTGGTCCTCGGCGATGACCCCGGAGCCCTCCGCCTCGTCGACGAGCTCGCGCAGCTCCTCCGGGGACTGCACGCCGTCCCCGGCGGTGACGTCGTGGACGCCGAACGGCCGCAGGACGAGCAGCGAGGACTGCCGCAGGACCCAGACGACCGGGCGGAACAGGCGGGCGAGCAGCTCGATCGGGACGGCGATCCGCATGACGAGCGCCTCGGCGCGGTCGAGCGTCAGCGACTTCGGCACGAGCTCGCCGAGCACGACCGACAGGTAGGTGACGCTGCCGAAGGCGATCAGGAACGCCAGCCAGCCGGGCACGCCGTCCCCGAGGACGTCGCGGACGATCGGCTCGCCGAGCGCGCCGGTGAGGATGCCGAGCATCGTGATGCCGACCTGCACGGTCGAGATCACGCGCACCGGGTCGTCCATCAGCCGCAGCGCGGCGGCGGCCCGGCGCGAGCCCTCGGCGGCCGCGAGGTTCAGCGGCCCGCGTCGCGCGGTGACGACGGCGTACTCCCCGACGACGAAGAACGCGTTCGCACCGACGAGCGCGAGCACGGCGAGCAGGCCCAGAGCGTCTTGCACTGCCCGCAATGGTAGTGGCCGCCGCCCGACGCCCCGGGGGAGCGACGGCGCGCGCCCGCCCGCGGGACGCGGACGGGCGCGGACAGGCGATCGAGGCCGGGGGCGTCAGTGGGCGAAGACCGGGTCGCCCGACGTGGCCTGCGCCGGGACGCGGGACCCGTCGAGCACGAGCGCGGAGACGACGGCGCCGACGAAGAAGATCCCCGCCGCCCACCAGAACGCGGTCGTGTAGCCGTGGATCGCCGCCTGGCCGACTACACCCGCGACATCGCCCCCGACGCCTGGCGGCGCATGCTCGTCCTCGTCCTCGACGGCCTGCGCGCCACCGGCACCGACGCCACCCCGATGCCCGCCGCCCCCGTCGACCAGGAGGACCTCGAGCGGGTCATGCAGGCCGCGGGCCACGCGGACCGCCGTCGCCGCGGCTGAGCGATCCCGTCGGGCCCCGTCGCCCGTATCCGTCCGGGACCATGCTGCTGGAGCTGCTGAACCTCGTCGACGTCGCCGTGCTCTGCGGCCTGATCTGGACGATCCAGGTCGTGCACTACCCGCTCTTCGCGCGCGTGCCCGAGCCCGCCTGGCCCGCCTACGAGGCCGAGCACCAGCAGCGGATCACCGTCCTCGTGCTGCCGCTCATGCTCGCGAACGTCGGCCTCGCCGCCGCGCTGCTCCTCGACGGCGGCGCGCCACAGGACCTCGCGATCGCCAACCTGGCGCTCGCCGGAGGGATCTTCGCCGCGACCGGCGCGGTCTACGCCCCCATGCACGGGCGGCTCGCCGCCCGCCACGACCCGGCGCTGCTCACGCGACTCGTGCGGCTGAACTGGCTGCGCACGCTCGCGTGGACCGCCCAGCTCGCCGTGGCGATCGCGCTGCTGGACGCGGCGGTCTGAGCGCCGGCGCACTCACAGCACGAGCTGCAGGATCGCCGCGAGCCCGACGACCACGACGAGCGCCCGCAGCGTCCCCGGCGCGAGCCGCCGACCGATCCGCGCCCCGATCACGCCACCGGTCGCCGCCCCGACCGCGATCAACGCCGCCGCCCCGAACGACACGTCCGCCACGAGCACGAAGACGAGCGCCGCCACCCCGTTGGCCGTCCCCGCCAGGAGGTTGCGCAGGCCCTGCAGGCGCGCCATGTCGTCCGGCAGCGCCGTCCCGAGCAGCGCGAACAGCAGGATCCCCTGCCCCGCCCCGAAGTAGCCGCCGTACACGCCGGTCGCCCCGATCCCCGCCCGCAGGCCGGCCGTGCCCTCCGCGTGGCCGCCCGCCGCCCGGCCCTCCCGCCGCCGCGCGACCCACGCCGCGACCCGCGGCTGGAAGACGACGAGCACGAGCGCACCCGCGATGAGCACGGGCACCACGACCGCGAAGAGGTCCTCCGGCAGCTCCAGGAGCAGGATCGCGCCGATCACCGACCCCGCCGCCGAGCAGGACGCCAGCAGCAGCGCGGACCGCCGGTTCTCCGCCAGCTCGCGGCGGTAGCCCCACGCCGCCGTGAACGAGCCCGGCACCAGCCCGAGGCCGTTCGTCGTGTTCGCCACCACCGGCGGGTAGCCGACCGCCAGCAGCACGGGAAAGGTCACGAGCGTGCCCGAGCCGATCACCGCGTTGATCGTCCCGGCGGCCAGGCCGGCGGCCAGGATCGCGATCGCCTCGAGGATCGTCATCCCGTCGGACCCTACGGACCGGGCAACGCGGCGGTCACGAGCCCGCGGTCCGCGTCCCGTAGCGTGTGCGGTGATGCCCGACACCGCGCCGCCCACCACGCCGATCGACCTCGACGGGACCGTCAACGCCCGCGACGTGGGCGGCATCCCGCTCGCCGACGGCAGCGGCGTGATCGCGCCCGGCGTGCTGCTGCGCGCCGACAACCTGCAGGACCTCACCGAGCGCGACATCGCCACCCTCGTCGAGGAGCTCGGCCTGCGGCTCGTCGTCGACCTGCGCACCGGCTACGAGCTGCGGTCGGAGGGCCCCGGCCCGCTCGAGCGCGACGAGCGCGTGCGGATCGAGCACCGCTCGCTCTACCCGGAGACCGGGGGCGGCACCGACCTCGACCTGCAGACCGTGCTGCCGTGGGGCGACGGCGTCGGCGCCGACCTGCCGCAGGAGACCCCGACCGTCCGCGCGTACCTCGGCTACACGCGCCGCCGCCCCGACTCGATCGTCGAGGCGCTGCGCGCGATGGCGCACACCGAGGGCGCCACGCTGGTGCACTGCGCCGCCGGGAAGGACCGGACCGGCACCGTCGTCGCGATCGCGCTCGCCGCGGCCGGGGCGGACCGCGACGCGATCGTCGCCGACTACCTGGCGACCGCGCAGAACATCGAGGCGATCGTGCAGCGGCTCGCCGAGACGAACACCTACGGCGCCGAGATGCGCAAGCACGACCCGTCGAGCCACGCGCCCGTCCCCGGCACGATGGAGCGCGTCCTCGAGCTCCTGGAGGCCGAGCACGGCAGCGTCGAGGCGTGGCTGCTCTCCGAGGGCCTGCGCCCCGAGGAGCTCGAGCGGCTGCGCGCGCGGCTGCGCCGGCAGGACTGACCCGCCGCGTCAGGGGGCGGTCGCGCGCGCCGCGTCCGCGCGCCGGCGCATCGTGCCGGCGACGTCGCGCAGGGCCACCGCGACCTGCCGCTCGCGCTCGACGCTCATCCGTCCCGTCCCGCACGACGCCGTCAGCAGGCTGCGTCCCGCGGTCCGGGGGACCGCCTCCACCGCGGCCGTGACCCGTCGGATGCCGTGCAGCGCGTACTCGGGCCGGTGGGCGGCGATCGCCCCCCACGCCACCCAGGCCCCGCGCGCGGCGAGCGCGTCGAGCGAGCGGGCCGCCCGCCCGTCGACGGGCGTGAACGCGAGGTCCAGCGACAGCAGGTCGGGGGCCGCTGCGTCGACCACGTCCCACGGCACCTCGCAGCAGCAGTGCAGGCCCCACGCGTCGGCGAGGTCGCGCAGCGGCGCCCAGGCCGCCTCGATGCCCGGGTGGGCGCAGAGGCCGAGCGCGGGCTCGTCGAGGACCAGCACCACGCCCGGGCCGCGCTCCCGGACCGCGTCGACCGCCTCCGCCGCGGCGTCCGCGAGCCACGTGGCGAGCTCCGCAGTCCGCGGGGACGGGGTCCCCGCGGGGGCGGACGCGTCCGTGGCCCGGTCGATCGCGCAGCCGAGCGTCACCGGCCCGGTCAGCTGGAGCTTCACGACGCCGTGGGCGGGCGGGCGCCGTTCGAGCTCCCGCAGGAACGCCGGCCACGCCGCCGGCTCCCGCGCCGCGCGCTCGGGCGTCCAGGTCCGCCGCGCCGCGACGTCCCCGAGCCACTCGTGCACCATGTCGCCGTCGTGGCGCGGCAGCTGCGGGCAGAACGGGACCGCGTAGGCGAGCGTCAGGTACTCGACGGCCGCGGCCGGGTCGGCGTGCGGCAGGCTGCCGATCCCGGTCGTCGCCCAGGACGGCAGCTGGTCCAGCAGCGGGAGCCGCACCCGCCCGCGCTCACTCGGGCGCGCGCGAGAGCTTCGGGAACCGCGAGACGCCGGCCCCGGCGTCGAACGGCTGCTGCTGCAGGCACGCGGGCGGCTGGCCGAGCGGCGGCACGACCTGCGGGTTGCCCGTGTTCGTGCAGTCGAAGGACTCGTAGCCACCGTCGGGCCCGATCTTCCGCTGCGCGAGCGGCGCCGGGTACGGGTTGGAGCGGTTGCTCGGTGCACGCTGCTCGAAGAACCCGAGCGTCTCGTTCCACACCGGCAGCAGCAGCCGCAGGTAGTTCGTCTGGCGGCCGCTGGCGGTCGGCGCCGTGCGGTTCGTCGCCGCCGCGACCTTCGCCCACGACTGCGTGAAGTCGGTGCGGTAGGCGGCCAGGAAGGCGGTCGCCGGCTCGAGGTCGCGCGAGAACGGCGCGAGGCGGTCGAACAGCGGGCCGGCGGCCTGCAGGATCGCGGTCGTCGCGGGCAGGCCGTTGCGGGCGGCGCTCAGCACGGGCGAGAGGTCGCGGGAGAGGTCGCGCAGGTCGTCGCCGAGCGCGGCGCCGCCGTCGAGGGTGGGCTTGAGGTCGCGGGCGACGGGGCGCAGGTCGCGGACCGCGGGCAGCAGGTCGCGGCTGAGCGCGCGGGTCGAGGTGGCGCTGCGGTCGAGCGCCTGCAGGAACGGCGGCAGCGCGCGCACGGTCGCGCGGAGGTCGTCGCGGCGCGCGGCGGTCGTGCGCAGCACCTGGTCGCCGGCGGTCACGAGCTCGCGCGTGGCCACGTCGCGACGCCCGACGGTGCGGAACACGGTGCCCGCGTCGCGGACGAGCCCCTGCACCGCGCGGGACTGCGCGTCGAAGGTCGCGAACACGTCCCCGCCGTCCTGCAGCAGCGGGCCGAGGTTGCCGACCGCGTCGTTGATGTCCGTGCCGCGGCCCTTCAGCGCCGCCGACCAGCCCTGCATCCAGCGCTGGAGGTTGCGCCGCGACGGGGCGTCGAACGCCTGCAGGACCTCGTCGAGTTCGACCGTCGACGCGACCTGCCCGCGGGCGAGCGTCCCGCCCTCGGGGATCTCGGGCGCACCGGGCGAGCCCGGGGTCATCTCGACGTAGATCTCGCCGAGCAGCGTCTTCTGGCGCAGGATCGCGCGGGCGTCGGCGCGCAGCGGCGCGTAGCGCGGGTCGATCTGCAGCGTGGCGCGGGTGCGGTCGCCGTCGCGGCGCTGGTCGACGACCTTGCCGATCGGCACGCCGGAGACCCGCACGTCGGCCTGCTCGGCGAGCTGCGTGGCCTCCGGGAACAGCACGTCGGCCCGGTAGCCCTTGGGCTTCAGCGGCGTCGAGCCGCCGAAGCTCACCCAGAGGAACAGCAGCAGCCCGAAGCAGGTCAGGGCGAACACGACCATGATGGCCAGCCGGCTGCGGGTCATCTCCGACGGGTTCACTTCGGGCACACCCCCAGATCGGCGAGCGGCTGCAGCAGCGGGACGAGCAGGCCGGCCTGGTTGACGTTCGCGCAGGAGACGATGACCTGCCCGCGCCAGGCGACGCCGTTGCCGTCGTTGGTCGAGAGCATGGAGGTCGTGTTGTGGCCGAACCAGGCGAGCCAGAAGAGGTAGCCCTCCTCCTTGCCCGGCGGGTTGTAGGCGATCGTGTTCACGACCCGGCCCAGCACCGCCATGCTGCGGTCGAGGTCGGCGGTCACCGGGGTCAGGGCCTTGACCGCGGCGGCGGTCTGCCGGGCGGTCGGGCGTGCCTCGCGCGAGAGGCCGCGCAGCTCGCGGACGGCGGGGCCGCCGGTCCGCGCCAGGGACGCGAGGTCCTGCAGCGCGGGCCGCAGCCGGCGCGCGGTCGGCTCCAGGCGCGTCAGCGCGGGCTTCAGGTCACGGGCCAGCGGGCGGGCGGCGGCCAGCGCGCCGTCGACCTCCCCGAGCGTGCCGGGCAGCTCCGCGAGGCCGCGGCGCAGCGCGTCGTCCTCGCTGGCGATGGCGGCGAACGTCGTGTTGCCCTGCGACACCAGCGCCTGCAGGTCGTCGGACTGGCCGGCGACGCGGCCCGACAGGGACGCCAGGCGGCTGACGAGGCGGCGCAGCTCGACCCGACGGCCTCGCAGCGCGGCGGTGAGCTCCTTCGTGCGCGCGAGCGTCGGCTGGCTGGTCTTGAGGATCTCGCGGAGGTTCAGCGCGCGGTCGCCGGCGAGGCCGTCGCCGAGGCCCTGGACGAGCGCCTGCACGTACCCGCGCGTGTCGCCGTCGAGGCCCGCGAGGACCTCGTCGACGTTCACGGTCGGCGTCGCGCGGGACACGGGCAGCACGTCGTCGGAGCCGAGCTTCGGCGCCGACGGGGTCCCCGGGTCCATGTCGATCGTCATGTCCTGCAGGCCGGTGCGGGGCCGCACGAGCACCTTCGCGTCGGCGTGCACCGCGTCGAGCTTGTTGCGCTCGATGTCCATCCGGACGACGGCGCGGCCGTTCACGAGGTCGACGGCGCCGATCTCGCCGACGTTGACGCCCGCGACCGTGACCGTCTGCCCCTGGCCGGGGGTGATCGCCTGCGCGGTGGGCAGCTCGACCTTGACGCTGTAGAAGTCCTCCCAGGGCAGCCGCAGCCGCTGGTTGACGAGGATGTAGCTGCCGACGGCGACCGCGGCGATGAGCAGGCCGAAGATCGCGAGGATCGTGACCGAGTACTTGCGCAGCTGCTGGCGGAGGTTCATCGCGACCCCTTCGCGTCGGCGGCGCGCTCGCGGGTCAGGGCGCGGCGCAGCTTGCCGTCCTTCGTCAGCGACTGCAGGCGCTGCACGGCCTTCCCGACCGAGGTGCCCAGGGCGCTGCGCGTGGCCCCGGAGATGCGGCGCTGGTTGGCCGGGGCGGGCACCGAGTCGGCCCGCAGGTCCGGCAGGTCCTGCTTCAGGCAGTCGGCGCCGGGGGCGAACGGCGGCACCTGGTTGGGCGTGTACCGCGGGCGCGCCCCGAGCAGCGGCTCGGAGGTGAGCGACACGAGGTCGCCGACGCCGGGCAGCGCGGTCGAGACGAGGTTCTCGCCCCCGCCGGCGTGGTAGCGGACCGCGGCGCCGTTGGCGTCGAAGCTGCTGCCGGCCGAGGCGAGCCCCGGGCCGATCATCGCGATCTCCTGCCAGACCGGGCGGCCGGTGGAGAGCGCCCCGTCGTCGACGGACTTGTTCAGGGTCGGCACGACGTTGCGCGAGACGCAGCGGGCGATCGGGTCGATCCGGCCGAGCAGCGTGTCGAGCGCCGGCTGCAGGGTGCGCAGGCCGCTGACCGCGGGCCGCAGGTCACGCACGAGCGCCGGCAGCTCGCTGGGCGCCAGCAGGCCGGCGGTCGAGCGCACGAACGGGCGGGCCGTGTCGATCGCCCCGGGCGCAACCCGCAGCGCCGGGCGCAGCGCCGAGGCGAAGCGGCGCAGCGGCGGCAGCGCGCCGCGGAGGTCGGCGAGCGCCGGACGGGCGGTCGAGAGCGTGCGGTCGAGGCCGCGCAGCGTCGCGGCGAGGTCGTCGCGCGACGCGGCCAGCGTCGTCACGGTCTGCGCGAAGCCGGTGACGAGGCCCGCGAGCTCGCCGTCCCGGGCGGCGAGCGCGTCGGACACCTTCGCCTGGGCCTGCACGAAGCGGGTCAGGTCGCCGGGCTTCTGGCCGCGCGCCGCCTCGCTGACGATCGCGGTGCCGGTGAAGGCCCCGGCCCAGTCGGCGAAGCCGGCGTTCACGGCCTCGGCGCCGCCGCCGTCGAAGGCGGTGGCGAGGTTCTCCACCGTCGCCTGGACGTCGGCGCGCGAGTTGCTGCGCAGGGCGCCGAGCACCTCGTCGAGCTGCACCGCGACGGCGGTCTGCCCGATCGGGATCGTCCCGTTGTCCGGGACCTCCCCGGCGCCCGGGGTGCCGGGTCGCACGTCGACGAAGAAGTTGCCCTCCAGGAACAGCCGCGGACGGATCTTCATCGTCGCGTCGCGGTGGATCGGCCGGCCCTTGTCCTCGAAGCGCAGGCGCGCGACCGCGGTGCCGCCGGGTCCGCGCTCGACGCGCACGACCTTGCCGACCTCGACGCCCGCGATCCGCACGGGCGAGCCGCCCTTGATCTCGGTGGCCGCCGAGGTGAACACGGCGTCGACCTCGTACTGGGGCTTGAACGGGACCCGGAACTTCGTGAAGCCCAGGTAGGTGAAGGCGGCGACGAAGACGAGCGCCAGCGCCCCGGCCTTGAACGGGCTCATGCCCGGCTTGACCCCGCGCCTCATCGACCCGCCCCCTCGACGAACGTGGGCGGCGAGGTCTTCTCGGTCGCGCCCGGCTGCACGCCCGGTGCGGGCCCGATCTGCTGGCCCGGCACGAACGTCTCGTTGCCCGGCTCGCACTCGCCGCCGGCGCCGGTGTCGGCGACCGGCATCGCGTGGAGCGTGCGCGACGCACGGGCGCTCTGGAACATCTCCTCGCCCTGCACGATCGGGATGAAGCGGAACCAGGTGCCCATCGTGTCGCCCTCGCTGACGACCTGCGGGACGTTGCGACCCCAGAGGCCGAGGTAGTTGCAGCGGGTCTGGAACGGCGCGATGACCTCGAGCGCGGTGCCGAGCGACCGCACGCTGGTGGTGAGGTGGCGCAGGGCGACTGGCAGCGACGCGCGACGCGAGAGCGCGTCCAGGCGCGACAGCGTCCGGCGCAGGTCGGTGCCCAGGCGCGGGGCGCGGCGCAGCACCGGGGTGGCGGCCTGCAGGCCGGCGGTCAGGCGGTCGGCGGAGCCGCGCAGGACGGCGACCGCGGGCCGCGCGTCGCGCAGCAGGCCGGCGGCCTCGGCCAGCAGCGGGCGGGCCTCGCGGAAGCCGGCGGCCGCGTTGCGCTGGGCGCCCGGGGCGACGACGAGGGTCCGGTCGATCGCCGCGTCCTCGGCGCCGAGCGCCTCGAACGTGCGCGCGCCGGCCTCGAACAGGCTGCCGAGCTGCGGCGTGACGGGCGCGAGCGCGGCGGTCGTGGCCCGCGCGCCCTGCAGGAAGCCGCGCAGGTCGGTGGTGTCCGACCGCAGGTTGGCCGCGACGGAGCGCAGGTCGGTGGCGACCTGCGGGAGCGCGCCGATCGCGTCGCTGAGGTCGGGGCCGCGGCCCGCGAGCCCGCTGCCGAGCTCGCGCACGACGCCGCGCACGCCGGCGCGGGTCGGGGCGTCGAACGCGGAGATCGCGTCGTCGAACGCCACGACGCCGGTGGACTGGCGCAGCGGGATCTCGCCGCCGGCGGCCAGCTCGCGGCTGCTGCGCCCGGGGATCAGCTCGAGGTACTTCAGGCCGAGGTTCGAGCGCTGCCGCACGATCGCCCGCGTGTCCGCGGCGAGCGGCTGCGCGGCCGTCTCGAGCGCCACGTCGATCCGCGCGGCGGGCAGGGCGTCGCCCCGGCCGGGCTCCGCGGTGATCGCCTTCACGACCCCGACGCGCGAGCCGCCGATCCGCACGTCGTTGCCGGGCACGAGCTCGGCGGCGTCGGGGACGACGACCTCGAGGTCGTAGGTCGGGACGAACGGCAGGCCGTTGTTGGCGTTGTAGGAGAGGAACACCGCGACGACGACGATCAGCGTCGTGATCGCGCCGATGAGCACCGGGTTGGCGGCGAGCGAGCTGTTGCGGCGGCGGTTCATCGGCCCCCTCCGAGCAGCGAGCCGAGCAGGGACTGCAGGTCCGGCGCGGGCGTCGGCGAGGCCTGCGGGTCGCGCTTGCCGGTGAGCCCGCCGAGCAGCCCGTCGAGCGTGTCCTGGAGGGCCTTGGGCAGATCGCCGACGACCTGCGGCACGGACGGGAGCTTCGGCGTCGCGGGCGCCGTCGGCTTCCCGGTCTGGGGCGACGGCGTGGGCGTCAGCTGCGGCGTGGCGGACGGGGTCTTCGGCGCCGCGGCAGGGGTCGTGCCGGCGCGCTCGGGCGTCTCGCGCGCGGCGCGGCGCCCGGCGGTCCCAGCGCCGGCGGCGAAGTGCGCGTCGCACGCCTCGGTGGTGACGACCGCGTACAGGTTGCAGGACCCGTCGACGATCGCGTACGCCGGCAGGATGTGCGAGACGCTGTCGTAGCGGGCCAGCGCGGCGGTCGCCCAGTAGACGAACCGCAGCACGCCCTCGACGGCGCCCTGGTCGCGCGAGCTCTCGAGGAAGGCGGCGAGCTGCGTGCCCGCGGGCCCGGCCGTCTCGGCGAGGCGCCGCAGGCGGCGGATCTGCGGCGCGGCGGGCTTCACCGCGCGCCGGCCGGCGGCCGCGGCGGTGCCGAGCTCGCGCAGCGCCGGGCGGGCGGCGGTCGAGAACGGGCTGAGCGCGCCGACGAGCCGCGTGGCCGACGGGGCGGCCGCCGTGAGCTGCCGCACGACCGGCGCGCCGTCCTCCCCGAGGCGGCGCAGCTCGCGCAGCGCGGGCCGGGCCTGCGCCAGGAAGCCGGGGAGCTCGCGCAGCGTCGACCGCAGCTCGGCGTTGCGCCGGGCGGTCGGGCGGGTCGCGGCGGCGGCACCGCTGATGAAGTCGGCGACGTCCTCGCGGCGGCCGTCGAGCTCGCCGATGACGGTGTCGGCCTCGCCGATCAGCGTGCGGATCGTCTGGCGCTCGCCGTTGACGAGCGTCAGCAGGCGCTCGGTCTCCTTGAACGCCGGGTCGGCCTGGCGGATCGCCTCGTCGAGGTCGTCGCCGCGGCCGGCGAGGCCGCCGCCCAGCGCGCTGAGCAGCAGCGCGGCGCGGGTCGTCGTGGGCTGGCGGAAGGTCGCGAGGACGAGGTCGAGGTCGACGGGCGAGCGCGTGTTCTGGAGCGGCACGGTCGGCGTGTCGCTGCCCGCGGGCACGCGCAGCTCGCCGGCGTCCGGGGTGCCCGGGGTGCACTGGACGAACTTCTCGCCGATCAGCGACTGGGGCTGCACGGTGCAGTCGGCGTCGGCCCGGAAGGGCGCGAACTTCGGGTCGACCCGCATGCTGATGCGGGCGCGGCGGTCCTTCGTGAGCGACACGTCCTCGACGCTGCCGACCTTGGCGCCGGCGATCTTCACGTCCTGGCCGGGGATGAGGAAGCCGGCGTTGCGGAAGATCGCGTCGACGCGGTAGTCCCCGCCGTCGGTCTCGCTGCCGCCCGCACCCGAGAGCACGACGCCCAGCAGGAGCGCGGCGACCGCCAGCAGCCCGATGCGCAGTCCGAGCTTCATGGCGCGTTCCCCGGGTCGCAGGGGAAGCCGGGCGTCGGCGTGTTGTTCGGCGAGCTCGTGACCTGCCGGTAGGCGCCGCCGGCGCAGCGCGACGTGCGCCCGTTCTTGAACGGCAGCGGCAGGCCCTTGGTGAGCCCGGAGAGGGCACCGGTGAGCGACAGCTGCGAGGCGACGGGCGTGATCCGCGCGTACGGGCCGTTGGCGTCGTAGGAGTTGACCTGCTGACCGCCGAAGCCGGTGACGACGCCGTGGTAGACGTCCGGCAGGTACGGCAGGACGCCCTGGACGATCGGGTCGGCGTCGGCGAGGGCGGTGCGCGTCGCGGTGAACGACGCGAGCGCCGTGTCGCGCAGCGCGGGCATCCGCCGCAGGACCGCGCCAAGGTCGGGCAGCAGGCCGCGCAGCGAGGCGATCGCCGGGCCGGACCGGTCGAGCACGGGCTGCAGGTCGCGGACCAGTCCGGCGGCGCGCGGGGCGACGGGCCGCAGCTCGCGGGCGGCCGGCCGCAGCGCGGTGAAGGTGCGGTCGAGGTCGTTCAGCGCGCCGGTCGCGTCGGCCAGCGTCCCGGGCGCGCGGCGCAGGACGCCCTCGAGCGACTGCTGCTCGTCCGCGAGCGTGCGGGCGGTGGTGGCGGCGCCGGCGAGGCCGCGGTCGAGGTCCGCGTCGCGGGAGGCGACGGCGGCGACGACGGAGGCGGTGCGGACGAGGAAGCCGCGCAGCGCGGTGTTGTCGCGGCCCAGGTCGCGGCTGAGCAGGTCGAGCTGGGAGAGCGCCGGGTTCAGGGCGACGAGGCCGCGGTTGGCCTCGGCGGCGGCGCCCTCGTAGATCGCGGCCTGGTTGCGCAGCAGGTCCTGCGCGGCGTTGCGGGTCTGGGCGTCGAGGGTCGCGAGGAGGCTGTCGATCTCGACGACGGAGTTCGTGCGCGCGGTGGCGAGCGTGCCGCCGTCGGCGATCTCGGGCGCGTTGTTGGGCCCTGGGTGGAGCTGGATGAACCGGTTGGCGACGCTCGAGAGCGAGGCGACGCGGATCTCCGCGCGGGTGCCCTCGTGCAGCGGCGTGAGGTCCTCGTCGGTGATGCGGACCTTCACCTCGGCCGCGTTGTCGTCGGCGAGCACGATGTCGTCGACGGTGCCGACCGGCAGGCCACCGACCTTCACCTCGTTGCCCTTGACGAGCTGGGAGGCGTTGTCGAACCGGAGGGTGAGACGGTACTCGTCACCGCCGCGCGTGAGCACGAGAGCGGCGGCCGCGATCGCGACCACCAGCGCTGCCACAGCGACGATCCTCCCCTGCACCGTTCGTGGTTCTCCCTCTGATCGCGGATTCCGTCACACCGGAATTCCGCATGAACAACACCCTTTCGGAAACGTATCTCATCGTTCGCGCAAGACCGCCGGTTGCCTGCGCGTCGGCGCTCGTCGGCCCCGGTTCCGGCGCACGCGCGCCCGCGCGGGCGTGTGACCTCGGCCGGTCTGCGGCGTACTCCAGAGGCCGTCCCGCTGCACCCGACCTCCCAGGAGACACCGTGCCCGACCTCAGCAAGACCGCCCAGCAGACGCTCGGCGGGGTCACCAAGGACCTGATCGAGAACCCGCTGGTCACCGGGGCGATCACGCAGATCCTCAGTGCGCGCGAGAAGGCCGTCGCGGCCCAGGAGGTCGCGATGAGCGGCCTGAACATCCCCTCCGCCGCCGACATCGAGCGCCTGACCCGGCGTCTGCGGTCCGTCTCCCAGCGCCTCGAGGGCATCGAGGACCAGCTCGACGGCGTCGCGCAGAGCCGGTCGACCAAGCGCATCGAGGACCGTCTCGAGGCGATCGAGGCGCAGCTCGCCGAGATCACCGCCGCGCTCGGCGCGGCGACCGCGAAGTCCTGACGTCCCGCCGCCCGGTCAGCCGACGTCCGCCACCGTGACGTCGGCCTCGACCGGGCGCGTCGCCGCGCCCGGTCGGCGACGCCGCGGCTCAGGCCGGGACGGCGGCGTCCTCGCGCACGAGGTCCGCGGCCTTCTCGGCGATCATGATCACCGGCGCGTTGGTGTTCCCGCGCACGATCGTCGGCATCACCGACGCGTCGGCGACGCGCAGGCCGTCGATCCCGTGGACCTTCAGGCGCGAGTCGACGACCGGCCCGATCGCCGCGGTCGACGTCGGGTGGTAGATCGTCATCGTGTTCTCGCGGATGAACGCCCAGAGCTCCTCGTCGGTCGCGTCCTTGGCGGGCGCGACGAACCGGCCGGTGATGATCTCCTGCATCGCGGGCTGCTCGGCGATCTCCAGACCCAGCCGCACGCCGGCGAGGATCGTCTGGCGGTCCTCCTCGGTCGTGAGGTAGTTGTGGATGATCCGCGGCTTGGAGTACGGGCTCGCGGAACGCAGCGTCACCGAGCCGCGACTGGTCGGCTTGACGACCCCGGGACCGAACGCGACACCGTGCTCGGTCGCGACGCCGAGGCCCTCTTCGAAGAAGAACACCGGCGCGCAGTGGAACTGGCAGTCGGGCCCGTCCAGGCCGGGCCGCGTCCGGATGAACGCGCCCGCCTCGGCGATGTTCGAGGTCAGCGGCCCCTCGCCGTCGACGCTCATCCGCTCGACGTTCTCGTCGGTCATCGCGGTCAGCAGCGACTCGACGTCGGTCTTGTAGTTCATGAGCGTCATGCAGTGGTCCTGCAGGCCCTGCCCGACCGGCAGGTCCTTCACGACCTCCAGCCCGAGCGCCTCGAGGTGCTCGCGCGGGCCGATGCCCGACAGCATCAGGATCTGCGGGGTCTGGTACGCCCCGGCGGTGAGGATGACCTCGCGCTCGGCGAGGATCTCGAAGTGGTCGGGGTGGTCGACGTGCACGCCCTTGCAGCGGCCCTGCTCGATGATCAGGTCGGTCACCATCGCGTCGGTGATGACGGTCAGGTTCTCGCGGCCCTCCGCCTGCCGCAGGAACGTCGCGGAGGTGCTCGCGCGCATCCCGTCCTGCTGGGTCGTCTGGTAGCGGCCCACGCCCTCCTGGCGGGCGCCGTTGAAGTCGGGGTTCTCCTCGTGGCCGGCCTGCTTGGCCGCCTCGACGAAGGCGGTGGCGAGCGGGTGCATCGAGCGGCTCTCGCGCACCGGGAGCGGGCCTCCGGCGCCGTGGTAGAGGTCCTCGCCGCGCTCGTTGTCCTCGGAGCGCCTGAAGTAGTCCAGGACGTCGTCGTAGCCCCAGCCCTCGGCGCCCATCGCCGCCCACTCGTCGTAGTCGGCGCGGTTGCCGCGGATGTAGACCATGGCGTTCATGGAGCTGCAGCCGCCGAGCATCTTCGCGCGCGGCAGGTAGCAGCGGCGGTTGTTCAGCGCCGGCTCCGGGTCCGTCGACATGTCCCAGTCGCGGCGGCCCTTGAACAGCGCGCCGAACGCGGCCGGGATCTGCACCTCCATGTCCTGGTCGTCGCCGCCCGCCTCCAGCAGCGCGACCTTCACGGACGGGTCCTCGGTCAGGCGCGCGGCGAGCACGCAGCCCGCGGATCCGGCGCCGACGATCACGTAGTCGAACATCTCTCTCCTCTGGGTTGACCCTCGCGGCCGACCGTACCCCAGGCGCGGGCACCGGATCCTGGGGGTTCCGCACAACCTGGCGCGCCGGGCGTCTGGGGTTCTACGGGAGGAGCTGCACCTCGGCCCGGCCGTGACGGTGACCGTTGACCTGCAGCTCGACCACGTGCGGGCCGGGGTGGTGCCGTCGGGTCGTCCGCTGCGCGAACGACCGGCGGGCCGTGAGCGTCGCGGTCTCCCCCGGGGCCAGCGTGCGGGTCGCGAGCTTGAAGACCTTCGGCGCGGTCGCGCCCGACGCCTTGACGTAGTGGACGACGTAGTCGATCGCGAGCGCGACCGGTGCGTCGCCGGCGTGGGCGAGCGTGCAGGTGAGCGTGAGCTCCTCGCCGATCCGCAGCGCCGTGCGGTCCGGGACGGGCCCGGTGATCGTCAGGCCGGGCGGCGGCGGGCCGAAGCCCTGCAGCGCGAGTGCCCGCGGATCGCCGGCCTTGACGGCGGTCCGCAGGGCGTGGCGGACGAGCCGCGCGGTCGGCACGTCGCCCGGTGCTCCGGCCAGCCACCGTCCGGCGACGGCGATGGCGAGGTCCGCGTCGATGCGCGACAGGTCGTTGAGGTGGTTGGCGACCGAGCGGCGCACGTACTCGGCGGGGTCGCGGTGCAGCGCGTCGAGCAGCCCGACGGTGGCGTCGGGCCGCGCCCGCAGCGCCGGGACGCGGACCGCCCACGGCAGGTTCGGCCGGGTGCCCTCGCTGACGAGGCGGCGGACGTGCTCGTCGGGGTCGTCGGTCCAGCCCGCGAGGTGCGCGAGCGTGCGGTCGGGGTCGCGCAGCAGGAAGCGGCGGATCGCCGCCTCGGCGGTCAGGCGCGGGGTGAGCGCACGCAGGAGCTCGAGCCCGGCGACGAGATCGCGGTCGTCCGGGGCCTCGAGCGCGCGGACCGCCGCCGCGTCGGCGACCGCCCAGATCATCCAGCCGCGGAAGCGGTCGTCGGCGAGCGCGGCCCGCAGGACGGCGTCGAACGCGGCGAAGTCCGCGGGCAGGCCGGCGAGCGTCGCGTCGCGGATCGCGGCCGAGCGCTCTCCGAGCGCCTGCCCGTCGAGCGCCCCCGCGACGGCCGCGAGCTCGTCCAGCGGGCGGTCGGGAGCCACCCCGTGCAGCACGTCGCGCAGGGTCTCGACGACCTCGCGACCGAGCAGCTCGTCCGCGAACGGCACCGCGTCAGTCCTTGGACTCCAGGACGTCGAACGACCAGATCTCGCTGTTCGTGCCGACCGGACCGTCGCTGCGGTGCTGGGCGTGCCCGGCCGCGAAGTCGGGCGAGGCGACCCAGGCGCGGAAGTCCTCCTCACTGCGCCACTTCGTGATCACGAGGCAGACGTCGCGGTCGTCGTTGGGCCGCAGCAGGTCGAAGGACTCGAACCCCTCCGCCTCCTCGACCCTGCCCGCGCGGGTCGCGAACCGCCGCTCGAACTCGTCGAACCGCTCCCGCGGAACGGTGATCGCGTTGATCTTCACGATGCTCATGCCGGGGATCCTGTCAGCCCGCGGTGGCCGGGCCGCGGGTCACCGGCCGACGACGTGCGACGGGCCCCGTCTGCGGAGCTCGATCGCGTCGATCGTGCCGGAGCGGAGTGCCTCGACGGCCTCCGGAAGACCACGAGCCGGGTCGTGTCGTCGTCGGCGGCGCATTGTGCCGCTGCGTCTGGGTCGAGCGGGCCGGGTTCGCGTCGGCGGACAGCGACCGTCGCTTCGCGCGAACCCGCGCAGCCCTCGTCAATCAGCGGTCGAGTCCGACGCTGACGGGGATGACCGGCGCGGCCCTCATCGTTCTGCGTGGCCGCACGGCGGGCTGGCGGATCTCGCGCATTGCGATAGCGGCGGGGAAAGGCTTCCGCGGAAGCCTCGTCGGCCGAATTGGGTGAACGAAAGCCCATGTGCGGTCATCGCCCCACCCAGTTCGCGCACTCGGATCCGCGTGCGAGCGGGAGCGCCTGGACGCAGTCGGTACCTTCGCGGTGTGACGCCCGACTCGTCGAGAAACCGAGCCGATCTGCGACGAGATTCGGCGCTTCAGCGTCGCTTCCGGGTGCGTCTGATCGAAGAGCGTGGGCACCGTTGCGAGCAGTGCGGCAACGCCGAGAAAGTCGAGGCGCATCATCGCGTGCCGCTGAACCAAGGCGGTACGTGGGACTTGGAGAACGGCCAGCTCCTCTGCCCTGAGTGCCATAAGTCGACCCGGTCGTTTGCTTGGAAGATTCAGCGCGGGGACGGCACGCCCACGCGGGATGTTCTGTTCGAGGCCATTGCTCAGCTCGTGGAGTACGGCGGTTTGACCGAAAGCGAGGCGACGGACGCGCGCAATCGCCTTCGGAACTACTAGATCCGGGGACAGTCTTTCCCGCGAGGACCGCTGCGGGAGCCCGGGCAGGTGCTTCGAGCCGCGCAACGCGTCGGGGTCTGGCATGCGGAACGCCGGTCCAGGGGCAAACTGGGTTGCTCGGTCGGAGGCTGTGCTTCGATTTCGCTCTGGCGAGCTCGCCGTCGTAGAGTCGGCCCGTGCCGGAGTCCACTGAGCCGATTGGTGCGCCGCGGCTTCGTGTCACGGAGAAGCGGGAGTACCAAGGCCCTGTCGGTTGGTCGCTCCCGCAGCGAGCGCGCGAGTTGGCGGTCGTGCTCTTCGTCGAGTTGGTCGACGTGAAGGTCTCCGTGCGTCCTGCGGGACGGCTAGAGCGCGTCACCGTGGAGGTCTGCGGCGACTGGAAGAAGGTCAACCGTTTCTGGCGGCGTCTGGACGAGGTCGCCGACGCCGGCGGGCAGACGGACGGCGCCGGCCGTGCCACGGTGCGCGCTGGCGGGCGGTGGTCGCTGCGAGCGCTTCTCGATTCGATCCTCTCCGGCAGCTAGCCGCTGCCCACTCCGCACTCACAGCGGGGGTCACGCGAAAGAGCACTAGCGAATTCGCGTGATTGCAGCGGCGGGGTTCCCCCGGTGGCTCCGTTAGCCAGAGCCGGTCCAAGACGCGACCACTGGGCCTGGCGCGATCTCAGCGGGAATAGCTCCTGGGCTGTCGAGTGCAATCTGCGTGAGCGAGTCGTTGCTCCGTGCGAGCATGGTTCTGCCGTCGCGCGAGAAGTCGAAGATGCGCTGCACGGGCTCGGAGATGGCGACGACCTGACCCGTCGCGGTGTTCACTCGTACGGCTCGTTCTTGCAGACCGGCAGAGGACTGCGCTCCCAGCATGCGCGTCTTGGAAAGCCATCGCACCGGGCGCAGAGATCCCGTCATGTCTCCAAAGGCTCGCGCCCCGGCACACGCGAAGCCAATCCTCGAAGGAAACGATTCGTAGCGATTGCCGACAAGCAGCGTGAACGCCAGACACCCGGCCTGGTGACCCCAGACTGGATCGGCACCGTCGTATCGACGGACGACGGTCGCATGAGCCCCGGGCTTGGCATCCATGACGTGCAGCGAGGAGTCATCGATACCCCTCGTGCTGAACGCGATCCGCGTCCCGGCAGGAGACAGCGCGATCCCGGCGATGCTGTTGCTGCTCGGGCGGTACCTGCGCAGCAGGGAGGAGCGGCGCACGCGCGTGTCGTACAGGGTGATCTGGTTGCCGACGGCGCTCGTGGCAACGTAGCGCGAGTCCGCCGACCACGTGGTCCTGTTGAAGAGCGGATCCGATCCAACCCCGTGGCCCCTCGCGATGACGCGCTGCTTCCCGCCCCGGTACGGCACGAGTCGAACCTGCGTCCCGCCGCGGCTGACGAACGCGACGCGTCGTCCGTCAGGAGAGACGTGCGGGTCGACGCCGCTGGCCAGACGGCGCGGTGGCGAGTCGTCGGTCCTGGCCATGATCGCCCCGTCGGACGACTCGTAGACGACCTGCCGCGCCTCCGCTGGGGAGGACACAGCAAGAACGACCACCGTCAGACCACTCATCGCCAACGCCCGACACATGACCTGTGAAACGCATTGGCTGAACGGGAGTAGCGCACTGAGGCCTGCTGATCGCTTCCGGCGTGGAAGCGGGCGGGCGCACATCGCACGTGTCGACGGCGCTACTCGGGAGCGAACGCGGAGCGACCGCCTGGATCGTGAAGAGCTTCACCGAGCCGACCCAGTTTCAAGTTCGCGCGCCAACCCGCGGGGGCACCCGACAGCTGGACTCCGGCACGACGATCGAACCGAAGTCCCTTGTGCGTCGCGGGGCGCGACAGGTGTGTTGGACAGTCGCCGACGACCGGCGCTGCGCGACGCTGCCGACGGTCTAACCCTCGCTCGCCTCGAAGGCAGCGCCGCGCCGGTGAGCCGACCGCATTGGTACGGGTTCGCGTCGTGGCCAGCCTGTGCGGCGGCGGCGATCTTCGCGCGCCCTTTCGCGTGAAAGGGAGCGTCGCGCGATTCCGCAGTTCGGTCGAGATCCTCGGCGAACCCGGAGAGGCCGTTAGCGCCGTCCGCGACGAGGGAACGACGTTCGCGGCAGACGCTCCCGTTGCTACCAGGCGATGGCGGCCCCGTACGCATGCAGCGCGGGGACGCGGGAGAGCAGTATTGCGTCCTCGGTGAGCGCCTGCGCGACGAGCAGTCGGTCGAACGGATCGCGGTGATGATCTGGGAGGTCCCCGACCTTCGCGGCGTGCCGCAGGGTGATCGGAAGTTCGTTGGCGCCGCCGGCGAGCAGCGTCTGGCTCCATGTCGGCGGGACGGTGAGCTTGCCCAGGGCCTGTTTGACGGTGATCTCCCACATCACCACCGCGCTGAGCAGGACCTGAGCGTCGGAGGCGAGCATCAGCCGTTCAGCGGTGGTGCCGAAGCGGTCGTCGTCGGAGACCCACCACAACGCAGCGTGCGTGTCCAGCAGCAGTTTCACGGCGCTTCAGCCGAAGGCCTCGGCGAATCCGTCCGGCAGATCGTCGAAGTCCTCGGCCATCGTCACCTGACCGCGCAGGGCGCCGCGCACCGCGGCCATCGACGAGGTCGGGGTCAGGGGGGTCAAGCGCACCACGGGCTTGCCTCGACGAGCGATCACGATCTCCTCGCCGGCCTCCGCGCGCTCGACCAACTGCGAGAGCTTGGTCTTGGCCTCATGCATGCCTACCTGCGCCATAGCGTCAGGCTAACCGATCTAGCTAGACCTGGCTAGAAGTCAGCGTCGAGGGCGATCGTCGCGCCACGCGCGCTCCCGCCACGCGCGAGCGACAGCCCGGCTCGGGTCGGCGGCGGACCGCCCTTACGTACCTGATGGGACGTTTGTCAGGGGACTCAACCCGCCGGCGCGCGCCGATCAGAGCAGCCCGAGGAGCGCCCAAAGCGCGAACGCGACCGTGAACACCAGCGCGACCGCAACGGTCCCGTCCCTGACGTTGCGCGCGTTCGGTCGCCAGCTCCTCAGCAACGGAAGGCTGCGAGCGGTCCATACCCCTCCGGCGACCACGAAGGCCAAGAGCAGCGGAACTCCCAGACCCAACACGACGATGGCCGGCAGCTCCCAGTCCAGAGCCCACACGGGGACGTGGAGGAGCGACAGCAATCCGAAACAGACGCTTGCCACCTCGCCACTGGTCTGCCGCGTCGCGTCGACCTCGGTCGTTTCATCGCGCATCTGTCGCGACTCTACCTCCGCCTCGCGCGACGGCTGCGCTGTCGCTCCCGCGTGGAAGCGCTCGTGGCCCGCACCGAGGTTCAGCTGAACCGCGCGTCCTCTCCAGCCGGCGCGCCGACGGGGCTGCCGGGCGCTGGACGGCTTGTCGATGAGCCCTCGGCGCGCGGCGGGCTAACACGGACTCTTGATGGTGGCGATCCCGCTGCCCCTGAGGCCTACCGCGTTCGTCGGGCTCTCGCACACCCATCCGTCGGTGACCGGCCGGCACTCCGGACGCTCACCGAGGCTGGGGCAGCGTCGGACCGCTTCGACGCGGGCCTCGTCCCGGGTGAGCCCGCCGCGCCGCTCGGCGTCCCCGCCGTCGCAGCCGCCGACGGCCCCGCAGAGAACCGTCACAGCGAGCACCTTGCGCACGGAGACCACCGTAGCCGTTCAACTGGACCCGGGCGGACGCCGACCTGCCCGCGGTCGACCATCGGGGACCTCCGCTCAACCGGGCGTGGACCGTGCCCTCTGCGCGCCAGCTCATCGCGTTGGTGAGCTGGCGCGCACTCGTGCGGCGTTCGGCCCGGGCGGCGCACCGCGGGTCAGCTGGACCGCGTCTCGTACGTCGGCTCCACCCAGCCGGGGAAGACGTCGGGGAGGTCGGTCGAGACGCGGTCCGGGAACGCGGCCGGGCGCTTCTCGAGGAACGCCGTCACGCCCTCGATCGCGTCGGCGGCCCGGCCGCGGGTCGCCATCCCGTGGGACTCGGCGCGGTGGGCCTCCATCGGGTGCGCCGCGACGAGCCCGCGCCAGAGCATCTGGCGGGCCAGCGCGACCGACACCGGCGACGTGTTCTCGGCGATCTCGCGCGCGAGGCCGCGCGCGGCCTGCAGCAGGCCGCCGTCGTCGTGCAGGCTGCGGACGAGCCCGCCGCGCAGCGCCTCCTCGGCGTCGAAGACCCGGCCGGTCATCACCCACTCCGTCGCCTGCGCGATGCCGACCACGCGCGGCAGGAACCAGGTGGACGCCGCCTCGGGCACGATGCCGCGGCGCGCGAACACGAACCCCATCCGGGCGCTCTCCGCAGCGAGCCGCACGTCCATCGGCAGCGTCATCGTCGCCCCCACCCCGACCGCCGGGCCGTTGATCGCGGCGATCACCGGCTTCTTCGACGCGAAGATCCGCAGGCTGACCTCGCCCCCCAGATCGCGCGGGACGGATCCCGCGTCGGCGCCGTGGGCCTCGGCGTCGAAGGACGCCCCGCCGCCGCTGAGGTCCGCCCCGGCGCAGAACCCGCGCCCGGCCCCGGTGACGATCACGGCGCGTACGTCGTCGTCGGCGTCGGACGCGTCGAACGCGGCGATGAGCTCGCGCCCCATCGTCAGCGTGAAGGCGTTGAGCTGCTCGGGCCGGTCGAGCGTTAGCGTCAGGACGCCGTCGGCGACCTCGTAGCGGATGGTCTCGAAGTCCATCGGCCGACCGTACCCGCCGAACGTACCGAACGCCTGACCGGTAACCGACGGCGTTGGTGGACGATCCATAAGCTGCGGCCCCTATGAGCCTTCCTCCCCGTACCGGTCCCCTCACCGGCGTCCGCATCCTCGAGGTCGGCGGCATCGGCCCGAACCCCTTCGCCGCGATGCTGCTCGCCGACCTCGGCGCCGACGTCCTGCGCCTGGACCGTCCCGGCCAGGACCTCTTCCCGGCCCAGTTCAACCCGACGCTGCGCGGCCGCGCGACCGTCGCGGCGAACCTCAAGTCGCCCGAGGCGATCGAGTCGATCCTCACGCTCGCCGAGCAGGCCGACGCGCTGATCGAAGGATACCGCCCCGGGGTCATGGAGCGGCTCGGCCTCGGTCCGGACGTCGTGCACGCGCGCAACCCGCGGCTCGTCTACGGCCGCATGACCGGCTACGGCCAGGAGGGCCCCATGGCCCCGGTCGCCGGTCACGACATCAACTACATCTCGCTCGCGGGCGCCCTCGGCCCGGCGCAGCGCACCGGCGAGAAGCCGATGTTCGCGCTGAACCTCGTCGGCGACTACGGCGGCGGCGCGATGTTCCTCGTCATGGGCGTCCTCGCCGGGATCATCGAGGCACGCAGCTCCGGACAGGGCCAGGTCGTGGACGCGGCGATGGTCGACGGCGCCGCCGCCCTCACCGCGATGTTCCACGGCATGCGCGCGGGCGGCATGTGGAAGGACGAGCCCGGCACGAACCTCCTGGACTCCGGCGCGCACTTCTACGACACCTACGAGACCTCCGACGGCGGGCACGTGGCCCTCGGCGCGATCGAGCCGCAGTTCTACGCGCGGCTGCTCGAGCTGCTCGAGATCCCCGCCGAGGAGATGCCGCAGTTCGAGATGGGCCGCTGGCCGGAGTACAAGGAGCGCCTGACCGCGCTGTTCAAGACGCGCACGCGCGCGGAGTGGGCGGCGCTGCTGGAGCCCGAGGAGACCTGCGCGACCGGGGTGTACGGCCTCGGCGAGGCGGCCGAGCACCCGCACATGGCCGCCCGCGGCACGTTCGTGGAGGTCGACGGGATGGTGCAGCCGCAGGCCGCGCCGCGGTTCGACCGCACGCCCGGCGAGGCGCGCCCGGCGGTGAAGGACACCGCCGCGGTCCTCGCCGACTGGGGCCTGGACGAGGCCCAGCAGGCCGCCCTCGGCGGCTGAGCGACGGACGCCCCGGGCGGTGCCGGCCGCCCGGGACGCGCCTACGCGTCGGTGGACGCGGGCGCGGGGTCGGCGCTCGCGCGCGCCTGCGCCTTCAGGCGCTCCAGGCGGGCGCTGAGCGCGTCGAGGGTCGAGGCTCCCGCCTCGTCGGGGACGGGGACGCCGGCCGCGTCGGGCTCGAGCGCGCGGTCGCCGCGTGGCGCGTCGTCGTGGCCGTGCGCGTCGTCCTGGGTCTGCGCGGCGGCCCGCGCGGAGGCGAGCTCCGCGCGCAGCTCCTGCGCCACGACGCTCACGCGGCGCAGCATCGCGTCGCGGCGGGCGAGCTCCTCCTCGAGCTCGGCGCAGCGGGCGGCGCTCGCCTCGGCGGCCTCGCCCGCGCGCTCGATCCGCGCGCCGAACGCGGCGAGCGCCGCGCGGATCTCGTCCCGGTCCTCGCGCTCGGCCTCGGCCTCGGCGCGGCGGGTGCGCTCCTGCGCCAGGCACTCCTCGAGGATCGCGATGCGGTCGTTCAGCGTCGTGCGCTCGGCGGCGAGGTCCTCCCGCAGCCGGCCGGTCGCGGTGGCGAGCTCGTCGCGCAGGACCCCGAGCTTGCCCTGCAGGTCACGCTGGATCTCCTGGCGCAGGCCGCGCTCGGCCCGCAGGGCGGCCTGGCCCGCGGCCTCGACCTGGGCGACCCGCCGCTCGAGCTCGCCGCGCTCGTGCTGCTCGAGCGTCAGGCGCGCCCCGAGCGCGCCACGCTGGACGCGCTCGTCGTCGAGCGCGCGCTGCGAGCTGGCGAGCCCGACCTGGGCGGCGGCGATCTCGCGCTGCGCGCCGACGAGCGACTCCTGGTAGGCGCGCACCTGCGCCTCGAGGCGATCGATCTCCAGGCGCCGGGCGGCGAGCTCCCCGCGCGTGGCCCGGTGCCCGTCCTCCTCGGCCTCCAGACGCCGGGCGAGCTCCGCCCGGGCGGCCTCGGTCGTCTGCAGGGCGCGACCCCGGACCGCCAGCTCCTCGCGCATCGTGGCGGCGCTCGCCTGCTCGGCCTCCAGGCGCCCGGCGGCCTCGGCCAGCGCGTCGGCGGAGCGGCGACGCTCCTCCTCGAGCCGCTCGGTCGCCTGCGCCGCGGCCTGCGCGGAGCGGCCGCGCTCGGCGCGCAGCCGGCCGTCCGCGGCGGCGAGGGCCTCGGCGGAGCGTCGGCGCTCGGCGTCCAGCTCGGCGGCGGCGGACCGGCCGAGGGCGGCGACGGTCTCCTCGCCGGCGGCGGTGAGCGTCGCGAGGTCGCGTGCGGCGGCCTCGGCCGCGGCACGGGCCTCGTCCTCGGTGCGGGCGAGCGTGGACTCGAGCCGCTCGGCCTCGACGGTCAGCTCGGCGATGCGCGCCTCGTCGCGCTGGGCCTGCAGCTCGGCGCGGGCGGCGCGCTCGGCCGCCGCCTCCCGCTCACGCTCGTGCTCGGCGCGCAGCAGGTCGGTCGCCCGCTCGGCCTCGCGGCGGTCCTCGTCGGCCTCGGCGAGCGCGGCGCGCAGCGCGTCGAGCTCCTCGCGCAGCCCGTCCGTCAGGGCGGTCAGCTCGTCGTGCTGGGCGGCGAGCGCCTCCTCGTACTGGCGCCCGCGGGCCTCCGCGTCGGCGACGAGCTCGGCGACCACGGCCTCGCGGTCGGCCCGCTCGGCGTCCAACTCCTCGACGATCGTCCAGAGCTCCGCCTCGACCGCGGCGATCGCGGCACGCCGCTCCTCCGCCAGCTGCCGCAGCCGGGCCGCCTCCGCCGCGACGGCGTCGCGGTCGGCGACGAGGCCCGCGACCTGCCGGTCGCGATCGGCACGGAACCGCTCGAGGGCGGCGAGGTGCTCGCGGCGCTCCCCGTCGACCTCGGCGCGCAGGGCGGCGAGCGCCTCGCGCGTCTGGGACAGGTCGCCCGCGAATCCGGGCCGGGGATCCTGGGCGAGCGCGAGACGCGGGCGCTCCTCCCGGGTCGTCAGCAGGGACGCGGCGCGCTCGTGCAGCTCGCGGATCCGCTCGGCCGACGCGGACGACGGGTGGGTCATCCGTCCAGTGTGACGCCCGACAAGCGCGCCTGCCAGTCGTACATCCGGACGGTCCTTGTGACCGGTCGGCCTAGGTCATCCGGAGGATGCGGCGACGCCGAGGAGCTCGTCGGCGACCTGCTTGGCGGTCACGGCGCACGCCTGCGTGCCGCCGTCGCCGTAGTCGCGGACGCCGTCGCCGACGTGCAGCAGGTTGTCCAGCGGCGTCTCGCGGGGCAGCTCGTACCCGGACGCGGCACGCTGCGCCGGCCAGTCGCCGCGCATCACGCGCGCATCGACGACGCGGGTCTCCGGGTGCGCCATGCCGGGCAGCTCGGCACGCAGCTCCTGCAGCGAGGCCTCCAGCTCGGCGTCGGCGTCGAAGTCCCCGATCGCCGGGACGGGCACGGCGTAGACGACGGTCAGGTGCCAGCCCTCCGGCGCGAGCTCCGGGCAGGTGGCGGTCATGTTCCCGGCGTTGCAGATCCGGTCGGTCGCGCTGAAGACGATCAGCCCGGGCGTGTCGAGCAGCGGCTCGCGCGAGGCGACGTGGATGATGATGTTCGCGCTCGGCCGCGACCGCTCCCGGATCGAGGCGACGTAGTCGGCGGGCAGCGCGTCCTCGCCGACGAGGTCGATCGTGGCGACCGGTCCGACGTTGCTGACGACCGCGCCCGCGCGGACGGTGACGGTGCGCCCGTCGGCGCGGCGGACGACGGCGCCGGTCGCGCGGTCGCCCTCGGTGGTGATCCGGGTGACGGTGGCGCCGGTCCAGACCTCCGAGCCCTCGCGGGTCACGACGTCGGCGATCGCCTCGCAGACCGCGGCGGTGCCGCGCGGATGGAAGCCGAAGTTGCGGAACGCGCCCTTCTGGGTGAAGTAGGTGAGGAACGCCTTCGCCGGGATCTCGTTCGCGTTGACGGCGAAGATCGCGGCGCTGAGGTTGCGGAACAGGCGGTGGACGGTCTCGTTGGAGGTCGCGCCCGCGATCCAGTCGGCGAGCGTCACCTGGTCCTCGGGCAGCTCGCCCTTGCGGGCACTGCCGAGCCCGGCGAGGACCTTCGCGCCCTTCTTCGTGATCTGGTCCAGGAGGAAGGCCCAGCCGCCCTTGGCGGGGTTGACGGTGCGGCCCTTGATCCGGAAGACGTTCGCGGGCTCCGGGTAGCGGATGTCGAGCGTGGCGCCGAGGTCGGTGAACGTCTGCTCCATCATGCCGCCGTTCTCGATGGCGATGGCCCCGGTGTTGATCGTGAAGCCGTCGACCTCGAAGCTCGACGCGCGCCCGCCGACCCGCTCGCCGCGGTCGACGAGGAGCACGCGCTGGCCGCCCTGCGCGAGGCGCGCGGCGACGCAGACCCCGCCCATGCCGGCCCCGACGACGAGGACGTCGACGGTCTCGACCTCCTGCTCGGACATGTTGTCCAGACGTTCCGTCTCGCTCATGGGAAGAGCCTACCGCAACCTCGGACGCCGTGTCCGAGGTTTTGGTCCCGTACCGACGCTCAGCCGCGGTCGCGACCGACCACGGAGATGAACGAGACGCACGTCCCCGGCCGGCCGCCGAGGTTGTGCGTCAGCCCGAGCTTCGCGTCCGGCAGCTGGCGCTCGCCCGCCTCGCCACGGAACTGCTGCCAGCACTCGAACAGCATCCGCAGCCCGGACGCGCCGACCGGATGCCCGAAGGACTTCAGGCCGCCGTCGACGTTGACCGCGAGCGCGCCGTCCTGGTCGAACACGCCGTCGAGCTCGTCACGCCAGGCCTGCCCACGCTGCGAGAACCCGAGGTCCTCCATCAGCACCAGCTCGGTCGGGGTGAAGCAGTCGTGCACCTCGGCGAGGTCGAGCTGCGCGCGCGGGTCGGTGATCCCCGCCTGGGCGTAGGCGTCCTTCGCGCACGCGACGACCTCGTGGAAGGTCGTGTAGTCGTAGTCGGGGTCGATCGGGCCGCTCGCCGGGCCGGCGATCATCGACAGCGCCTTCACGTACATCGGCGTGTCGGTGTACCGGTGAGCGTCCTCGGCGCGGACGATCAGCGCCGCGGCGGCGCCGTCGGCGACGCCGGAGCAGTCGAAGACCCCCAGGCGCCCCGCGACCTTGCCGGCCTGCTTGGCGATGGTCTCCTTGGAGACCTCCTTGCGGAACTGCGCGCGCGGGTTGCGCGCACCGCCGACGTGGTTCTTCCACGCCACGTGGGTCATCGCGTCGCGCATGTCCTGCTGATCGACCCCGTACTTCTCGCAGTAGGCGGGATCCAGCAGCGAGAACGCGGCCGGGGCCGTGAGGTTGATCTCCGGCGCGGTCCCGTCACCGGGGACGGTCGAGCGGACGAGGCCGGCGAACCCGGTGTCCTTGAGCTTCTCGACCCCGACCGCCATCACACGGTCGTACGCACCGGAGGCGACGGCGTAGCAGGCGGCGCGCACGGCCTCCGAGCCGGTCGCGCACATGTTCTCCACGCGCGTCACGGGCTTGTAGTCGATCCCGACCGGGCGGCTGAGGACGACCCCGGACTGCCCGGAGTTCATCGTCCCCAGCCAGTAGGCGTCGACGTCCTCCTTGGGGAGCCTCGGCGTGGAGGCGAAGCACTCCTGGGTCGCCTCGACGAGCAGGTCGTCGGCGCTCTTGTCCCAATGCTCGCCGAACGTCGTGCAGCCCATGCCGACGATGGCGACCTTGTCCTTGATCCCGTGACTAGCCATCGGTCGGACGCACCTTCCAGAAGTAGTTGTGGACGCCGCCCGTCGTGTACAGGCGGCGGAACGTCAGCTCCAGCCGCGTGCCGATCCCGATCTCCTCGGGGCTCGCGTCGGCGACCTCGAGCGTGTAGCGGCCGCCACCGTCGAAGTCGACGACCGCGTCGATCATCGGCGGCGCGGGCGAGAACGCGAGCCGGTCGACGGTGAACGTCGCGACCGTGCCGCGGGCGCCGCTGAGCGGCCGGCGAGTCATCCGGTCGACCGCGCCGCAGCCCGCGCACACCCGTCGCGGCGGCACGTGCACGCGACCGCAGGCGTCGCAGACCGTGCCGACGAAGCCGAACTTCCACGCCGCGTCGCGTGCAGAGGGCGGGGCGGTCGGGCGCTCGGGCTCGGGCCGGCGCGGCGGCTCGCGGTCCAGCAGGCCGCGCCAGCTGAGGTAGGTCGCGTAGGGGACGTCGCGGCCGGCCGCGGCCTGCTCGGCGATCGCGGTGCCGCGGCGGGCGCTGCCGACGCGGTCGGTGGCGCGCAGCAGCAGCGCGTCGGCCCCGTCGCTGGCGACGACCAGCAGGATCGTCTCGCCGGGCGCCGCGCGGTCGAGGACGGCGGCGAGCCGCAGGCCCGCGTCCGCCGCGCCCGCGTAGCCGACGCCGGTCAGCTCCTCGGAGACGCGACCGCCGCCGAGCGCCTTCGTCGCCGCGGCCGCGGCCTTCAGGTGCGGGCACGAGACGACGAGGTGGTCGGGCTCCCCCACGCCGCCGCGCTCGAGCGCGCGCGCCGCCGCGTCGCGGATCAGCGGCACGTACGTCTCGAGGCCGAAGCGCTCCTCCCACTGCGTGCTCGTCGCGGCGCCGGGCAGGCGCCAGCGGTCGAGGAACTCGGCGGTCAACGAGACCTCGGCGAGCGTCTCGACGCATGCCTCGTCGGCCGGGCCGAACGCGAACGCCGCGGCCGCGTCGCCGCCGCCGAGCTCGTCGGCGCTGCCGGGCAGACCGGTGCGGAGGTCCGACAGGACGGCGACGCCGCCGGTCGCGGCAGCGGCGCGCAGGGCGCCGACGCCGGAGCGCGGCGAGCCGACGAGGTCGACGGCGAAGCCCTCGCGCGGCAGGTCGAGCGCCGCGTGGACGGCGGCGGCGTTGGTCTTGTCGAGGTACGGCGGGGCGGTCGTCGCGAGGTACAGGGCGCCGAAGCCCGGGGCGGTCGCCGGATCGCGGCCGTCCAGCAGCCGGCGGGCGGCCTCGGCGGCGAGGGTCGTGGCGTCCTCGTCGTAGGAGGCGAGCGCGCGGACGCCGCGGCCCGGCCGCCCGGACAGGACGGACCCGGCCTCCGCGCCCTGCAGGCGGTGGCGGGGGACGTAGGCGGCGTAGCTGACGATGGCGTGACCCATGGACCCTCTCGGAAACGATCTGTGCGGACAGACTGTCCGAGAGGCTACACGACGGGCGCCACGGTGTCGTACGCTGCGGCCCGTGAGCACCTACGAGGACCTCCGGCTGACCGTCGCCGACGCCGTCGCGCACGTGCAGCTGCACCGCCCCGACCAGCTGAACGCCTGGACGCCCGACCTGGGCCGGCAGCTGCTGCACGCGCTGCGCGCCGTCGCCCAGGACGACGCGGTGCGCGCGGTCCTCGTCACCGGCGCCGGGCGCGCGTTCAGCGCCGGCGCCGACGTGAAGGTCCCCCGCGAGATCACCCCCGACGGCGAGCCCGATCTCCACACGCGCCTGGAGGAGATCTACAACCCGATCGTGCTCGAGATCCGTCGTATGGAGAAGCCCGTCGTCGCGGCGGTGCAGGGACCGTGCGCCGGGCTCGGCGTCTCGCTCGCCCTGGCCTGCGACCTCGTCCTCGCCGCCGACGACGCGTTCTTCCTGCTGGCGTTCGTGCACCTCGGCGTCGCGCCCGACGGCGGCTCGATCCCGCACCTCGTGGCCCGGATCGGCCCGGCGCGCACCGCGCAGCTCGTCATGCTCGGCGAGAAGCTCCACGCCCCGCAGGCGCTCGAGTGGGGGCTCGTCAACGCGGTCCACCCGGTCGGCGAGCTGGCGGACGCGGCGCACGCGCTCGCCCGCCGGCTCGCGGCGGCGCCCACGGTGGCGCTCGCGACGATGAAACAGCTCATCCGCGAGTCGCCCCCGGCCGACCTGCCCGCCTTCCTCGCCCACGAGGCGGCGCTCCAGCAGCGCCACGCGACGACCGCGGACTACGCCGAGGGCGTCGCGGCCTTCAAGGAGAAGCGCCGCCCGGTGTTCACCGGCCGCTGACCCCCGCCGAACTGGGCGGGCGCAAGGCCGTATCTGGGTCTCGGATCACCCAGAACGGCGGGGCGGGCGGTCAGGCGGCCTCGCGCGCCACGTAGCCACGCCGGCGAAGGCGGTCGAGCACGTCGGCGGGCGTACCGAACTCGAGGGCGTCGACCTGCGAGTCACCGCCGCCCTCGTCGAAGGCGAAGACGGTCGCGTCGGCCGTGAGCGCGACCGGCAGCGTCTGCCGGTTCAGCGCGTGGGCGACCCGGACCAGGGTCCAGAGCACGGGATCGACGACGTTCCCATCGAGCTCAGCCTGGACGATCCGCCACGCGTCGATCACCGCTGGCGGCGGCGTGCCAGGCGACGGCTCGACGACGTCGGAGTACTCCCACGCGTTCCAGACGTAGAACCAGCCGAGCGTCGGATCCTGCGCGAACAGGGCCTCGAGGTCCGCCTCGGTCGCGAGCGCGATGTTCGGCACGACGTCGAGGCCCTCCTGCCCGGCGTCGAGCCCGACGGCTGCGAACGGCGCGTCCTGCTCGGCGGTTCGCAACAGCGCGACCAGGATCTCGACGTACCCGTCGACGAGGGTGCGCACGGCATCATGCGCCTGGCCGCTCAGCGGGACGTCCGCGTACTGCTGTGCCATCCGTTTCTCCCTTCGATCTGAGATTGATCGTCGCAGATGGCCGACCCTGCGACGCCCATGGCGGCGATCTGCAGCAGCCGGATCCCGCCGCGCCGCGGCAGCGCCACCCGACGGTCCCCCGAGGGCCGCGATGCGCGGGCCCGGGTGGACGTCGTCCGGGGAGCGCCTCGTCCGCGCGCGGACCGCTCCTGGCCGCCGAACTGGGTGAGCGCGAGGCCAGATCCGGGCTTCGGATCACCCAGAACGGCCGGGCGGGCGGGCGCGCCGCCCACCACACGGCGACGTCGCAGGCGCCCCGGTCGGTTACCGCGGCGGTCGCCGTCCGCGCGCGGACCGCTCCAATCCACCGAACTGGGTGAGCCCGAGGCCATATCTGGGTCTCGGATCACCCAGAACCGCTGGTGCGGGCAGGTGCGGGCCCCGCTGTGCGCGCCTGCGCGCACCCGCGCCCGGCCGCGCACCCGCGCCGGGCCGCGCCCGCGCCGCGCCCGCGCCGCGCCCGGCCCGCGCCGCGCACGTGCGGCCGCGCCCGCCCACGCCGCGCGCCCGCGCCCGCCCGCCCGCGCCCGCGCCCGCGCCCGCTTCAGCGTGCGTCGGCGAACCGCGTCACGCCGCCGAACGAGCCCGCGTAGGCGACGCCGTCCGGGCCCAGCACGACGGCGCCCCCGTCGCTGTTGAAGCCCAGGCCCTCCCCGGCGAGGACGCCGAAGCGCCGCGCACCGGTGCGCCAGTCCAGGGCGACGAGGTTCCAGGCGTCGGGGAAGCCGGCCGGCTTCTCGATCGCGTACAGGAGCCCGGTCGCGCGCGAGACGACCGCCTGCGCCGACGGCGTGACGACGTCGCTCGTCCACGCGACGCGGCAGCCGCGTCGCCCGACGACCACGCGGGCGAGGCCGCCGGTGGTGGTGCCGCCCGCCTCGGTGGTGAGCAGGCTCTGGTAGCCGTAGGCGTTGCTGACGACGAGCGAGCGGCCCGCCGCCACGAGGTGCGCCTCGACGCTCCCCGCCCCCGGCCGGAAGACCGGCACCGTGCAGCGCAGGCGCTGGGCGTCCCGGCCCGCCGTCCGCAGCACGGTCACGCGCGGCGGGTTCAGGCCGTCGACGACCGCGACGAACCCGCCCGCCACCATCACCGGCGGCGTGCCCGGCCCCTCGTGGATGCGGCCCGAGCGCCCGTCGGCCAGCCCGGAGCCCAGCGGCTGGCGCCAGACGACCCGGGGCATGCCGTCCGGCCGCGCGACGAGCCGGTACAGCGCGTCGCGCGTCACCACGTAGGTGCCGGACGCGTCGGTCGCGAGGTCCTCCGCGACCGGCTCGCGCAGCGCGAGCGCGCGCACCGGGCCCCCGTCGCGCGGCACGGTGACGACGGTCCCCGCGGTGCCGACGACCCAGTCGCGTCCGTCGAAGCCGGCGCCGACGGCGAACGGGCGCTCGCCCGTGCCGAGCGCGCCGCCCAGGTCGGTCTCCCCCGCCTCCTGCAGCCGGTCGCCCTCGACGGTCACGCGCAGCAGCGTGCGGGCGTGCGTCGGCACGAGCAGGCTGCCGTCCGCGCGCACGACGAAGTGGGTGCCGCCCGCGAGGTCGGTGCGGTCCGGGCCCGGACGCGGCGGCAGCGCCAGCGAGGCGCGGGTCGCGAGCGTCCGCGGGTCGAACAGCCGCAGCCCCGGGCCGAGCGGGTTGCTGCAGACGGCCAGCAGCCGGTCGCGCGCGTCGAACGCCAGCGACGAGCAGCCGCCCTGCGCGAACGCGCTGATCGAGCGCGTGCCGACACCCAGCGGTCCCGGGTACGGGGAGGCCGCGCCGTTCCCGGCGGCCAGGCCGCTGCCGCTGCGCCCGTCAGCGGCGAGCGCCGGGTTGGCGGGCGGGAACGGTCCGGGCAGCGGGGCCGCGGTCGCGGGCGCCCCGGTGTACCGCGGCAGCGGACCGTCGAGCGGTCCCGGGATCGGGAACGCCGCCTGCTGCGCGGACGTCGCCGGGACCGCGGCGAGCGCGGTCGCCCCGGCCGCGACCAGGGCGCCGAGGAGCGTGCGCCGGCGGCTCACGGGACGGTCACCGGGTCGGCGCCGGGCACGTCGGGCCGGGCGGCGGGCGCCGCCGCGTGCTCGTCCTCGCCGCCGCGCAGCGACGGCCGGTAGACGCTCGCGGGCTCCTGCCGGTAGACCTGCACGACGCAGGCGTCGACGTGCTCCTCCAGGCGCGGCGCGAGCTCGGCCAGCGCCTGCAGCGGCAGCGCGGCGTCGCGCGGCGGGGCGAACAGCGCGATCTGCGGGAAGCTCAACGGGTGCGGGTCGGTCGGCGCGGGCGGCTCGAGGAAGCCGAGCGAGGCGACCGCGCGGGTCGCGTACACGCACGGTCCCGCGATCGGCTCGGTCAGCGCGCGGACCGCGTCGATCGCGTCGTCGTCGGCGCCGCGCAGGTGCACGGCGACGAGCGTCCGCGCGGATCGCAGCTGCGGGGCCGTGTGCATCGCGTGCGTGAACGACGCCTCGAAGCGGCGCACCCCGGACTCGCGGAGCAGGTTGATCGCCAGGTAGTACGGGTTCAGCGTCATCGCCAGGAAGCGCCGCTGCGACGGGTAGCGGACGACCAGGAACTTGTCCGCCTGCCGCTCCCCGTGCACGACCGTCTCGGTCCGGCCCATCCACAGCGGCCGACCGCCGACGGCCAGCAGCGGCGGCGTCACGAGCAGCGCGTACCAGCGGTAGTGCGACCAGCGGCCGGTGTGGATGAGGTTGATGACGTCCAGCGGCCCGGGCAGGTCGCGACGCGCGAGGTCCAGGAGCGGGCGGGGACGGATGCGGTGCAGCACGGGTCAGCTTTCGGGGAGGAGTTCGCAGAAGAAGCGGGCGTGGTCGGCCCCGCTCGGGCGGGGCCCGAGCAGGCCGAGGTCGGGCAGGCCGCCCTCGTACAGGAAGGCGGCCGGGGTCGGCTGCGGGCCGGGGATCGTCAGGTAGCTGCCGGGCGCCGCACCGACCCACGGGTTGGGGATCGTGTTCGACGTCGCGTTGAGGCTCGGCGGCTCGGGCAGCTTGCGGATCGGGGCGCGCGGCCCGTAGGCCGACACCTGCACCGGGGTGAACGACACCGCCTCGCGCTCGTAGAGCCAGGCGAGCAGGTCGGCGGCGAGCGCCGCGTAGCCGGGGTCGTTGGCGAGGTTGCGGATCTCGTACGGGTCGTTCCAGGTGTCGTACAGCTCGTACTCCTGGCGCTCGCGCAGCTCCGGTCCCGCGAAGTGCTGGTCGGCGACCGCGACGTAGCGGGCGAACTTGTAGCGGCCGTCGTAGATCGCGCGGATGTGGCTGTTCGTGGGGACCGCGGTGCCGACGTTCGTGATCGGGTACTCGTCGGTGCGGTAGAGCGTGTGGTCGCGCGGGCCGCGCCGCTCGGGATGCTCGAGCGCCTCGACGAGCGACACGCCCCGCAGCCAGGGCCAGCGCGCGACCGGGTCGGCGGCGCCCGCGACCTCCAGCAGCGTCGGCACGAGGTCGACCGCCTCCCCGAGCGCGGCCGAGCGCCCGCCGCGCGGGAACCGCTTCGGGTAGACGACGGTGAACGGCACGCGGTTCTGCTCGTCGTACATCGTCGTGCCCTTGTTCTGCAGGCGGTGCGCCGAGCCCAGCTCGCCGTGGTCGGCGGTGCGGACGATCACGGTGTCGTCGAGCGCCCCGGCGTCCGCGACCGCGCGGATCGCGGCCCCGAGCATCTCGTCGGTCCCGACGATGAGGTCGTAGTAGACGTTCAGGTGGCCACGGAAGTAGTCCGGGTCGTCCTGGGTGCCGCGCGGCGTGCCCGCGACGACCGCGGCGACCTCGCGGAAGCGCTGCTGGCTCGTCGGCTTGTCCGCGAGCGTCGGCTCGGCGTGGAAGGACGGCTCGAGCTGCGGGTCGTAGTCCGGCCGCTCCCAGTCGACGCGGAAGCCGCGCGGGTAGAACTGGATGTCGTGCGGGTTGAGCAGCGACAGCACGCACAGCCACGGCCGCTCGTCGTCGGCGTGCCGCTTCAGCCAGTCGACCGCCTGGCCGGTCCAGATCGGGTCGTTGGTGTACCCGTCGTTGTAGCCGCCGACGTCCGCGGGCGGGGAGATCGCGGAGTCGTCGAAGCCGTAGCCGGCGAGCGGGCTGCCCTTCGCGAGGTCGAGCAGCGCCTCCGGATTGGTCGGCGGCTCGCCGGGGAACGAGAGGTGCCACTTGCCGAAGAACGCGGTGCGGTACCCGAGCTCCTTGAAGAGGTCGCCGATCGTGGGGATCGACGGGTCCATGGTGAACTGCGTGCCGAGCACGAAGGTCCCGTAGATCCCCTGCTGCGGCGCGTACATGCCCGTCCAGAAGCACGCGCGCGACGGGGAGCAGGCCATCGAGGAGGCGTGGAAGCGGTCGATCCGCGTGCCGTTGGCGTCCATCCAGCAGCGCACCGGGGTCGGGAGGTGGTCCGGCAGGCGGTCCTGGTGGCGCTCCTGGTCGGTCATGAGGATCAGGACGTTCGGGCGCCGGCCCGCGGGCGCCGGCGCGGCGGCAGCGGGGACCGCGGCGGTCGCGAGGCCGCCGAGCGACGCGGCCGCCGCCAGCCGCGCACCGCCCGCGAGGAACCCGCGCCGGTCGGTGCTCATGCGGTCACCCGGTGCACCGCACCGGTGAGGTGGTCGACGGTGAACGCGCGCTCGCCGACGACCGCCAGGCCGCGGGGGGCGCCGCCGACCGCGCGCCGGCGGGGTCGCGGGCCGAGCACGACGACCTGCCCGGCGCCGCCCACGACCGCCAGGCGACGGCCGCGACGCGTGTAGCCCACGGCCGCCGGGAGCGGCCCGGCGGGCAGTCGCCGGACGGTGCCGCGGCGCAGGTCGATCTCGCTGACCCGGTCGGCGTCGGGGCCTGCGTGGGTGAGCAGCAGGCGGCGGCCGTCGGGGGCGAGCGCGAGCCGCTCGGGCCGGGGCGGTGTCGCCAGGCGGCGGGTGAGGCGCCCGCTGCGCAGGTCGATGCGGACGACCTCGTCCTGGGCGGCGAGCGCGACCCAGGCGGCGCGGCCGTCGGCGGTCACGGCGAGCCCGCGCGGCACGAGCCCGAGCTCGTGTCGCGCGAGCACGGCCGTGCCGTCGGCGTCGAGGACGTGCAGGGTCCCCTCCTGCTCCCCGCCGACGACGACGAGCCGCGCGCGGCGGCCGGTGGTGAAGGTCGCGGCCCCCGGAGCGGGACCGACGTCGGCCCGGCGCAGCGTCCGAGCTGCGACGGGGTCCACCATCACGAGCCCCGGCTGGTCCCACGCAGCCGTGCTCACCGCGATCCGTCGCCCGTCCGGCGACACCGCGACCTCCACCGGTTGTCCGCCCACGTCGACGAGGCGGTCGGCGCGTCCTCCGCGGCCGATCAGCGCGATCGTGCGACGGCGGTCGTGCGCGACGACGAGCGTGCGGCCGTCGCGCGAGGCGGCGATCGCGACCCCGCGGCGCACGGTCACCGAGCGGGCGGCGACGATCGTGGCGGGCGCCGTGGGCGCGGCGGCGGGCGCGACCGCCGGGGCGGCGAGCAGGCCGGTCGCGCCGGCGACGGCGGCGCCGAGCGCCTCGCGTCGCGTGCTGCTCATCGCGTCCGGCCGGCCATCGGGCCGAGCTCGCAGAGCATCCGCGCCCGGTGCAGGGCGCGGGCCTCGGCCAGTGCCCGCGACTCGTCCGCCGTCTGCGGCAGCCGGTCGCCGCCGACGCCGTCGTAGACGCGGGCGAGCAGGTGCGGGTCGCCGAACGGCAGCTGCACGTACGCGCCGGGCACGCCCTCGACCGGGGACGGCGGGTTCTCCTTGGTCTGGTCGCCGATCGACGGGCGCCCGATCGGGTCGGGGCGGATCGGCTCGATCAGCGACGGCGGCCCGCTGAGCGGCACCTCGACGGGGCCCAGGCGCTCGCGCTCGAGGTCGTTCAGGACGGTGAGCAGCTCGTCCAGGAGCGGCTTGTAGGCCGGATCGCGGGCGAGGTTGCGCAGCTCCAGCGGGTCCTCGCGCAGGTCGTAGAGCTCGTACTCCTGGTCCTCGGTGCGCTCGGTCTGGGGCTTGCCGGTCATCGCGACGTAGCGCGCGATCTTGAAGCGCCCGGAGAGCGCGGCGCGGACGTGACGCCGCCACGCCTTGCCCTGGCCGGCGAAGTCCTGCGGCGACCAGACCTCGTCGCAGGTGCTGACCGTGAACTCCTTGCCACGCGCCCCGACCGGGTCCTGCAGGGCGGGGACGAGCGAGCGGCCGCGCAGCCACGGGTAGCGGTTGACGGGGTCGGCGACCCCGGCGAGCTCGAGGCACGTGGGCACGAGGTCGACGGCCTCGGCGAGCGCGGGCGTGCGCGCGCCCTGGACCGCCGGGAACCGCTTCGGGTAGGAGATCGACAGCGGCATCCGCAGCTGCTCGTCGTAGATCATCGGTCCCTTGCCGACGGCGCGGTGCGAGCCGGCCATCTCGCCGTGGTCGGCGGTGCGGATGACCACGGTGTCGTCGAACCCGCCCGAGTGGTGCAGGGCCTTCATGATCGCCGCGTAGTTGTCGTCGGTGTTGACGATCAGGTCGCAGTAGGTGTTGATCAGCCGCTTCCACGTGGCGGTGTCGTCGGGCTTGATCTTGCCGCGGACGAGCGCCGCGCCCCCGTCGTACTGGGCGTGGACGCGCGGCTTGGAGCGCACGTCGTCCTCGAAGTTCGGGGGCAGCTGCACCTCCCAGTCGGGCCGGGTGACGTCGGCGGTGAAGCCGCGCGGGAAGTACGCGATGTCGTGCGGGTTCAGCAGCGAGACGACGCAGAACCAGGGCTGGTCGCCGCCCCCGTGCTCCTTGAGCCAGTCGACGCCCTGCTTCGTCCAGACCGGGTCGTTGTAGATGCCGTCGTTGTAGCCGGCGGGCTCCAGCGAGGTGGAGATCTCGGAGTAGTCGAAGCCGTACGGCGCGAGGTAGTTGTTGCGCAGCGTGTCGAGCGGTCCCTCCGGCAGCGAGGTGCCGACCATGCTGAGGTGCCACTTGCCGAAGAACGCGGTGGTGTACCCCTGCTCCTTGAGCAGGTCGGCGATCGTCGGGATCCGTGGGTCGAGCGAGAACTGCCAGCTCTGCAGGAAGTTCCCGAAGATCCCGTTCTGCGGCACGTACATGCCGGTCCACATGCAGGCGCGCGCGGACGAGCACTGCACGGCGGAGTGGTGGAACCGCTCGAAGGTGACGCCGTGGCTGTCGATCCAGTCGCGCGCGGGGAGCGGCAGGTCGGGCGTCCACTGCGGCGCGCGCTCCTGGTCGCACATGACGATGAGGATGTTCGGCTTGCGCGTCGGGGTCTGGGCCCCGGCGCTCGCCTGCCCGAGGGCGGCGGCGGTGAGGGCCGCGGCGCCCGCGGCGCCGAGGGCCTCCCGGCGGGTGGTGCGGGACATCAGCGGGGACCCTTCGTGAGCGGGACGGCGGTGAGCAGGCCGGTGTCGCCGTCGACGGCGATCCCCCGGCGTCCGGCGACGGCGACCGCGCGGGGCGCGCCGCCGGGGCGCGCGCGACGGCGGTGGCGGCCGCTGCGCAGGTCGAGCACCGAGACGGTGCCGTCCCCGGCGTTGGCGACGAGCGCGACGGTCCCGCGCGCGTCGACGGCGACCCCGGCCGGGTCGGCGCCGGTGCGCAGGGTCCGCAGGGCGCGGCCGCGGACGAGGTCGACGAGCGTGACCCCGGTGGCGCCGTAGCCGTCGTGGGTGACGAGGGCGCGGGTGCCGCGCGCGGCGAGCGCGAGCTCGGAGGGGAACGGGGACGTCGCGATCCGGCGCAGGACGCGGCGGCGGCGGAGGTCGACGAGCAGGAGCGCCGCGCCGGTGTGGTCGGTGACGGCGGCGCGGCGGCCGTCGGGCAGCAGCGCGACGGCGCGCGGGCGACCGCCGAGCGCGATCGGCCCGTCGACGGCGCCGTCGGCGAGCGTGACGCGCAGCAGCCCCTCCTCCCCGGCGACCCAGGCGTGCCGTCCGTCGGCGGTGACGGCGAGGGCGCGCGGCGCGGCGCCGACGTCGACGCGGTCGGTCGCGGTGCCGGTGAGGTCGACGAGCACGAGGCCGGGGCGGTCGTGCGTGGCGGTGAGCACGAGCGCGGTGCGGCCGTCGGGGGTGAGCGTGAGCGCGAGCGGCGAGCCCCCGACGTCGCGCGCCGGACCGCGGACGAGGTCGCGCACGCGGACGCGGCTGATCGTGGTGGCGCCGGCATCGGCGGTCCAGGCGCTGCGCGCGCCGGGCGCGAGCGCGATGGCGCTCGTGCGGGTGCCCGGGGCGGTCGGCGTGCACGGCGCGGTGTCGGCCGCGCGGGCGACCCCGTCGAGCAGCGATCCGGACGCGGCCCACCCGGCCGCGCCCGTCATCGCTCCGAGCACGAGGGAGCGTCGCGTGCTCCCCGACGGCGTGGACGCGCCGCTCCCCGACTCTGCTGACCCCTGCTCCCGCACCACGGAACCTCCGCTTCTCCACCGCGCTGATGACGCGGTGTCGCAGACCTTCCCAGCTTGATGACGCGCTGTCAATAGCGCTACTGTGGCGAGCGATGAGCGCCCCCGTGCACCGCACCCGACCGCGGCAGACGCCCGAGCAGACACGCAGCCAGATCGTGCTGGCGATGCTCGAGCTGCTCCGCGAGCAGCCGTTCCGCGAGATCGGGGTCGAGACGGTCATGCGGCGGACCGGCCACTCGCGCACGGTCTTCTACCGCCACTTCGAGGACATCCCCTCGCTCGTGCTCGCGGTCATCACCGAGGTCGGCGGGGAGCTCGTCGAGGTCGGCGCCGACTGGGCCGCGGTGGAGCGTACCTCCCCCGCCGAGGCGCGCGCCCGGCTCGAGCGGTTCGTGGACTTCTACGTGCGCCACGGCCCGGTCGTGCGCGCGATCGCCGCCGCCGCGCACCACGACGCGACCGTCGACGCCGCCTACGGGCAGATGGTCGAGGGCTTCATCGCGATGACGACGCAGGCGATCGAGGCCCGCATCGCCCGCGGCGAGCTCGAGCCGCTCGACGCCCCGGAGGTCGCGCGCGCCCTGGTGCGGATGCTCAACGGCTACCTCGGCGACGCCCTCGGGCAGGAGCCCTTCACCGACCGCGAGCGCGTGCTCGAGACGGTCTGGACGATCTGGACGAGGACCCTCTACGGCGGAGCGAGCGCATGACCCCGAAGGACCGCATCGAGCGCCGGCTCGTGCCCCGGCTGATCGTGACCCTGTCGACCGTCGACGCCCACCGGCGGCTGCTCGCGCGGCTGCGCCGGGCGCGCGGCGGGCGCGGCACCGTCGACCTGTACGTCGCCTTCGACGACCCGTACAGCGCGGTCGCGACGCTCGGCCTCGCCGCCCGGACGGCCGGCCGCCCCGCGGACGTGCGCGTCCACCCGGTCGTCGCCCGCGGGATCCCCGGCGACCCGGCCGCCGAGGCCAAGCGCAGCTACGCGGTGACCGACGCCCGGCGCCTCGCGGCCCGCGACGGACTGACCTTCACGCGCACCACGACCGTCACCCCCGCCGCGGCGGCGTTCCTCGCCCGCTGGACCGCCGCCGCGCCCGACGGCGCCGCCCGGCTCGCGTTCGCGGCCGACGCCATGCGACGGCTGTGGTGCGAGGACGTCGAGCCGACCCCCGACGCGTACGCGGACCTCCACGCCGCGCACCTCGGCCCGCCGCCGGCGGCGGCGCCCGAAGCGCTCCCCGCCGAGTCGGTCATGCGGCGGCGCGGCCTCTACGACACGCCGATCGCGGTCGTCCACGGGCAGTGGTTCTTCGCCCACGAGCGACTGCCGCAGATCGAGCACCGCCTCGACGAGCTCGGCTGGAGGGCCACCGCATGACGACCGTCCGCTTCTTCTTCTCGTTCCGCAGCCCGTACTCGTACCTCGCGGCACCGCGTGCGTTCGAGCTCGCGCGGCGCCACGACGTCGAGATCGACGTCCGCGGCGTCCTGCCGATGGCGATGCGCGGCCAGTCGGTGCCGCTGCCCAAGCGGCTGCACACGCTGCGCGACGCCAAGCGCGAGGCCACGCGCCTGGGCCTGCCGTTCGGTCGCGTGCACGACCCGATCGGGGACGGCGCGGTCCGCTGCCTGCGGGTCTCCGAGCACGCGCGGGACGTCGGGCGGATCGAGCCGTTCGTGCTGACCGCCAGCCGCGCGATCTGGGGCGAGGCCGTCGAGGTCGCCTCCGACGAGGGCCTGCGCGCGGTCTGCGAGCGCGCCGGCCTGGAGTGGGCGGCGTGCCGCGCGGCGATCGACGACCCGGCGATGCAGGCGCGGGTCCAGGCCAACACCGACGAGCTCGCCGCCCTGGGCATGTGGGGCGTGCCGGTGTTCACGCTGGGCGACGAGTGCTTCTGGGGCCAGGACCGGCTCGAGGACCTCGAGGCGGCGCTGACCGCCGGCGCCGTCGCCTGACCGGCCGCCGCCGCTCAGCCGGGGCCGAGGTTCTCCACGGCGGGCGGCCGCCAGCGCCCGTCGAGCGCCTCGGGCGCGGGCCCGTAGAGCCGCAGGTTCAGGCGGAAGGTGCCGGGCGGCGAGGGCAGCCAGTTGACGTCGGGAGCCGTCGGTCGCGTCCGCGCGATCTCGATCACGACCGAGCCGTCGGGCCGGGTCCGCAGCGGCGGGTGGCTCGGGCCGATCGAGTAGAGGTCGTCGGGGTTGTCGACGAGGTAGCCGTCGGCGTCGTACATCGTCAGTGACCAGAAGAACCGCGCGGGCGGGATCCGGTCGGGCGTGAAGGTCAGCCGGTAGCGGTTGAGGCCCAGGAACGGGAGTCCGAGGCCGTCGGTGACGCCCGCGGGGTAGGTCGCCTCCTCGGGCGTGTTGGCGCCCAGGCCGAGCGCGGCGATCAGCGCGCGGTCGCGGTAGGCGGTGCCGAACGCCCCGGTGTTCGCGGGCGGCGTGTACCAGCCGTCGGTGCGCTGGGCGGCGAGCAGCGCGTCGAGCCGGGAGGTCGACGTCAGCGTGCGGGCCGACAGCTCGATGCCGGCGAAGAGCGCGGCGCGCGTGGCGGGGTCGAGCTTGGCCGCCTCGGGCGAGCGGCCCGGCCCGATGCCGTAGGGCGCGAGGCGACGCAGCAGCGGCCGGTCGCGGTCAGGCGGTGGGCTCTCCTCCATCGCGCGGTTGAGCGCGGCGACGAAGCCACCGCCGTCGGTCGGGGTGGGGAAGCTGCCCGGGTCGCCGGGGCGGCAGTCGGTCGCGAAGCGGCGCGCGGTGCCGTCCAGGCGCGACAGCCGGTAGCGCTGCATGAGCGCGAACGCCCGCGCCTGGTCGGCCCGGTCGGTGGCGAGCGTGCGTCCGATGATCCACACGCGGCGGTGCGGGGAGGTGACGACGCGGGTGAACGTGCGGCGCCCGACCTTGCCGGGCTTCTGCGCCCAGCGGACGAGGATGCGCCCGGCCCGGCCCCCGTCCTCGCGCGTGCCGGGGGTCGCGATGACGTTCGTGTACGGATCGAGCATCGCGAAGCTGAAGTAGCGCGTGCCCATCGCGGGGTGGCGCAGGACGATCGGGCCCTTGCCGAGGTCGAGGTGCGCGATCGAGTAGAGCGTGTCGGTGTTCGGCGCGACGACGGTGCGGGCGGAGGCGTCGGCGAAGACCGGGACGTTGGAGAACGCGTTGACGGGGGCGTTGCCGCGCTCGTCGGGGCAGCGGACGCTCGTCATCTCGCGGCGGACGCGCAGGAACTCCAGCAGCGGGAAGCCGTACTCGTGGGCGGCCTGTCCGACGGCGAGCGCGGCGACCGGGTTGGGCGCACCCTCGCGGTCGGCCTGCTGCGCCGGAGCGGTGGCGGCGGCCCCGAGCAGAACGGCGACCGCGGCGAGCGTCGCACCGATTCCCCGTGTCATGCCCCGAGACGCTAGCGGCCACGCGCGCACCGCGGCGCCACCGGACAGCCTCGGGCAGCTAGTCCGGACACACTGTAGGATCGCGGCGATGCCCGATCCCGTCGTCACGACGACCGTCCACGAGGGCGTCGCGTCGGTCACGCTGAACCGCCCCGACGCGATGAACGCGATCACCGTCGCGCTCGCCCGCGAGCTCGAGGCCGCGCTGCGCGACGCCGCCGCAGGCGCCGACGTCATCGTCGTGCGGGGCGCCGGGGACCACTTCTGCGTCGGCGGCGACTACAAGGAGCTCACCCGCCTGCAGGCGCAGGGCCCCGCGGCGATGCGCGAGCTGTTCGAGGCGTTCGGCGCCGCGACCGCGCTGATCGCCACCCTGCCGGTGCCGGTGATCGCCGCCGTCCAGGGCAACGCGATGGCCGGCGGCTTCGAGCTGCTGCAGGCGTGCGACATGGCGATCGTCGCCGATGACGTGCGCCTGGCCGACAACCACGCGAACTTCGCGATGGTGCCCGGCGGGGGCGGCTCGCAGCGGCTGCCGCGGCTGATCGGCCGCCAGCGCGCGCTCGCCCACATCCTCACCGGCGCGCGGATCGGGGCGGCGGAGGCGGTCGCCCTCGGGCTCGCGCTGCGCGCCGTCCCCCGGGCCGAGCTCGACGCCGCCGCGGGCGAGCTGGCCGCCACGCTCGCCGCGAAGGACCGCACCGCGCTCGCCCGCACCAAGGCGCTCGTGCACGAGGGCCTCGCGCTGCCGCTCGACGAGGGCCTCGCGCTGGAGCGCCGCCGCGTCGTCGAGCACCTGACCTCCCCGGACGCGATGGACGCGTTCACCACGAAGGGATGACCCGATGACCGACGAGCCCCCCGTCCTGCTGGAGGTCCGCGACGGCGTCGCGCACCTCACGCTCAACCGCCCCGAGCAGTCCAACGCGCTGAACGCCACGCTGCTCGAGCAGCTGCTCGAGATCGTCGGCCGCCTGCGCGGCGACCGCGACGTGCGCGTCGTCCTGCTCACCGGCGCCGGCAAGAACTTCTGCGGCGGTGGCGACGTCGTCGAGTTCGCCTCCAAGGGCGAGCAGCTCCCCGACCATCTCGTCGTGCTCACCGAGCAGCTCGGTCGCATCGCCGCCGGGCTCGTCGGCCTCGACGTCCCGGTGATCGCCGCGATCCAGGGCGCCGCGACCGGGGGCGGCGGCCTCGGGCTCGCCTGCGCCGCGGACATCGTCGTCGCGGGCGAGTCGGCCCGCTTCATGGTCGCGGCGACGCGGGTCGGCATGGCCCCCGACGCCGGGATGACGTTCACCCTCCCCCGCCTCGTGGGGCTGCGCGGCGCGCTCGACCTCGCGCTCACCAACCCGCTGCTGAGCGCCGCCGAGGCGAAGGAGCTGGGGCTCGTCGGGCGCGTCGTGCCCGACGACGCGCTCGCCGACGAGGCCCTGGCGCTCGCGACGAAGCTCGCGCGCGGCCCGCGCGACTCGCAGGCCGAGACGAAGCGACTGATGTGGGCCGGGGCGGGCGCCGCGTTCGGCGCGGTCCTCGACGACGAGGCGGCGACCGTCTCGCGGCTGTCCGGGAGCGCCGACGCCCGCGAGGGCCTCGCCGCGGTGATCGAGCGTCGCCGCCCGGAGTTCTCGTGAGCGGCGTGCCGGACCTCGCGGCGTGGGGCCGCGCCTGGAGCGCCGACGAGCCCGACGCCCTGCTCGCCCTCTACGCCCCGGACGCGGTCTACACCGACGTCGGCTCCGATCTCGTCTTCCACGGCCACGACGAGCTGCGCGCGTTCTTCGCGTTCATGCTGCGGTTCTCGCCCGACGGGCTGATCGAGTTCCACGAGGCCTACGGCGACGATCGCGGCTTCGCGTCGCGGTGGACCTGGTCGGGCACGGCGGCCGGGAAGCTCAAGGTCCGCGACCGCGTCTACCCCGCGACGGGCCGGCGGTTCTCCGTCCCGGGCGTCGCGTACTGCACGACCACCCCCGACGGCCTGCTGGCGACCCACGCCGACTACTGGGACATGCACGCCGTCCTGCACCAGCTGGAGCTGACATGACGACGCCCCGACGCTTCGACGGCCGCCGCGCCCTGGTCACCGGGGGTAGCCGCGGCATCGGCGAGGGGATCGCCCGCCGCCTGGCGGCCGAGGGCGCGCACGTGATCGTCGCCGGTCGCTCGCTGGGCCCCGCGCAGGAGGTCGCCGGGGAGATCGGCGGCAGCGCCGTGCAGATGGACATCTCCGACGCGGAGGCGACGATGGCCGCGGTCGCGGCGCTCGGCCCGCTCGACGTCCTCGTCAACAACGCGGGCTTCGACGACTTCGCGTACTTCACCGACACGGCCCCGCAGCAGTGGCGGGCGCTGCTGGGCACGAACCTGGAGGGCATGTTCGCCTGCACGCACGCGGCGCTGCCCGCGATGCAGCAGGCCGGCTACGGGCGGATCCTCAACATCGGCTCGGAGGCGGGTCGGATCGGCTCCAAGGGCAACGCGGTCTACGCGACGACGAAGGCCGGGATCATCGGCTTCAGCAAGTCGATCGCGCGCGAGAACGCCCGCTACGGCATCACCTGCAACACGCTGGCGGTCGGGCCGATCGACACGCCGCTGACCGACGCGGCCCGCGCGGTCCCGGTGCACGGCGAGAAGATGGTGCAGGCGATGAAGGACGGCACGCTGCTGCGACGCCTCGGGACGACCGAGGAGGTCGGGGCGGCGGCGGCGTTCCTGTGCGCCGAGGAGGCGTCGTTCGTGACCGCGGAGTGCCTCGGGGTCAGCGGCGGGATGGGGATCAGCGCCTGAGCGCGCCCCGCGCGCTCACAGCCCGACGGCGTCGCGGCCCTTGTCGACGAGGTCGTAGCTGAGGACGGCCCAGACGACGACGCCGGCGAGCACGATGCCGCCGACGGAGGTGACGCCGGCCACGACCGGGCGGCGCTTGGCCTCCTCCCAGGCCGCCTGGCCCTTCTCCTGGAACTCGTCGAAGATCTTCTCGGCGAAGCGGAACTCCCACGACCAGATCCACAGGCCGAGCAGCATCGGCGGGATCGTCAGCGGTCCGGGCAGCACGACGAGCGCCAGCCCGAGCGCGATGCAGAGCAGCCCGGCGACGAAGACGCCGACGAGGTAGGCGTGCCGCGTCGCGGGGTTCTCGCGCAGCCGGCCGCGCCATCCGCCGGGGCGGGTGCGGGCGTGGTCGAGTCCGGGTTCCTCTCCGTGCATCGTCTCAAGCCTGACGGAAGCGGATGACGTGCTGCGAGCGATCCTCGACGATGCGGCCGTCGGCGAGGAGCAGGTCGAGGTGTCCGAGGACCTCCGACAGCGTCAGGAACGCCTGCGTGATCGCGACCTCGCCCCACTTCGCGGTCGCGATCTCGTGCGCGCTCATCGGGCCGTCGGTGAGGATCGCGTGGAAGTCGTCGGCGCGCCGCTCGTGCGCGCGCAGCCGCTCGTCGACGAGCGCCGGGTGGTCGACGACGGGGCCGCCGTGACCGCCGAGGGCGAGCGCGAGGTCCTGCTCGCGCGTGGCGCGCAGCGACTCCCGGTACTGCAGGAGCGGGGTCGGGCGCGGCCGGGCGCCCTCCCACGGGCCGAACGGCAGGCCCATCGGCCGGGCGATGAGCGCGTTGGAGGAGATGTCCTTGAGCAGGTGGTCGCCCGCGATGAGGATCCGCGACGACGGCTCGAGGAGGGTCGTGTCCGACGGCGAGTGGCCGGGCCGCCACGCCACCTCGAACGCGCGCCCGGCGAGTGTCACGGTCTCGCCCGCGCGGACGGTGCGGTCGACGCGGGCGGGGGCGCCCCAGCCGCGCACGAGCGCGGCGACGGCGTGCAGCGCCTCGGCGACGTGCGCCTCGACGCCGTGGCGCGACATGAGCAGGAAGGCGTCGTCGTCGTCCTGCTGGGCGAAGGCGTTCCAGTCGGCGAGGACGGGCTCGAGCAGGTCGAGGCAGACGATCTCCGCCCCGGCGCGGCGCGCGACCTCGCCGGCGAGGCCGATGTGGTCGATGTGCTGGTGGGTGACGAAGACGACGTCGAGGTCGGTGATCGCCCAGCCGTGCGTGGCGAGCCCCTGCTCGAGGCCGCTGAGCGCGGTGGCGGAGTTCGGTCCGGCGTCGACGAGCGCGAGCCCGTCGCCCTCGATCACGTAGGTGTTGACGTCCCCGATCGCGAACGGCGTGGGGACGGGGATCCGGTGCAGCCCCGCCTCGGCGGCGGTCTGCAGCGCGGCGTGCGCGTCGTCGTCCAGGGCCGGGGCGCTCATGGAGGCAGTCTAGGTGGGGTCGGGGATCGCCAGCGTGGCGGTGAGCACGTGGGTCAGCGCGTCGGCGAGCGCCGCCGGGTCCGCGTCCGGCGGGGCGGTCGCGACGGTGCGCTCGGTCATCCAGGCCAGGGCGGCGCCGGTCTCGGCGGCGGGCGGCCCGTCCGGGATGGCGCCCGCGGTCCGTCCGGCCCGGACGAACCGCGCGATCGCGCGGGCGTAGTCCTGGACCGCGCTGGTGTAGGCGGCGGCGAGCGACGGCTCGGTGGTGGCCGCGTCGGCGGTGGCGCGCAGGACCGCGCGCTCACCGGTGTAGGCCTGCAGCAGCGCGGCCATCGACGCGCGGACGTCGGCACGGGTCGCCTGCGCGCCGCGGGCCAGCCACGAGCGCTGGGCGGCGTAGAGGCGGTGGAGCGTGTCGGCGCTGAGCGCGTGCAGCATCGCCGGGCGGTCCTCGAAGTACTTGTAGAACGTCGAGCGGGAGATGCCCGCGTGGGTGCAGAGCCGCCCGACGCTGAGATCGCCGGCGGGCGTCCCGTCGGCGGTGAGCGCGACGAGGGCCTCGCGCAGCAGCGCCCGGACCTCGTCCTCCCCGTATGCCTTGCCCTGTCCCATCCGGGCGCATCGTCGCAGGTCGACACAACTTCGGACAGCCTGTACGATGTTGCCATGTCCACCGTCGCCCCCACCCCCACCGGCATCTTCACCGAGGATCACGCCGCCCTGCGCGAGTCGATCCGGTCCTTCATGGACCGCGAGGTCGTCCCCCACGTCGAGGCGTGGGAGGAGACGACGTTCCCCGACGCGATCGTCCGCCGCATGGGCGAGCTCGGCTTCCTCGGCCTGTCGATGCCCGAGGAGTACGGCGGCCAGGGCGGCGACTACTTCTGCAACCTCGTGCTCGCCGAGGAGGTCGCGCGGGCGGGCAGCGGCGGGTTCCTCATGGGCCTCTCGGTCCACACGGACATGGTCATGCCCCCGCTGCTGGAGTTCGGCACCGAGGAGCAGAAGCGCGAGTACCTGCCGCGCGGCATCGCCGGGGAGAGCATCTACGCCCTCGGGATCACCGAGCCCGACGCGGGCTCCGACGTCGCCTCGATCAAGACGCGGGCGGTGTACGACCCGGCCACCGACGAGTACGTCATCAACGGCTCGAAGACCTACATCACCAACGGGCACCGCGCCGACATGATCTGCCTGGTCACGAAGACCGACCCGGACGCCGGCTACGCGGGCTTCACCCTCTTCCTCGTCCCGATGGACGCCCCGGGGGTCATCCGCGAGCAGAAGCTGCAGAAGATGGGCATGCACGCCTCCGACACGGCGCTGCTCGCCTTCCAGGACGTGCGCGTCCCCGCCAGCGCGATCCTCGGCGAGAAGGGCAAGGGCTTCCAGCACATCATGTGGGAGCTGCAGGCCGAGCGCTGCATCGCCGCCGCCGGCTGCCTCGCCTACGCCCAGTACGCCTTCGACGCGACCCTGGAGTACGCGAAGGAGCGCCGCACCTTCGGCCAGCAGCTCGGCACCCACCAGGCGATCCGCCACAAGTTCGCGCAGATGGCGACGGAGCTCGAGGCCACCCGCAAGCTCATCTACGCCACGGCCGCCGACTACGCGGCCGGCGCGTACAACGTCCGCGAGATCTCGATGGCCAAGCTCAAGGCCACGCAGGTCGCCTGGGAGGTCGCCGACCAGTGCGTGCAGATCCACGGCGGCGCCGGCTACATGAAGGAGTACCCGGTCGAGCGCGTCATGCGCGACATCCGGCTCTACCGCATCGGCGCCGGCGCCGACGAGATCATGCTCGACGTGATCGGCAAGAGCTACGGGCTGTAGGCCGCCCGGCGCTCACGGCGCGGCGGCCGCGAGCCGCTGCGCCGCGCGCTCGACGAGCTTGAACTTCTGGACCTTGCCGGTCGGCGTCGTCGGCAGGTCGGCGGCGTCGACGAGCAGGACGTGCTTGGGGACCTTGAACCGCGCGAGGCGCTCGCGGCAGAGCGCGAGCACGGCGTCGACGTCGACGGCGACCCCGGGCTCGGGGACGACCCAGGCGCAGCCCACCTCGCCCCAGCGCTCGTCGGGGACGCCGACCGCGTAGACCTGGCTGACGCCCGCGACGGTCGCGACCAGCTCCTCGACCTCCTTGGGCATGACGAGCTCGCCGCCGGACTTGTAGAGCTCCTTCGTGCGGCCGGTCAGGACGAGGTAGCCGTCCGGGTCCACGCGCCCGAGGTCGCCGGAGTGCACCCAGCCGTCGCGCAGCGCGCCGGCGGTCAGCCCGGGCTCGTCCCAGAAGCCGCGCATGTGCGTCGGGCCGGTGGAGATGAGCTCGCCCTCCTCCCCGTCCGGCCGGCGGGTGCCGTCCAGCGGGTCCACCGTCGCATAGGCGCACAGGTCGCCGCCGGCGTCCGCGATCCCGGCGACGCCGGCGCGCTTCGGCCGTCCGACCGTGGTGGTGTGCCGCTCGGTCGGGTCCTCGGGCAGCGTCATCGTCATCGCGCCGCCGCACTCGGTCATCCCGTAGCCGGTGGTGATCTCGGTGATGCCGAGCTCCTGCGCGCAGCGCTCCCACAGCCACGCGGGGCCGGGCGCCGCCCCGGAGAGGAGCGCGAAGACGCTGGAGAGGTCGGTCGTGCGGCGGTCGGGGTGCTCCAGCAGCGCGATCGTCATCGTCGGCACGCACAGCACCTCGGTGGCGCGGTGGCGGGCGATCGCCGCGTAGTGGTCGGCGGGGTCGAACGCGGTCCGCGGCACGATCGCGCCGCCGACGAACATCGTCGCGATCAGGCCCTCGACGTAGCCGAACATGTGGTAGCAGGGCAGCGAGAAGAGGATCCGCCGGGCGTCCTCGAACGCGCGGGTCAGCGCCGAGGCGTAGCCGGTGCGCTGCACGGCGTCGTGGGTGACCATGACGCCCTTGGGCGAGCCGGTCGTGCCCGAGGTGTAGAGGATGTCGCCGATGTCCTGCGGGCGGCGCAGCGGGCCGTGGTCGGTGGGCTGCTCGGCCCCGAGCCGCTCGAGCCCGGCGACGGTGAGGACCTCGCCGCGGCCGGTGCCGTCGAGCAGCACGACGCGCTCGAGGTCGGGCAGCTCGGCGGTCGGGCCGCGCTCCCAGCCGGGGGCGATCGCGTCGAGCATCGCGGCCTGGTCCAGGCCCGCGAAGCGCGCCATCGTGATCAGCACGCGGCAACGCGACTGGCGCAGCACGAACGCGAGCTCGTCCTGGCGGTAGAGGAAGTTGAACGGGATCGCGACGGCGCCGGCCCGCGCGATGGCGAACTTCAGCGGCGCGAACTCGACGTGGTTGGCCATCAGCAGCCCGACGTGGTCGCCGGGCCGGACGCCGAGCGCGGTCAGGCCGTCCGCCAGCCGCCAGGCCCAGTCGCGGGCCTGGGCGTAGGTGACGGTGTGCTCGTCGGTGATGACGAGGGGCCGGTCGGGGAACTCGCGCGCCGCGTCGTCGAGCAGGGCGTCGAGGGTCCGCGGCCGCCACGCCGGGTGCCGGGCCTCCAGCGTGGCGCGGCGGTCGTCGATGCTCGGCACGGTCGCGTCCATGCGACGACCGTAACACTTCGGGCGCCCTGTTCGGACGACATGTCCGAAGCCGGGGCCGGCGCCGGGTCAGCGCGCCGCGACGTACAGCGTGCCCCAGATGACGTCCGCGAGCCCCGTCGCGATGGCGTCGAGCTGCTTGGGCGTCGCACCCTGCGCGCGCTGGAGCGTCGTGCGCTCGATCATCCAGCTGAGCGCGGTTGCCGTCTCGGCCGGGTGGACGTCGCGGATCGTGCCGTCCTTCTGCCCGCGCTGGATGAGCTTGCGGACCGCGCCGACGAAGCCGTCGACGCTCTCCTGGTACATCTCGCCGACCTCGGGGTCGTAGACGGCCGTCTCGGCGACGGCGCCCATCACGACCTCGTTGGCCTGGAACGCCTCGAGCAGGCCGCGCATCGCGGTGCGGACGTCCTCGTAGGTGACCTCGCCGCGGTTCTCGAACCAGGCCTGCGCGCCCTCGTAGAACGTGTGGAGGGTCGAGGCGCCGATCGCGCGCAGCAGCGCGCCCTTGTCCTCGAAGTAGACGTAGAAGGTCGAGCGCGCCATCCCCGCCTCGGCGACGAGCCGCTCGACGCTGAGCTCGGTGAAGCGCTCGCCGTCGGCGACGAGCTTCGTGATCGCCTGGCGCATCCGCTCCTCGATGTCGGACTTGCGGTCCGCGCGGGCGGCCTTGGAGCGGCGGGTGGTCGACGGCATCAGCTCATCGTACAGGCTGTCCGGACACGAACTCAGTCGGCGCCGGGATCGCGCCAGCGCAGGAAGGAGGGGTCCAGCAGCTTGTGGAGGCCCCCCTCGGGCAGCCACGCGAGCGTCTCGAGCTCGAGCGCGTCGAGGAAGCCGACCTGCCCGGTGCGCAGGTCCTCGATCCGCAGGCGCGGGTCGTTGCCCTCGCGGTCGATGCTCAGCCGCACCGAGGCGAACTCGCTCTCGACGACGTCGTCCGGGGGGCCGGCCATCAGATCAGGAACGCGAGGGTGTGCAGCGGACGCTCGTTGTCGACGAGCACGACCTTCTTGCGCGCCATCCGCAGCCCGTCGGGCGTGTCGCGCAGGACGTAGGTGGTCCGCCCCGCCCACAGGACGGTGCCGCGCTCGCGCGCCTCGCAGACCAGGACGTTGGCGCCCACGTGGACGTCGTCGGGCAGCTCCGGGTGCGCCTCGAGCAGCTCGACGTTGGAGACGATCCGCCGCAGGTCCGAGCGCGGGATCTGCGCGTGACGCTTGCCGGTGTGCAGCTGCTTGATGCGGGTGGCGATGCGGGCGCGGTTGTCGTAGAGCACCGACATCTGCCGCGTCGGGTCGATGTCGGCCCCGTTGGCGGGGACCCAGTAGATCGCGTCGTCGGTCCAGAGGGCCTCCCACGCGTCGTACTCGTGCTCGTCGGCGTAGCGGGCCTCGCGGTAGACGAACTGCTCGACGGCCTTGAGGAGCTCGAGGTCCAGGGCGGTGGACACGGTCTCAGTCCTCCATCAGCTCGCGGTAGTGGCGCCAGATCCCGCGCTGCGGGACCTCGTCGGTCGCGTCGCCGATGAGGAAGCCGTTCTCGTCGCGACGCTCGCGGTGGGTGCCGCGCTTGATCTGCAGCCACTCCGGCGAGCGCGCCTGGACGCCGCGCTGGTTGCGCTCGTACATCTCGGTGTCGTCCGCGAGCAGGAAGCCGGCGGGCCCGACGGAGCCGATCGTCTGCTGCAGCAGCCGCCGGTTCATGTCGTCGCAGCCGGGGAACTGCACGGCGGTCACGTGCTGGACCGTCTCGTCGACGGCCGTGGGCTGGATCACGAACAGCTGGATCTCGGCGATGAACAGGTTCGGGAAGAGCATCACGTGCGGGGCGCCGTCGATCAGGATCTCGCGGGCGCCGTCGACCCCGTGTCGCGCCTCCATCTGCGCGACGTAGTCGGGCACCTTCTCGGGCCTCGTGCCGAACCAGCCCAGCGGCTGGCCGATGCGGCGGAACTCGGGGCGCAGGTCGTTCTCGGTGTGCCCGCCGCCGAGGTCGCGGCTGACCGCCGTCGACTTCTCCCCGTACAGGTCGCCGATGCCGCTCTTGGCGACGCTGAAGATCGAGGAGTGCACGAACTGCGGGTGGTACCCGTCGGTCTCGTTCTCCAGCAGCATCTTCCAGTTGGCCTTCGCCTTGTGCTGCAGCCAGCCGGCGGTCAGGGCGACCTCGCCCGTCGGCGAGAGGGCGACGAGCCGGTCGAAGGCCTCCGCGGCTGCGCCGAGGTGCTCCATCAGGGACGGTCCGTCCTCTGCGAAGGAGCCGAAGACGAAGCCCTGGTGGACGCCGATCCGGGGCACGCGGCCGAGCCCGAGGTCCTTCTTGGCCTCGCGCCCGCCGTAGCCGGAGTTGAACGGGTAGCCGAGCAGCTGCCCGGTGTTGGAGAACGTCCAGCCGTGGTAGGGGCAGCGGAACGCGGAGGAGTTGCCCTTCGCCGCGTCGCACACGAGGTTCGCGCGGTGGGTGCAGCGGTTGAGCAGCAGGTGGATCTCGCCGCTCTTGTCGCGGCTCATGATGATCGGCTGCGGGCCGATCGACTTCACCACGTAGTCGTTGGGCTCCGGGATCTCGCTGACGTGCCCGACGTAGACCCACGTCCGGTACCAGATGCGCTCGAGCTCGGCGGCGTAGACCGCGGGGTCGGTGTAGAGCGACCCGTGGACGCGGTCGTGCTCGATGAGCGCGTCCCAGTCCGGCGTCTGGCGTTCAGCGATGCTCATGGCCGCGACGATACCAGATGTCCGGACAGACTGTCCGATCTTGTCGGGACGCCGCCGGCGCCGGTTCAGACGCCGCCGAACCGCGGCGGGCGGCGCTCCCCGAAGGCGCGCACCCCCTCGACCGCGTCGGCCGTGCGGCTGCACGCGAGCATCGCGTCGACCTCCCGCGCGTAGTGCTCGCGCATCGGCGTCTGCGCCGCCGCGCGCAGCAGGGCGCGGGCGTGGCCGAGCGCGACCGTCGGTCCCGCGGCGAGCGCCGCGGCCACCTCGCGCGCCCGGTCGTCCAGCGCCTCGGCCGCCACGACCTCGGTCACGAGCCCGGCGCCGAGGGCCTCCTCGGCGTCGAGCACGCGCCCGAGCAGCAGCATCTCCTGCGCGAGGCGCAGTCCGACGAGCCGGGGCAGCCACCACGAGGAGGCGCCGTCGCCGCTGAGCCCCAGCAGGTGGAAGCCGGTGGCGAAGCGCGCCTGCGGCGCGGCCAGGACGACGTCGGCGCACCACGCCAGGCCGAGGCCGCCGCCGGCGATCGGCCCCTGGACCGCGCAGACCACCGGGACGGGCAGCTCGGCGAGCCGCACCAGCGCGTCGTGGAACGGGGCCACCATCGCCGCCATCGCGGCCTCGAGGTCGTCGAGCGCGCCGGCGAAGTGCGCGAGGTCGCCGCCGACCGTGAAGGCGCGCCCCGTCGCGGTCACGAGGACCGCACGCGCGTCGGCGCCGGCGCGGGCCTCGAGCTCGGCCACGGCGGCGGCGAACGCCGTGACCCAGGCCGGGTCGATCGCGTTGCCGGCGTCCGGCCGGTCGAGGCGCAGCTCGGCCAGTCCGTCGGAGATCGTCAGGGCGATGCGGTCGGTGCTCACGACGCCAGCGTAGACGAGCGCGGACAATCCCGAACAAGTTGTCCGGCCTACTTGTCCGATTCTGGTAGGTTCGGCGCCCGTCACCCAGGCCGGAGGACCTGCCCGATGAGCACCGCCCAGACCACCGACGTCGACCTCGACGCCATCGACGTCCTCGACGCGCGCTGGTTCGCCGACGGCACGCCGCACGAGCTGTTCGCCCGCATGCGCGCCGAGGCCCCCGTGCGCTGGAACCCGCTGCCCGACGGCACCGGCTGCTGGTCGGTCACCCGCCACGCCGACGTGTCCGCGATCAGCCGCGACACCGAGACCTTCTCCTCCTACAAGGCCGGCATCTTCCTGCACCCCGACCAGGTCGTCGGCCTGGACCTGACGCGGAACCTGCTGCTCTACATGGATCCGCCGCAGCACACGAAGTACCGGCTGATCCTGCAGAAGGCGTTCACGCCGCACACCGTGCAGGCGCTCGAGGACGGCATCCGCGCCCGCGTGACGAAGACGCTCGACCGGATCGTCGAGGCCGGTTCCTGCGACGTCGTCGACGACATCGCCGTGCCGATCCCGCTGGGCGTGCTCACCGAGCTCATGGGCGTCCCCGAGGAGGACATCGCCGAGTTCTACACGTGGACCGAGGAGATCGAGGCCGCCCAGCGCGCCCCCGAGCCCAACGCCGCCGCCGAGGTCTTCGTGAAGATGGCCGGCTACCTGCACGGGCAGATCGAGCGGCAGGCCGCCGAGGGCAACGAGGACTCCCTCGTGATGAAGCTCCGCGCCGCCGAGGTCGACGGCGAGAAGCTCACGGACCCGGAGATCCTCGTCTTCTTCGGCCTGCTCGCGTTCGCGGGCAACGACACGACCCGCAACACGCTCGCCAACGGGCTGCACGCGCTGCTCGAGCATCCCGACCAGCTGCAGGAGCTCGTCGAGGACCCGTCGCTCATCCCAGGCGCCGTCGAGGAGATCCTGCGCTACACGAGCGTCGTGCGCTGGTTCGTGCGCACCGCGACCACCGACACGGAGCTCGGCGGGCAGTCGATCCGCGAGGGCGACCGCGTGGTCATGTGGTACGCCAGCGCCTCCTTCGACGACGAGGTGTTCGACGAGCCGACGCGCTTCGACATCCACCGCGTCAAGCCCGAGCACAAGGCGTTCGGCGGCGGCGGACGACACTTCTGCCTCGGCGCCGGCCTCGCCCGCGCCGAGCTGCGGATCGCGCTCGAGGAGATCACCCGGCGGCTGCGCGACCTCCAGCCCGCCGGCCCGGTCGAGCGCCTCCCCTCCTCCTGGGCCAACGGCCTCGTGCACTTCCCGGTGACGTTCACGCCCGGCGCGCGCGCCGGCGACACCGCGGCCTGAGCGCCGCGGGCGCGGCCGCCGCTCAGGCGGCCGCGAGCAGGGCGTCGGCGACCGCGGCCGCGGCCGCGTCGACGCCGCCGGCCAGGCGCCGGGAGGACTCGGCGCGCCGGTAGTAGAGCTGCGCGTCGTGCTCCCAGGTGGCGCCGACGCCGCCGTGGATGAAGATGTTCTCCGGTGCGGCGTAGCGCAGGGCGTCGTCGGCGGTGACGCGGGCGGCGTTCGCCGCGAGCGCGAAGCCGTCGCGGTCGTGCGCCCACGCCTCCCCCGCGGCGACGAGCAGCGAACGGGCGCCCTCGACGAGCCGCAGCATCTCGACGATCTTGTGCTTGATCGCTTGGTAGGAGCCGATCGGCCGCCCGAACGCGAAGCGGTCGACGGCGTAGTCGCGCGCCATCCGCATCGCCGCGTCCGCCGCGCCGACCGCCTCGGCCGCCAGCAGCGCCCGCTGCAGGTCCACGCCGTCACGGCCGCGGCCCGCGGGCAGCTCCAGCCGGGTCCCCGCGGCGGTGCGCAGGACGACGTCCGCGACCGCCCGGGTGCTGTCGTAGGCGCGCTTGCCGGCGACGACGACGCCGTCCGCGCCGGCCTCGACGACGAGCAGGGTGTCGCCGCAGACCACGACGAGGACGTCGGCGCCGTCGGCGTCGAGCACCCCGGTGACCGCGCCGGAGGCGAAGTCGCCGTCGAGGCTGATCGCCCCGGGCCGGTCCCCGGCGCCGCCGTCGACGAGCGCGGCCCGACGCTCGCCCCGGGCCAGCGCGCCCCGCAGCTGCGCGTCGGCGCCGGCCGCCTCGAGCAGCGCGGTCGCGGGCAGGTGGCCCAGCAGCCGCGCGTCCGCCAGCCGTCCGCCGCAGGCCTCGAGGACGAGCAGCGCCTCGTAGGCACCGAGGCCGACGCCGTCGGCGTCCTCGCCGGTGAGCAGGCCGGTCCAGCCGGCCTCCGTGCCGGTCGGCCACAGGACGGGATAGACGGCGTCGTCGAGCGCCTCGCGGGCGGCCTCGACGGTGGCGTGGCGGGCCAGGGCGTCGAGCGCGGCCTCGCGCAGGAAGGTCTGCTCGTCGGTCAGGGGGAGGTACACGGCGTCTCCTAGACGGTCGCGGGAGCGGGGGCGGGAGCAGGGGCGGCGGGCGCCGGCGGGGCGACGCGGGGCTCGGGCGGCAGCCCGAGGTGGCGCTCGCCGATGAGGTTGCGCAGGATCTCCTCGGTGCCGCCGGCCGAGCGGACGCCCGGCAGGGCGGAGACCTGGTGGCCCCACTCCCCGTCGACGAGCGCGTCGGGGCCGATGGCGTCGACGACGAAGCGGCACGCGTCGAGCGACGCGATCACCGACGTGATCTTGATGAGCCCGGCGTCCGGTCCGGGGACGCGGCCCTCGGCGATCTCGCGGACGACGCGCTCGCTCGTGTGGCGCAGGGCGAGGAGCTGGCTGGCGACCTGGCCCATGCGCACGCGGACGGCGTGGTCCTCGCGCGCCGCCGGGTCCTCGGCGATCGCGGCGACGAGCCGCTCCAGGCGGACCGCGTGCAGGCCCGAGCCGACGGCCACGCGCTCGAACCCGAGCATCGTCAGCGCGACCTTCCAGCCCTCGCCCTCGGCGCCGATCATGGCGTCGGCCGGCAGGACGAGGTCGTCGAGGAAGACCTCGTTGAACTCGGCGTCACCGGTGATCTGGCGCAGCGGCCGGATCGTCAGGCCGTCGCTGTCCATGGGGACGAGGAACATCGACAGGCCCTTGTGCTTGGCGACGGCCGGGTCGGTGCGGGCGAGCAGGATGCCGAACGCGGCGTGCTGGGCGAAGCTCGTCCAGACCTTCTGGCCGTTGACGACCCAGGCCCCGTCCTCGCGCCGCCGGGCGCGGGTCTGGACGGCCGCGAGGTCGGAGCCCGCGCCCGGCTCGGAGAGCAGCTGGCACCAGAACTCGTCGCCGCGCAGCAGCGGCGCGAGGTGGCGCTCCTGCTGCTCGGGGGTGCCGTGGGCCATGATCGTCGGGCCGACCATGCCGATGCCGATGAAGTCGAACGGGCCGGCGATGCCGCGGGCCTCGAGCTCCTGGTCGACGATGACGGCCTCGGCCGGCGTGCCGCCGGGACCGCCGAACCGCGCGGGCCAGGTGACCCCGACGTAGCCGGCGTCGGAGAGGCGACCCTGCCACGCGCGCAGCCGCGCGACGGCCGCATCGTCCTGGGGCTCGAGGACGTGCCGACGCGGGGCGTCGGCGCCGTGCTCGTCCAGCCAGGCGCGCAGCCGGTCGCGGTAGTCGTGCTGATCGGCCGTGAGCTCGAGCGACATGCCACGATCATACATCGTGAACGGACAGGCTGTCCGAGTCTGGTGGGTAGGGTCGCGCCAGGCATGGGCGACGACGGGCAGCGCATCTACCGCTACGAGCAGCGCACCGACCGCGACCTCGAGCCCGCCCCGGGCGACGACGCCACCATCGCCGCCGTCGGCGCGCACCTCGAACGGCACATCGGCCCGGTCGAGACCGTCTTCCACGAGATCGTCAGCGACCTCGTCCACGTCGACATCCACATGGTGCTCCCGGCCCCCGACCGCCCGTACGCGGCGCTCATGACCTCCGGCATGAGCGACCGGCCGATGACCCTCCCCGCCGAGCTCGACGGCGAGCTGTCGCCGCACGCCGAGATCTGCCTGCTGCTCCCGCCCGACTGGCCGCTGGACGAGGACGCCTGGCAGGACGAGCGCCACTACTGGCCGATCCGCTGGATGAAGGTGCTCGCCCGCTTCCCGCACGAGTACGACTCGTGGCTCGGCGCCTGGCACACGATGCCCAACGGCGACCCGCCCGACCCCGTGGCGCCCGGCAGCCCGTTCGTCGGCGTCATGCTCGCCCCGCCGCTCACCCCGCCGCCGGAGTTCGGCACCCTCGAGCTGCCCGACGGCCGGGTCGTGACCGTCCTGACGTTCCTGCCGCTGCACGCCGACGAGATGGAGCTGAAGGTCCGCTCCGGCGCCGATCCGCTGCTCGAGGCGCTCGACGCCGCCGGTGTCGGCGACGTCCTCGACGGCGCGCGCCCCTCCGCGCTGGGCGGGCGGCGCCGCCGCGGGCTGTTCCGCCGCCGCTGACCGCGGGCCGCAGCCGGCGGTCAGGCCGCCGCGCCCACCGGGGCCGTCGCGGCGGCCGCGCCCCCGCCGAGGTGGCGGCGCAGGAACGCGAGCTGGTGCTCGACGACGCGCTCGTGCGCCGATCCGCCCGGGTACACGTCGAAGTGGTCGCACGGGTAGTGCCGGACCTCGGCCCGCCCCTTCTCGGCGGCCTTCATCGACTGGGCCGGGGTGACCGTGCGGTCCTCGTCCCCGATCTGCACGAGCAGCGGCACCCGGAGCTTCGCGGCGTGCCGGCCGGGGGCGTAGGAGCCGACCTGCAGGAAGATGCGCGCCGCGACCTCGTTGCGCCACGTCGGCCCGGCGACGGCGTGCATCGCCGCCTCGGCACCGGGAGCGGTCAACGCGGCGACGGTGCCCGGCGCGCCGACCGACGGGGCGTACACCGGCGCCGCGCCCCGCAGGGCCCTGAGCGCGTCCTTCAGGCCGACCGCGGTGAGCCGGCCGGCGGCCAGCGGCCCGTTGCGGCGCACGAGGTCGACGAGCGTCGCCAGGCCGTCGGTCGCCGGCGTCAGCGCGATCACCGCGGCGATCCGCGGGTCCTCCGCCGCCACCTGGAGCACGTGCCCGCCGGCGAACGAGACGCCCCAGGCGACGATGCGGTCCGGATCGACGCCGGGCAGCGTGCGCGCGTACGCGATCGCCGCCGCGTAGTCCTCGCGCTGACGCCGCGGGGACAGCAGCTGGCGGGGCTCGCCGTCACTGGCGCCGAAGTGCCGGTAGTCGAACAGGACGACGTCGGCCCCCGCCGCCGCGAACGCCTGCGCGAACGGCGGCAGCCCGCTGTCGCGCGTGGCCGCGAAGCCGTGCGCCATGACGACGCAGGGCCGCCCGGCCGGCGAGGAGAGCGCGTCGCCCTCCCCGACGTGATGCCAGGCGGCGCACTGCACGCCGCCGGACGGGAAGCGGATGTCGGTCGGCTCGGTCATGCGGTGGGTCCTCCGAAGATGGCGGAAAGCCAGGTCGTGGTCAGGGCGTCGGCGAGCTGCTCGTCGGTGAAGGACGGCTCGTCCTCACCGCGCGCGTGGCGCTCGAGCGCCCGCTCGTTCATGGACAGCAGCAGGCGGGCGAGCAGCACCGGGTCCGGGCCGTCGGGCGCATTGCCCAGCGCGCGCTCGGCGGCGATCGTCGCGGCGACCGGGGCGACGAACCGGTCGATCCACGCGTTCCACAGCCGCCGGACCTCGGCGTCGTCGCGGGCGTCGATCGTCGCGAGGACGACGTGCCGGTGACGGCGCCAGGCGGCGACGGTGCTGCGCATCGTGCGGCCGACCGCGGCGACGTCGCGCCCGTGCGGCTCGTCGAGGAACGGGGCCGCGACCGCGAGCAGCTCGTCGGCGACGTCGCCGAGCAGCTCGGCGACCGCGGCCTCCTTGCTGGGGAAGTAGAAGTAGAACGCGGAGCGCACGACGCCGGCGTCCCGGGCGATCTCGCCGATGCCGACCGCCGACAGCGGCCGGTCGCGCAGCAGCCGCTCGAGCGCCTGCAGCAGCGCCGCGCGCCGGACGTCCCCCCTGCTCGGCGGCCGCTGCGCGACCGCCTCAGACACCGACGGGCTCCCCGGCACGCCCCGCGAGCGGGACCGGGCCGAGGCGCTGCGCGCGCTCGCGGCCCGCGGGCAGCTCCTTTTTGCGCATCTCGTACTCGTAGACGTGGTAGTCCATCTGCTGCGTGTGGCGCGGCGAGTCCTTGAAGTGGCCGGTGTTGCGCGCGTCGTCGGCCGCGATCACGCGGCGCATCTCCTCGGGCGCGGGCGGCCGGTAGGTGCCCGCGAGGTAGCGGGCCGCGAGCCGCGACTGGCACTCCACGAACGGGAACAGCGTCGGGACGGCCTGAGCGAAGCCGACGAAGACGACGTCGTCGTGGTCGGGGTGCAGCATCCGCTTGTAGAGGTCGATCCGGTTGCCCGGTGCGCTGATGAGGTCCTCGTCGAAGAACGGGAAGCTGATGTTGTAGCCCGTGGCGTAGACGATCGCGTCGAACTCGCCGCTGGTGCCGTCGACGAAGTGGACGGTGCGGCCGTCGAGGCGCTCGACGTTCGGCTTCGCGCAGGCGTCGCCGGAGCCGAGGCGCAGGAGCAGCTCGCTGGAGGCGGTCGGGTGGGCCTCGAGGAAGTGGTGGTTGGGCTGCGGCAGGCCGAAGTCGGTCGGATGCCCGGAGATGAGCCGGGGCAGGATCCGCGCCGCGCGGCGCTGCAGCGCCAGCGGCAGCCAGGGCGTGGTGGACACGACCTTGTCGACCGGCCGGCCGAACACGTACTTGGGGATGATCCACGCGCCGGAGCGGGTCGAGATCGTCACCCGGTTGCCCCACGCCTTCTGGGACAGCTCGCTGACGATGTCGGCGGCGCTGTTGCCGATGCCGACGACGAGCACGCGCTTGTCGCGCAGGTCGAGCGGGTCGGTCGGGGAGATGTAGTGGTGGGAGTGGATCGTCTCGCCGGTGAAGGTGCCGGGGAAGTCGGGCAGGCGCGCGTCCCAGTGGTGGCCGTTGGCGACGACGAGCGCGTCGAAGCGGCGCGTCTCGCCGTCCTGGGTGTCGACCTCCCAGCCGCCACCGGGCAGCCGCCGGGCGTGCTCGACGCCGTTCTCGAAGTGGATGCGCTCCTTGAGCGCGAACGCGTCGGCGTAGAGCTCGAGGTAGCTCTTGATCTCCGAGTGGTGCGGGAAGTCCGGGTAGGACTCCGGCATCGGGAAGTCCTTGAACGACAGGAGGTCCTTGGACGTGTCGATGTGCAGCGACGCGTAGGCGCTCGAGCGGCCGTTGGGGTTCTTGAACGCCCAGTTGCCGCCGATGCGGTCCGAGGACTCGAAGCACTCGTACGGGACGCCGTAGTCCCCGAGGTTCTTGCCGGCGGTCAGGCCGCTGATGCCGGCGCCGATGACGCAGGTGGTCGGAAGCTCTCCCATGCGGCCGACCGTACCCCGGGAACTTGACGGGTGTCAACTTCGCCCGGTGCGGGCGGCCCGGCGGGCGTCGCGGGCCTCCACCAGGCGCGCCGTCTCGCCCGACACCGGCGCGCCGAGGAGCCCCGCGACGAGGTCGACGAGGTGGCTCGTGAACAGCCGGTGGTCGGCGCGGACGCCGCGCTCGTGCGCGCGCCGGGCCAGCTCGACGTGGGTGAACTGCATGGCGGTGAAGCGGCGGTGCAGCTCGACCGCCCCGGCGGGCATGAACGGCGCGACCGCGGTGCGCCAGCGCGCGGTGCTGCTGCTCTCCACCCCGCCCAGGAGCCGCAGCGCCCGCTCGCCGGGGGCCGTGGCGAGGTCCGCGAGGACCTGCAGGTAGCCGGGACCGCCGTCGGCGTCGCCGAGCTTGACCGCCAGCGGGCGGACGTAGGCGGCGACGACCGCGCGCAGCTCGGGCTCGTCCTGGGCGGCGTCCAGCAGCGCGTGGCGCCGGGCCTCGACCTCGGGGGCGTGCTTCTCCAGGACGGCCGCGATGACGCCGTCACGGCCACCGAGGTGGTACTGGACGGCGCTGGCGTTGCGAGCCCCGGCGGCGGCGTTGATCTCGCGCAGCGAGACGCCGTCGAGGCCGCGCTCGAAGAACAGCTGCTCGGCGGCGGCGACGAGGCGCGTGCGCAGGTCCGGGGCGTCGGGCACGGCGCCGGACCCTACAAGCACCCGCATTGACAATCAATGCGCCTGCATTAGACTCGGTCGCATGCCTTGGGATTTCTCGACCGACCCGGAGTACCAGGAGAAGCTCGACTGGGCGCGGCAGTTCGTCCGCGAGGAGATCTGGCCGCTGGAGACCGTCTTCCACGAGCTCGACCAGGACCAGCTCGACCGCGCCTACGCCCCGCTGCAGGAGCGCGTCAAGGAGCAGGGCCTGTGGGCCGCGCACCTGCCGCCCGAGCTCGGCGGTCAGGGGTGGGGCCAGGTGAAGCTCGGCCTCCTGCACGAGATCCTCGGCACCTCGATGCTCGCGCCCAACGCGTTCGGCTGCCAGGCGCCGGACTCCGGCAACAGCGAGATCCTCGCGCTCGCCGGCACGCCCGAGCAGAAGGAGCGCTGGCTCGAGCCGCTCCTCGCCGGCGACATCAAGAGCGCGTTCTCGATGACCGAGCCGGGCGCGGGCGCCGACCCGACGCTGCTGCAGACCCGCGCGGTCCGCGACGGCGACGACTACGTCATCAACGGCCACAAGTGGTTCACCTCCAACGGCTCGATCGCCGACGTGCTCATCGTCATGGCGGTCACCGACCCCGACGCGCGGCCGCACCAGCGCGCCTCGATGTTCATCGTCCCGGCCGACACCCCCGGCGTGAACGTCCTGCGCGACGTGCCGACGATGGAGCACCCGGAGGGCGGCTTCGGCAAGCTCGGCGGGCACTCCGAGGTGCTCTACGAGGACGTCCGGATCCCGAAGGAGAACCTCCTCGGCGCGGAGGGCACCGGCTTCCTCATCGCCCAGCACCGCCTCGGGCCCGGCCGCATCCATCACTGCATGCGCTGGCTCGGCGTCAGCCAGCGGGCCTTCGACATGCTCTGCGAGCGGGCGACCTACCGCTACGCGTTCGGCTCCACCCTGGCCGAGAAGCAGACCGTGCAGAACTGGATCGCCGACAGCGCCGCCCAGATGCAGGCGGCCCGGCTGATGACGCTGCACGCGGCGTGGAAGATGGACACCCAGGGCGCCTCCGCCGCCCGCACCGACATCTCGCTGATCAAGTTCTTCGGCGCCGGCGTCCTGCACGACGTCGTCGACCGCGCCCTCCAGATCCACGGATCGCTCGGCTACTCGACCGACCTGCCGCTCGAGGCGATGTACCGGATGGCGCGCGGCGCGCGGTTCTACGACGGGCCCGACGAGGTGCACCGCCAGTCGGTCGCGCGGCAGATCCTGCGCGGCTACGAGGCGCCCGCCGACGGGGTGCCCAGCGAGCACCTGCCCACGCGCGAGGCGCACGCCCGGCAGAAGTTCGCCGAGATCCTCGAGATGGTCACGGCCAACGACTGATGGCACCCCAGCCGGACGCCGCCGACGAGGGACGGCACGCGCCCGGCCCGGAGCCGCTGTGGAACGAGAGCTGGTACTTCGACGCGGTCTCGGCGAGCGGGGACCTCGGCGTCTACGCGCGCCTGGGGCGGCTGCCGAACCAGGGGGTCGCCCTCCTCACGGTCTGCGTGACCGGTCCCGGCCGCCCGTCGGTGATGCTCGCGCGCGAGGTGCCGCTGCCCGACGCCGACGACGACACCCAGGCCGTCACGGTGGACGGCGCCCGCTACCGGCAGTCCTGCGAGGAGCCGCTGCGACGCTGGCGGCTCTCCGTCGACGGGATCGGCGAGGCGCACGCCGACCACGCCGCCCCGCTGCACGGCGGGACCGGTGTGCCGACCGCGGTCGCGCTGGAGCTCGAGTGGACGACCGACGGCACCCCGTACCGCTGGCGGCACGGCAACCGCTACGAGGTCCCGTGCCGCGTCGCCGGCACGGTCCGCGTCGGCGAGGAGCAGCTCACGCTCGCCGGGGTCGGGCAGCGCGACCACTCGTGGGGCGCCCGGGACTGGTGGGCGGTCGAGTGGATGTGGAGCGCCCTGCACCTCGACGACGGCACGCACCTGCACGCCGTCGGCATCCCCGGGGTGCCGCAGTACAGCGTCGGCTACGTGCAGCGCGACGGCCTCGTGCACGAGCTGTCGACCGTCGTCGCGCAGGACGAGGTCGCGCCGGACGGGCTGATCGTGCGCTGCGCCGTCGCGCTCGCGCCCGACGCCCCCGACCTCGCGGTCGAGCCGCTGGCGTTCGGCTGCGTGCGCCTCGATGCCCCCGACGGGCGCGTGTCGTGGTTCCCGCGGGCCCTCTGCCGCGTGCGCACCGACGACGGGCGCACCGGCCTGGGCTGGGTCGAGTGGAACCGCCTGCAGCGCTGAGCCCGCGCGCGGTTGCCCGCGCGGTCGCCGGGTAGCCCGACGGCATGGACACCGACCCGATCACCCCCACCGAACGCGAGCACGAGCAGGAGGCCGCCGCCGAGGCGGCCGCCATCGGCGGGACCGGCACGTCCGAGGCCGACCCGGCCCAGCAGGCCGTCCGCGAGGCGGGCGGCGGCGAGGCCGAGGGCTTCGAGGACGCCGAGCGCGCCCTCGTCGACAACGCCTCGCACGGCGACCAGCACGCCGCCCACCGCGTCCTGCAGGACATGCCCGACCCCGAGCCGGAGCGCGAGGCCGCCGAGCACGGCGAGGCCGACCGCGAGGAGGACGCCGGATGACCGCCGCCCTCCCCCGTGCCGAGGTCCCGGCGCCGCCGGCGCCCGGCCCGCCCTCGCCCGGCCCGGAGCCGCAGCTCCCGCCGGATCCGGCGCCCCAGCCCCCGGTCGTGCCCGACGACCCGGCCCCGCCGACCGAGCCCGACCCGGCGCCGGTCCCGCAGATCTGATCCCGCGGGCGGCGCCGGAGGGCGCCGCCTAGCGCTTGCGGTCGTAGGCCGCCTTGACGACGCGCCCGAGCAGCTTCGACTTCAGCGGCGTGTACGGGAACATGTTCAGGTCCTTCTTGAGCGCGAAGCGCTGCGAGACGACCGTCTGGGTCTTGCAGTACTTGCGGATGCCGTTGGCGCCGTGGCGCGAGCCGACGCCCGAGGACTTCCAGCCGCCCATCGGGGCGCCCATCACCGCGTAGTTGAGCAGCGCGTCGTTGACGAGCACCGCGCCCGCCTCGACGCGCCGGGCGATCGCCTCGCCGCGGGCGATGTCCTTGGTCCAGACGCTGGCCTGCAGGCCGTACTCGGAGTCGTTGGCCATGCGGATCGCCTCCTCGGCGTCCTCGACCGCCATCACGGGGATCGTCGGGCCGAACGTCTCCTCGCGCATGCAGCGCATCTGGTGCGTGACGCCGGTCAGGACGGTCGGCTCGAAGAACCGGCCGGGACCCGCGCCGCGGCGGCCGCCGATCTCGACCTTCGCGCCCTGCTCGACGGCGTCCTTGACGTGCGCCTCGACGATGTCGATCTGCGGCGCGAACGTCAGCGCCCCGACCTCGGCGACGCCCGGGCCGTCGGAGACGCCCTGGCGCAGCTCGCGGACGTTGGCGACGAGCTTGGCGACGAACTCGTCGTGCACGGCACGCTCGACGTACACGCGCTCGATCGAGATGCAGACCTGGCCCGAGTTCAGCAGGCCGTAGTAGGCGGCGGCGTTCGCGGCGCGGTCGAGGTCCGCGTCGGCGAGCACGATCATCGGGTCCTTGCCACCGAGCTCCAGCGAGACCGGCGTGAGGGTCTTCGCGGCGCGCTCCATGACCTTGCGGCCGGTCGCGGTCGAGCCGGTGAACATCACGTAGTCGGCCGCGTCGACGACCGCGCCGCCGGTGCCGCCGTCGCCGGTGGCGACCGAGAACACGTCGGCGGGCATGCCGGCCGCGTCGAGCATCTCCTGGACGAGGAGCGCGGTCATCGGGGTGACCTCGGACGGCTTGAGGACCACCGCGTTGCCGGCCATGAGCGCGGGCACGCAGTCGCAGAACGCGTTGACCAACGGGTAGTTCCACGGGCCGACGACGCCGACGAGCCCGACGGGCTCGTAGCGGACGACGACCTTCTTGCCGACCGTGAACGGCGTGAAGTGGGAGATCGGCTCGTCGGCCAGGTACCGCTCGGACTCCTTCGCCCAGAAGCGGAAGCTCTGCGCGGCGATGCTGACCTCCAGCGAGGCGTCCTCGTAGGTCTTGCCGGTCTCGTCGCAGATCGTCTTGATCATGCGGTCGGTGTTCGCCATCAGCCAGCGGCGCGAGCGGTGCAGGACGTCGGCGCGCGCGTCGAAGCCCATCGCGTTCCAGCCGACCTGCGCCATCCGGCCGCGCGTGGCGAGCTCCTGGACCGCACGCTCGTCCAGGACGGGGATCTGCCCGATCGTGCGGCCGCGCGCCGGGTCCTCGACGTCGATGGTGCGGGTCGCGGGGGCGGAATCGGCGGTCACGTCGGCCATGCGGGCTCTCCTCGGGTTCGACAGGGTGTCAAGGGTGATGCTACTCAGCTGATCGCGGCGTGCAACGCGGCGAACTCCTCGCGCACGTCCTCGACGAGCTCCCACAGGTCCGGGAGCAGCTCGCGGTCGCCGACCATCCCGATCTCCAGCGCGTCGGCGTAGCTGACGACGGTGACGTTCAGCCCCACGCCGCCGAAGATGAGGCTCGCCGGGTACTGGCCGACGACCTCGCGGCCGAACGCCGTGATCTGCACGGGCGGACCGGGCACGTTGGAGATCGTCAGGTTCACCGGCGGTGCGACCTGGCCGGAGTCCATGAGCTTCATCGCGACCCCGGCGACGGCGCCGAACAGGGGCGGCGGGATCAGGCCGTTGGTGTCGGCCAGCAGCGAGGTCGGGATCGCCCGGTGGCGTTCCTTGGCGGCGACCATCGCCCGGCGGGCGAACCCGATGCGGCGGTCGGGCTCCTCGAGGTGCGTCGGGATCGGCACGACGAACGAGGAGATCGCGTTGCCGAAGCCGCCCGCGGCGGTCGTGCCGCGCACGCTCGTCGGCACGAACGCGACGAGCGGCGCGTCGGGGACGCCCCCGGTGGCCTCGAGCCGCCGGCGCAGACCGCCGGACACCCCGGCGACGACGACGTCGTTGAAGGTCACGCCGTGCGCGTTCTTCAGGTCCTTCACGACCTGGACCGGCACGCGCCCGAACGCGACGATGCGCCGTGAGGAGAGCGGGCCGTTGATCCGCGTCCGCGGCGCCGCGACCACCGTCGGGCGGGCGCTCACCGGACCGCCGGTGGCCCACGCGGCGAGCCGTCCCGCGGTCCGCGCGGCGCCCGCCACCTGCGGGACCCCGGGGATCGAGCGCAGGCTCGGCGACTGGTCGAGGTGGGGCAGGACCTTCAGACCCGCCCGCGTGCCACGCACCGGGTGCAGCAGCAGACCACGGGTGCCGCGCGCCAGCAGCTCGCGGCGGCGCGGGACGAGCGCGGCGCGCCGGGCGGGGCGCACGGGCGCGTCGTGGTCGACCATCAGCGTGCCGAAGATGTGCGCGGCGGCGACGCCGTCGGCGGCGGCGTGGTGGAGCGTCGTGAGGATCGCGGAGCGCCCGTCGGCGAGGCCGTGGACGAGATCGATGCGCCACAGCGGCCGGTCGCGCGGCAGCTGGACCTCGAGGATCGACGCGACGGCGGCGCCGAGCTGCCGCTCGTCCCCGGGGGCGTCGAGCGTGATCTCCTGCACGTGCGCCGGGACGTCGGGGTCGACCTCGACGAACACCGGGTGGTCGAGGCCGAGCGGCACGGTGTGGAGCTTCCAGCGCAGCGGGGTCAGCAGGCCGATGCGCTGCTGGACGCGGGCGATGATCGCGTCCCGGGTGACCGTGCTGCCGTCGGGGGCGGGCGCGACGATCGTGATGCCCGTGTAGTGCGCGAGCGTCGTGTCGGTCTCGGCGAGGAACTGCGCGTCGAAGGCGCTGAGCTGGTGCAGGGCGAGCTGGGACATCGGACCTCAGGCCTCCGCGTCGTCGTCGGCCCCGCGGACGAGCTCGGGCTGCTTGGCGGCACCGATCCGGCGGTCGTAGCCGGCGCGCGCGGCCTGGTCGATCTCCAGGAACGTGCGGTCGGCCTTCAGCGCCCGCGCGGTCGCGTCGCGGAAGCGCCGGCCCAGCAGCTGGTTGGCGCGGACGGCCGAGCCGACGACGCGCGGCACGTACACGTCCGGGCGCGGGTCTGCGAGGGCGTCGACGATGCCCGCCGCCACGTCCTCGGGGGTGACCGTGCGGATGAACCGCGTGCCCGTGGTGCCGGCGATCAGGTCGGTCTGCGTGAACGAGGGCATCACACACGTGAACTCGATGCCGCTGCCGCGGTGCTCGACGCGTGCGGTCTCGGTCATCGCGACGACGGCCGCCTTGCTCGCGCAGTAGGAGACCGCCCCGGGCGCGGGCGCCTTCCCGGCCACCGAGGCGATGTTGACGACGTGGCCGCGACGGCGGGGCAGCATCCGGCGCAGCGCGAGCCGCATGCCGGTCATGGCCCCGAGGACGTTGACCTGCATGACCTTCTCGGCGGTGCTGTCGGCCTCGTCGACGAACGGGCCGAGCGGCATGATCCCGGCGTTGTTGACGAGCGCGTCGAGCGGGCCGAGCTCCTCCTCGACGCGGTCGATCGCCGCCGCGAACGAGCCCGGGTCGGTGACGTCGAGCGCGAGCCCGAGGACGTCCGGGCCGAGCGCCGCCGCGGCGTCGCGGGTCGCCTGCTCGTCGAGGTCGCCGATCGCGACGCGCGCCCCGGCGTCGCGCAGGGCCCGGGCGGTGGCGTGCCCGATCCCGCGGGCACCTCCGGTGACGAGGACGACGCGGCCGGAGAGAGGAGACATGCCCCGATCTTGACACGTTGCGAACAGTATGTCCGGCCTGACCGTCCGATCTACGGGGTCCCGGCTCAGCGGTACCCGGTCCCGACGAACAGCCCGTCGATCACAGCCTGCCGGGTGTCCTGCGGCCGGATGACGTCGTGCAGGAACGACTGCGACGCGGCCCGCCAGGGGGCGAACGCGCTGTGCATCTCGCGCTCGAGCTCGGCGGCCAGCGCGCGCGCCGCCTCCTGCCCGCCCTCGGCGCGCGCCGCCTGCAGGCGGCGGTGGTGGACCACGTGGACGGCGTTGTCGGCGGCCATGAACCCGATCTCCGCGTTCGGCCAGGCGACGACGTAGTCGGTGCCCATCGACGGCCCGCCGAGCGCCATGTAGCCGAAGCCGAACGCCTTGCGCAGGATCACCGTCACCTTCGGGACGGGCGAGCGGGCGACCGCCGTGTAGAGGCCGATGAGCTTCTGGCCGACCGCGAGCCGCTCGGACTCCTCCCCGATCATCACCCCGGGCATGTCCTGCAGGAAGACGAGCGGCAGCCCGAAGCCGGTGCAGAGGTCGACGAGGCGGTGGACCTTGACGGCCGCGGGGGCGTCGAGGACCCCGCCGCGGAACTTCGGCTGGTTGGCGACCACGCCGACGGGGCGTCCCTGCACCCGGCCGAGGCCGACGACGACGCTGCGCGCGTGCTCGGGGTGCAGCTCCAGGAACGAGTCGCCGTCGAGCACCGCGTCGAGCACGCGGCGCACGTCGTAGCCGCGCCGGCCGCGGTCGGGCACGATCGTCAGCAGCTCCTCGCTCGGCGTCGCGGGCGCGACCGGCGGGACGCTCGGCGGCTCGCGGGTCGCGTTGCTCGGCAGGTAGCCGAGGTAGCGACGGATCGTCTGCATCACGGCCTCCTCGGTCGGCTCGAGCCGCGTGACCATGCCGGTCTCGCGCACGGTGACCGCGGGACCGCCGAGCTGCTCGTGGGTCGTCTCGGCCCCGGTCGACGCGCCGACCAGCGACGGGCCCGACAGCGCGATCGAGCAGCCCTCCGCCATCACGACGAGGTCCGACGACCCCGCCCAGAGCGTCGGGTCGCCGTAGGCGTTGCCGAGGATCGCGGTGATGCGCGGGATGCGGTCCTCGGTGACGCGCAGGCCGAGGAAGTGCTCGCCCTCGTCGCCGCCCGCCGCGGCCGCGAAGTCGGAGCCGAGGAGGTCGGGCAGGCGTCCGCCGTTGGCGTCCCCGAGCATCACCAGCGGGTAGCCCTTGCGGCCGGCGAGGCTCATGATCTGGCCCTGCTTGCGCGACCCGACGCGGCCGGTCGTGCCGGCGAGCACGGACGCGTCGGTGGCGATCACGCAGACCTTGCGGCCCTCGACCGTGCCGACCCCGGTGACCACCGCGTCGGCCGGGGCGCGCTCCCCGACCTCCTCGCGGTCGGAGTGGGCGAGCATGCCGAGCTCGACGAACGAGCCCGGGTCGACGAGCAGCGCGACGCGCTCGCGGGCGTTCAGCCGCCCGGCGGCCGCGCGCGCGGCGAGCCGCTCCTCCCCGCCCATCGCCAGCGCGGCCGCACGCCGACGCTCGAGCTCGGCCAGGCCCTCCTGCTTGGTGACCTCGCCGGGGGCGGGGGCGTCGCGGTCGTCACGGGTCGTGCCGGTGTCGGACATCTCGACCGGAGCATATGTCCGACCGGCGCCTCAGGGAGACGGAGCGGTGCGCGCGTCGCGCTCGCGGGCCAGCGCGCCGAGCGCCTGCAGCGGCCCGGGCTGCGCCCACGCGCGCAGCAGCCGGCCGGCGAGCAGCGCGACGAGGCGGGCGGCCGGGCCGTCGACCCGCATCCGCAGCGTCACCTCGCAGGCGTCGTCGCCGAGCGGGCGCAGCTCGTGCTCGTAGGTGCCGCGGGCGACCGGCAGCCCGTGGACCCCGACGAGCGTCAGGCGCCGCTGCGGCTGCACCACGCCGACCTCGAGGTCGACCGGTCGCGTGCGCTCGGGGTGCAGCCCGCCGCGCACGCCGGGCGCGAGCGGCCCGTCGAGCCACGCGCGCTGCAGGCGCGGATGCCATCGGGGGCGCGCCTCCACGTCCGCGAGGACGGCCCACACCGCCTCGGCGGAGGCGGGGACGGTGGCGGTGGTCTCGGCGAGCAGCGGCACGGGCGATCACCCGGTCTACGGGCCGCGAGGCGCGCTGCGACCACCGCGCACGACCGCGGACGCGCCCGTGCCGCCGGTCGCGTCCCGGTCTCAGTGCGGTCTCATGTGGGGCCGGGCGGCTTGTCCGCGGCCCGCCGGTGGGGTGGGATGAGCCGATGCGCCTCCGCCTTCTGCCGGCCGCCCTCGCCGCGACCGTGCTCGCGACGCCGATCGGGGTCGCCCACGCCGGCTGGGAGTCGGTCGGGCCCATCACGCTCGGCGCCAGCCCAGCCCTCCTGCAGGCCGTGGAGCGCGCGAGCGACCGCAGCGTCGTCGTCGGCCAGCTGGACGGCGCCCTCGCGACGTTCCAGCGCCTCGCCCCCGGCGCGGCCGCCGCAACACCCCCGGTGACGGTGTCGACCACCGCGACGCGGGCCGCGTTCGGCACCATCGCCGGGGTCCCGACCTTCGCCGTGCGGGACAACGGGCCGGAGGGCGACGGCTACTACCTGCTGCGGGTCCGGGAGGACGGGAGCGGCGCCGACCGGATCACGCCCCGGCTGAGCGTCCCCACCGCGACCCGTGTCGGGATCGGGGAGGTCGGCGGCGTGCCGCACGTCGTCCTCGTCGACGTCAGCGGGACCGACGAGCGGCTGCGGCTGTTCCGCTTCGCCGCGGGCGCCTGGACGGAGATCGCCGACATCGTCGGCGCCAACGGCTTCAACGCGGTCTCGGGCAACTCGACGGTCGGCGGCCCCAACCCGTCGGTCGTCGACCTCGGCGGGCAGCCGGGCGTCGTGTGGATCGAGCGGGACGCGGATCCCGCGGACCTGAACATCGGCACGCTGTTCGTCGCCCGTCCCAACGGCTCCGGCGACGTGCTGCAGGAGTCGGCGGGCCTGTTCCGCATCGACCAGCAGACCGCGATCGTCTTCGACGCCCCCGGTGGCCCGTACGTCGGCGTCACCAGCCAGCACTACGACATCGCCACCCCGGACGGGCCGTACGGTCCCACCAGCGTCACCCTGTACCGCCTCGCCTTCGAGGCCGGGCGCGCCGTGTTCGTCGGGGTCGGCGGCGGTCCCGCCGCGACCGGGGACTCGACGCCCCAGTCCGCGTTCGGGCCGCTCGGCACGGGTCCCGGCCTGCTCACCACCGGAGGGACGGCCAACGCGGTCGCGCGACGGGTGCTCGACGGCGCCCTCGTCGACCTGGGGCTCGGGTTCCCGGGCACCGGCGAGCTGGCGGCCGACATCCCGATCTCGCTGCTGCACGTCGGCGGCGCGACCGGCTCGCCGTACGCGCTGCGCGCCATCGCGACCCTGTCGGGCCTGCGCCTGGAGCTGCTGCGGCTCGTGCCCGAGGGCCTGCCCGCGCACGTGGCGGCGAACGCCACCACCGCGCAGCTGCAGCTCCCCGTGCGGACCTTCGGCCTGCCCACGCGACTGGCCCTGGAGGTCGGCACGACGCCCGCGCAGACGCTCGACCTCAGCACCCCCGACGACGCCGACCGGCTCGCGTTCCCGGTCGCCGCGGTGTCCGGGCTGGCGCCCGGGGCGAGCACGCCGTTCCGGCTCGTGCACCGCGACGGTCAGGGCCGGAGCACCGACGTGACCACCGGCACGATCCAGACCCCGGCGGCTCCGGGGAGCGGTCCGGCGGGTCCCGCCGGACCCGCCGGACCGGCCGGCGCCGCGGGCACGACCGCGCGGGCGCGGATCGTCGTGGTCGCCTCCTCGAACCGCCTGCGCGTGCGCCGCGGTCGCCGGGCCGCGTTCTCGCTCGTCGTCACCGAGCCGGGCAGCCTGCGCCTCGTCGTGCGGCGCGGCAGCCGCACCGTGGCGACCGTGACGCGCACCGTGCGCGCGCCCGGCCGCGCGACGATCGCCTGGAACGGCCGCAGCGGGCGGTCCGCCGCCGCGAAGGGCACCTACACCGCGACGATCACGCTGACCGCCCGGGACGGGGCGAGCGCCCGCCTGTCCGGCCGCGTGACCGTCCGGTAGCGGCCGGACCCGGCCTCAGGGCTGCGGGGCGAGCAGGTCCTCGACGGCCGGCCGCTCCGCGGCGGGCAGCGCGCTGGCCGGGGTCCCGACGTCGACGCGCTCGTTCACCTCGGTCTCGCGGACCGTCCCCCACCAGAGGCCGAACAGGCTCACGGCCGCGATCGCGGCGAACGTGCCGCCCAGCGGCAGGCGCAGCGCCCGGTCGCGCCGGCAGGCCAGCAGCACGGCGAGGCCCAGCAGCGCGAACCAGACCGTCGTGAGCGCGATGGCGGCGACCGTCGTGCGGGCGACGATCGCCCCGAGGAACCAGGTGCCCGCCGCGACGGCGGCGACGAGCGCCAGCGGCGCGGCGACGCGCATCACGAGCGGCCCAGGTCGGCGCGGGCGAGGTTCGACGTGAACGGCACGCACCAGAACACGACCGAGCTGTAGCGCCGCAGGTCGATCGACTTCGGGATCCGGTAGCTCTGGTTGCCCTTGGAGCCCTTCAGGCGTCCGAGGTCCTTGTAGTCGTCGTCGATGCGGCCGTCGCTGCGGGCGCTCTTCGGCACCAGCCACACGCGCACGACCGGGCCGGGATCGATGCGGAAGCGCCGCAGGTTCAGCGTGCGGCTGCCGTCGGGACGGGCGACGACGGTCGCGACGCCGCGGGCGTCGTGGGAGGCGGGCCGCACGGTGCCGCGCAGCAGCTCGACGTTGGCGGCCATCGCGGGCGGCGCGGCCGACAGGAGCGCCACGGCCGTGGCCGCGGTCGCCAGGAGGGCGGGACGGGATCGGGGCATGGGTCGAGGATGGCGGCCCGCCGTCCCACCGTCGATGACGAACTGCTTACGCTGCGCCGTGTGCAGATCAACGGCATCGACCTCGCGGTCGACGAGCACGGGCCCGCCGACGGTCCGGTCGTCGTCCTCCTCCACGGCTTCCCGGAGCTCGCGTACTCGTGGCGCCACCAGATCGGGCCGCTGACGGACGCGGGGTACCGGCTGCTCGTCCCCGACCTGCGCGGGTACGGCCGCTCGGAGGCGCCGGCGGCGGTGGAGGACTACGCGATCGACGTGCTCGCGCGCGACGTCACCGGGATCCTCGACGCGTTCGCGGTCGAGCGGGCGGTGCTGATCGGGCACGACTGGGGTGCGGACCTCGCGTGGAAGACGACGTGGCTGCACCCCGACCGCGTCATCGCGGTGGGCGGCCTGTCGGTGCCGTTCGCGCCGCCCGCGCCCGCCCCGCCCGTCGGGCTGATGCGCCAGGGGCTCGGCGAGGACTTCTACATGGTGTGGTTCCAGGAGCCCGGGGTGGCCGAGGCCGCCCTCGAGCGCGACGTGCGGCGCACGCTCGCGACGAGCCGGCAGTGGACGGCCGCGTGGGCGCAGGAGCAGGACGACGTGCCGCCGACGCCCTCGTTCCTCACCGACGAGGAGCTCGACGTCTACGTGCGGGCCTACGAGCGCACGGGCTTCCGCGGCGGGCTGAACTGGTACCGCAACCTCGACCGCAGCTGGGAGCGGACGAAGGACCTGGACCGCCGGATCGAGGTCCCGGCGCTGTTCCTCACCGGCGAGCGCGACCCGGTCCGCCGGTTCATGCCGTCGGTGGTCATGCAGGGCTGGGTGACGGACCTGCGGGTCGACGCGGTGATCCCCGAGGCGGGGCACTGGCTGCAGCAGCACGCGCCCGAGGCGGTCAACGAGCACCTGCTCGCCTGGCTCGCCGACGTCACGTGACCCATCGCACATGACATCGATCGATGTCACATGGTGTGATGACATCCATGGAGAGGACGATCGACATCGACCGCGAGCGGGCCCGCGTGGCCCGCGAGGCCGGCGCCCTGGCCCGGCCCCGCATCTGGACCGACACCATCGGGGCGCTCGCCACGACGGCCTGGCGGGCGGTGAGCAGCGCCGCGCCCGACGCGCCGCTCGTGCTCCTCGGCGCGGCCGCCTCCGCCGCCGGCGCGCCCGCGATCGGCCCGGTCCGCAGCGAGCCCGCCGCGATCGCCGGCGCCCAGCGGCTCGTGCGCCGCGGCGGCCCCGCCTACATCAAGCTCGGCCAGTTCGTCGCCAGCGCCGACGGGATCCTCCCGCCCGCCTGGGTGCAGGCCTTCGCCTGGTGTCGCGACGACGCGCCGCGCCTGGACACCCGGATCGTCCGGGACGTCATCGCCCGCGAGCTCGGCGAGGACGCTCTGGCGGTCGTCGAGGAGGAGGCGCTCGCCGCCGGGTCGATCGGCCAGGTGCACCGGGCGTGGCTGCCCGACGGCACGCCCGTGGTCGTGAAGGTCCGCCGGCCCGGGCTGCGCCGCCGGCTGCGCTCGGACATCGGGGCGCTCGCCCTCGCCGCCGCCGGCGCGGAGCGGATGAGCGAGGACGTCGCCGCGCTCAACCTGCCGGGGTTCGTCGAGCTGTTCGCGCAGCTCACCCTCGAGGAGCTCGACTTCCGCCTCGAGGCCCACAACCTCGTCCAGAGCGCCGCGATCTACCGCGACTGCGGCCTGGACTTCGTGCAGGTCCCGCGGCCGATCGACGGGCTCGTCACCTCGCGGGTGCTCGTCATGGAGCACGTCGCGGGCGTGCCCTACGACCGGGCGGGCGAGGAGCTCGACGCCGACGTCGACGGCGAGCGTCTGCTGCAGCTGGCGATCGGCGGCGTGCTGACCAGCACGCTCCTGCACGGGGTCTTCCACGGCGACCTGCACGCCGGCAACGTGCTCGTCCGTCACGACGGGACGTTCGCCCTCGTCGACTTCGGGATCTGCGGACGGCTCTCCGAGGAGCAGCGCGCCGCGCTCGGCGCGTACCTCATGGGCTTCGCGGCGGGCGACGCCGCCGCCCAGATCCACGCGCTGCGCCGCTTCGGCGCGATCCCGGCCGACGCGGACGCCGACGCGCTCGTGGCCGAGCTCGGCGCGGAGCTCGAGCGGCTCGGCCACCGCGCCGACGGGGCCGTGACGTTCGAGCGGCTCGGCGACACCGTCGGCCGGCAGCTGGCGATCCTCTCCCGCAACGGGTTCCGGATGCCGAAGGGGCTCGTGCTGTTCTTCAAGAACCTGCTGTACCTGTCGAGCTTCGCGGCGGCGATCGCCCCGCAGGCCGACCTGTTCAGCACGATCGAACGGGCGCTGGGCGACCTCGACGCCGAGCACGCCGCGCGCCTGGGCGCCGCCCTCGCCGCCTGACCCCGAGCCGGCTCAGGCGTCGAGGTACGCCGCGAGGTGCTCGCCGGTGAGCGTCGAGCGGTCGGCGACCAGGGCCGCGGGCGTCCCCTCGAACACGACCCGGCCGCCGTCGTGGCCGGCGCCCGGCCCGAGGTCGATGATCCAGTCGGCGTGGGCCATCACCGCCTGGTGGTGCTCGATGACGATCACCGACCGGCCGTCGTCGACGAGCCGGTCGAGCAGCCCGAGCAGCTGCGCCACGTCGGCCAGGTGCAGGCCGGTCGTCGGCTCGTCGAGCACGTAGACGCCACCGTCCTGCCCGAGCTGCACCGCGAGCTTCAGGCGCTGCCGCTCACCGCCGGAGAGCGTCGTGAGCGGCTGGCCGATCGTCAGGTAGCCGAGCCCGACGTCGACGAGGCGGACGAGCACCTTGTGCGCGGCCGGGATCCGCGCCTCGCCCTCGGCGAAGAATCGCTCCGCCTGCGCGACCGACATGGCGAGCACCTCGGCGATGTCGTGACCCCCGAGGCGGTGCTCGAGGACCGATGCCTGGAACCGGCGGCCCTCGCAGTCCTCGCAGGTCGTCGCGGCCCCGGCCATCATCGCCAGGTCCGTGTAGATCACCCCGGCGCCGTTGCAGGCCGGGCAGGCGCCCTCGGAGTTCGCGCTGAACAGGCCCGGCTTGACGCCGTTGGCCTTCGCGAACGCCTTGCGGATCGGGTCGAGCAGCCCGGTGTAGGTGGCGGGGTTGCTGCGGCGCGACCCCTTGATCGCGCCCTGGTCGACGACCACCACCCCGTCCTGCGGGGCGACCGAGCCGTGGATCAGCGAGCTCTTCCCCGAGCCCGCCACGCCGGTGACCGCGACGAGCACGCCGAGCGGCACGTCGACGTCGACCGCGCGGAGGTTGTGGGTGTCGGCGCCGCGGACCGCGAGCACGCCGGTCGGCGTGCGGACCTCGTCCTTGAGCGTGGCGCGGTCGTCGAGGTGCCGGCCGGTCGGGGTGTCGGCGGCGCGCAGGCCCGCGACGTCGCCCGCGTACACGACGCGGCCGCCGTCGGTCCCGGCTCCCGGCCCGAGGTCGACGACATGATCGGCGATCGCGATCGTCTGCGGCTTGTGCTCGACGACGAGGACCGTGTTGCCCTTGTCGCGCAGCGCGAGCAGCAGGTCGTTCATCCGCCGCACGTCGTGCGGGTGCAGGCCGATCGTCGGCTCGTCGAAGACGTAGGTGACGTCGGTCAGCGAGGACCCGAGGTGCCGGATCATCTTCGTGCGCTGCGCCTCGCCGCCGGACAGCGTGCCGGACGGCCGGTCCAGCGACAGGTAGCCCAGGCCGATCTCCACGAACGCGTCGCACGTGTGCGCGAGCGCGTCGAGCAGCGGCCGGACCGTCGGCTCGTCGAGCCCGCGCACCCAGGCCGCGAGGTCGGTGATCTGCATGCGGCAGGCGTCGGCGATGCTGACCCCGTCGATCCGCGAGCTGCGCGCCCCCTCGGCCAGGCGGGTGCCGTCGCACTCCGGGCAGATCGTGAAGGTGATCGCGCGCTCCACGAACGCGCGGATGTGGGGCTGGAGGCTGTCGACGTCCTTGGAGAGCCAGGACTTCTGCATCTGGGGGATGAGCCCCAGGTAGGTGAGGTTGACGCCGTCGACCTTGATCTTCGTGGCCTCCTTGTGGAGGAGGTCGTCGAGCTCGCGGGTCGTGAAGCGGCCGACGGGCTTGTCCGGGTCGAACCATCCGCAGCCCCGGTAGATCCGTCCGTACCAGCCCTCCATCGAGTAGCCGGGGATGAGGATCGCGCCCTCGTTGATCGACTTCTCGGGGTCGTAGAGCGCGCCGTGGTCGACGTCGCTGACCTGCCCCATGCCCTCGCAGCGCGGGCACATGCCGCCGGTGCGCGAGTACTCGGCCTTCTCGGTGCGGGTGCGGCCGCCGCGCTGCACGGTGATGCCGCCCTTGGCGGTGACGCTCGGGACGTTGAACGCGTAGGCGCCGGGCGGGCCGATGTGCGGGTCGCCGAGACGGCTGAACAGGATCCGCAGCATCGCGTTCGCGTCGGTGACGGTCCCGACGGTGGAGCGGGCGTTGCCGCCGAGGCGCTCCTGGTCGACGATGATCGCCGTGGTCAGCCCGTCGAGGAGGTCGACGTCGGGTCGGGCCAGGGACGGCATGAACCCCTGCACGAACGCGCTGTAGGTCTCGTTGATGAGCCGCTGGGACTCCGCGGCGAGGGTCGAGAACACGAGCGAGCTCTTCCCGGACCCGGAGACGCCGGTGAAGACCGTCAGGCGACGCTTGGGCAGCTCGACGTCGACGTCGCGCAGCGTGTTCTCGCGCGCGCCGCGGACGCGGATGACGTCGTGGCGGTCGGCGGCGTGCACGGACATGCGCTCAGGCCTGGTTGAGCCGCACGAGCGTGCCGGCGGGGTCGCGCAGCGCGCAGTCGCGGACCCCGTAGGGCTGGTCGACGGGCTCCTGGACGATCTCGGCGTCGGTGGCCTGGAGCCGCGCGAACGTCGCGTCGAGGTCGGCGGTGGCGAGCGTGAGGCTCGCGTACGTGCCCTTGGCCATCATCTCGCGCACGGCGGTCCGCTCGGCGTCGGTGATCCCCGGGGTCGCGTCGGGCGGGTACAGGACGATCGAGGTGCCGCCCTCGGCGGGCCCGAGCGTGATCCAGCGCATCGTCCCGGAGCCGACGTCGTTGCGGACCGCGAAGCCGATCGCGTCACGCCAGAACGCGAGCGAGGCCTCCGGGTCGGTGTGGGGCAGCATCACGTGGTGCACGGTGAGGTCCATGGGCGCCACGCTAGCCCGCCCGGCCACGATCGGCTTCTCGATTCCTGACCGGTCGGGTGACCTGCTTGGCGACGCACGCCGGCACCCCGGGCAGTCCGGGTCCGGCGCCGGCCCGGTACGCGCTGGGGGTCACGCCGACGAGCTCGGTGAAGCGGCTGCTGAAGGTGCCCAGCGACGAGCAGCCGACCGCGAAGCAGACCTCGGTGACCGTGCGGTCGCCGCGGCGCAGCAGCGCCATCGCGCGCTCGATGCGGCGGGTCATCAGGTACTGGTAGGGCGACTCCCCGTAGGCGGCGCGGAAGCGTCGGCTGAAGTGCCCGGGGGACATCGCGGCGTCGCGGGCGAGCGCCGCGACGTCGAGCGGCCGGTCGTACTCGCGGTCGATGCGGTCGCGGACCCGTCGCAGCCGCACGAGGTCGTCGAGGCGCTGCTGGTCGGCGGACGGGGTGGTGGGCGTTCGCGGGGCCACGCCCCGCGAGTCTACGTCGCGCGTCGCGGGTTCAGGCGGCGGCGAGCTCCCGCGCGCGGAGGTCCCAGCGCAGCTCCTTGGCCCCGGACTCGTAGGCGTCGACCACCGTGACGGCGACCTCGGCGGCGGAGAGGCCCTCGGGCAGCTTGGGCGGCGTGCCCGCGAGCGCGTGGTCGGCGAACCGCGTGTCGAGATGCGGCAGCCGCGCGTCGAGGACCGAGATGTGGTCGCGGCGCAGCTCACGGCGCACCGCGGTCAGGTACGCGCTGAGCGCGGCCTTCGACGCGGAGTAGGCGGCCAGGCCGGCGGTCGGGTACTCGGCGACGACCGCGGTGACGGCGCCGAGCCGGCCGGGCCCGTCGATGTGGGCGGCGGCCGCGCGCAGCACGGCGATGGCCGACGTGGCGTTGACGGCCATGAGCTGCTCGGCGATCTCGTCGTCGAGCTCGCGCGCGTCGCCGAACGCGGCGACCCCGTGGGCGATCATGCAGCCGTCGAGCCCGCCGAGGGCGGCGGCGAGCGCGTCGACGGCCGGTCGGCACGACCCGACCCGGGTCGCCTCGAAGCACGCGACGGGGGCGCCACCGAGCTCGTCGGCGAGCTCCTCGAGGCGGCCGCGGTCGCGGCCGAGCAGCGCGAGCTCTGCCCCGCGTGCCGACAGCTCGCGCGCGAGCTGCGTGCCCAGGGCGCCCGTGGCGCCGGTGATGAGGATCCGCTGCTCGTCCAGTCCCATACCGCAGGTACGGCCGACCGGGCGCGTCGGACTACGACGCGCCGCGATAGGGCCCGGCGGGCGCGCGGTCCAGGAGCGCGTGCGCGGCGTCGAGGTCCTGCTGCACGTGCAGCGTGTCGACGAGGCCGCTGAGCTCGAGCACGCGCAGGACGGCGCCGGGCGTCGCGACGGCGACGCAGTGGTTGCCGGCGGCGATCGCGCGGCGCGCGCTGTTGAGCAGCACGGCGAGCCCGGTCGAGTCGACGAAGCGGGTGCCGCGCAGGTCGAGGATCACGTGCCGCTCGGAGCGGCTGAGCGTCCGGAAGGTGGCCGCGTGGGTGGGGGTGGTGGCCAGGTCGAAGTCGCCGCTGACCGTGAGGACGACGCGGTCGGCCCGCTCCTCGACGGTGACGGTCGAGGCGGGGACACCGGCGGCGTCGGACGGGGAGCTGGGCATCTCGCTCACGGGGTGGGGAGGTCGCGGGGAGCCCGTGTGGGTGGATGCGCGGTGCGCGGCCGGGTCCCCGCCGGTCCTCCGAGTCTAGGCGCTCGGTGGCGGGAACGGGCGCGGGCCCCAGGACGGGGCCCGCGCCGGCACGACGAGGTGCCCGGCCGCCCCCGGGGGCTGGGGCGGCCGGGCGGTGCCGAGGATCAGCTCTGCGGGACGAGCACGCCGCCGATGACGTGCACGACGCCGTTGGAGGCCTCGACGTCGGGCATCTCGACCGGGATGTCGTTGATGGTCACGGCGCCGTCGGCGACCTTGACGGTCAGCTTCCCGCCCTGGACGGTCGTGAGCTCGTCACCGTCCTTGAGGTCGGCGGCGGTGAGCTTGCCGGGCACGACGTGGTACGTCAGCACGTCGGCGAGCTGCGCCTTCATGTCCGGCTCCAGCAGCGGCGCGACGACGTCGTTGGCCGCCTCGAACGCGGCGTTGGACGGCGCGAAGACCGTGAACGGACCCTCACCCTGCAGCGTCTCGACGAGGTCCGCCGCGGTCACGGCCTGCACGAGGGTGGACAGGTCGGGCGTGGCCTGGGCGAGCGCGACGATGTCCTGTGCACCGGCCTCGGGGGCGGTGGTCGCGGTGTCGGCGGGCGCGGCGGTCGTGGTGCCGGTGGACGCGCTCTCGTCCTCGTCGTCGCCGCACGCGGCGAGTCCGCCGATCGACAGGACGCCGACGATGACGCCGGCGGTGATGCGGGTGGGGAACTTCATGGAACGGCCTCCAGGGTCGGGGTGGTCTCCCCTGGTGCTCCGAGCGCACCACGACGCACGGTTGAGCGTCGTCGCGCCAGCTCCCGTCGGGGTCGCTCAGGTCGCGGCGAGCGCGCCGGTCCCGAGCAGCACGACGAGCACCGATCCGAGGACCAGCCGGTACACGATGAACACGGTGTACGTGTGGCCGGCGACGAACCGCAGCAGCCAGGCGACCGCCGCGTACCCGACGACGAAGCTCACGACCGTGGCGGTGATCGTCGGTCCCCAGCCGACGCCGCTGGCGATCTCGTCGTACTTCGTGACGGTCTGCAGCGCGCCCGCGCCGGTGAGCGCGGGGATCGAGAGGAAGAACGCGAGCTTCGTCGCCGTGACGCGGTCCAGGCCGCGCAGCAGCCCGGCGGACATCGTCGCGCCGGAGCGTGACACGCCCGGGATCAGCGCGAGGCACTGCGTGAGGCCGATGATGATCGTGTCGGTGCGGGTGACGTCGCGCTCGCCGCGCTCCTGCGTGGCGGTCCGGTCGGCGAGGAGCATCACGAAGCTCCACAAGATCAGGGCGCCCGCGACGAACCAGAGGTTGCGCAGCGTCGTCTCGATCGTGTCCTTGAACGCGAGGCCGACGATCCCCAGGGGCAGCGAGCCGAGCAGGATCGCCCAGGCGAACCGGTAGTCGGGCTCGCCGCGCCGGTCCTGCCGGGTGAGCCCGGCGAAGAACGCGCCGAGGATCCGGCGGATGTCGTGGCGCAGGAAGATCAGCGTGGCGAGGACCGCGCCGACCTGGATGATCGCGGTGAACGCGGTGATGTCCGGGTCGTCGATCTCGTAGCCCAGGAGCTTCTCGATCACCGTCAGGTGCCCGGTGCTGGAGATCGGCAGGAACTCGGTGAGGCCCTCGACCGCCCCGAGCAGGATGGCCTCGAGGATGTTCACGGCGTGGGTGTCCCGGTGCGCACCCCGGGATGTCTACCCCATCGCGACGGGCCGCGACCCGGTCGGGCCACCCCTAGAGTGCACAGTCCGATGCCCCACCCTGCCCTGACCGACCCGTTCACCGCCGGCGCGCTGGAGCTGGCGCACCGCGTCGTGATGGCGCCGCTGACGCGCATGCGCGCGACCGGTGCCGGCAGCACCGCGCCGAAGCCGCTGAACGCGGAGTACTACGGGCAGCGGTCCTCTCCCGGCGGGCTGCTGATCTCGGAGGCGACCCAGGTCGCGCCCGACGGGCAGGGCTACCCGGACACGCCGGGCATCCACGAGCTCGAGCACGTCGCCGGGTGGCGCGGCGTGACGGACGCGGTCCACGAGCACGGTGGGCTGATCGTCGCGCAGCTGTGGCACGTCGGCCGGATCTCGCACTCGAGCTTCCAGCCGGGCGGTGGCCCGCCCGTCGCGCCGTCGGCGGTCACCCCCGCCGGCCGGGCGCTGGACGCGTCCTTCCAGCCCGTGCCGTTCGAGACGCCGCGCGCCCTCGCGCTCGACGAGCTGCCCGGGGTCGTGGAGCGCTTCCGGGCGGGAGCCCGCAACGCGCAGGAGGCCGGCTTCGACGGCGTCGAGATCCACGGCGCCAACGGCTACCTGCTGCAGCAGTTCCTCGAGCCGCACACCAACCTCCGCGACGACGCCTACGGCGGCTCGATCGCCAACCGCGCCCGGCTGCTGCTCGAGGTCGTCGACGCCGCGTGCGCGGTGCTCGGCAGTGAGCGCGTCGGCGTGCGCCTGAGTCCGTACGGGAGCGCCAACGACTCGTATGCGGGGACGGACGGGACGCTCGAGCTGTACGCGCACGTGCTCGCCGAGCTCGCCGCGCGCGACATCGCCTACCTGCACCTGATCGAGCCGCGAGGTCACGCCGACCGCCCCTCCCCGAGCGGGATCTCGTCGGTCGCGGCGCTGCTGCGCCCGCAGTGGCCCGGCACGCTGATCGCGGCCGGCGGCTTCACGCCGACCTCGGCCGCGGAGATCGTCGCGGCCGGCGACGCGGACGCGGTCGCGTTCGGCCGGGCGTTCATCGCCAACCCCGACCTGCCCGAGCGGATCGCCCGCGGCGCCGCGCTCAACGACCACGACCGCTCCACCTTCTACGGCGGCGACCACCGCGGCTACACGGACTACCCGACGCTCACGGGATAGACCGGCCCCTCGGAGGGCCGCGGCGCGGAACGCACCGCGCACCCGGTCAGGACCAGGGGTCCGGACCAGTCTGCACCGAGCCGGTCGCCGGGGTCAGCGCGCGGGCGCGAGCCGCTCGAGCTCCAGGTTCCCCGGGACCGGTCCGTCGGAGAGGACGAGATGCGGCGCGGCCCGCGCCGCCGCGAGCTCGGATGCCCCGATCGTCGACCACGACGCGGCCGGGAGGAGCTCCACCATCCCTGGTCGGACGAGTGCGACCCGGGCGTGGTCGAGCGCACGCACGACGGGGCCGTCCGCCCGCTGGTCCTCCCCGCGCAGGACCACCGTGTCGATCCCGACCGCCGCGCACGCGAGCAGGAGGTCCACGAGCTGATCGGCGCAGAGATCGGCGAGCTCGTCGTCGGCGGGGGCCCCGAGCCCGTCCGCCAGCGCGGCCGGACCGCGGACGGCGAGCGCCAGGCGTGGCCGCCCGCCGAACAGCTGCCTGAGCGTCCCGACGAGCGTCACGAGCGCCGCGCCCTGCGGCTGCTCGCACAGCGGGCTGTCGGCGTCGTAGATCGCGTCGAACGGATCGGCGGCCCCGCCGACCACGGTCGCGAGCGCACCGGTCTCGAAGCCGCCGTCCCACCCGAGGACGAGCATGTCCGGGCGGGCCAGGGCGACGGCCTCACGCAGTGCGTACGCCCACCGCTCCGGCTCGACGAGCGCGACCGCCGGGTCCTCACCGGTCAGCCGCGCAGCGAGCGCGTCGAGGGACAGCGCCAGCATGGCCTCAGCCGGTGGCGGTGCCCGTGTAGCGGACGACGTCGGCGACCGGCCGGCGCGCCACCGGTCCGAACTTTCCCTCCGGCCAGCCGACCGGGACGACGCAGTAGATCTTCGTCCCGCGCTTGAGCCCGAGGGCCCGTCGCCAGTCCGGCTCGTAGATCGTGTGCCAGGTCGTCAGACACGCCGCGAGGCCGTGCGCCCGCGCCGCGAGGAGCGTGTTCTCGACCGCCGGGTAGATCGACGCGGCCTCGCCGGTCGAGAAGAACCGCACGAGGTTGGGGAGCATCTTCAGCGTCCCGACCGGCCCGACCGCCGCGCAGCCCGCGAGCGTGTGCCGCAGCCCCTTCACCATCTTCGTGATCACCGTGCCGGTGAAGTCGTAGGTGAAGACGATCAGCGCCGGGGTGTCGTCGAAGTGCGCCGCCTGGTGGCGCAGCGCGTCGTGGACCTTCGTCCACTTCTCGGCCGTCGTGAACTCGGGGACGAGCGGCTCCTGCGCGCGCGAGTAGAACCGCTGCTGGCGCCGCCAGATCCTGCCGCACTTCGCCATCGTCTCCCGGTCGTCGACGATCACGAACCCGTAGGTCTGCGTGTTGCCGGCGCTCGGTGCCCAGGTGGCGGCCTCCACGAGCCGCTCGAGCAGCTCGCGGGGAACGGGATCGGGCTTCAGCTTGCGCATCGCGCGCATGGTCGACATGACCTCCATGATCGGCGCGTCCTCCCCGAGGACGACGCCGTGCTTGGCCGCGGCTGCGACGGCGGCCGGGTGCGGTTCAGCGGTCACGGCGCTCACCACGACCACCCCCCGAGGTAGTCGATCCCCACGGGCGGCTCGTCGCGCCGCCACTGCGCGACGAACTCGTCGTACGGGAGGGACCGGGCCCGCCGCGCGTCGCGCTCGGCCGTCCGCGCGGCCGTCGTCGCGTCCTCGTCGACGAGCAGCGTCTCCTCGTCGTAGACGACCTTGTAGAGCTCCCGCGCGCGCCAGTGGCTGATACGCGTCTCGCGGAGGTCGCGCATGACGTCCTGGGGGTCGCGCTCGAGCACGTCACCGTAGCCGCCGCCACCACCGACCTGGAGGATCCACATGTCCCCCGGCTTGTTCAGGTCGGCGGACTGCGTGCAGCGCTTGCTCTCCACCGTGCCGGGCAGGCCGCCGTCGCGGTGCAGTTCGTGCGCGGTGTAGGGGACGTCCGCAGCGTTGTCGCGCAAGGCCGCGACGACCGCTTCCGACGACGAGCCCTTGAACACGGTCAGCGGGTTGGCGCCCGACCCGTACCCGCCGAACAGTCCCGGCGTGGTGGGGAACTTGGAGCCGGTGCCCATGCAACCGTAGAAGAACTCGGGGACTCCCCAGACCATGTACATGCACTCGACGGACGAGCCACCGCGGTGGCGGCCCGGCCCGTGGTTGTCGACGGTCAGCCGCCGGCCGAGCGTGAGGACCGGCAGCTCGGTCTCGCGGTCCTCGATCTCCCCGTAGTCGGCCATCGAGGCGAAGAACGGGGCGCAGGCGTGCTCGCCGTCGCGGTCCGCGTGTGCGCCGCCGCCCATCGAGTTGATGTCGATCATGAGGTTCGCCACCGGCGCGCCCCACTGGTTCAGGCCGCCGTAGTAGAGCGACTGCGTCATCCCGTACCACGGGGCGATGATCTCGATGTCGCCCGGCCGGTTGTAGGCCATCTTCGACATGCACTGGTGCATCGCGGTCTGCCACGCGCAGGCGCCGATCATCCCGAGCCCATTGGGGACCTCGTTGCCGGCCGTGGAGATCGAGTCCTCCTCGAACTCGAAGTCCAGCGCGGCGACGTATCCCGCGTTGCGGGGCAGGTCGGCCCAGAAGAACATCTGCAGGCTGTTCATGAACAGCGCGCGGGCGAACGTCGGGGCGGTGTTGATCGCGCGGTCGGGGATCATCGGCGCGGTCCCGACGGACCGGCAGATGATCCGGTCGTGGCGCTTCTCGACCTCCAGGCCGAACTTGAGGAGCCGGTCCTCCAGCAGCGTCGTGTCGACGAAGTGCGTCGCGCGGTAGATGCCGTCGGGCAGCTCGCTGAAGCGGCGGCGGACCTCGGCCTCCGTGTTCTCCAGCGCGCCGCGCAGGACGGCGACGACCAGGTCGCGCCCCTTCTCCCGGACGAGCTCCAGGACCTGCTGCTCGATGCGCATGCAGGCGCTGAGCTTCGCCCGCATGTCGATCAGCTGCATGAGCGGATCGCGGACGTTGTTCTGCAACAGGTTCACGACGTCCCGGCGGAACGTGTAGTTCTCCGCGATCTTGATCGGGCTGATCTTCAGGCCCTCGTCGTAGACGCTCAGCGGCGAGGCGGAGAGGCCGCCCGGCTCGGTCGCGCCGTTCTCGCCCTCGTGGATCGTGGCGCCCGCCCAGCCGATGATGACCCCGTCCACGAAGATCGGGATCCAGAGGGTCTGGTCGGCGTTGTGGACCCCGCCGTAGCGGGCATCGTTGTGGTAGTAGACGTCGCCCGGACGGACCCCCACGGTGGGCTCGTCGGCCCACTGCTTGACGATGTGCTTGAGCGGTGCCGAGGCGCACGCGGAGAAGACGACCACGCCGGAGGACGACGCCAGCGCCAGGTCTCCCGCCGCGCTGTAGAGCCCGGTCGTGAGGTCCCCCCACTTGGCGCCGGGAGCGGCGCCGGTCTGCTCGAGCATCTCCTTTGCGGACTCGAGGATGATCTCGAGCCGGTTCTGCGAGATCGTCGCGTCGACGGGATCGACGCCGCTCGCGAGCGCCTCGTCCTCGAGCGCGGTCCGGGGTGCAAGCGCGTTGCCGTCCATGATGGAGGCGTCCGGTCCGTACATGACCGGCCGCGCGTGCAGCAGGTCGGTGAAGAAGGCGTCGGCGTCGATCGGCGCCGCGACCTCGGGGGCGTCCGGCGTCAGGGTCTGGGGCGGGGGGTTCATGCGGACTCCTCCTTGTCGAGCACGAGGAACCCGTGCTGGTTCATGGTCGCCGTCCACCGGGGCTCCACCACGACCGTGGTGTCGCGTCCCTCCAGGACGGCGGGTCCCTGCACGGCGTCGCCGTCGCCGAGCAGGTCGTAGTCGTAGATCGGGCTGTCGGTGAAGCCCAGGCCGCGCCACCACACCTGACGCGAGCCCTTCAGGGCGGCCTCGACGCCGCCGGTGGACGGCGGGACGTCCTGCGGTTCCCAGTGCGCTCGCGGGACCGAGGCCCGCAACCGCAGGGTCTCGATCGAGACGCCGACCTCGCTGGTCAGCGCGAAGTCGCCGAAGCGGTCGGCGTACTCCTTGAAGTAGGCCTGGAGGACCGCGGCGAGGTCGGCCTTGTCACGGATGCGCAGGACCGGCGACTTGATCGTCGTCACGTACAGCTGTCCGCCCGACCGCAGGTCGAGCTCCAGCTGGTAGACGATCTCGGTCGCGTCGTGCCCCTCGTCGGCGAAGTCGGCCTCGGCCTGCCGGGCGAAGTCGTCGAGCACCGCGTCGATCGCGGGGAAGTCCTCGAAGACCGTCCCGAACAGCGGGTTGTAGAGCGTGAAGTGCTCGGACTGCTCGTAGATGTGCAGGAGGTCCAGGCCGGCCGCGCCGGAGGCGCTGAACACTGGGGAGTGCGGCGGCACGACCACCCGGGGGATCTGCAGGACGTCCGCGTAGCCGCACGCGTGGAGCGGGCCGCCACCGCCGAAGCTGAAGATCGTGAACGACCGCGGGTCGTACCCCTTCAGGACGACCTCCTTGAAGATCGCGTCACCCATGTTGTTGTCGACGACCTGCCGGATCGCCGCAGCCGCCGTGACGACGTCGACGCCCATCGGCCGGGCGACGCGACGCTCGATCGCCCGCTCGGCCCGCCTGACGTCCAGCGCCAGCTCGCCGCCGTGGTAGTGGTCGGGGTTGAGGTACCCGAGCACCACGTTGGCGTCGGTCGTCGTCGGCTCCGTGCCGCCCTGGGCGTAGCACGCGGGCCCGGGAGTGGACCCGGCGCTCCGCGGCCCGACCTGCACCCCCTTGTACGGGTCGTGCGAGGCGATCGAGCCGCCGCCGGCGCCGACGGTCTTGAGGTCCATCATCGGCATCTGCACGAGCCACCGGTCGATCACCGGGTTGAACTCGTAGAACCGCACCGACCCCTTCACGACGACGCCGATGTCGAACGACGTGCCGCCCATGTCGGTGGTCACGACCTTGTCGTAGCCGAACGCGTCGGCCATGTGACGGGAGCCGTAGAGCCCGGCGACCGGCCCGGCGTGGATCGTCTTCAGCGGCGTGGTGCGGGCCAGCCCACCCATGCCGCCGGAGTTGTGGACCAGCAGCAGCGAGCCCGCGTATCCGTGACCGCGGAGCTCGTCGCGCAGCTCGCTCATCTTGTCGCCGGTGAAGCGGTGCAGGTACGCGTCGAGGATCGAGGTGCTCGTCCGGACGTACTCGCCCGAGCGCTTGCTCACCTCGTGACTGAGGATGACCGGGAAGCGGCCCAGGTACGCGCCCGGGAACTCCTCCTCGATCACCCGGCGGACGAGCAGCTCGTGCTCGGGGTTCTTGAACGCCCACAGGAACGACACGACGAAGCCCCGCACGCCGCGGTCGACGAGGTCGAGCACGCGGTCCCGCACCTCGTCCTCGTCCAGCGGCATCACGACGTTGCCGGCGGAGTCCACGCGCTCCCGCAGCCCGACGATCATGTCGCGCGGGATCAGCGGCTCGGGACGCTGCGCCTTCGCGAGGTTGCGGTTCTCCTGGATGGAGAGGCCCTCGCCGTAGCCGCGACAGCGGGAGACGGGCACGACGTCCTCGAACCCCATGGTCGTGATGAGGCCGAGCCGCGGACCGGTGCGCTCGATCAGCGCGTTGGTGCCGAGCGTCGTCGCGTAGCGGATCGCGCTGGTGCGGCCGAGGAGATCCTCGGCGCTGGTGTCGAACGCCTGCGCGAGATCGCCGACCGCGGTCATGAACCCCTGGCTGAGGTCGTGGTGGGTGGTGAGCGCCTTCGCGGACGCGACGGTCCCGTTCTCGGTGGCGAAGCAGTCCGTGAACGTGCCGCCGATGTCGACGTTGATCTCCATCAGGCCACGCTCCCCTCACGCTCGCGCCGGGCCTTCAGCCAGTCGAGGTCGATCTCGATGTCCCGGTGCAGCGGATGCCCGGGCGGCAGGTACTCGGCCTCGACCTGCGTGCCGCAACCGGGGCAGCAGTACTCGACGATCCGGCACCAGGCCGGGTCCGGCGCGTAGCTGTACTCCGCGTCGATCTTCGCCTCGTAGACCTCGCGCGGGTCGCGGTCGTGCAGCAGCAGCCCGCGCTTGTAGTCGCCCCGGGCGTCGCCGAGGTCCTGCCCGCAGACACGGCAGTGCCAGCGCTCCGCGTCCAGGTCGATCTCCAGGTACTCCGTGATCCGCTCTCGCGTGGTGCTCATCGGTCGTTCCTCGTCAGTCGTCCGTTGCCGTACTCGTCCACGGAGAACGCCCAGCCGGGCGGCACCGCGATGGTCGTGTCGCTCGCCTCGATCACCGCGGGTCCGTCGACGCGCGCGCCCGGGGCGAGCGCCGCCAGGTCGTGGATCGCGGTGGGCTCCGGGGCGCTGCGCCAGCGGACGTCCCGGGTGGCACGAGCGGTCGTGCTCGCGCCGTTCGTCGGCTGCGCGACGAACGCGTGGTGGGCGAGCCGGGCGACGGCCCGCACCTGCGTGCGGTCGACGCCGTGCCGCGTCACCGCGGTCGTCGCGATCTCGACGTCCTCGGCGCTGAACCCCTCGCCGCGCATGTCGCGCGACGCGCGGGCGCGGAGCTGCTCCTCCACCCCGTCCCCCGGGGCCGCCGCGTACGTGTGGGTGACGTCGGCGCTCTGCGCCCCGAACGCGGAGAAGACCGCGCTGAAGGGGAGCGTGATCACCTCGCGGACGCCCAGCCGCTCGGCGACTCCGGCCGCGTGCGTGGGGCCGGCGCCGCCGTAGGCGAGCAGCGTCGCGTCCGCGGGGGTGAGGCCCAGCTGCGCGAGCTCCTGCGCGATCCGCGCGCCCATGTTCTCGTGCAGTCGCGCGCGCACCTGCTCCGCGGCGGCACCCGGGTCGTCGGCGTCCAGGGTCTGCAACGCCGCGCGCGCCCGCTCGCCGTCGAGCGGCATGGTTCCCCCGAGGAAGCTGGACGGCTCGATGATCCCGAGGACGACGTCGGCGTCGGTCACCGTCGGTGCGGTCCCGCCGAGGGCGAACGCCGCGGGCCCTGGCCGGGCGCCGGCGCTCTGCGGCCCGACCTCGATCGTCCCGTCCTCGAGGCGGTGCGCGATCGATCCGCCGCCCGCGCCGAGCACGTGCAGGTCGGGCATCGAGAACGACAGCTCGACGCCCTCGACGGTGCCGTGCTCCCGCATCGCGACCCTGCCGTCGCGGACGACGCCGACGTCCAGCGAGGTGCCGCCGACGTCGAACGTGACCAGCGCCGGCACGTCGTAGAGCCGGGCGATGATCTCCGCACCCATCAGGCCCGCGGTCGGACCGGAGTTGTACGTCTTCCCCGCGATCGTCTTGGCGACGCGGGCGCAGCCGCCGTCGTTGTGGACCACCAGCAGTGGCCGGCGGTACCCGTGGTCACGCAGCCAGTCCTCGCAGCGGTGGAGGTACCTCGCCACCTCGGGGTGCACGTAGGCGTTGAACAGCGCCGTGGACGTGCGACGCGTGTCGTCGGGATCGTCGTCCACCTCGTGGGAGAGCAGCAGCGGCACGGCGTCGAGGCAGTGCTTGGGATAGTGGCGCTCGAAGCCCTCGCGAACCGCGCGCTCGGCGGCGGCGTCCCCGGCGGGGAGCGAGCAGACCAGCGCGCGGGCGCTGCCCGCGAGCAGGTCCTTCGTCGTGGCGACCAGGGCGTCGTCGGCGCCGACGGCGCCCACCATCCCGGTTTCCACGAACCGTCCCGCCGCGGCCTGGGCGGTCCCTTCGGCGCCGGGCGCGACCAGCAGGCCGATGCGCGGCCCGGTCCGCTGGATGACGGCGTTCGTGCCGACGGTCGTGGCGTAGCGCACGCACGCGGTCTCGCGCAGCAGCGCGGGGACGGGCAGGTCCAGGCTCGCGGCGGCGCGCTCGACGACGTCCTGGAAGCAGACGGCGAGATCGTGTGGCGTGGTCAGCACCTTCACCGTGAGCGCCTGTCCGTCGCGGACGACGTAGGCGTCGGTGAACGTGCCACCCGTGTCGATGTCGATCGTGGTCGACGGCACTGGCGGTCCTCTCCTCGGTGGGGCTCGCGCGGCCGCTCCTCGTCGACCGCACGACCAACCTAGGCCGAGGCCGCGGGGGTCGCTCAGGAGGCTCGGCGGAACGATCGGGCACGCGTTGTGGGACCTGCACAACGGCGCTCAGTCGCCCAGGGAGCCGAGCAGCCGCAGCGCGGTCTCGAGCTCGTACCGGCGGTCCGTGACCGAGCGACCCAGCAGCGCCTCGGCCTGTCGCACGCGGTACGTGACGGTGTTCTGGTGGATGCCGAGCCGCTTCGCGGTGACGCCCGTGCGCAGCTGCTCCTCGAGGTGCACCTGCACGGTCGCGCGGATCCGCGTGGTGGCGTCGTCGGCCGCGGCGAGCGCGCCGAGCTCACGCGCGACGAAGCGGCGGGCGCGGTCGGTGTCGGCGAGCAGCAGCGAGGACACGACCACCCTGCCGTAGCGGACGACCTGGCCGCGCCGGCCGGACCGCTCCGCCATCTCGCGTGCCCGGAGCGCCTCGGTGTGGGTGTCGACGAAGCCGCGGATGCCGTCCTCGACCTCGCCGGTCGCGGCGTGCAGGCCGCGCAGCGCGTCGCTGTCGCGGGCCGCGTGGTCCAGGAGGTCGGGATCCGGCTCGTCCTCGAAGCCGATCCACGCCCAGAGCGTCGTGCGGCCGTCGGGGACGAGCAGCGGCCGCGGTGCGCCCATCGAGGCGGCGAGCCGACGGGCACCCTGCTCCAGGCGGTGGATGACGTCCTCGGCCTCGTGCTCCGGATGGGTCCACAGCACGAGACCGAGGTGGCGCCGACGCAGGTCGTAGGACAGTCGCTGGGTGGCGACGTCCAGGTCGATCCCCTCCCCCGACAGGAGCCGCACCACCGTCTCGTGGCGCAGCGCGGCCGCGGAGCGCGCCCACCGCTCGCGTTGGACGGCGTACTCCTCGGTGACCTCCTCGGCGATCGCGTCGACGTAGTCGAAGACGAACTGCATCGAGTGGTCGACCGCCTGCATCAGCTCGTCCGGGTCGTCGATCCGCGTGACGAACTCGCGCCGCCACAGCCGCCAGAAGTACATCGTCCCCAAGCGGTATGCGCGCAGCAGCGTCTGCAGCGGCTGGCCGCGCTTGACCATGATCTCCGCGTAGTCGATCGCGCCCGCCGGAGCGGAGGCCTCGAAGACCGGGCTGCCGTCGGCGAGCATCCGGAAGATCTGCTCGAAGTTGTCGTAGGCGCTGGACTGCAGGCCGGCGGCAAGCTCGGGGTCGGAGGCGAGCTCGGGCTGGTGCGCGTTGATGTAGACGACGCACTCGTCGACGAGGTCCCGCAGGCGCGGGAGCATCTCGGCGGCCGTCTGCCGCCGCACGTCGTCCCAGGCCGAGGGATCGGTCACTGGGTCGTGGTAGGGCATGGCGTGGTCAACGTACCGCTGGTCCGCTGGCCGCGCGACCCGTCGCTCAGCCCGCCGCCCCGGCCGCCGAGCGGTACTCGTCGCGCAGCGCGCGCTTGAGGACCTTCCCGGCGGGCGAGCGCGGCAGCTCGCGGAACAGCACGTGCTTGGGCGCCTTGACCGAGCCGAGCCGCGCCTTGCAGCGTGCCCGCACCGCGTCGACGTCGAGGACGTCGAAGCCCGGCTTCATCTGCACGACCGCGGTCACCGCCTCGCCCCACACCTCGTCGGGCAGCCCGATGACGGCGACGTCCGCGACGCCCTCCATCGCGTGGATCGTCTGCTCGATCTCTGACGGCCAGACATTGAAGCCGCCCGTGATGATCATGTCCCGCTTGCGGTCGACGAGGTAGACGAACCCGGCCTCGTCCACGCGCCCGACGTCGCTCGTGCCGTGCCAGCCGCCCGGCCGATGGTTCGCGGCGCTCTGCTCGGGGTCCTCGAAGTAGCCCGGGGTCACGAGCGAGCCGCGCACCACGATCTCGCCGACCTCGCCCGGCGGCAGCAGCGTCCCCTCGTCGTCCATGATCGCCACCTCGGCGACCAGCGACGGCCGTCCGGCGCTCGCCAGCCGCTCCGGGTGCGCGGCGACGGCGTCGGCGTGGTCCTGCGGGGACATCACGGTGAGGATCATCGGCGCCTCCGCCTGCCCGAAGGTCTGCGTCATGACCGGCCCGAAGACCTCGATCGCCTCGCGGAGCTTGCTGACGCTCATGGGCGCCGCTGCGTAGATGAAGTGTCGCAGCGACGAGTAGTCGTGGTCGCGCACTCCCGGATGGGCCAGCAGCGCGTAGATCGCCGTCGGCGGGAGGAACAGCCGGGTGACCCGGTGCCGTGCGATCGACTCCAGCAGCCGTTGCGGGTCGACCCCGTCGTGCACGACGACCGTCCCTGCGCGGGCGAACACGGGAAAGCAGATCGGACCGGCGGCATGGGTCATCGGCGCCGCCATCGCCATCACCGGCGGCCGCTCGGGCTCCGGCATGTGGGCGGCGAACGCGAGGTTCATGAGCTCGACCATGCCGTGCGTGAGCTGCACGGCCTTCGAGCGGCCGGTCGTCCCGCCCGTCGGGAAGAGGACGGCCGGGTGGTCGCGGTCGTGGGGCGGGCGCGGCACCCGCGCCCCCTCGGCCGCCATCCACTCCGCGAGCACCGGGTCGCCGTCACGCCCTCCCGTGTCCAGGCAGACGGCCGTGTGGACCTGCGGCAGCTCCGCGCGGATCTCGTCGGTCAGCGCGACGAGCGACGGGTGGTAGAAGAGCAGCTCGCACCCGGTCAGCCCCAGCAACGCGACGAGGTCCTTGGCGACCGCCCGGGTGTTGAGCGGGACCCACGACGCGTCGGCGCGCAGCGCGCCGAGGATGCAGACGAAGGCCATCGGCGCGTTGGGGGAGAGCACGCCGACCCGGTGGCCTTTGCCGACGCCGGCCGCGAGGAGCGAGGCCGCGATCCGGTGGGACGCCTCCTCGACCTGCCGGTAGGTCATCCGCCCGGCGCCGTCGGCCATGACGAAGCAGTCGCCGTCGGGTGCCTCGCGCACGCCGCGGTCGAAGGTGTCGATCAGGTGCACGGACGCGAGCGTAGGAGCCCGCCTGCCGCACACGCTCCGTCGCGTCTCCCAATCCGGCGGTGACCGGTCGTGCGGGTTCCACAACGGCAGAGTCCGCGGGCCGCCAAAGCGCCTGTCTCCTGGGAGATCGCGGGACCACAGCGGAGAGGGAGGGATTCGAACCCTCGGTACGCCTTACGACGCACAACGGTTTTCGAGACCGCCCCGTTCAACCACTCCGGCACCTCTCCATGGGTCCGCTTCGCGGGGACGAAGGAGGGTACCGAGCCGGTCGCGCGGAGGTCGGCCGGTCCCTAGTCGTGGGCGCTGGGGCGCGCGCGCTCGCGCAGGGCGCCGCGGCGGGCGAGGTGCGCGCGCGGCAGGTGCAGGCGCCCGTGGTGGCCGAGCAGGTGCCGCACGACCGGTCGGTCGGGCCCCTCGTGCAGGGACCAGACGCGCTCGAGCTGCTCGAGGTCCGCGCGGACGCGGCGCTCCCCCTGGCGCTCGTGCTCGGCCCACGAGGAGACGACGAAGGTCTCGACGTGGCACATCGCGTCGTCGAGGTCGCTGGCGACCGACCAGTGGATCGCCCCGTCGCGGCGCCGCAGGCGGGCCACGCGACGCATCTCGGTGAGGAACTCGTGCGCGCGGTCCTCCGCGACGCGGTACTCGATCGTCACGAGCACCGGCCCGTCGTCCGGCGCGATGCTCGCGCCCTGGTGTGCGCCGGGCCACGGGGCGGGATCGAGGTCCAGGCCCTCGACGGACCCCAGGCGCAGCCCGGCGGCGAGCGCGCCGGACAGCAGCACGCAGACCAGGACGGCCGCGGCGACCAGCGCGGTCGGCGTGCCCTGCGCGGTCGCCAGCTGCCCCCACACGACCGCACCCCCCGCGAGCCCCGCCTGGAAGACGAGCTGCGAGACCGCGAGCCCGCGGCCCCGCACCCACGCCGGGAGCACCTGCTGGGCGGCGGCCTGCAGCGAGCTGAGCACGATCATCGACCCGGCGCCGCCGAGCACCAGACCCGGCAGCGCGACCGGCAGCGACGGGGCGAGCGCCACCGTCCCCAGGGCGCCCGCCGCGAACAGCACGGTCGCCCCCGCGACGATCGCGTCGATCGGCACCGCGCGCGCCCGCAGCCGCGGCACCACGAGCAGGGCGCCGAGCACGCCGCCGACGCCGAACGCGCCGAACGCGAGGCCGTAGCCGCTCGCGCCCGCGCCCAGGTCGTCGCGGACGGCGACCGCCAGCAGCGCGGGGAACGCCGCGAAGCAGAAGACGTGCAGCAGCTGACGGGCCAGCACGAGCTGCAGCGGGGGCGCGTGCCGCACGTACCGCGCCCCGGCGCGCACCGCGCCCCAGACGTGCTCGGGCGGCAGGTGGCTCTCCGGCGTCTCACGCCGCCACGCGACCACCACCGCGACGACGGCGAGGAACGACACCGCGTTGGCGGCGAACGCCCAGCCCGCACCCGCCGTCGCGACCAGCACGCCGCCGATCGCCGGACCGAGCGCCTGCGCGACCGTGAACGCGACGGCGTTCAGCGCGATCGCCTGCGGCAGGTCCTCGCGCGGCACGAGCTCCGGCACGATCGCCGACTGCGGCGGCATCCCCAGCGTCGACCCGAGGCCGTACAGGGCGGTGCCCGCGAGCAGCAGTCCCGGGGTCATGACGTCGGTGAGCGCGAGCACCGCCATCGTGCCGGACACCGCGATCTGCCACGTCTGGGTGGCGATGATGAGCCGGCGACGGTCCACCACGTCGGCGAGCGCGCCCGCCGGGAGCGCGAGCAGGAACACGGGGAGCGCCGCCGCGGTCGCCAGCAGCGCGACCAGCGCCGGGGAGCCGGTCAGCTCGGTCATCAGCCATCCGGCCGCGACCTGCTGCATCCAGAACCCGAGGTTCGAGACGACGTTGGCGCCCCACAGCCGGCGGAACACCGGGTGGCGCAGCGGTGCGAGCGAGGTCCCCACGCACCGGGAAGCTACTCCCGCGCGCGCGGGGCCGCGACCGGGACGGCGACGCCCCGGGCGCGGCGGGTCGGGCTACAGGTAGCCGGGCGTCTCGTCGCCCGGGAAGGCGGCGGCGAGCGCCGAGTCCAGCTCGGCGGGGCTCATCGCGACGTCCGGACGGACCGGGGTCGCCGGTCGGGGCGCGAACGGGGCCGGGACGACCGCGGTCGGGCGGACCTCGTGCGGGCGGCCGCGCAGGCGACTGGCGGTCACGGCGCCACCGACGGCGCAGGCGCCTCCGAAGAGCAGGGTGCGGGTGGGGACGACGGACATGCGTGTCACTCCAGTGTGCTCGGGGGTGGGGCACCGACCATCCCACCCTCACCCGCGGGCACAAGCGATCCCCGGCACGGACCCGCCGTCCGGGGGGCGGCGGTCTGCGAGGATCGCGGCCATGAGCGACAGCGCGTCCTGCTTCGTCACCGGCGGCACCGGGTTCCTCGGCCGCTTCGTCATCGCCGAGCTGCTGCGCCGCGGCGCGACCGTGCACGCCCTCGTGCGGCCGCAGTCCGCCGGACGGCTCCAGGCGATCGCCGACGACCTGCAGGCGGGCGAGCGCCTGATCGCGGTCCCGGGCGACATCGCCCGCGACGGCCTGACGCTCGAGCCGTTCGACGCGCCGATCGACCACCTCGTGCACCTCGCGGCGATCTACGACATGGACGCCTCCGCGGAGGCGATGGCCGAGGCCAACGTCGAGGGCACGCGGCGCGTCCTCGCGTTCGCCGCCGCGCACGACGCGGGCCGCTTCCACATGATCTCCTCGGTCGCCTCGGCCGGCACGTACGCGGGCTCCTACCCGGAGGCGGACTGCCGCCTGGGCCAGTCGTTCACGCATCCGTACCACCAGTCGAAGTACGACTCCGAGGTGCTCGTCCGCGAGACGGCCGCGATGCCGTTCCGGATCTACCGGCCGGGCGCGGTCGTCGGGACCACGACGACCGGGGAGACCGACAAGCTCGACGGCGTCTACGCGCTGTTCCCGCTCGCGGCCGCGCTGCGGGGCGTGCCGTCGCTCGCGGTCGTCCCGGTCCCGAAGATGGGCCGGCTGCCCACCGTCCCCGTCGACCGGTGCGCGGAGGCGATCGCGCACATCGCGCTGACCGACGACCCCGCCCACGGCGACACGTTCGGCCTGACCGCCAGCGAGGACGAGCGCGTGCACGACATCCTCGCCGCGCTGTGCGCCCACGTCCGCGGGCCGCGGATCGTCGCGGCCCTGCCCGAGAGCACCGGGTCGGTCGCGTTCCTCGCCGGCCAGCTCGCCGGGCGCCTGCCCGTCGTCGGCGGCGTGCGCGACCGGACGCTCACGGCGATCGGCGTCTCCCCCGGACTGATCGACGCCGCGCCGTTCCGCTGCCACTTCGAGACCTCTCGCACGCGCGCCGCGCTCGCCGGCAGCGGGATCGATCTGCCGCCGATCGCCGACTACCTGCCCGCCCTGTGGGACGGCTGGAAGCGGATGAGGCGCGCCGGCTAGGGGATCACGCGGTCGCGGCGCCCCCCCCCCGGCCCGCCTACCAGTGCGTGCCGCGCGTCAGGTTCGCGAACGCGACACCGGTCGTGTTCGCGTTGCCGTCGGCGTCGGTGCCCGGCGCCGCCGCCGCGTCCTCGGCGGACCGCTCCGCCGCCACCGCCCGCGCCGCGCGGGTGTCCGGGAACATCTTGAAGCCGCGGTTGCGCACCAGGTCCATCGTGTCCGGCGACAGCGTGTCGATGAACGCCGCCGCGCTGCCGAACGGCGGACCGAGCCGCCGCGGACGGTGCACGATCGCCCGCGTCACCAGCCCGCCCGCCTGCTCGGGCGTCAGCGCCGGGAACCGCTCGTACATCTTCGTCGGCGCGATCATCGGCGTGCGCACCAGCGGCATGTGGATCGTCGTGAAGCGGACGTTCTCGTCGCGCGTCTCCGCCTGCAGCGCGTCGCAGAGCGTGTCCAGCGCCGCCTTCGACGCGATGTACGCGCCGAACCGCGGCGTGCGCGTCTGCACCCCCGCCGAGGAGATGTTCACCACGTGACCGCCGCGCTGCTCGCGCATCCCCGGCAGCACCCGCAGGATCAGCCGCACGGCCGCGAAGTAGTTCAGCTGCATCGTGCGCTCGTAGTCGTGGAAGCGGTCGTAGGAGAGCGCCACCGAGCGGCGGATCGACCGGCCCGCGTTGTTGACGAGCACGTCGACCGTGCCGTGGTCGGCGAGCACCGACTCCATCAGCGCGTCGATCGCGTCGAAGTCCGAGAGGTCGCAGGACCGCGGGTCCGCGGTCCCGCCCGCCGCCTCGATCTCCGTGGCGAGCGCCTGGAGCTTGTCGAGCGAGCGCGCGACGATCACGACCTTGCCGCCCGCCGCGCCGAGCTGCCGCGCCGTCTCCTCGCCGATGCCCGAGGAGGCGCCCGTCACGAGGATCGTCCGGTCGCGCACCGCGTCCTGCACGGAGCCCGCGCCACGCAGCAGGTCCATCGGCCGCAGCACGAGCGGACGGTTGGAGAGGTCGTTGACGAGCCCGACGGGCTTCGCGGCGAGCGCCGCGAGCTCCCTCAGGCCCGGGATGGGGGGAAGGCCGGCCATGGTCGCGCAGCCTACGCGAAGAACGCCGACGTTCACAGTGGTTCCTACACAGCAGTAGCATTCCCGCATGCCCGAGATCACCCCCGCGCTCTACCGCGCCGGCAGCGGCGAGCCCGTCGTCCTGCTGCACGGCTTCACCGGTACCTGGAAGCACTGGCGCCCCGTGCTGGGCGAGCTCGTCGCCCGCTACGAGGTCATCGCCCCGACGCTCGCCGGGCACCACGGCGGCCCCGCCTTCGAGGCCGACGAGCTGACGCTCGAGGCCGCCGCCGACCACCTCTGCGGCCACCTCGACGACATCGGCGTCGGCACCGCCCACCTCGTCGGCAACAGCATGGGCGGCGCCCTCGCGATCGAGCTCGCCAAGCGCGGCCGCGCGCGCAGCGTCGTCGCGCTCGCCCCCGGCGGCGGCTGGGAGCCCGGCCACGCCGAGTCGCAGCGCCTCGCCCGGTTCTTCGCGCGCACGATCAAGCTCTCGCAGGCGGCGGCCCCCCGCGCCCCGCAGGTCATGCGCCGCCCCGGCAGCCGCCGGCTCGCGCTGCGCGACGTCATGCGCCACGGCGAGCTCGTGCAGCCCGCCGACGCCGTCGAGCTCCTGCGCGACTCGCTCGGCTGCACCGTCAGCGACCGCGTCATCACCGCCCTGCAGGCCGGCACCCCGGTGCTCAAGGAGCTCGGGCAGGTCAGCGCCCCCGTCCTCCTGGCCTGGCCGCAGCACGACCGCATCCTGCCGCTGCCGCTGCACTCGCCGCGGCTGCGCCGCGAGATCCCCGGCAACGAGTTCCGCGTCCTGCCCGGCTGCGGTCACGTGCCGATGTGGGACGACTCCCGGCTCGTCGTCGACACGATCGTCGAGTGGGTCGACCGGCACACGCCGGCCGCCGGCGATCAGCCCGAGACCCTGGCCGCCAGCACCGCGTAGCGCAGGCCGCGGGTCTTCAGCCGCACGGTGTGGGAGATGTTCCCCTCCACCGTGCGGACCACCCCGCCGCGGGGCGCGCCGCGCACGAGCGCGATGTGCGACGCCTTCAGGCCCGGGCGGAAGGCGAAGAACAGCAGGTCGCCGGTGCGGACGCTCCCGATCGGGATGCGGCGCAGCCCCCGGCGGCCGGCGACCGCGTCCTCGTAGGAGCGGTCCGGGTCGATCAGGCGGGCCGACAGCCGCAGGCCCGCGCGCTTGAACGCCTGGTGCACGAACGCGCCGCACCACGGCCGGCACGGCGGCACGCGCAGGCCCATGTCGCGCTGCCAGCGCGTGATCCGCGACGAGCAGTTCGACGTGCCCGTCTCGCGGTGCCCGTTCTGCGTCACCGCCCAGGCGACCGCCTCGGCACGCACCGACGCGAGGTCCTGCGCCCCGACCGGCGCGGCGCCCGGCAGGGCGAGAGCCGCGGCCACGAGGGCCAGGGCGAGGGGCAGCGCACGCAACCGCGACATGGGCCGCACGCTACTGGAGGGGTGCGGCCGTCAGCGCCGGCGGGCGCGGAAGAACGCGCGCAGCAGCTCCGCGCACTCGTCCGCCAGCACGCCGCCGACGACCTCGGGCCGGTGGTTGAGCGCCGGCTGGTCGAGCACGTCGAGGACCGAGCCCGCCGCGCCCGCCTTCGGATCGGTGCAGCCGTAGACCACGCGCGGGATCCGGCTCAGGACGATCGCGCCCGCGCACATCGCGCACGGCTCGAGCGTCACGTAGAGCGTCGCGTCGAGCACCCGCCACGAGCCGAGCGCCGCCGCCGCGCGCCGCAGCGCCAGGACCTCGGCGTGCGCGGTCGGGTCCTCGTGCAGTTCGCGCTCGTTGTGGGCGGCCGCCAGGAGCGTGCCGTCGTGCGCCAGGACGACCGCGCCGATCGGCACGTCGTCGTGCTCGAGGGCCCGGCGGGCCTCGTCGATCGCCAGGCGCATGCCGGGCGCAGGGTCGGGTGCAGGGGCGACGGGGTCCACGGGATGCGTCATCATCGCTCAGGCCGCACAACTCCGGCAGGCGCGCGCTGTTGGGAGAGGTGCCGTCTCCCTGCCGGTCCAGCGCCCGATGCCCTTCCCGCCCCGCCCCTCCGTCCCTCGCGCCCGCCGCCTCGCGGTCGCCGCCGCGACCCTCGGGGCGGTCGCGCTGACCGGCCCCGTCGCCGGCGCGCACGCGGTCGAGACCGTGCCCGGGGAGATCGTCGTCAAGGAGCACCCGACCGGGATGCTCGCGCGCGCGGCGACCCGGGCGCAGACCGCGCACCGGGTGATCCGCGTCACCGACGTCGACCGGGCGCTGCGCGCCGTGCGCCGACGGTCCTCGGTCGTCTACGCGGTCCCCAACGTGAAGGCCCGCGCCGCGGCGCTCGTGCCCAACGACCCGGGCCGCGGCACCACCGCCGGCGGCTGGCAGCGCGTGCAGTGGAACTTCGTCGGTCCCTTCTCCGTCAACGCCCCCGAGGCGTGGGCGAACCTCGCCGCCGTGAAGCGCAGCGGCGGGCGCGGCGTCACCGTCGCCGTGCTCGACACCGGGGTCGCGTACCGCGCGAAGGGCACGTACCTGAAGTCCCCCGACCTGCGCACCGACCAGTTCGTGCGCGGCTACGACTTCGTCGACCGCGACCCCTACCCGTACGACCGCAACGGGCACGGCACCCACGTCGCGTCGACGATCGCCGAGGCGACGAACAACGGGATCGGCCTCACCGGCCTGGCGTACGGGGCGCGGATCATGCCGATCCGCGTGCTCGACGACCAGGGCGAGGGCGACGCCAGCGACATCGCCGACGGGATCCGCTTCGCGGCCCGCCGCGGCGCGCAGGTCATCAACCTCAGCCTCGAGTTCTCCAGCGACGTGCGGGCCGCGCAGATCCCCGAGATGCTCGACGCGATCCGCTACGCGCACAGCAAGGGCGCGGTCGTCGTCGGGGCCTCCGGCAACGAGGGCCACCGCGCGATCGCGTACCCCGCGCGCGCGTCGAACGTGATCTCGGTCGGGGCGACCACCGAGCACGGCTGCCTGTCGGACTTCTCGAACGTCGGCGCGGGCCTGGACCTCGTGGCGCCCGGTGGCGGCGCGGACGCGCAGCTGCTGGACGACCCCAACTGCAAGGACGACGCCAAGCCCGGCCGCGACATCTTCCAGGTGACGCTGCAGGGCCGTCAGCGGCGCAGCTTCGGCCTGCCCAGCGACTACGAGGGCACGTCGATGGCGACCCCGCACGTGTCGGCGACCGCGGCGCTCGTGATCGCCTCAGGCGTGCTGGGCCCGTCCCCGAGCCCGGCGCGGATCGAGCGGCACCTGAAGGCGACGGCGACCGACCTCGGGGCGCCCGGGGTCGACGAGCGCTACGGCCACGGGCTGCTGAACGCGGCGAAGGCGACGCAGCCGGTGCTGCCGCAGCCCGCGGCGACGCCGGGCACGTAGCGGCGGTCGGGACGCCGCCGCCCACGGCGGCGGACGGGGCGTCAGACGGCCAGCGCGGAGGCGCCGGCGCGCGAGAACTGCGCGAGCTTGCGCGCGGCCCGCCGGGAGGCGTCCTCGAGCGGCTCGGCGGCGCGGACGGCGGCGACGGCCGCGGTCACGGCGACAGCCGGGCCGGCCAGGCCGCGCAGCGCCTCGACCCGCTCGAACGCGGCGTCGAGCCCGCTGCCGGGCAGGAGCACGCCGATGGTGCCCGCGTCGATGGCGACGAGGTGCTCGTCGACGGCGAGCGCGCCGCGCCAGACGCGGACGAGGTCGACGACCGACGGGGCGGGCGCGGGACGGCGGCGCAGCCGGGAGCTGCGGGCCTCGGCGCGCAGCAGCACGACGGCGACGGGCGCGTCGGCGCACAGAGCGCGCTCGACGGCGGCCTCGGCGCTCGTGGTCCACGGCGTCGTGCGGGCGGGCGGCCGCAGCGCGACGACCTCCGCGGTCGCCGACGACGAGCCGCGCTCCCGGAGCCCCGGGCGCGTCGCGGTGAACCCCTGCCTGACCGTCACTGCCATGCCCGACATGGTGCGACAGGCAGTGCGGTTCGACACTCCCCGAACCGCAGGGTCCACCGGACCACGTGGCCTCACCCGGTCGACCAACGGGCCTCGTCCGATCGGACGACCCCTCGCTCCCCCCGACCGGGAGAGACCCGTCGACTTTCCGGTGTTTTCAGCTGGTGCGCACGATCAGGACGCTGCACGGGGCGTGGTGGCTCACCTTGTTGGGCACCGAGCCCAGCAGGAACCGCTTCGCCCCGGTCATGCCCTTGTTGCCCACCACGATGAGGTCCGAGTCGAGCTCCTCGGCGACGTCGAGGATCGCGTCGGCCGGGTCGCCCTGACGGGCGTGGACCCGCACCTCGGGCACGCCGGCCGCCCGGGCCTCGTCGGCGGCCGCGTCGAGCGTCGCGTCGACGTCCTCCCGCGGGGTCACCATCCACTGCAGATCCCCGGGCACCTGCTGCTTCTCCTCGCGCAGCCGCTGCTCGGACACCGGCTCGTACGCGCTCACGATCTCCAGCGTGGCCTTCAGCTCGGCGGCCAGCGCGACCGCGCGGGCCACGGCCTTCTTGGCGGTGTCGGACCCGTCGGTCCCGACGACGATCGAAGTGAACATGGGCCCAGCCTAACCGCAACGCACCGGCCCGCGGGTGCGCCGACGCACACTCCCTCCGAGGGTCCCGGACCGCCCGGTGCTGTGGCAGGCTCTGCGGCTGTGCTGGACCTCCACTGCCACATCCTGCCCGGGATCGACGACGGGCCGCCGACGATGGACGACACGCTCGAACTCGCCCGGGCCCACGTCGCGGCGGGCACCTCGCTGGTGGTCGCGACCTCCCACGTCAGCTGGGACCACCCGGACAACGGCGCGCGGCTCCTGGGGCCGCTGGTCGAGCTCGTCCGCACGCGGCTCGCCGCCGCCGCGATCCCGCTGGAGATCCGCCCCGGCGCCGAGGTCGCCCTGACGCGCGTGGAGGCGCTCGACGACCCCGAGCTGCAGGCGCTGCGCCTGGGCGGCGGCCCGTGGCTGCTGCTCGAGTGCCCGTTCACGCCCAGCAGCGCCGGCTTCGACGCCGTCATCGACGACCTCCTCGCCCGCGGGCACCGGCTGCTCCTCGCCCACCCGGAGCGCTGCCCCGCCTTCCACCGCGAGCCCGAGCGGCTCGAGCACTACGTCCGCCGGGGCCTGCTGACCTCGATGACCGCGGGCGCGTTCGTCGGGCGCTTCGGCTCCACCGTGCAGGAGGTGGCGACCACGTTCCTACGGCGCGGGCTCGTGCACAGCGTCGCCAGCGACGCGCACGACCTCACCCGCCGCCCGCCCGGGATCGAGGAGCCGCTCACGCGGGCCGGGCTCGACCCGCAGCTCGTCCGCTGGCTCGGCCACGACGTGCCGCGCGCGATCCTCGACGGCACCCCCGTCCCGTCCGCCCCCGTGCCCTTCGACGCCACCCCGCCACGGCGGGGCCTGCGCGGCCGGCTCAGACGAGCTTCGTGACCGCGATCACCATGCCGGCGAGCACGAAGACGACGATGAGCACCTGCATCCAGATCCAGAACGGGGACACCCCGTGAGGGTACCGTGAGCCGACGGCGTCTCAGCGCCTGCCTGATCACCCAGGACGAGGAGGAGCGGCTCCCCGCCGCGCTCGCATCGCTCGCGTTCTGCGACGAGATCGTCGTCGTCGACTCGGGGTCCACCGACCGCACCGTCGAGCTCGCCCGCGCCGCCGGCGCCACCGTCGTCCACAACCCGTGGCCCGGGTTCGCCCGGCAGCGCAACGTCGCGCTGCGCCACGCCACCGGCGACTGGGTCGTCGAGATCGACGCCGACGAGCGCGTGACCCCCGAGCTCGCCGCCGAGCTGCGCGCCTTCCTCGACCACCCCACCCTGCCCGACCGCTTTCCGCTGCTGTCGCTGCCGCGCCGCAACCGCTTCCTCGGCGGCTGGCTGCGCGACTCGATGAAGTACCCGAGCTACTGCCGGCGGATGTTCGCCCTCGGCGTCTACGAGCACGACGAGACGCGCACCGTGCACGAGGAGGTCGTGCCGACCACACCCGCGTGGGCGGCCCGCGGCGACATCACGCACGAGCTCGCCGGCACGTGGCGCGAGGCGCTGCGCGACACCTGGGCCTACGCGAAGCTCGACGCCGCCCAGTTCCGCCCGCAGCTCTCCGTCACGGCGCTCGTGCGCGGCGTCGTGCTGCGACCGCTGGTGAAGGCCGCCTACCGGCTGACGCTCGACGGCGGCTGGCGCGACGGCTGGCGCGGAGCGGCGCGGATCGCCCTGGACACCGGGACCGACGCCGCCGTGTGGCTCCTCGCGGCCCGCGCGGCGCGGCGCACCGGGCCGGACGGTGCGGCCGACGCGACCGCCGGCCACTACAGCGAGCGGTTCCCCGCCGTGTCCGCCGTCCGGGTCGTCGGGGTCGCGACCAGCGCCGGCGGTGCGCAGCGCGTCACCGCCTGGCTCGCGCAGGCGGCCGCGGCGGGCGCCGACGCCACGCTCCTGGTGCCACCGTCCGTCGCGCCCGTCGACCTCGACGCCGCCGCCCCGCCCTGGGTCCGTGACGCCGTCCGCGTGCAGGCGCTCGCCGGACGCGGGCCCGTCGCGATCGGGCGCGCCCTGGACCGCGAGGAGCAGGTCCGCCCCGTCGAGCTCGTCGTCGCCGCCGACGACGCCCGACGGGCCACCCGGCTCGCCCTGCGGCTCGTCGCACGCGGCCCCGCGGCCGGGGACCTGGACGCGCCCGCCGCGCCGCAGGTCATGTCCGCGCGGCCCGCTGCCGACATCCAGACGACATGGCGATGACCCACCAGCAGTTCCGCACGACGCGCTACTTCGCCCCCCTCGACGGGCTGCGCGCGGTCAGCATCGCGCTCGTCCTCGTCGCGCACTCGGGCGACCGCACGTGGGACGCGATCCACGGATCACTCGGCGTCGCGCTCTTCTTCGTCATCAGCGGCTTCCTCATCACGACGCTGCTGCTGCGCGAAGAGGACCGCAACGGCCGCGTGTCACTGCGCGCCTTCTGGATCCGGCGCGCCTACCGGATCCTGCCGCTGTACCTGCTCGCGCTCGCCGTCTTCACCGTCGCCCGGCTCGGCCTCGGGCTCGGGGAGGGCCAGGACGACTACGTCGCGCGGCTCGTCTACTTCGTGACGTTCACCAACGAGCTCGCCCCCGACGGGACGTTCGGACACAGCTGGTCGCTCGGGGTCGAGGAGAAGTTCTACCTCCTGTGGCCGCTGCTGGCCTTCGCCGCGACGGCCGGCGCACGCCACCGCGGCGCGGCCGTGACCGCGCTCGTGGTCGCCGCGCTCACCGGCTGGCTGGTCGACCACGGCTCCTATCTCGCGCTCTACCTCCCGATCTTCCTCGGCTGCGGGCTCGCGCTCGTCCTGCACGACCCACGCGGCTTCGCGGTGGCCCGGCGTCTCGCCTCGCCCGCTGTCGGCCTCTCGCTCGTCGCGGTCGCGATCGTCGGCGTCTTCGTGTTCGCGGCCCGCGGCAACGTGCAGGTCGGCTACGGCCTCGTGGCGGTCTGGGCGTTCCCGGCCGTGCTGCTCGGCGTCCCGGGGGTCACGCGCGGGCTGACCTCGCGGCCGCTCGTGCACATCGGGACGCGCTCGTACGCGATCTACCTCTTCCACCCGCTCGTCGGCGAGGTCGTCGACCGGGTCCTCGCGCCCGACCGGGGAACGGCGACCGCGACCATGCGACTCGCGCTCCTGCTGGGCGGCTCGCTCGTCGTCGCCGAGCTGCTCCACCGGACCGTCGAGCGGCCGCTGATCCGCCGCGGCCGGACGATCGCCGCCCGCGCCACACGCCCGTCCCCCGCTCCGTCGGCGCTCGTCCCGACCCCCGAGCCGTGACGGCTCCACCCCGTCCCACCATCACCGCCTGCCTGATCGTCCGGGACGAGGAGCGGCTGCTGCCCCGGGCGCTCCGCAGCGTCGCGTTCTGCGACGAGGTCGTGGTCGTCGACTCCGGCTCCACCGACCGGACCGTGGAGATCGCCCGGGCCGCCGGCGCGGTCGTCGTGCAGCGCGGCTGGCCGGGGTTCGCCGCGCAGCGCAACGTCGCGATCGACCACGCGCACGGCGACTGGATCCTCGAGGTCGACGCCGACGAGCAGATCACGCCCGCGCTGGCCCGGGAGATCCGCGCGTTCCTCGACGCCCACGACCCGCGCCACGACATCGTCGCGCTGCCGATGCGCCACGAGTACCTCGGCGGCTGGCTCGAGCCGGCGATCAAGTACCCGTGCTACCGCTACCGCCTGTTCCGCCGCGGCGCCTACCGGCACGACGAGCGGCGCACCGTCCACGAGGGCCTGTGGGCGACGACGCCCGCGTGGGCGATGCGGCACGACATGGAGCACGAGCTCGCCCCGACGCTGCGCGCGGCGCTCGCCGACCTGCGCGCCTACACGCGCCTGGAGGCCTCCCAGTTCACCCCCTCGCGCACGCCCCGCGCGGTCCTCGTCGGGGTGCTCGCCCGGCCGCTGGCCAAGACCGCGTACCGGCTGCTCGTGGACCGCGCCTGGCGTGACGGGTGGCGCGGCGTGCTGAAGGTCGCGCTGGACGCCGTCGCCGACGCGGGCGTGTGGGTGCTCGCGCTGCGCCGCGAGGCCGGCCACCCCGACGGCTCCGGCGCGCACTTCTCGCTCGAGCCGCCGCCGCGCGGGCCGCTGCGGCTCGTCGGCGTGGCGACGGACGCGGCGAGCACCCGCGCCATCTGCGCCTGGCTGCACGAGGCGGCCGACCGCGGCGCCGACACCGCGCTCCTGACCCCCTGCCCGGAGACCGTCGTCGTCGGGCACGCCCCCGGCGACGGACCGGCCGTCACCGCCGCCGGCGTCCGCGTCCGGCCGCTGTCCAGTGCGGGGGCGCTCGCGCTGACGCGCGGCCTCGACGCCGAGCGACAGGTGCGACAGGTCGACGCGCTCGTCGTCCCCGCCCGCCTGACCCCGCTCGCGCGACGCGCCGTCGCCCGGGTCGGCCACCATGCGCCCGTGCCCGTCACCACGCCCGTCGCCGACGCCCTCCACACCGTCCGCGCCCACCGCACGCGGGGAGGTGCCGGTGCCTGAGCGACGGACCCTGTTCGTCACCGAGGACGCCCCGCGCCTGGGCTCCGGCCGCGCCCTGCGCGTCCACGGCGTCGTCCGCGCCCTCGCGCAGCTCGGCCCGGTCGACGTCCTGTACCCGCAGCGCGGCGTGCTCGAGCCCGGCGAGGAGTACCGCGCGATGACCGGCGTGACCCTCCACGCGGCGGCGCCCTCGCGCGGCGCCCGGCGCGCGCTCGCCTACGCCGCCACCCGCGCCCGTGGCGTGCCCGACGGCTTCGCGCGCGGCGTCTCCCCCGAGCTCGTCCGCGCCGCCCGGCGGCTCGCCGCCACGCCCGACCGCGGGCACGTCGTCGCCGACGGGCCCGTCTGCGCCGCCGCCCTGCACGGCCTCGGCGCACGCGTGACCTACAACGCCCACAACCTCGAGTCGCAGCTGCGCGCCGACATCGGGGACATGGGCAGCCCGGCGCTGCTGCGACGCTTCGAGCGCCGGCTGCTCGCCCGCGTCGGCGAGTCGTGGATGGTCAGCGAGGCCGACATGGCCGGCGCGCGCGAGCTGTGCCCCGGCGCGACCCTGCGGCTCGTGCCCAACGTCGTCGACGCCGAGGCGATCAGCCCCGCCCCGCCGCCCGCCGGCGGGCCGGGGCGCGTGCTGCTGCTCGCCGACTGGACCTACCCGCCCAACGTCGAGGCCGGACGGTTCCTGCTGCAGGAGATCGCGCCGCTGCTGCGCGCCGCCCGGCCCGGCACCGTGCTCGTGCTCGCCGGCCGCGACGCCGCCGGGGCGCTGGGCCTCGACGCGACCGCCCCGCCGCCCGGGGTCGAGCTGCCGGGGTTCGTGCCGGACATCGGGCCGCTCTACGCGACGAGCACCTGCGTCGCCGTGCCGCTGCTGACCGGCGGCGGCTCGCCGCTGAAGTTCGTCGAGGCGCTCGCGCACGGGCGGACCGTCGTCGCCACCCCGCGCGGGGCCGCCGGGCTGCGCGGCACCCCCGGGGTGCACTACCGGGTCGCCGACGGGGCGGCGGCGTTCGCGGCCGCCGTCGGCGAGGTCCTCGCCGCCGGGGGCGACCCGGCGATGGCGACCGCCGCGCGCGAGCTCGCCCTGGCCGAGTACTCGATCACCTCCGTCGTGGAGCGGCTGCGCCCGTGGGCGACGAGCTCCTGATCGTCAACGCCGACGACTGGGGCGCCTCGGTGGCGGTCACCGACGCGATCGCGCGGGCCCACGCGGCCGGGGCCATCACCTCGACGACCGGCATGGTCTTCATGGCCGACAGCGTCCGCGCCGCCGCCCTCGCACGCGAGCGTGGCCTACCGACCGGGCTGCACCTCAACCTCACCGAGGCGCTCGACGGCCCTGGCGTCGGCGCCGAGCACGCCGCCCGTCACGCGCGGCTGCGCGCGCACTTCGCCGACCTGCCCCGACGACGCTGGCGGTACACGCGCGCGGTCCGGCGTGACGTCGCCGCCGAGATCGCCGTCCAGCTCGCCGAGCACCGGCGCCTCTACGGCGCGCCGCCCGGGCACGTCGACTCCCACCACCACGTGCACGTCTGCCCGGACGTCCTGCTCAGCCCCGCCCTCCCGCGGGGGACGCGGGTGCGGCAGACGCGCAGCGCCCCGCCCGGCGCGGGCGCGCCGCGCACCCCGCAGGCCCTCGCGTCGACCGCCAAGGCCACGCTGATGCGGCGACGGTTCACCACGACCAGCCGGTTCTGGGCGATCGCCGACGTGCACCCCGCCCTCGAGGGCGCCGGCCTCGACGCCGCGCTCGCCGCCGCGCGCGGACGGACCGTGGAGGTGATGGTGCACCCGGGCTTCCCCGACGAGCTGCCGCTGCTGCTGGCCGACGACTGGCGCGCCTTCGTCGCGGCGGCGCGCGCCGGGGACTACGGGGCGCTGCGACCGTCGTCGCGCAGGCGCGCCAGCGCGATGCGGTTGCCGGGGTAGAAGTGGCCGCGCGGGCGCTCCCGGAACACCGTGACCGGGACGCCCAGCTCGCGGCCGACGTCGTGCAGCGCGTCGAGCTGTCCCCACACCTGGATCACGTCGAGCGTCGGGGCGGCCCGGGCCAGGACGGCGTCGAGCTCGGCGCGCACGTGCGCGCTGTCGGGCAGCGAGTCGGAGACGAACAGGTCCACGCGCTCCTCCCCGACCGCCGCGGGGATGCCGGTACGGGAGTCGGCGACGTGGAGCGTCCAGCGCTCGCGCAGGTGCGGCGCGACGAGCGACCCGGCGCCCGGCATGACGTCGAGGCTCACGAGCCGCCCCGGCGCGCCCTCCTGCGCGTTGCGCTCCAGCGCCCGCAGCACCACCAGGGAGGCGAGCCCGTCGAGCACCCCCGCCTCGACCACCAGGGCGGGCCGCCGGGCGCGCACCAGGACCCAGGCCGCGAGGTGGTGGCCGACCGGATGCAGTCGGCGCTTGACGTCCAGGCGCCGGCGCGTGCGGCGCGCCAGGCCGCGGGTCAGCTCCTCGTCGGTCTCGACCTCCCGGGCGTGGGCGGCGAGCTGCGCCGCCGGCAGCCCGGTCTGCGCCGCGAGCACGGCGACGAGCTCGTCGACGTTGTCGAGCCGGTAGGTGAACGTGTCGACCTCCGGGTCGAGCAGTACGTAGCGCAGCCAGGTCGCCGGGCTCGTGCGCAGTCGCACCTCGTGGCGGCGCAGCACCCCCGCCTTCGTGATCCAGCGCAGGCGACCGAGGCGCCGCAGCCGTCGGCGCGCGCCCTCGCCCATCAGTGCCTTGAGCTGCTGCTTCATCGGGAGCCCCCGCGAGCGGGCGGGTCGCGTACCCTAGCGTTCGACCGCCACGCAGGACATGTGTCGCAGCGCCAGGGGGTCGTCCATCCGTCATCCGGCCGCGCCCACGTGCGCACCGCCGGCGTCCAAGGTCCATGAGCAGACGCGCGATCATCCTGGCCGGTGGCCTCGGCACCCGGCTCCGCCCCTACACCGTCACCCTCCCGAAGCCGCTGATGCCGGTCGGCGACCGGCCGATCCTCGACATCGTGCTGCGCCAACTGCGCCACCACGGCTTCGAGCACGTCACGATCGCGACCGGCCACCTCGCCGAGCTCATCGAGGCGTACTGCCGCAACGGGGAGAGCTACGGTCTGCGGATCGACTACTTCCGGGAGGAGGAGCCGCTCGGGACCGTCGGCGCGCTCGCGCTGATCGACGGGCTGCGCGACGAGCCGTTCCTCGTCATGAACGGGGACGTCCTCACCGACCTCGACTACGCGGCGCTGCTCGCGCGTCACGAGGCGAGCGACGCGGTCGCCACGATCGCCACCCGCGTGAGCACGGTCGAGGTGTCGCTCGGCGTCCTGCACTTCGACGCGGCCGACGACACGCGCCTGGCCGACTACTCCGAGAAGCCGACGCACCGCTACGAGTCCTCGATGGGCGTGTACTGCTTCTCCCCGAAGGCGATCGAGTACATCGAGCCCGGCGTGCGCCTGGACTTCCCCGACCACATGCTGCGGCTCGTCGCCGCCGGCGAGGTCGTCCGCGGCTGGCGCTCCGAGGACTTCTGGCTCGACATCGGCCGGCCCGGCGACTACGAGCAGGCCCAGGAGGACTACGAGCGCCTCGTCGACCGCCTGCTGCCCGGGGGCGCCTGAGCGATGGACGAGGACCGGCCCCACGGGCTGGACATCGTCTGCGTCGGCTTCGCCGAGTGGGACAGCGAGCTGTGGACCAACCAGCACCACCTCATGTCCCGCCTGGCGGCGGACAACCGCGTCCTGTTCATCGAGTCGCTCGGGCTGCGCCGCCCGACGCTCACCGGCCGCGACCTGCGCCGCATGCGCCGCCGGTTCGTCCGCGGGCTGCGGCCCGCGCGCCGGATCGACTCGCCGCACGGCGGGCACGTCTGGGTGCTCTCGCCGATGGTCCTGCCGTTCCACGGCTCACGCGTCGCGCGCGCCCTCAACGGCCGGCTGCTCGCCCAGCTCGTGCGGCGGGCGGTGCGGCGCGCGTTCCCGGGCCCCCGCGGCCGCCGCGCGCTGTGGGGGTACGTGCCGCAGGCGGAGATCCTCCTGCACGTCGTCTCCCCCGACCTCGTCGTCTACCACTGCGTCGACGACATCGGCGCGCAGGACGGCATCGACGCGTCCGTCTACGTCGACGCCGAGCACCGCTTCGCCGCCCGCGCCGACCTCGTCCTCGCCAGCTCCGCGATCCTCGCCGCCCGGATGCGCGACCTCAACGACCGCGTCGTCGACGCGCCGAACGTCGCCGACGTCGCCGCGTTCGCCGCCGCGCTCGGGCCCGGACCGGTCGACGGCCCGGTCGCCGCGCTCCCCGGCCCGCGCCTGGTGTTCACCGGGGCGGTCGCCGCCAAGAAGCTCGACGTCGACCTGCTCGCCGGGGTCGCCCGCGCGCGGCCGGGCTGGTCGATCGCGCTCGTCGGGCCCGTCGGCCTGGGCGACCCCGCCGCCGACATCTCGCGCCTGACCGACCTGCCCAACGTGCACCTGCTCGGCGCGCGCAGCTACGAGGAGCTGCCCGCGGTGCTGCGCGCCGCGGACGTCGCGCTGATCCCCTACCGGCGCTCGCCGCTGACCGACTCGATCTTCCCGATGAAGGTCTACGAGTACCTCGCCGCCGGCCTGCCGGTCGTGTCGACGCCGCTGCCGTCGATCGCCGAGGTCCCCGACATCGCGTTCGCCGCCGACGTCCCCGCCACCGTCGCCGCCGTCGAGGCCGCCCTGGCCGCCGACGGGCCGCAGGAGCGGCGCGCCCGCTCCGCCGCGGCGGCGGGCCACTCGTGGGACGATCGGCTCGTGCAGATCCGCGACGCCCTCGACGACCTCCCCGGAGCCACCGCGTGACCCAGGACGAATGGCGCTCCGCCTGCCTGCTGTTCGCCGCCGAGCTCGCGGACGGCACGCTCGCCCCGCGCGACCTCGACCACCCCGCCGTGCTCGAGGCCGTCCGCTCGATGCCGGTGCCGTCGCTGCCGAGCCGCACGCTGCAGCGCGTGCAGCTGCGCAACGGCAACCTCGGCTACGACGAGCACGTCGTCGCCCCGCTGCTCGCCGCCCGTGACGCGGTGCTCGGCAGCGACCGGCCGCGCGCGCCGCGGTTCCTCGTGCGCGTCGACGAGTTCCCCCACTACCGCGCGTGGGACCGGCCCGACACCTACGGGACCGACGTGTTCGCGCGCTTCCACCGCACGCTGCGCGACGCCGGCGTCGCCTACCTGCTCGCGGTCGTCCCGTGGGTCCCGCGCGAGCCGCTGGACCCCGACGTCGACGAGTGGCGCCCCCACACGCAGGACGAGCTCGACACGCTCGCCGCGCTGCGCCGCGAGGGCGTCGCGTTCGGCGTCCACGGCCTCGACCACCGCACCCGCTCGGCGAACCCCCGCAAGCACTCCGAGTTCCTCGGCCTCGACGACGACGACACCGTGCAGCGGCTGGAGGCCGCCGCCGGGGTGCTGCGCGACGAGGCGCTGCACGCCGACGTGTTCGTGCCGCCCTACAACCGCTTCGGCCGCCGCCAGTACGGGCTGATGGCCGACCGCTTCGACGTCGTCACCGGTGGCCCCGAGTCCGTCGCGCACCTCGGCTTCCACCGCACCCCGCTGTGGCGCGCGGACGCCGTGTACCTGCCCGCCTACGCGCCCCTGTACGGGCGCGCGAGCGAGGTGCTGCCCGCGGTCCGCGCGCTGCGCGAGCAGGGCGCCGACCTGTGGCACCCGATCGTGCTGCACTGGGGCTGGGAGGCCGACGACGGCTGGACCGCGCTGGAGGCGCTCTGCGCCGAGCTCGGAGCCGACGCGCGCCCGTGGGAGGAGTTCCTCGCCGCCGCCGACATGAGCGGCAAGGTCGGGGCGCTCGCCGCGCAGGGGGACGCCGGATGAAGATCGTCTCGGTGATGACGACCACGTCCCCCGGCGGCGCCGAGTTCGCGGCCGTGGAGATGCTCGACGCGCTCGTCGCCCGCGGCCACGACTGCGTGATGCTCAGCGACGACCCCGCGATCGGACGCGGCACCGGCGTGCGCGTCGAGCCGATCGCGATCGGGCCGAAGCTGTCGGTGCGCACCTGGGGCTCGCTGATGCTGCGGTTCGTGCCGTACGTGCGGCGGCTGCGCCGCGCGCTCGAGGCGCAGGCGCCCTACGACGTGCTGCTCGTCCACTACAAGAAGGAGCAGCTGATGGCGCGCTGGCTCCCCCGCGAGCTGCGCGCGACGCTCGTGTGGTGCGAGTGGGGGCCGGTCCCGTTCCCGCTGCGCAAGGGCCTGCCCCGACGGATGTACCTCGCCGCCGGGGAGCGCGCCGACCTCGTGCTCGCGATCTCGCAGGGGACGAAGGACTCGGTCTGCGCGGTCGGGATCCCGCCGCAGGAGGTCGTGGTCGTCCCCAACGTGCTGCGCACCGACGAGATCGACTTCTCGCCCGAGGGTCGCGCCCGCGTGCGCGAGCGGCTCGGCATCCCGGCGGACGCGTTCGTCGTCGGCTGCATCTCGCGCTTCCACGTCAAGAAGCGCAACGACGTCGTCGTCGACGCGGTCATGCGGCTGCCCGACGACGTCCACCTGATCCTCGCCGGCAGCGGCGAGACCGAGGCGCAGCTGCGCGCGCTCGGCGCGCCGCTCGGGGACCGGCTGCACGTCATCGACACGCCGCGCGGCGACGTCGGCGACGTCCTCAGCGCCTTCGACGTCAGCGTCTTCTGCCCGTCCCCGACCGAGGGGCAGCCGCGCGCGGTGATCCTCGGGATGCTCGCCCGGCGCCCCTGCCTGTCGACCGGGGCGGAGGGCGTGCACGACATGATCCACGCGGACTTCGGGGCGATCTCGTCCCCGGAGAACGACCCGGACGCGCTCGTCGCGCTGCTGCGCCGCTACCTCGAGGACCCGCAGCTCGGGCCGCGCCAGGGGGACGCCGCGCGCGCCTACGCGGAGCGGACCTACGCGGCGCCCGTCGTCGCCGAGCTCCTCGAGGGGCTCATGCGCGACGCCGGCGCGAGCGGCTGACCGGCTGCCGGGGCGACGACGGCCGCGCCGCTCAGGCGAGGATCTCGCGCAGCGCGCCGACGACGAGGTCGACCTCGCGCGCCCCGAACGACGAGGACAGCGGCAGCGCCGTGTGCCGCGCTGCGATCGTCTCCGCGCGCGGCCGCGATCCCGCGTCGGCGTAGCCGCTGAACATCGTCAGCGCCGGATACCAGGTGGTCTGGATGCCGCGCGCGGCGAGCTCCTCGCGGACCCGGTCGCGCGTGGCGAGGTCCTCGAGCAGCACCGCGAAGCAGAAGTGCGTCGCGCGCTCGACGAGCGCGTCGTCGTCCCAGGGGACGAGCACCCCGTCGAGCCCCGCGAGCGCCTGGCGGTAGGCCTGCGTCATCGCGCGGCGACGGTCGAGGTCCGCCTCGAGGCGGCCGAGCCGGCTGAGGCCGAGCGCGGCGCGCGGCTCGTCGAGGCGGTAGTTGAACCCCACGTCGAGGATGTCGTAGCTCTCGGCGTGCCCGCGGTGACGGTCCCACGTGACCGAGGTCATCGCGTGCGAGCGCAGCGACCGCACCTTCGCGGCGAGCGCCTCGTCGTCGGTGGTGACCATCCCGCCCTCGCCGACGCACAGCTGCTTCTTGGAGAAGAAGCTGAAGCAGCCCGCGTCGGAGCGCGACCCGACCCGGGCGCCGTCGGCGTCCCGCGCCAGCACCGCCTGGGCGCAGTCCTCGACCACGCGCAGCCCGTGCTCGTCGGCGAGCGCGCGGACGGCCGCGAGGTCGCACGCGTAGCCCATGAAGTGCGTCGGCAGGATCGCGCGGGTGCGGGCGGTGACGCGCGCCGCCGCGTCCTGCGGGTCGAGGTTCGGGTCGTGCGGGCCGACGCTGTCGACGAGCACGGGCACGCCGCCGCACGCGCGGACCGCCGCGGCCCCGGCGACGAACGTCAGCGCCGGGACGAGCACCTCGTCCCCCGGCCCGATCCCCGCGGCGAGCAGCGCCAGGTGCAGCGCCGCGGTGCCCGACGAGACGGCGACCGCGTGCTGCACGCCGACGAGCTCCGCGAAGCGGCGCTCGAGCTCCTGGGTGCGGGGCCCCATCGTCAGCCAGCCGTCGCGGTAGCAGGCGAGGACCGCCTCGACGTCCTCCTCCGCCACGACGACGTCGGTCAGCGGGACGGTCCAGCTCATCGCGACACCCCGGCGCGCAGCGCCCGCAGCTCCTGGTCGATCGACCGCACGACGTGGTCCTGCTGCTCCTCGGTGAGGTGCGGGAACAGCGGGATCGTCACCTCGCACCGCGACGCGAGCTCGGTCCGCGGCAGCGACACGCCCGCGAAGCGCTCGCGGTAGGCGGTGAACTCGTGCACCGACGGGTAGAACAGCGAGGTCTGCACGCCGTGCTTCTCGCGCAGCGCGATCCGCAGCGGGCCCTGCACCTCGGGCGCCACCATGATCGGCAGCACGTAGCAGGAGGACGTGTCGACGTCCTCGTCGCGGTAGGGCAGCGTGACGCCCTCGACCGCGCCGAGCAGCTCGCGGTAGCGGCGCGTCAGCACGCGCCGGCGCGCGATGTCGTCCTCGAGCCGCCGGAAGCGGCTCGACAGCAGCGCGGCGCGCGGCTCGTCCAGGCGGTAGTTGAAGCCCAGGCCGGTGACGTCGTAGGTCGTGGTCGCGCCGGTGTGCCGCGCCCAGGTCCCGGAGGTCATCGCGTGCGAGCGCAGCGCCCGGGCCTGCTCGGCGACCGCGTCGTCGTCGGTGGACAGCAGGCCGCCCTCGCCGACCGACAGGATCTTGTTCGAGAAGAAGCTGAACGCGCCCGCCAGGCCGAACGAGCCGAGCTTGCGCCCGCCCGCCGTCGCGCTGGGCGCGTGCGCGACGTCCTCGATCAGCGCGAGGCCGTGCTCGCAGCACAGGGCCTGCAGCTCCTGCACGGGGGCCGCGTACCCGGCGAAGTGCACGCACGCGACCGCCTTCGTGCGCGGCGTGATCCTGCGCGCGACGTCCTGCGGGTCGATCGACGGGTCCTCGAGCCCGCGGATGTCGGCGAAGACCGGGGTGCCGCCCGCGTAGAGCACGGCGGCGGCGGTCGCGGCGAACGTGAACGCGGGCACGATCACCTCGTCCCCGGGGCCGACCCCGGCGGCGAGGTAGGCGAGGTGCAGCGCCGCGGTGCACGAGCTGACCGCCACCGCGTGGCGGACGCCGAGGTGCGCGGCGAACGTCTCCTCGAACTCCTGCGTGCGCGGCCCGAGGGTCAGCCACCCGGAGCGCAGGGTCTGGGCGACCGCCTCAAGGTCCTGCGGCTCGAGGCGCAGGTCGAAGAGCGGGATCTCCGGGAAGCCGCCCGCGCTCACGGGATGTTCTTGAACTTCCCGGCGAACGGGTCCCCGAAGACGCCCTCGTCGAGGCCGCGGAGGATCTCGCCGATGCCGTCGGGCACGGTCATGAGGGTCTCGAAGCCGAGCACCTCGCGGATCTTGTCGAAGCTCACCTTGTAGTCGCGCGGGTCCTCGTCGCGCTTGACGTAGCTGACCGTGCCGCGGTCGGTCTGCCGGCCGATCTCGTGCACGAGGTCGAGCTTGCGGTAGTTCTCGCCCGAGCGGCCGACGTTGAAGACCTGCTTGCCGGCGATCGCCGGGTCGGCGGTCAGGGCGGCGACGACCCCGCGCCCCGCGTCCTTGACGTGCACGTACGGCCGCCAGAACTGCTCGCCGAACACCTCGAGCTCGCGGTCGGCCCACAGGTCGCGGGTGAACTCGTTGACGGTCAGGTCGAAGCGCATGCGCGGCGCGACGCCGTACACGGTCGCGAACCGCAGGCAGGTCGGGATCATCTGCCCGAAGTCCTCGGTCATCAGCCGCTGCTCGACCCCGACCTTCTGGCGCGCGTAGAGCGAGACCGGGGCCAGCTCCCCCTCCTCGGTGATCGGCACGGTCGGGTCGGCCATGCGGCCGTAGTTCGAGCAGGTCGACGCCATGATCCAGCGCTGCACGCCCGCGGCGGCCGCCTCGTCGATGAGGTCGTGGGAGGCCCGGACGTTCACGTCCTCGGAGAGCTCCGGGTCCAGCGCGCAGGCGGGGTCGCCGACGATCGCGCCGAGGTGGACGACCGCGTCGGCGCCCTGCAGGGCCTCGGCGCGGGCGGCCTGGTCGCGCAGGTCCCCCTCGACGAGCGTGACGCCCTTGGCCCGCAGGTCCGCGGCGATGTCGGCCTGCCCGTGCAGCAGGCTGTCCAGCGCGCGGACGGCCTTGCCCTGCGCCAGCAGCTCCTCGCACAGCGGGGCGCCGATGTATCCGGCTCCTCCCGTGACCAACACCGTCTCGACCATCACGTCTCCTTGGGGTCCGCCGGCGTCCGGGTGCCGGTCTCGAGTGGATCGTAGACCGAGGTCGTAGACGTCGGAAGTCATGTGTCGCACGACGGTACGCCCGTCCGCCCATCCGCGGCCGTCGCTCGCGCGCACCCGCGTGCGAGAATCCTGGGGATGACCTCGTCGGCGCACCCCCGGTCCGGACCGCTGGACGATCCGCCCCTGCGCGGGCGGGACATCGTCTGCGTCGGCTTCTCCGACTGGGGCAAGGACCTGCTCACCAACGAGCAGCACCTGTTGATCCGCCTCGCGGAGCACAACCGGATCCTGTTCGTCGAGTCGCTCGGCCTGCGCCGCCCGCAGGTCGCCGGCCGCGACCTCAAGCGGATGGGGCGCCGGCTCGTGCGCGGCGTCATGCCGGCCCGCGAGGTCGACGGCGTCCACGTGCTGTCGCCGCTGGTCCTGCCGATCCACCACCTCGCGTGGGCCAAGCGCTTCAACGCGTTCGTGCTGCCGCGCCTCGTGCGTCGTGCCGTCCGCCGGCTCGGGCTGCGCGACGTCGTGCTGTGGACGTTCGTCCCGCAGGCCGAGGTGCTGCTCGAGCCGCTGCAGCCGCGCACCGTCCTCTACTACGTCGACGACGACCACGCCGCGAAGAAGGGCATCGACGCCGACAGCTTCCGCGCCGCGGAGGAGCGGTTCGCCCGGCGCGCGGACGTCGTGATGGCCAGCGCGCCCGAGCTCGCCGAGCGCATGCGCACGCTCAACGACAACGTCCACGAGGCGTTCAACGTCGCCGACACGGCGCTGTTCGCCACCGCGCTGCAGGACGGCCCGGTCGACCCGGCGGTCGCCGCCCTGCCCGAGCCGCGCGTCGTCTTCGTCGGGGCGATCATCGCGTCGAAGATCGACATCCCGCTGGTGCGCGAGCTGTCGGCGCTGCGTCCCGGCTGGAGCTTCGCGTTCGTCGGCCCGATCGGTCCCGGGGACCCGACCACGAACGTCGACGGCCTGAAGGGCCTGCCCAACGTGCACCTCCTCGGCCACCGCCCGTACGAGCAGCTGCCGGAGGTGCTGCGGGGCGGCGCGGTCGCGATCATGCCGTACCACACCGGTGGCGAGATGCGCAGCGTCTTCCCGATGAAGACCTACGAGTACCTCGGGGCGGGCCTGCCGGTCGTCTCCACCTCCCTGCCCGCGCTCGCCGACGTCGACCTGATCGACAAGGTCGCCACGGCCCAGGAGATGGTCGACCGGATCGAGGCGGCGATGGCCGCCGACTCCCCGGCGCAGCGCGCCGCGCGGTCCGCGTCGGTCCAGCAGTTCTCGTGGGAGTCGCGGATGGCGCAGCTGGGGCGGCTGCTCGGGTCGGGGGACCAGCTGGCCGCCGGCGGCTGACGTGCGGATCCTCGTCGTCTCGAACATCTACCCGCCGGTGGTGCGCGGCGGGTACGAGGTCGAGTGCAGCGGCGTGGTCGACCGGCTGCGCGAGCGCCACGACGTCCACGTGCTGACCTCGACGCTCGAGGGCCCCGCCCCGCGCCCCGGGGTCACCGCCACGCTCCCGTTCCTGGACCACGACCTGTCCGGGACGCTGCGCGCCCCCGCCGGCGCGTTCGCCGGGGGGCGCGAGACCCGCCGGGTGCTCGAGCGGGTGCGGCCCGACCTCGTGTGGGTCTGGAACGGCTCGTGCCTGCCGGACACGGCGCTCGGCGCGCTCGCGCACGCCGACGTGCCGCTCGCGTTCCGCGTCTGCGAGCACTGGTTCGCCGACGTCCTGCGCGCCGACCGCTTCGGCGCCCACCTGCGGGGCGGCGAGGACGGCCCGCGCGACCGGCTCTGGGGCTCGGCGATGCGCGCGCTGAACCGGCACCCGCGGCTGCGCCACGACCCCGACCGACGGTTCCGCGCCGCGATCTCGTGGAACTCCGCCGCGATCCGCGGCATGGCGCCCGCCCCGGCCGCGGTGGACGTGGCGTACGAGACCGTCCTGCACTCCACCTCGCGCAAGCTGCCGCAGCTCGCCGCGCTCCCCCGCGAGCCCGCCGCCACGCCGACCGTCCTCTTCCTCGGCCGCAAGGACGCGATGAAGGGCGCCGACGTCGCCGTCCGCGCGGTCGCCCGGCTGCGCGACCGGCACGGCGTCACCGCACGGCTCGTCCTCGCCGGCCCCGACGGCGTCGACGGGCCCGCGTTCGCGACGCGCGTCGCCGCGCAGGAGGGCGTCACCGACCTCGTCGAGGACCGCGGGCCGCTGGACGCCGACGGGGTCGGCGCGCAGCTCGGCGCCGCCCACGCGCTGGTCGTGCCGTCGGTGTGGCCCGAGCCGTACCCGCTCGTCAGCATCGAGGGGGCGGCCGCGCGCGTCCCGCTCGTCGCGTCGCGCGCCGGTGGCATCCCCGAGTTCGTGCACGACGACGTCGAGGGCCTGCTGTTCGACGCCGGCGACGCCGACGGCTGCGCCCTGGCCCTGCACCGCACCCTCACCGACGCGCAGGGGACCGCGCGGCGCGTCGCGGCCGCCGCGCAGGCCGCCGAGCGGCACGGCTGGGAACGCTACCTCGACGCCTCCGAGGCGTTCGTCGACGACGCGCTGGCCGCGCTGCGGGGCTGAGCGTGACCGGCGAGCAGGACGCCCTGGAGGCCGGACGCGGCCGCGCGGCGCTCGACGTGCTCGTGCAGCTCGTCGGGCGGTTCGGGAACCTCGCGCTCGGCGTCGTCGCCACGGTCGTCCTCGTCCAGGCGCTCGGCATCGAGGGCAACGGCCAGTGGGCGACGATCCTCGCCGTCGCCACGCTCGTCGGCGTCGCCGGGGAGTTCGGGCTCGAGCCCTCCGCGGTCCGGCTCGCCGCCCAGGAGCGCGAGGACGAGGCCCGCTGGATCACGGCGCTGCTGCTCGTGCGCTGCGCGATCGCGCTGCCCGCCTCGCTGCTGGCGGCCGCCATCTGCTTCGCCGTCTCGACCGACGGGACCATGGCGCTCGCCGGGGCGCTCGTCAGCGGCACGATCCTCGCCGGGGCGCCGATGTCGCTGCGAACCATCTTCCAGCTGCGCGTGCGCAACGACGTCCCGATCGTCGTGATGACCGTCAACAGCGTCGCGTGGCTCGCGGCGATCGTCCTGCTCGCGGTCCTCGACGGCGGGCTCGTCGCGTTCGCCGCCAGCTTCCTCGCGATCCAGGTCGCGACCACCGGCCTGATGGTCGTCCTCGCGCTGCGCGAGCTCGACCTGCAGGGCGGGGAGCTCGTCGCGCGCGCCCGGCGGCTCGTGCGGATCGGGTTCGTCGTCGGGATCGGCACCGCGCTGACGACCGCCTACGCGAAGGTCGACCAGGTCATGGTGCTGGAGATCGCCGGCGAGCGGGACGCCGGCCTCTACGGCAGCGCGTACATCCTGCTCGACCGCCTGCAGTTCATCCCCTCCGCGGTGATGACGACCGCGTTCCCGCTGCTGGCGGCCGCCTGGCCCGGGGACCGGCCGCGCATCCACGGGCTCGCGCAGCGGATCCTCGAGCTGCTGCTGCTCGCCTCCGCGCCGATCCTCGCCTTCACCGTCGTCGCGCCCGAGCAGGTCGTGCGGGCCCTGTTCGGCGCCGAGTTCCAGGACGCGGGGGCGGCGCTGCCGATCCTCATGGGCGCCTACGTGCTGGTGGCGTTCGGCTACCTCATGGGCTTCATGGCGATCGTCGTCGACGCCCAGCGGATCTTCGTGCGGATCGCGCTCGCCGGGCTCCTGTTCAACGTCGTCGCGAACCTGCTCGTCATCCCCGACCACGGGTACGTCGGCGCCGCCTGGACGACGCTCGCGACCGAGGTGCTCGTCTGCGGGCTCGCCGCCCGCGCGACGCTCGTCGGGCGGGTCGGGATGCGGCCCGCCCTGGTGCCGCTGCTGCGGATCGCCGCGGCCGCCGCGGTGATGGGCGTCGCCGTCGCGGCGGCGGAGCGCGCGGGCGCGCCGCTCGCGGTCCTCGTCCTCACCGCCGCGCTGAGCTACCCGGCCGCCGTGCTGGCGCTGCGGGCCGTCCCCCGCTCCGACGTCACACGCGCCGTCGGGGCCGTCCGCGGCCGGCTCGGCGGATGAACCGGCGCACCGACCGTCCGCCGGGACGGACACTCGGGGAGATGCGCCGCCTGCGACTGCTCGTCCTGCTCGCCGCCGCCCTCACCCTCGGGACGCTCGGCTGCGCCGCCTCCGACGGCGAGCCGCTGCCCACCGTCCCCCGGCTGGGGCTGGTGTCCAACACGCTGGACTGGGGCACGCAGATGGCGGCGATGCAGCGTCGCTCCCGCGACCTCGGCGCCGGCTGGCTGCGCGAGGAGATCCGCTGGAACGAGGTCGAGCCCGTCCGCGGCACCCGGCGCTGGGCGCGCACCGACCGGCTGGTCGCGTCGGCGACCCGCCGCGGCCTGCGGATCCTCCCGCTGCTCATCGGCACGCCCCGGTGGGCCGCCCCCGACCCGACGACGATCCCGACCGACCCGCGCCGCTACGCGGCGTTCGCCCGGGACGTCGTGCGCCGGTACGGGCCCGACGGGGCGTTCTGGCGGGCCAACCCGGACCTCGACCGCCGCTTCGCCATGGCCTGGTTCGAGCTGTGGAACGAGCCGTTCCTGCCCCAGTTCGCCGCCGACCGCCAGGACGCGGGCACCTACGCGCGGCTCGTCCAGGCGGCGGGCAACGCGATCCACGCCGCGCACCCGCGCGCCAGGGTCCTCGCCGCGATGGAGTACGAGTGGAAGACGCCCGACGGGACGTTCCGCCGCTGGGTGCGCGACGTGCACGCCGCAGTGCCCGAGCTGGCCGAGAGCTACGACGGGGTCGCCGTCCACCCCTACTCCCCCGGCGCGCCGATCGGCACCGCCGCCGCCGGCGCCTCCAAGGACCTGCGCCGGATGGAGCTGATCCGCGAGGACCTGCGCGCCGTCGGGGGTCCGACCGACCAGGTCTGGATCACCGAGATCGGCTGGCCCACCTGCCCGCAGCGCCCGGCGTGCGTGTCCCGCGCGCAGCAGGCCCGCTACCTCGAGCAGGCGATCCGCGCCGCGGGCGGCCGCTACCGCGGCTGGGTCCGCGCCCTGTTCGCGTACGCCCTGTTCGACTTCCGGCCCGCGAGCGGCGAGCCGCTGCGCGAGGGCGCCTTCGGCCTGCTGGAGCTCGACGGCCGCGAGAAGCCGGCGGCCGCGGTGCTGCGCCGCGCCGGCCGCTGAGCCGCGGTCAGTCCCCGAGGACCGCGAGCGCCGCGGGCACCCCGGGACGGGCGGCGAGGACCGCGCGCATGCGGCGCGCCTCGTCGTCGGTCGTGCGTCCCAGCCGGGCGACGACGAGGCAGGCGTCGACCTCGTCGCGGTCCAGCAGCACGCGCGCGTCGGCGACCGGCAGCAGCGGCGGCGCGTCGAGCACGAGCACGTCGGCGAGGGCGTGCAGCTCGTCGAGGACGGCGCCGAGCGCCGCGCTGCGCAGCAGCTCCGGCGCGTTGGGCACGGGCGGCCCGCCGGGCAGGACGACCAGCGAGCGCAGCCCGGGGATGGCGGGCTGCACCAGCTCCCGCACGGGCAGCCCGCCGACGAGCGCGGTGGTCAGGCCGCGCCCCGGCGCGGGCAGGTCGAAGCGGGTCGCCATGGTGGGACGGCGCAGGTCCATCTCGACCAGCGCGACGCGCAGCCCCGCGAGCGCGTAGGCGCGCGCGAGCTCCCCGGCGAGGGCGGAGGCGCCCTCCCCGGCCACCGCGCTCGTGACGAGCACGGTGCGCGCGTCCGGCGCGCGGGCCTCGAGGCCGCTGCGGACGATGCGCAGCGCGTCCAGGCGGGCTGGGCCGTCGGGCTCGGTCGGGACGGTCGCGAGCACCGGCAGCCCGGTCAGGGCCGCCACCTCCTCCGGGCGGCGCAGCCGCCGGTCGAGCAGCTCGAGCAGCACGACGACGAGCGCGCCGAGCCCGAGCCCCAGGGTGACGCCGACGACCGCCGAGCGCTTGGGCAGCGGGGCGGCGGGCGTGGACGAGGCGCTGGCGCGACTCGCGACCTCGACGTCCCCCGTCGTCACCGCCTGCAGCGCCCGGACCTTGCGCAGCGCCTGCAGCAGCTCGCGTCGCTCCCGGGAGTCCCCGTCGGGCAGGGCGGCCAGCTGCTGCTGCAGCGTGCGCGCCCCCGCCCCCGCGAGCCGCCGGTCGCTCGCGCGGCGGAACACGACGAACTGGTCGGCGAACGCGTTGGCCAGCCGGGCCGCACCCTCCGGGTCCGGGTCGCTCGCCGTCAGGTCGAGCAGGTCGGTGTCGGGCTCGTTCGTCACGTCGATGCGGTCCAGCAGCCCCGAGACGTCCAGCGGCGAGCGCAGCGAGGCGCGCACGAGCTCGGCGACGTCGTTGGAGCGCGCGAGCAGCAGGTTCGTCGCCGCGGCCCGGGCCGGGTCCGGCGGCCGCGCGCCCGGGTCGATCAGGGTCAGCAGGCTCGACTGGCGCACGAGGACGGTCGCGGTCGCCGTGTAGGTCTTCTCGGTCGTGACCGCCCGCGCGACGAAGACGCCGCCCACGACCGCGGCGGACAGCGCGAGGATCCACCAGCGGGCGCGCAGCAGCCGCCACGCGTTCTCCAGCGAGGTGGGGGTCGCCGCGGTCGGGCCCGGGCCGGTCACGCGGCGCTCCCCGCCCGGGACGGCAGCCCGCGGTAGGCGACCGCGAGCAGGCCCATGCTCAACGCGAGAACCGCGGTGCCGCGCTCGTCGGAGCCCATGATCGACGCGGCGAGCTCGACGATCACGAAGCCGATCGCGCCGACCGCGGCCGCCAGCGCGGCGCAGCGCACGAGCGGATCGCCGTGGCGGCGCCAGACGCGCAGCCCGGTCCACAGGACCGACCCGAGCACCGCGAGGTACGCGAGCCCGCCGAGCACCCCGGCCTTCATCCACCACCACAGCAGCCCGAAGTGCGCGTACTGGTGCAGGTCCTGGCCCTCGAACGGCAGCGGGTAGCGGGTCGGCCAGTCGACGCCGACGCCGATCCCGGTCAGCGGCTCCCGCTCGAGCGCGAGCAGCACGTTGCGCCGCTCCGAGAGCCGGTAGCGGTCCTGGTCGTTGCGGCTGACCTTCTGCGGCGAGAGCGACTGCGCCCGCTGCACGACCTCGCTGTCGGACCCGCCGAGCAGCCCGCCGGTGAACGCCGCGTACCCGGTCAGCCCCACGAGCACGACGACCACGGGCAGCAGCCGGCGCAGCTCGCGGCCCGAGCCGAGCAGCAGCAGCACGAGCAGGCAGGCGATCGCCGCCAGCCAGAAGGAGCGCCGGTAGGAGAGCACCATGCAGGCGACGACGACCGGGACCGTGAGGCGGGCCAGGCGGCTCGTCGGGACCCCCGCGAGGGTCGCCGCGAGCATGCCCAGGAGGAAGAGGACGAACAGGTAGTTCGTGGCCGGCTCGTAGTACGTGATGCGTCCCAGGCCCGTCGACACCGCGCCGAGCCCGCCGAAGACGACGACGAACCCGGCGAGCGCCTTGACGAGCGCGATGACCGGGATCGCCCGCAGCACGCGGCGCAGCTGCTCGTCGGTCCGCACGACGTGCACCACGAGGAACGGCATCGTGAACAGCGGGGCGGTCGTCTGGATCGTCGAGACGATGGTGTACGGGATCGCCTTCCCCCCGAGGACGCCGTACAGCGTCCCGAAGACCAGCGCCGCCGCGACGAGGCCGAGCGCGAGCCCGAACGGCGCGACGCCGCGGAAGCCGACCTCCCGGCGCATCCCGTCGAGGACGACCGCGGCGACGGCGAGGAGCGTCAGCAGGTTCACCGGGCTGAGCGTCACCGCGGTCGGCGTGTAGAGCGTCTCGAACGCCGGGACGCCCCACTCGCGCGTCGCCTCCGCCCCGATCAGGACGCCGACCGTGACCGCGACCGCCCAGCCGGGATGCCCGAGCAGGAAGACCGCGGCGGCCAGCGCGACGAGCCCGAGCACCGCCAGGAGCGGACCGGCGACCACCGCCGCCCCGACGAACCCGACCGCGAGGGCACCGGCGAGCAGGACGGGCAGCGGACCGACGCGAACGTCCCCGGGACGGACGGCCGTGAGGCTGGGCGTCGCCACCGGACCTCAGACCGGGACGCGCCGGCCCGTGCCCGACTGGCCGCTGCCGTAGTAGTCGTAGCCGGCGTCCAGCACGCGGACCCCGTTGACCACGAGACCGGCCCGCGCGCCCGGGAAGCGGTCGAGCACGGCACGCGTGCGCCGGACCTCCTCGCGGGTCGTGTGGTACGCGCGGGCCGTGATCAGCACCGCGTCGATCTCCGGCCGGTCGAGCAGCACCTGCGAGTCGGCGACCGGCAGCAGCGGCGGCGCGTCGAGCACGATCAGGTCCGCGGTGGCGGCGAGGTCGTCGAGCACGCGGCCCATCTGCGGGGACCGCAGCAGCTCGGCCGCGTTGGGCGGCATCGGCCCCGAAGGCAGCACCCGCAGCGTCGTCAGGCCGGGCAGCACCTGCCGCGCGAGCGTGTCCACCGGCGTGCCGCCGATCAGCGCGGTGGTCAGGCCGCGCGGGTCCCCGGCGAGGTCGAACTGGTCCTGGAACGTCGGCCGGCGCAGGTCGACCTCGACGAGCACGACCTGCTGGCCGGACAGCGCCGCGGCCCGCGCGAGCCCGGCGGCCGTCGTCGACTTGCCCTCCCCGGGCACGGCGCTCGTGACGAGCACCACGCGGATCGGGCGGTCCCGCTCGAGCGTCCCGAGGCTGCTGCGCAGGATCCGGAACGGCTCGAGCGCGAGGCTGCGGTCGCGCTGGGTGGCGGGGTCGCGAGGGCGCTCCGGGATCGTCGTCAGGGCCGGCAGCCGGTAGAGCGCCTCGAAGTCCTCCCCCGCCTTGATGCGCCGGTCGAAGAGGTCGATCAGGTAGATCAGGACCAGCCCGAGCACGAGCCCGAGGAGCAGGGCGAGCAGCGCCGAGCGGCGCAGATCGGGGGACGCCGCGGAGGTGGGGACGGTCGCCCGGTCGACGACCTGCGCGCCGCCGGTCGTGACGGCGGACAGCGCGTTGATCGTCTGGAGGGTCTGCTCGAGCTGCGCGCGCTCCGCGGTCGCGGTCTGCGGCAGCGCGGCGAGGCGGCGGCGCACGAGGTCCTGGCCGTCGGCGATCTGCCGCCGGTCGGCGTCGGCGCGGAAGGCGACGAACTGGTCGGCGAACGCGTCGGCGAGGCGCTTGGCGCGGTCCGCCGAGGGATCGGTGACCGTGATCGTGATGATGTCCGCGTCGGGCTCCGCGACGGCGTCGACGCGGTCCAGCAGCTCCTCGGGGCTCTCGGGCGCGCGGAGCGCGCGCTTGACCCGCTGCGCGACGGCGACCGAGCGGACCAGCAGCACGTTGGTCGAGGCGTCCCGGGTGGTGTCCTCGGAGGCCTGGGCGCTGGGGTTGATCAGCCCCTGCAGCTGCGACTGGCCCTGGAGCAGGGTGCTGGTCGCCTCGTACTGCTTGGTCTGGGTCGCGGCGAGGCCGACCCACACGACCACCACCGCGACCGTGACGAGGAGCGCCATCCACCACCGCTCGCGCAGGACGCGAAGCGCGGCGAGTGACGCCGAAGGCTCGTTCGTCGGGGTGCTCATGCGCCGCGCAGTCTACGAAGCGGTCGCCGGTCAGATGCGCTTCGTCGCGCTGGATCCCGACCAGAACTGCCGCACGCGGACCTGCAGGCCGCGGGTGCCGAGCTGGCGCGGGAGCCGCACGCGGTAGCTGCGGTCGCGGGCCTGCCGCAGGGTGGCGGTGTAGCGCAGGCGGCCGCCCTGACGGACCTCGAGGCCGAGCGCGTCGCCGGCCGGGCCGCTGCCGCTGGCGATCACCGTGCCGCCCGAGCGGCGCAGCCGCAGCGTGACGCGCGCGGCGGTCCCGCCGCCGCCGAACGCGGTGCGCGCGGCGGCGAACGCGAGCTTGCGCTTCTGCGTGGTGGAGAGCAGCCCGAACCGGTACTGGGCGGTGTCGCGCAGGTTGTAGACGAGCGCGCCCTGGACGTAGGAGGCGGAGCGCAGCAGCCGGAACGTGTCGCGGAGGTTCGCGGCCTGCACGCCCTGGGTGACGCAGGCGTGCCCGCCCTCCGTGCTCTTCGGCCGGCAGCTGGTCCAGCCGAACTCGCCGAGGAACAGCGGGGCGCGGTCGCCGGCCGCGCGCTGGGTCTCGCGGATCGCGCGGATCGAGGCGAGCACGAGGTCGTAGTAGTGGACCGAGAGCGCGTCATAGCTGCCCTTGGCGCCGTTGGCGTAGAGCGCCTTCAGGAACGCGCCGTTGGCGCCGACGATCGCGCCGCCGAGCACCTTGACGTCGGGGGCCGCCGCCCGGATCAGGGGGTAGCTGGCCTTCAGCAGCCCCGCGTAGGTCCTGGCCTTGTCCGCCCCGCCCCAGTAGACCTGGTTGGCGTGGTCGGGCTCGTTCCAGATCTCGATCCAGCCGAGCGTGCCGGTGAAGCGCTGCGCCAGGAACGCCGCCGCGCGCCCGTAGGCGGCGGGATCGGACGGCGGGTGGAACGGCGCGTCCTGCGGCACGGTGCCCGAGCAGCCCGCGGTGAGCTGCGGCGCCGTCGAGGTCCAGCACGGGGACCCCAGGAAGGTGACGAGGACGCGGATGCCGCGGGCCTTCGCGGCGGCGAAGACGTCGTCCAGGCGCGCGAGGTAGGCGGCGTCGTAGGTCCCCTGCGTCGGCTCGAGCAGGTCCCAGCGGATCTCCGTGCGCACGACCTTCGCCCCGAGGGCGCGGGCCTCGTCGAGGTCCCGGACCATCTCGACGCGGTTCTCCGCGGCACGGATCGGGGCGATCGTGACCCCGGTGACCGGGGCCGCGTGGGCGGCCGGGGCGGCCAGCAGGCCGGCGAGGGCGGCGGCTGCGCCGAGCAGCACGGACCGTGGGCGGGAGGAGCGGAGCGCGTTCATGCGCGGACATCAACACCGCCACCCCCTCTTGGTTTCGGTCATTTGTCGCGGTCGGCGCGCCGCCGCGTCGCCGCGGTCGTCGCCGTGCAGGACCGGGCCGGTCGCGGGGTCGCCGCTACCATCGGGCGCATGAGCACTGCTCCCCACGGCCTGTCCGACCGCGCTCGCGCCATCGTCGAGGCGGCGGAGGAGGCGGCCCGGGCGGGGCGCGGCGACCGTCCGGCGGCGGAGCGCACCCCCGTCCCGCGCCGCCCGGCGCCGGCCGCGCTGCGCGCCGTCCAGCCGCCGAGCGCGGCGCCCGCGGACGTCACGGCGATCCCCGATCCCGAGCGGTTGCTGGCGCTGATCCAGCGCATCGCCGTGCAGGCCGCGGAGGTCCGGCGTCGGCTCGACGCGCTCTCCGAGGAGGTCGCCCGGCGCGAGGCCGAGGCGCCGGCCCCGCAGCCCGCGCCGACCGACGCGCCGCAGGACGCCCCGCTGCCCGGGCCGACGGACGCCGCCCCGGACGACACGGGTGCGGACGTCGCGGCGGCCCCCGTCGCGGCCGAGCGACCGGCCCCGGCGCCGCACGGCGAGACCGCGCGGCTCGTGGCGATCGAGATGGCGGTCGGCGGCGCGTCCCGGGCCGAGGTCCGCTCGCGGCTCACCGACGAGTTCGGGATCCGCGAGGTGGAGGGCCTGCTCGACGAGGTCTACGGCCGGGCCTGACCCCCTGCCGTCCCCGTGAGCACCGCGGCCATCCGGTCGCGGAACACCTCGGGGGCGAAGCCGCGCGCGTGCGCGCGCAGGTCCTCGTCGCGCAACGTCAGGCCCTCGAACCGCTCGATCGCCGCCGCCAGCCCCGCCGGGCTCGGGTCGTCGTAGAGCACCCCGGTCACCCCGTCGACGACCGAGTCGCGGGCGCCACCGACGCCGTAGGCGATCACGGGCAGGCCCGCGGCCTGCGCCTCGACCGGCACGATCCCGAAGTCCTCGGTCCCCGGGAACAGCAGCGCCCGCGCGCGCGAGAACAGCGAGGCGACCTCCGCGTCGTCGACCCGGCCGGGGAAGCGCGCGCCGGACCCGGCGACCGCCCGGACGCGATCGAGGTCGCGGCCGGTGCCCGCGATGACGACGTCACGGCCCAGGAGCTCGCACGCGGCCGCCGCGACGTCCGCCTTCTTGTAGGGCACGACGCGCCCGAACACGAGGTAGAAGTCCTCCGGGACGCGCGGCGCGTCGAGGAACCGGTCGACGTCCACGGGCGGGTGCACGACGTGCGCGGGCACCCCGTAGGTGCTGCGGATGCGCTCCGCGACGAACGTCGAGTTGGCGACGAACTCGTCGACCTGGCGGGCGCCGCGCAGGTCGGCGCGGCGCAGCCGCCCCAGCAGCGCGCGGAAGACGAGGCCGCCGACGCGGCCGAGGTCCTCGCCCTCCAGGAACGACGGGTCCCAGGCGTAGCGCATCGGCGTGTGGCAGTAGCAGACGTGCCGCACCTGACGGCCGCGACGCGGGTGCGTGCGGACGTTCTTCGCGTTGGCGTGGTTGCTCGACACGACGAGGTCGTAGCCGGAGACGTCGAAGGCGCGGAACGCGCGGTCCATCAGCGGCAGGAGCTTCGGGTAGTGCTCGCGGGCGCCCGGCAGGCGATCGAGGAACGACGGGTGGATCGGCCGGTCGGTCAGCGCCCGCGGCCACGGTCCGTCGGGGTCGTAGACGGTCGTGAGGATCTCGGCGTGCGGGAGGAGGTCCAGCAGCGCGAGCACGACCTTCTCCGAGCCGCCGGGGATCGTCAGCCACTCGTGGGAGATCGCGACGCGCCGGTCGGCGAGCGCGGTGATCGGGGCGGGGTCGGTCATCGGGTGGGTGGAGGGTCTCAGGACAGGGAGGCGGCGCCGCGCAGGATCGCCGCCGAGAGCGCGTCGAGGTCGACGACGCCGCCGTCGCGGACGATCGCGAGGCTCTCGCGCGCGATCGGGTCGCGCGGCGCCAGCGCCACCGCGCGGCGCAGCAGACGCAGGGCGCGCGGCCGGTCGCGCTGGACGGCGGCGATCGCGCCGAGCTGCAGGGTCGCGTACTGGCCGTCGGGCACGCGCTCCAGCGCGTCCTCGAACGCGCGGCGCGCCCGCGGCAGGTCGCCGTAGCGCAGGGCGATGCTGCCCTCCAGCAGCGACGCCCGGTCGGACAGCGGGTCGAGCGTGCGGGCGCGGTCCAGGCGCGAGTAGGACTCCAGCGGCCGGGTCGCGAAGACGGCGGCGGCGCGGTCGATCTCGCGCTGGGCGCTCCACGGCGACAGGACGGTGAGCGCGGCCGCCCCGAGCACGAGGGCGAGGACGGCGAGCTCGCCGGCGCCGCGGGCGCGCATCAGCGGGGCGCGCGGCGGGTCGTGGCGGGGGGCCAGCGAGCAGGCGAGCCCGAGCATCGCCACCGCCGGCAGCCCGAGCCCGGCGAACTCCCAGAACCAGTCGGCCGAGCCGTGCACCAGCCAGTAGCCGGTCACCCCGAGCGCCCCGGCGACGACCGCACGCGTGAGCGGGTCCCCGGCGCGCACCGCCCGCGCGGCCGCCCACGCGGCCCCGCCGAGCCACAGGAGCAGCAGCAGCGCGCCGACGAGGCCGAGCTCGCCCAGGACGCGCAGCTCGACGCTGTGCGGGTAGCGGGGGGTCTCGGTGCTCGTGCCGTCGCGCAGGTAGCTCTGGCGGAAGCTCTCGGCGCCCTGCCCGACGAGCGGCGCGGCGGTGAAGCCGTCGAGCGCGACGCGGTAGAAGTCGTAGCGGTTGGAGCCCAGCCCGGACGCGAGGCGGTTGCCCGAGCCGGAGTCCTCGGCGTAGCCGCCCTGGAACGAGGTCCAGGCGCGGTCGAGCCGGTCGACGGGGTCGCCGACGGCGACGAGGCCGCCGACGAGGCCGACGGCGACGACCGCGGCGGCGGCGAGCCGGCCGGCCCGGTGCAGCGCCGCGACGCGCGGGTCCCCGGACGGGCGTGCGGCCTCCCAGCGGGCGACGGCGGCGACGATCGCACCGGCCACGAGCCCGCCGCCGAGCGCCAGCACCGCGACCGCCCGGAGGTCCGAGGACGGGTCGGCGCCCGGGGTGGTGAGGACGTCGCCGACGTCGAGCGCGGCGAGCAGTCCCGGGGTGGCGGCGGCCGCGACGAGCAGCAGCGTGCCGAGGTGGCGCAGGCGGCCAGGCAGCAGCACGAGCAGCAGCAGCGCGGTGAGCGGGACGGCGATGAGCGACCCGCGGCTGACGCTCAGCAGCGCGAGCGGCAGGACCACGACCGCTCCGGCGGCGAACGCGCCGCGCGCCACCCAGGGCACGCGCGCGGAGGCGGCGAGGGCGACGGCGGGCCAGAGGACCATGAGCCACGTCGCGGCGGACGCGTTCGGGTAGCCGGCGGGGGAGCGCAGCCGGTCGTCGAGGAACAGGTCGACCGCGGCCTGCCCGCCCGCCCCGACGCGCACCGTCCAGGCGGCGGCGAGCACGAGCATCAGGGCCGTCCAGGCGCCGAGCACGAGCGCCGCGGTGCGGGCGCGCTGCCGCCAGAGCGCGAAGAGGAGGAAGACCGCCGCGTAGAGGACGGTGCGGCCGCCGGCCTCCAGCGCGGCACCGCGGTCGGGCGTCCAGAGGATCGACAGGAACGTCCAGGCGGTGAGGCCGACGAGGCCGGCGGCCGCGACCCGCACGGGCGTCGGGACGTCGCCCCAGGCGTTGGGCAGCGTGGCGACGGCGACCCCGAGCAGGCCGAGGACGAGGACGGTGGCGGGCGCCCACGCGGTGAGCGGGTAGCCGACGTCGTCGAACACCAGCGCGACCGAGACGAGCACGACGACGAGCGACGGCACCGTCACCGGCGCCGCGCGCACGAGCAGCTCGAGGGGACGCCCGGACCTCACCGCCTGGACCTTACGTCGGCGTGCGTCACTCGGCGGCGCGGAAGGCCGCGACGACGGTGCGCACGAGGATCTTCAGGTCGAGGGCCAGCGACCAGTGCTCGATGTACCAGTTGTCCCACTCGACGCGATCGGCCAGCGAGGTCTGCCCACGCAGGCCGTGGATCTGCGCCCAGCCGGTGATGCCCGCGCGGACGCGGTGGCGCTCGTCGTAGCGGTCGATGTCGTGGACGAACAGCTCGACGAACTCGGGACGCTCGGGCCGCGGGCCGACGAGGCTCATCTCGCCGCGCAGCACGTTCAGCAGCTGCGGCAGCTCGTCGAGCGACGTGCGGCGCATGAACCGCCCGACCGCGGTGCGACGGTCGACCCCCTCGACGCCGCCGGGCGCCTGGCCGGCCCCGGGCCGGAAGGCGTCCCCGGGCCGCGGGACCGCCATCGACCGGAACTTCAGGAGGTCGAAGGCGCGGCCGTCCCGGCCCACGCGCCGCTGGCGGAAGAGGACCGGACCGGGACTGCTGGCCTTCACCGCGACGACGAGCGCGAGCAGCAGCGGGCCGAGGAGGAGCAGCATCACCGCGGCGACGAGCCGGTCGAGCGCGTGCTTGACCACGAAGCGCCAGCTCCGCGGGTTCGTGCCCGCGAGGCCGAGGAGCGGCAGCCCGCCGAGCGACTCGTACCGCGTGCGGTCGTTCATCGACTCGAACAGGCGCGGCACGAGCGTCACGCGCAGGCCCGCGCGCTCGCACCGCTGCACGAGCTCGACGAGGTCGCGGTCGGGCTCGGACGAGAACGCGACGACGACGTCGCGCGCGCCGGTCGTGCGGGCGACGTGCTCGAGGTCGTCGGGACCGCCGAGCACCGGGACGTCGTCGGCGGCCGGTGCCTCCGGGCCCCGCGGGTCGACGTCGAGGAACCCGACCGGCCGCAGCCCGTACTCGGGCAGCTGGACCAGACGCCGGGCGACGCGGTGGCCGACGTGGCCCGCCCCGACGATGAGCGCGGGGCTGCCGATCCCCAGGCGCGTGCGCGCGAGCCGCTGCGTCCCGGCGATCGCGATGCGCGCTGCGCCGACGAGCAGCACCGACAGCACCCAGGCGTGACCGACGACCCCGTCGTCCAGCGTCGCGTCCGCGACGGTCGCCTGGACGACGACGAGCACCATGACGGCGACCGAGATCGCGCCGACGACGGGACCGACGCCGTCGAGGACGTCGATGCGCAGGCGCCGGTCGTACATGCCCCGCGACCACAGCGCGAGCATCGCCAGCGGCGGCAGGGCGAGCAGCACGGGCCGGGCGCTCCCGGGGTCGCTGCCGCCGGGCCACGCCAGGGTGAGCGCGACCGCGGCGACGAGCGCGAGCAGGTCGACGGCGGGGCGCAGCGGCCGCCAGCCGGGCCCTTCGAGCAGCCAGGTGGCGCGCGGGTGACCGGTCGTGGCGGGTGCGGGCGCCGGCCCGGGAGCGTCGCGGCCCGCGAGGATCGGCGGGTCGGGGGCGCGCTCCGCCCGCCTCACGACCCGCCCAGGTCGCGCGGCTGCCAGCGGGTGAGGGGGCGCAGGCCGAGGACGAGCAGCCCGAGCAGCAGCGCGGTGCCGAGCAGCAGGAGCAGGTCGCGCCGGTCCAGCGGCAGCGTCGAGGCGGCGTCGCCGGACGGGTAGGCGGTGCGGACGGGGGCGCCGGGCGCGCGGTCCGCGGCGACGGTCGCGGTGTCACCGCCCGCGGCGGCCGGAGCGCTCGCGGCGCCGTCGCGGTCGGTCCGGGCACCGTCGCCGGATCCGCGGCGCTGCGAGCCGCGGGTGCCGGGGCGCGGGTCGTCGCCGCGCGTGGCGGGCGCGGTCGCGCCGGGCGCGGGGGCCGCAGCGGTCGGGGCGGCCGAGGGCGCGGGAGCGGCGGCCCGCAGCGGCGCCGGGGCCGCGGGACGGGCGCCCGTCCCGGAGCCGGAGCCGCTCGCGGTCGAGCCCGAGCCCCCCGGGCCGCCGAGCAGCTGGGAGCCGAGGATGACCTGCTCCCCGCCGCCCGGCCCGCCGTAGCCGCTCAGCAGCGAGCCCTTGGCCTGGGCGGCGGTGGGCGTGAGGGCGAGCGCCGCGACGGCGGCGAGGAGGATCCGGGAGCGTGGACGGGGCATCGGCACAAGGAACACCGGCGGGACCGGAAGGTTGGCCCGCACGGGAGCGGCGACGCGCCGAATGTTGCACGCCACCTACGTCATCGAGCCTATCGGACGGCGCGCCCGCCGACGGATCGGTCGTCCGTCACTCGCCCCGCAACGTCCGGTTGATCGCGTCGATCGTCTGGTTGATGCGCACGCTGGTGCGCGCGACGTCGGTGCTGAGCTGCGTGCGGGCCGCGAGGATCTCGGTCGCGTCCTTGGAGCGGAACGCGGCCCGCGCCTTCGTCACCGTGGTGCCGTAGCTGCGGATCGCGGCGACGAGCTGCTCGTGCTGCTGGCGCACGGAGTCCGGCGGGTCGACGCGGCGCAGGTCGGCGACCACGTCGTCGATCGCGGCGCGGAAGCGGCCCAGCGTCGCGCTGTCCTGCGCCGGGGTGCTCGACGTCGTGATCTGCGACTGCAGGCGGTCGAAGGTCTGCGCGAACGAGGTCTGCGCGGCGTTGACCGCGCGCACGTAGTCGTTGCTGCGCTCCACGTCCTCCCCACCGCAGGCGGCGAGCGTCAGCGCGAGCAGCGCGGTGGCGATGGCCGAAACGACGAGGCGGTGCACGCGCGGAGAGTAGCCTGCGGGGTCGATGTCGCGCGCACGCTGTCCGGTCGTCCTCGCGGTCCTGGCGGGCCTGCTGTCCGCCGCCGCGCCGAGCGCCCTCGCGGCGCCGTCCTCGTGGCGGATCATCGGCGGCACGAGCGTGCCGATCACCACCCAGCCGCACCAGGTCGCGCTCGTCGTCACCGGGCGCACGCCGTCGGCCGGCCAGTACTGCGGCGGCACGCTCGTCTCGCCGCGGATCGTCGTGACCGCCGCGCACTGCGTCGAGCTGCCCGGCTCCTCGACCTACCCGGGCGACGTGCAGGTGTTCGCCGGCCACGAGCGGCTGGACCAGCCCGCCTCCGGGCAGACCGTGGACGTGGCCCGCGTGTCGTTCTCCCCCGCCTGGGATCCCGTCTCCAACCGCAACGACGTCGCCGTGCTCGAGCTGGCACAGGACGTCGTCGACCCGCAGGCCCTCCCCGCCACGCCCGCCACCACCGCGGACGCCGCGCTGCTCGCCGCCGGGGCGGCGGTGACGACGAGCGGCTGGGGCAACACGGTCGCGAGCGGCACGCCCGCCTACCCGAACGACCTGCGCGCGGTCGGCCTGAACGCGATCGCCGACGCGACCTGCAACGCCCCGTCGAGCTACGCCGGGGCGGTCGACCCCGCCTCGATGGTCTGCGCGGGCGCCCCCGGCAAGGACTCCTGCCAGGGCGACTCCGGCGGCCCGCTCGTGTCCGGCACGGTCGGCTCGTTCCGGCTCGTCGGGATCGTCAGCTGGGGCGTCGGCTGCGCCTCCGCCTCGTTCCCCGGCGTGTACACCGACCTCACCGCCCCGGCGATCGACGGCTTCCTCGCACAGCGCGCGACGCTGCCCAACCGCCCGAACTTCGCCAGCGCCACCGCCGCCGGGATCACGGGGACCCCACGGGCGGGCGAGACGCTCACCTGCACCCACGACGCCGGGACCGGGACCGGGCCGCTGACCGTCTCCTACCTGTGGGCGCGCGCGGGTCGCACGATGTCCGAGGCGGACGTCGCGATCCCGGGCGCGACCGCCGCGACCTACGTGCCGGGCAGCGCCGACGTCGGCCGCACGCTCTTCTGCCGCGTGCGCGTGACGAACGCGGGCGGCTACGCCGAGCGCTTCTCGGCCGACACCACGGAGATCCTCGCCGCGTCGACCGCCCCCGCCCCGGCGCCGACCCCCGCCCCGCGACCGGCGGACACCACGGCCACACCGTCCCCGACGCCCACGCCGGCCGCGACGCCGACGCCGACGGCTCCGACGCCCACCACCTCGACGACCGTCCCGCTGGTCGACCGCACGCCGCCGACCGCGACGCTGCGGCGCCGCTCGTGCACCACCGTCGCCTGCACGCTGACGCTGCGGATCACCGACCCGGCCGCGGTCGTGCCGCTGCGCTCCGTCACCGCCCGGGCGACCACGACGGTGCGCCGCCGCTGCGGCAGCGCGTCCCGGCCCCGGACCTGCCGCCGCACCGAGGCGCGCACCGTGGCCGTGCGCTTCCTCGGCGCCGACACCTACCGGCTGACCGCCCGCGGCCTGCGTCGCGGCGCGCGCTACCGCGTCACCGTGACGGCCACCGACGCCGCCAACAACCGCCGCATCCAGCACTTCACCGCGACCACGAGGAGGCGCTGATGGCGCCCGCGCAGTTCTCCGCCGAGTCCGACGACGACGGCCGCTTCGTCCGCCAGGTCAGCGCGTTCCGCGACCGCGTCACCGCCGACGGGTCCTCCGGCTACCCGGCGGCCGCCGGCCGGTACCACCTGTACGTCAGCCTCGCCTGCCCGTGGGCGCACCGGGCGGTCATCGTCCGCGAGCTGAAGGGCCTGCAGGACGCGATCGGGATGACGATCGTCGACCCGATCCGCGACGAGCTCGGCTGGCGCTTCCGCCCCGGCGCGGGCAGCGAGGCGCACCCCGCGCAGGCCGACCCGCTGCACGGCTGGGACTACCTCTCACAGGGCTACACGCAGAGCGACGCTGCGTTCGTCGGCCGCGTCACCGTGCCGGTCCTGTGGGACACCGAGCGCGGCCGCATCGTCAACAACGAGTCCTCCGAGATCATCGAGATGCTCGCCCGCGAGTTCGACGCCGTCGCGGCGAACCCCGGGCTCGACCTGCTGCCCGACGACCTCCGCGAGGAGATGGGCCCGCTGAACGACCGCATCTACGAGTACGTCAACAACGGCGTGTACCGGTCCGGCTTCGCGGCGTCGCAGCACGCCTACGAGGAGGCGGTGCTCCCGCTCTTCGAGGTCCTCGACGAGCTCGACGCGCGGCTCGCCGACCGCCGCTACCTGCTGGGCGACCGGCTGACCCTCGCGGACATCCGGCTGTTCACGACGCTCGTGCGCTTCGACGCCGTCTACGTCGGCCACTTCAAGTGCAACGTCCGGCGGATCGCCGACTACGCGCACCTCTCGGGCTACCTGCGCGACCTGTACCAGACCCCCGGGATCGCGCCGACCGTCGACTTCGAGCACATCAAGCGCCACTACTACGAGACGCACGACTCGATCAACCCGACCGGGATCGTGCCGGTCGGGCCGGAGCTCGACCTCGACGCGCCGCACGGGCGCGGCTGATCAGCCGGGCAGGACGACCGTCACCACGGTCCCGCGGCCCGGCGTCGCGTCGAGCGTGAGCGTGCCGCCACGGCGGCGCACGCGGTCGCGCGCCGCCGCCAGGCCGATGTGCCCCTCCGCGAGCGCCGCCGCCGCCCGGTCGGGCGCCATGCCGCGTCCGTCGTCGGCGACCACGAGCACGTGGGCTCCGCGGCCGTCCGCGCCGAGCGTCACCGTGAGCCGCCGGGCCTGCGCGTGGCGGACGGCGTTCGTGACGAGCTCGCGCGCGAGACCGAGGATGAGGCCGCCGTCCGCGACGGCCGCGACCGCCGGGTCGATCGCGCGGACGACGAGCAGCTCCGACTCGGACTCCGCCTCCCGCACGAGCGCCTCGAGCGCCGTCGCCAGCCCCCCCTGCGGCGCGCGGTCGACCTCCTGCCGCAGCGACGCGCGGTCGAGCTGCGCCTCGACCTCGCCGAGCGCGAGGCGCGCCCGCTGCGCGCCGTCGGCGCCGATCGCCGGGTCGGCGGCCTGCGCGGCCTCCTCGGCGTCCTGCCGGGCGGTCAGCAGCAGCTGCAGCGCGTCGTCGTGGAGGCGGCGCGCGACCGACCGCCGCACCGCCTCCTCGGAGGCGAGCAGCGACAGGAAGGCCTCGCGGCGGCACTCCAGGAGGACCGTGGCGAGCGCGATCGCCCGCTCGGTCGCGACGGCGAGCGCGACCGCGATGACGGCCGCGGCGCCGTAGCCGATCACGAAGGCCTGGTCCCAGCCGATCACCGCCAGCGTGCCGAGGCCGAGCCCGGCGACGAACACCGCCACGATCCGCGGCGCGAAGATCGACGCGTAGACCGGCGCGAAGCCGACGACCAGCAGCAGCAGCTCGTCGCGGGCCGGCCCCGCGAGGGCGACCGCGGAGACGATCAGCGCCGCGTCGATCGCGGTCATGGCGATGCGGCCGCGCACGGGCAGGGGGCGGCGGGCGATCGCGATCTCCGAGGCGACGACGGCGACGAACCCGATCGCGGTGGGGATCCAGAACGAGGCGGCGCTCGTCCCGCAGATGAGCGCGATCACCGGCACGGCGAGCGCTCCGAGCCGTCGGGAGGCGCGCGCGGCGCTCGGGGTGCCGGGCGGGGGCGGGACCTCGCGTGCGGGCTCGTCCTCGAGGATCGCCGTCACGAGCCCGTCGCCGACGACCAGGACCGCGCCGGGGACGCCGAGCAGCCGCTCCCGCACCAGCGCCAGGCCGAGCTCGTCGAAGGCGGCGAGCGGCGCGCCGCGCACCGCGACCTCGAAGCCGCGGTCACCGGCCGCGACCGTGACGGTCAGGTCCGCCGGGGCGCTCCCGTGGGTCGTGATCGCGTCGAGCAGGTCCCGCACGAGCACGAGGACGAGGTCGTCGCGCGTTCCCTCGACGGCGTCGTCGACGCGCACCGCGATGGTGCGACCGGTCTGCTCGGCCCGTCGCGCGGCGACCGCGCCGACCGCGGCGCGCAGCGCGATCGGTCGCGCCGACAGCGCGTGCAGCTCGCTGACGAGGCCGCGGATGCGGCCGGCCGCCGAGCGCGTCAGCTCGGCGGCGCGCCCTGCGCCCCCGGGCAGGACGAGCGCGGTCCGGGCGGCGCGCACGTCGTCGAGCGCGCCGAGCCGCAGCTCGTCGACGGCGCGGTCGCGCTCGCGGGCGGCGGCGCCGTCGTGCGCCTCCAGCAGGCGCTCGCGGACCTCCGCGAGCCGGCGCATCCGCCCGACGAGGCGGCGGCGGTCCCGCACGAGCGCCAGGCCGACGGCGGTCGACCACGCCCCGACGACGAGGTTGACCGCGAGGCCGCCGGGGTCGTCCAGGCCGGAGGGGATCAGCAGCGCGCCGCCACCGACGCCGATCCCGACGACGACCGGCGCGCGGAACGCGAACGCCATCGCCAGCGGCAGGACGCCGAGCAGGAGCCGCATGCGGCTGTCCGCGCCGCCCGAGGCCGCGATCCCCGCGGCGACGATCGCGACGTCCACGGCGGCGAGCACCAGCGCCTCGCGGCGGCCGAGGCCGCGCCGGCTCATCCGCCGGTTCGTCGCGAGGATCCAGCAGATCGCGACGGCGCTGATCGCCAGCGCCGGCTCCCAGGCGACGTCGGCGGACGTGAGCCCGAGCGCGATGCCGGTCGGCAGGGCCGCGAGGCGGGCGAGGACGAGGGCGCGCACGCCGAGGGCCCCGACCGCGTGACGGGGGTCCTCTCCGTCACGTCGCGCTCGAGGGGATCCATCCCCACCTGCCAAGGCTCCCGTGCCCATGCCCCTACCAATCTACGCCAGACCGGTGCGAGTCGGCAGACTGGGACCGTGCCCGCGCAGCTCCCCACCGGCGATCCCGCCCCGGCCGACGGTCGGCTGCCCGGCCCGGCGCGGGACCGCGTGGGCGACCGTCCGCTGGGGATCTACGTGCACGTCCCGTTCTGCGCCGCGCGCTGCGGCTACTGCGACTTCAACACCTACACCCCGCGGGAGGCCGGGGGCGGCGACGCGACCGAGGCGTACGTCCGCGCGGCGATCGCCGAGACCCGACTGGCGGCGCAGGTGCTCGGCGAGCGACGCCCACCGGCCCGGACCGTGCACGTCGGCGGCGGAACCCCGACGCTGCTCTCGCCCGCCCAGCTCGGGCGGATCCTCGACGCGGTACGGGACGAGATCGGCGTCGCCGCCGGCGCGGAGATCACGGTCGAGGCCAACCCCGAGAGCGTCGAGGCGGCCTCCCTCGCCGCGCTGCGGGAGGCGGGCGTCGACCGGATCTCGCTGGGGATGCAGTCGGCGGCGCCGCACGTCCTCGCCACCCTCGACCGCGCCCACACGCCGGGCCGCGCGGAGGCCGCCGCCCGGGAGGCGCGCGCCGCCGGCTTCACCGTCGTCGGCCTGGACCTCATCCTCGGGACGCCGGGCGAGACCGACGAGGACTGGGCGCGCACCGTCGACGCGGCGCTCGCCACCGGGCCGGACCGGCTGAGCGTGTACGCGCTCACCGTCGAGCCGGGCACCGCGCTCGCCGCGCGCGTGCGCCGGGGCGCGGTGCCCGCGCCGGACCCGGACGCCGCTGCCCGCCGCTACGAGCACGCGGACGCGGCGCTCGCGGCCGCCGGCCTGCACTGGTACGAGGTCGCGAACTGGTCGACCGGCCCGGCGACCCGCAGCACCCACAACCACGGGTACTGGATGGGCGACGACTGGTGGGGCATCGGCCCCGGCGCGCACAGCCACGTCGCCGGCGTGCGCTGGTGGAACGTGCTGCGGCCCGCGAGCCACGCGCGGGCCCTCGCGGAGGGGCGCTCGCCCGCGGCGGGCCGCGAGGTGCTCGACGAGGAGAGCCGCCGGGTCGAGCGCGTGATGCTCGAGCTGCGCCTCGTCGAGGGCCTGCCCGCGACGGTGCTGCATCCCGCCGGGCGGGCCGCCGCGGAGCGTGCCGCCGCGGCCGGCCTGCTGGACGGACGGGCGCTGCGCGAGCGGGACCGCTGCGTCCTGACGCTCCCCGGCCGGCTCGTCGCCGACGCCCTCACCCGCGACCTCGTCGACTGACCGCCCCGAGTTCATCGGCCCGTTAGGGGCGAGGAGTACCGTCTGGACATGCTCTTCTCCCGCAAGCCCGCGACCATCCCCAGCGCGCAGGACGCCCTCCCGGGGCGCGACGCGGAGATGCCGGTCGCCGCCACCCATCTCGTCACCGGTGCGCCGCTGAAGCCGCCGTTCCCGCCCGGCACCGAGGTCGCCGTCGTCGGCATGGGCTGCTTCTGGGGCGCCGAGCGGATGTTCTGGCAGACGCCGGGGGTCCTCAGCACCGCGGTCGGCTACGCGGGCGGTCACACGCCCAACCCCACCTACCGCGAGGTCTGCTCCGGCCGGACCGGCCACACGGAGGTCGTGCTCGTCGCGTTCGACCCGCAGACGATCAGCTACGAGCAGGTCCTGAAGGTGTTCTGGGAGGGCCACGACCCGACCCAGGGCATGCGCCAGGGCAACGACGTCGGCACCCAGTACCGGTCGGCGATCTACACGACCTCGCCCGAGCAGGAGCGCGTCGCGCTCGAGACGCGCGACCGGTTCCAGGCGGCGCTGCGCGCGGCCGGCCGCGACGCCGAGATCACCACGGAGATCGCCCCGGACCGCGGCTTCTACTACGCCGAGGACGAGCACCAGCAGTACCTCGCGAAGAACCCGAACGGCTACTGCGGTCTCGGCGGGACCGGCGTCTCGTGCCCGGTCGGGGTCGGCGTCAGCGCGTCCCCGGACGCGTCCGTCGCCTGACCCGCGGTCCGGCATGATGGGCGGTCGATGACCGCCCCGCTGTTCGTCCTCGGAGCGTCCGCCGACGGCGCCGACGTGCTCGCCGCCTCCCTGCGCGAGGTGGCGGGCGCCGCGCCCGTCGCGGTCTCCGACGTCGACGCGGACGGCGCCCGCGCGCTCGCGCGGACGCCGGGCGCCCGGCTCGTCGCGCCGTCGCCGTGGCTGGCCCGCACCGGCGCGGGCGAGGGTCCCTGGACGGCCGTGGACCTCGCCGCGCTGCTCGCCGCCCCGGCCGACGGGATGCGCGCGCTGTGCGCAGCCCTCGGGATCGCCTACGACCAGGCGGCGCTCGGCCCCGTCGAGGACGCCGCGCGGCTCGCCGCCGGCCGCGACGGCGACACCGCGTTCGCCAGCACGTACACCCCGTCGATGGCCGCGGCGCTGCGCGCGCTCGGCGGGGCGCTCCTCGTCTCGACCTACCAGTCTGGACGGCTCGTCTGCCTGCGGGCCACCGAGGACGGCCTCAACACCCACTTCCGCCCGGTCGACAAGCCGATGGGGATCGCGGTCGGCCCCGGGCGCTTCTCGCTCGGCACGCGGACCGAGATCTGGGACCTGCGCGACGTGCCGGGCATCGCCGCGCACCTCGACCCTCCCGGCGCGCACGACGCGTGCTTCCTCCCCCGCCACCGGCACGTCACCGGGGACGTCGCGGTCCACGAGATGGGGTTCGCGGGCGGCGAGCTGTGGCTCGTCGCGACCGCGTTCTCGTGTCTCGCCACGCTCGACGCGGACCACAGCATCGTGCCGCGCTGGACGCCGCCGTGGATCAGCGCGGTGGCCGCCGGCGATCGCTGCCACCTCAACGGGATGTGCGTCGTCGACGACCGCGTCCGCTACGTCACGGCGCTGGGGCGCACGGACGAGCCCCGTGGCTGGCACGCCGGGAAGGCGACCGGCGGGGTCCTCTACGACGTCGTCGCCGAGGAGGTCGTGGCGGCCGGGCTGTCGATGCCGCACTCGCCGCGCGTGTGGGACGACCGGCTGTGGGTGCTCCAGTCCGGCCTCGGGGCGCTCGGCGTCGTGGACCCGGCCGACGGGACCGTGGAGGTCGTCTGCGAGCTGCCCGGCTTCACGCGCGGGCTGACGATCGTCGGCGGCTACGCGTTCGTCGGGCTGTCGCAGATCCGCGAGACCTCCACGTTCGGCGACCTGCCGGTCGTGCAGCGGCTCGACGAGCGCCAGAGCGGGGTGTGGATGGTCGACCTGCGCAGCGGCGCGATCGCCGGGTTCCTGCGCTTCGAGGACCTCGTCCAGGAGGTCTTCGACGTGGCGCTCCTGCCCGGGACCCGGTACCCGGAGATCGCGGACCCGTCGAGCACCGCGGTGGCGCGCACGGTCCAGCTGCCCTGAGCCGGACCCGCACGCCGCGAAACGCGACAGTCGGTGCACCAGCCGTCGCAGCTCGGTAGCGTGCCCGACGCAGGTCCAGGTCCAGCCCCTTCCTCACGAGGTCCCCATGTCGCAGCGCTCGGTCCGCCGTGCCCATCGGCGTCGTCTCGACGCCGCAACCCGTCGCGAGGCGCGCCTGCGCCGCGCCGGCCTCACCGCGGGCGTCGTCCTCGGCGCCGCCGCCGTCACCGCCCCGGCCGCCCACGCCGACACGTTCGTGGTGACCTCCACCGCGGATCCGGCCCGCTGGGTCGGCGGCGAGCGCACGCAGCGCGCCGCCGAGGACGAGCTGACCCTGCGCGACGCGATCATGCGGGCCAACGGCACCGACGGCGCCGACACGATCACGTTCGCCAGCGGCCTCACCGGCACCATCCGGCTGCAGTCGGGTCCCCTCACCGTCCGGCCCGGCGGCCTCACGATCACCGGCCCCGGCTCGCAGGTCCTCACGATCAGCGGCGACGCCGACGCCGACGGCGAGGCGTCGCCGGGGGACACGTCGCTCTTCTCGATCACCGCGGACGCCGCGCTGGAGCTCAGCGGCATCACCGGCTCGCACGGGCGCTCGGGCGACTCGGGCTCCAAGTACGCCGGGGCGATCACGGTCGAGCCCGACGCGACGCTCGACCTCCACGACGCCGCGCTGACGCAGAACGGACGCCTCACGTCCGAGTCCGGGCCGCAGGAGTTCACGATCGGCGGCGCGATCCTCACCGGGGGCCGGACGACCGTCACGCGGACGACCTTCTCCGGCAACAGCGGCCTCTTCGGCGGCGCGATCGCGCAGCTGCCCTCGACCGAGGACGCCCAGCGACCGTCGTCGCTGACGATCAGCGACTCGAGCTTCTCCGGCAACGCCGGCTTCGTCGGCGGCGCGGTCGCCGGCATCGGCGCGGCGATCAAGTACGCGCCGGACGACCGGCAGCGCGCCGCCCCGCTGACCGTCACGACCTCGACGTTCACCGGCAACGAGGCGCAGGCCGGCGGGGCGATCCTCGCGGCACCCGCGCCCGACAGCGACGACCTCGCCATCACCGACAGCACCTTCAGCGCGAACACCGCCGACCAGGGCGGCGCGATCGCCGTCCAGGCCGGGAGCGCGTCGGGCCCGTCCGGCGGGCTTCCCGGTGGCGGCGGGACGCTGGACCGCAACACGTTCGTCGACAACACCGCCACCGACCTCGGCGGTGGCGTCGCGATCTCCGGCGCGGCCGACTCGGCCCTCGCGCTCACCCGCTCGACGTTCACCGGCAACCAGGCGGGCCGCGGCGGCGCGATCGCGATCCCGGCCCAGACACCCGGCCCGGCGCCGATGGCCCGTGCCGCGGCCTCGACCACCGGGGTGGCGCTCGACGCGCTCACGGTCACCGGCAACCGCGCGACCGAGCGCGGCGGTGGCATCTACCTGGCCCCCGCGCAGGTGCCGACGCAGGACGGCACCACGAGCGCGCCCGGCACCCAGGTGCTGTCGAGCTCGATCGTCGCTGGGAACGTCGTCGTGGAGCCGCTGGAGCAGCGCGCGGGCCGCGCCCCCGGCGACACCACGCCCGACGACCTCGGCCAGGAGCCGGCCGGCGGCCCCGGCGACGGGTTCGCGCTGCGCCACAGCCTCGTGCAGGCGCCGATCGCCGCCGCCTACACGACCGATCCGGCGGCCCCGAGCCTGCTCGGCGTCGACCCGAAGCTCGGCGCGCTCGCCCCGGCCGGCGGGCCGACCGCGACGATCCTGCCCGCCGCCGACAGCCCCGTGATCGACGCGGGCCGCGCCGCACCCGGGATCACCAGCGACCAGCGCGGCGCGCCTCGGCCCGCCGACCAGCCCGGCGTCGCCGACGCGGTCGGCGGTGACGGCAGCGACATCGGCGCGGTCGAGCTGCCCGCGCCCGGGACGCCCCCGGCCCCGCCGAGCCCGCAGCCGCAGCCGGCCGCCCCGGCCGCCCCGGTGCCGCCCGCGACCATCCCGACCACCCCCGCCGGGACGACCGCGGTCGCGCCGCCCGCGCCGTTCAGCCGGCCCGGGGTGCTCCCGGCACGGACCCGGCAGCCGATCACCCTGCGCGGCACCGCGGGGCGCGGCACGTCCAAGGTGCGCGTCTCGGTCGCCCGCAAGGTCGGCAAGCGGTGCCGGTTCCTCCTGCCCGGCGGGACGTTCTCCGCGACCCGCGACTGCCGCCGCACGCTCTACGTCACCGCGCAGGGCACGACCTCGTGGCGGCTGACGCTGCCGAAGCTGCCGAAGGGCCGCTACACGGTCTGGTCGCGCGCGATCGTCCAGGGCAAGCTCGTCGAGCGCAAGAAGACCAGCCGCAACTTCCGTCGCTTCGAGGTCAGGTAGCGCGCGGCGGGTCGGGCGCGAGCGCGCCCGCGAACCAGCGGACCCGCAGCTCCCCACCGGGGCTGCGGGTCACGTACGACATCGGGATCCGCGGCCACACCGCCTCGCGGTGCGCGGCGCGCAGCCCGTCGTTCTGCAGCCGGAACGCGATCCCGGCGCCGCGCCGGTCGCGGCCGTCCTGCCAGCGCGCCTCGAGCAGCTCGACCGTCGTGCGCAGCAGACCCTCGGCGACCGTGGACCGGCGGTGACGGACCCCGACGTAGGTCCGGTAGAACCACAGGTCGGCGCGCAGCTGCGGGTCCTCGTGCAGGTGGACCGTGGAGACCGCGGCGAGCTCGCCCGCGGACGTGACTGCGACGTGCAGGACCTCGGGCAGCCGCGCCTGCGCCTGCGCGGCGTCCAGGGCGCCCTCCCCGACCCAGAGATCGAGCACGTCCTGCGGGCCGACCTGCGGATGGCCCTCCAGGGGCAGGTACGTGCAGGGCCCGGTCACGACGGGGGCTCCGGGGCGAGCGCGCCGTCGAACCAGTGGACGCGCAGGTCCTGCCCGGCGACGTTGCGCGCGTAGAAGCGAAAGCCCATGGTCGGCCAGACCGCCATCGGGAACGCGCGCGCGAGCTCCTCGTTCTCGAGCTGGAACAGCACGCCGGAGCCGCGCGTGTCCGCCCCCTCGGCGAAGCGGCGGGCGAGCACCTCGCGCGAGCGCACCCCCAGCCAGTAGCCGACGGCGCTGCCGCGGTGCGCCGCTCCGACGAGGCCACGCACCCACCACATCGTCGCGCCGAGCTGCGGCTCGCGCTCCAGGTACGCGGTCGTCACGCCGGCGAGCGTGCCGTCGGGGGCGCGGGCGACGAGCAGCAGCTCGTGGACGCGCTCCTCGCGCTCCTGCGCGCTCAGCACGCCCTCCGCCTCCCAGAAGGCGACCACGTCGGCGGCGGCGATCTCGTCCTGTCCTTCGAACGGCTCGACCCGGTAGCCGTCGGCCAGGCGCCACGGCCCGATCCTCACGTGGTCACCGGCGGGCGCAGCAGCGCCCCCTCGAAGTACGCGACGCGCACCTGACGGCGGTCGCCGAGGTAGCCGACGTAGAGCATCGGCGGGTCCTCCCACTGCGCCTGCGGTCGGCGGCGCATCTCGGCGCGGTCGGCGATCAGCAGGCAGAGGCCGATCGGCTCCCCGTCCCGGCCGGGCTCGTGCTCGGCGTCGAGGGCGGCGTAGGTGGCGCTCAGCAGCCGGTCGGCCTCCTCGGGCAGCAGCCCGGTCGCGGCGGCCGCGTAGAGGTAGAGGTCCTGCCCGCCGACGAGCTCGACCCGTGCCGGACGGACCGCGGTCGCGGCGCGCACCCCGTCCGGACCGTCCTCGAGCACGAGCACGACCCGCTCGCCCGCCAGGCCGAGCCGCTCGAGCACCGGGCCGTCCTGCGGCCGTGGGGGGCGGATCGTCGCCGGGGGAGCCATGGTGCAGACGCTACTGCGTCGCGCCCGGATCTCGGACGCGGGTCGCAGATGACCGCCGGACCGGCTAGGGTTCCCGGCCTTCCGGGCCGTCATGGTCCCCCTACGTCAGCACAGAGGTCCAGATGTCCAACCGTTCCGTGCGCCGGGCCCATCGGCGCCGCGTCCTGTCCGCCGCCAAGCGCGAGCAGCGCCTGCGCCGCGCCGGCCTGATCGCCGGCGGCGTCGCCGGCGCGTCCGCCGTCGCCGCCTCCGGGGCGCACGCGGCCACGTTCGTGGTCACCACCACCGCGGACCGCAAGCCGGCGATCGAGACCCGGCAGGCGCCGGGCGACGAGCTGACCCTGCGCTCCGCCGTCGAGCAGGCCAACGCCACCGACGGTCCCGACACGATCACGTTCGCCAGCGGCCTGACCGGCACGATCCGCCTCGTCGGCGGCCAGCTCGACGTCGCTCCCGGCGGGCTGACGATCACCGGTCCCGGCAGCCAGCTGCTGTCGATCAGCGGCGACAGCGACGGCAGCGGCACGACCGGCCAGGGCGACACGCGGATCCTCGAGGTGTCGCCCGACGCGACGCTGGCGCTCAGCGGCCTGACGCTCACGCGCGGCTGGGTGAACGACCTCAGCAAGTACGGCGGCGGCGACGGCGGCGGCGCCATCCTCGTGCGGGCGGGCGCGACGCTCGATCTGCGCGACGCGGCGCTCACGGCGAACAGCACCACCGGCACGGGCGGCGCGATCGCGGCGGGCGGGACGACCACGGTCGCGCGCACGACCTTCCAGGGCAACGGCGCGACCGGCCCCGGCGGCGCCATCGCGCAGTTCGTCCCCGGATCGGACTTCGGCCCGGACGCCGCGGTCGGCGCCCTGACCATCGAGGACTCCGCCTTCAGCGGCAACGCCAGCGCGTTCTCGGGCGGCGCCGTCGCCCGCTCGAAGTACGGCCGCAACGAGACACAGGCCCCGCTGACGATCCGCGGGTCGCGCTTCGCCGCGAACACCGCCGGGGCCTCCGGCGGCGCGGTCGGCGTCAACCGCGTCGACGACACGACCCCGCTGACGGTCACGACGTCGACCTTCGCCGACAACACGGCCGGGGACGACGACACCGACGGCACGGGCGGTGGCCTCCTCGTCGGCCTCGTCCGCGAGGGCGCGACGGCGACCGTCGACCGCTCCACCTTCTCCGGGAACGTCGCCGGCAGCGGCGGCGGCCTCACCGTCCTCGCCGAGGCGGCGGCGGACGCGAACGTGACCCGGTCGACCTTCACCGGCAACCGCGCCGGGCAGGGTGCCGCGATCGGGATCCAGGACGCGCAGCTGCGCGCGCGCCGCGGGACCCGCGCGGCGGCCCCGACCGACACGGGCGTCACCCTCGACGCGCTGACGGTCGCGGGCAACACCGCCACCGACGCGGACGGCGGCGCCGTGCGCCTCGACGCGCGGCCGGCGGAGGACCCGCAGACCCAGCAGGAGATCCTCGTCGCGCCGACGCAGGTGCTGCGCTCGTCGGTCGTGGCCGGCAACACCACCAACGGCGCCCCCGGCGACCTCGGCATCGCCCCCGGCACCCAGGACACGCCGGGCACCGGCTTCGTGCTCCAGCACAGCCTCGTGCAGGTCCCGGGCACGCCGCGGGTGCGCACGGACGCCGCGCGTCCGAGCCTGATCGGCGTCGACCCGCAGCTCGGCGCGCTCGCCGACAACGGCGGCCCGACCGCCACGCAGCTGCCGTCCGCGACGAGCCCGGCACTGGACGCCGGCAGCGCCGCGCCGGGCGTGACCGCCGACCAGCGCGGCGCCGCCCGCACCGTCGACCTCGCCGACGTCGCCAACGCGACGGGCGGCGACGGCACCGACATCGGCGCCGTCGAGCGCGACGCGCCGCCGGCGCCCGCGCCACAGCCGCAGCCCGCCGCCCCGGCGGCAGCGGTCCCGGCCGCCGTGCCGCCCGCGCCGACGATCCCGGCGGGCTCGACGGCGATCGCCCTGCCGCAGCCGATCAGCCGGCCCGCGGTCGTCCGCGCACCGCGCCAGCCGATCACGATCCGCGGAACCGCCGGGCGCGGCACCACGAAGGTGCGCGTGTCCGTCGCCCGCAAGGTCGGGTCGAAGTGCCGCTTCCTGCGGCCCGACCAGCGGTTCTCGGCGCTGCGCGACTGCCGTCGCACGCTCTACGTCACCGCCGAGGGCACGCGGACCTGGCGGCTCGCGCTGCCGGTGCTGGCGAAGGGCCGCTACACGATCTGGTCGCGCGCGATCGTCGCGGGCCGGCTCGTCGAGGCGAAGAAGACGACGCAGAACTTCCGGCGCTTCGAGATCGAGTAGCCCGGCTCCGAGGAAGCTCCCAGGTCACCGCCCTAGACTTGGCGCGGTGACCTGGCTTCTCACCGGCGGCGCCGGCTACATCGGCTCGCACATCATCCTCGCCCTCCAGCGGGCGGGGAAGGACGTCGTCGTCCTCGACGACCTCTCCACCGGATACCGCGCCTTCGTGCCCGAAGACGTGCCGCTCGTGGAGGGCTCGGTCACCGACCGCGCCGCCGTCGACCGGGCCCTGGACCACGACGTCACGGGCATCGTGCACCTCGCCGGCTGGAAGTACGCGGGCGTGTCCGTCGACCGGCCGCTGCACTTCTACCGCGAGAACGTCACCGGCATGCAGGTGCTGCTCGAGGCGGTCGTCGACCGCGGCATCGAGCGGTTCGTGTTCTCCTCGAGCTCCTCGGTCTACGGCACGCCGGCGGAGGAGATCGTCGGCGAGGACGCGGTCGTCGGTCGCCCCGAGAGCCCGTACGGGGAGTCGAAGCTCATCAGCGAGTGGCTGCTGCGCGACGTCGCGCACGTGACCCCGGGCCTGCGCCACACGTCGCTGCGGTACTTCAACGTCGTCGGCTCCGGTCCGCCGCACCTCGCCGACCACAGCCCGTACAACCTCTTCCCGCTCGTGCTCGGCGCGGTCGCCGAGGGCCGGCGTCCCGCCGTGTTCGGGACCGACTACCCGACGCGCGACGGCTCCTGCATCCGCGACTACGTCCACGTCGTCGACCTCGCCGACGCGCACGTCGCCGCCGCGTCGCGGCTCGACGACGGGCTGCCGTGCGGGCAGGCATACAACGTCGGCCGCGGCGAGGGCGTCAGCGTCCTGGAGATCATGGACACCGTGCGGCGGGTCACCGGGATCGACTTCGAGCCCGAGCGGCACGAGCGGCGCCCGGGGGATCCCGCACGGATCGTCGGCAGCACCGCGCGGATCGAGCGGGACTTCGGCTGGCGCGCCACGCACGGGCTCGACGAGATGGTCGCGAGCGCGTGGGCGGCGGTCAGCGCCGCGCGAACGTGACCTTCCAGTTGTAGGGGACCGCCCGGGTCCACACGGCGTCGTACCCGGCCTCGCGCATCCGCGCGACCTCGGCGAGCGCGACCGCGGGCGCGACGGGCGTCGCGAACTCGACGGTCACGACACGCACGTCGAGGCCCGACCGCCGGACGTCCGCCAGGATCGCGTACTCGCTGCCCTCCGCGGAGATCTTCAGCAGGTCGACGCGGTCGTGACCGCGCTGCGCCATCAGCGTCGAGAGCCGGCACGCGGGGGCGGTGAACGCCACCGGGGTGCCGTGCATGTCGGTCGCGGAGTGGCTGATGTAGCCGGCGACACGGGGCGCGTGGAAGTCGAGCGTCGTGTCCTCGTCCCACAGCGCGACCGGCAGGAACTCGTGGCGCGGCTCGTCGGCGGCGGCGCGCGCGACGAACGCGGCCGCGTCGGGCACCGGGTCGAGCGCCAGGACGCGGCAGCCGAACCGCTCGATCAGCGCGAGGTCGAAGCTGATGTCGGTGCCCGTGCCGCAGAGGACGACGACGCTGTCCGGGCCCAGGCCGCCGGTCGGCACGACGTAGCCGCCGTAGCCGGGGTCCGCGATCGTCGCCGCGTCGGGGCGCGGGCGGACCTCGAGCGCACGGCGGAACCGGCGCGACTGGACGCGCAGCACGACGGCGTCACGCAGACGGGGGAGCAGGCTCGGCATCGGGCCGGGACCGTACCGCAGGCCGCCCGCGCAGCCCGTACCCTCGGCGGCCGCATGCTCGTCCTCCTGCCGCCCTCCGAGGGCAAGACCGCCCCGGCCGACGGGGCGCCCGTCGACGTCGCCGCGCTCGTCCACGACGCCGAGCTCGGGCCCGTGCGGGCACGGGTGCTCGACGCGCTCGTGCGGCTCTGCGCGGGCCGCTCGCGCACCCGCGCGCTCGACCTGCTCGGCCTCTCCCCCGGCCTCGCCGGGGAGCTCGACCGCAACGCCACCCTGCGTGACGCGCCCGCGGGCCCGGCGGCCGACGTGTACAGCGGCGTGCTCTACCAGCACCTCGACCTCGGCTCGCTGACCCCGCGCGCCCGCGAGCGCGCGGCCGAGCGGGTGCTCGTCGCCAGCGCGCTGTGGGGCGTCGTACGGCTCGAGGACCGCATCCCCGCCTACCGCCTCTCGATCGGCGCGACGATGCCCGCGCTGCGGCGCACGCTCGCCGCCACCTGGAAACCCGCGCTGACGGCGGCGCTCCCCCCGGAGGACCTCGTGGTCGACTGCCGCTCGGGCGGCTACGCGGCCGCGTGGAAGCCGGCGGGCGGCACGCTCGTGGCGGTGCGCGCGTTCTCGCAGGCCGCCGACGGGACCCGCAAGCCGATCAGCCACATGGCGAAGGCGACGCGCGGCGACGTGGCCCGGCTCGTCGCGCAGGCGCGGACCGATCCCCGCAGCCCCGAGGACCTGGCGACGCTGGTCGAGCGCTCCGGGCGCACGGTCGAGCTCGCGCGGTCCGGCAGGCCGGGGGCGGCGGGCGCCGCGACGTGGACGCTCGACGTGATCGAGACCGCCTGAGCGGCGCGGCCGCGAGCGCGCGCGTCAGGCGCGCGGCGCGAGCATGATCCGCAGCACGGTCGCGGTGCCGCTGACCGTGGCGGCGTGCGCCGGCGTGTCCGCGGGCACGAGCGCGAACTCGCCGGCGGCGAGCGCCTCGCCGTCGAGCTCGACGGCACCGTCGAGCGGCACGACGATCGCGCACTCGCCCGGGTCGGTGACGCGGCGCGCGCCGTCCAGGGCCCAGCGCTCGACGACGAACAGCTCGCCGGCGACGAGCGTCTCGCCGTCGGGCTGCACGAGCGCGGGCTCGACGTCGTCCCAGTCGATCGAGCGCATCGACTCCTCGACGTGCAGCTCGCGCGGGCGGCCGTCGAGGCCGGGCCGGTCGAAGTCGTAGACGCGGTAGGTCGTGTCGGAGTTCTGCTGGATCTCGACGATGAGGTTGCCGGCGCCGATCGCGTGCACGCGGCCAGACGGCAGGAACATCACGTCGCCGGCGGCGACGTCGATGCGGTGGAGCATCGCGCTGACGTCCTCGCCCGCGCGCAGCGCGGCGTCGAACGCCTCGCGGGTGACCCCGGCGCGCAGGCCGGCGAACAGGTGGGCGTCGGGGGTGGCGTCGGCGACGACCCACATCTCGGTCTTCGGCTCGCCCCCGAGGGCGGGCGCGAGGTCGGCGGGCGGGTGCACCTGCACGGACAGGGTCTCGACGCAGTCGAGGACCTTCACGAGCAGCGGGAAGCGGTCGCCCCAGCCGTCGGCGCGGGCGCCGAAGATGCGGGTGCGCTCGGGACCGCGCCAGAGCTCGCCGAGGGTGCGGCCGGCGAGCGGGCCGGCGGCGACGACGCTCTCCTCGCCGGGGCGGTCGACGAGCTCCCAGGACTCGCCGTAGGTGCCCTGCGGCAGCGGCTTGCCGTAGACGCTCTCGAGCCGCCGCCCGCCCCAGACCCGCTCGTGGTATCCGGGGAGGAAGCGCAGGGGCGCGAGGGCCGTCGAGGTCATCATCGGCAACGGTATCGGCTGAACGTCGTAGGGACATGAGCTTGCACGCGCCGGTGCGCAACTGGTACAACCAGTCCCGATGACTGGTCCAACCAGCATGGCGTCCACGGTGTCCGGGTCGATCTTCGACCGCCTCCGGGCCGACATCCTCGGCAACACCCTCCACGCGGGCGACCCGCTGCCCAGCGAGCGCGCGCTCGCCGAGGAGCTCGGCTGCAACCGCCACGCCGTCCGCGAGGCCGTCAAGCGCCTGCAGCAGGCCGGGCTCGTCGAGGTCGCGCAGGGCGGCGCCACCCGCGTGCGCGACTGGCGCGCCACCGGCGGCCTGGACCTCCTCACCCAGCTCACCGGCGCCACCGCCGACGGCACCGTCGACCCGCGCCTCGCCGTCGCCGTGCTGCCCGGCGTCCTCGAGATGCGCGCCTGCATCGGCACCGACGTCGCCGGCCGCGCCGCCGAGCGCGCCGACGCCGACACCCTCCTGGCGCTCCCGGGTCACCTCGCCGCCGTCACCGCCTGCGCCCCCGACGACCTCGCCGCCCGCGAGACCGCCTACGCGCACCTCTGGACCACCCTGGTCGACGGCGCGCAGAACCTCGCCTACCGCCTCGCCTTCAACAGCCTCGTCGCCGGCGTCGGCGCCATCGGCGCCCCCGCCCTCGCCCTGCTCGCCGACGAGCTGCGCGACGACGACGGCCACGTCGCGCTCGTCGACGCGGTCGTGCGCCGCGACGCCCCCGCCGCCGAGATCGCCGCCCGCGCCCTCCTCACCACCGTCCCGTCGGAGGACTGATCCCCGTGTCCGAGCTCATCACCTACGCGATCCCCTTCTTCGTCCTGCTGCTCGCGCTCGAGGCGCTGAGCTACCACCTGCTCGGCCACGACCACCACGACGACGAGCCCGCCACCCCGCTGAAGGGCTACGAGCGACGTGACACCGTCACGAGCCTGACGATGGGCCTCGGGAACGTCGCGATCAACGTCGGCTGGAAGCTCGTCGTCGTCGCGCTCTACGTGACGCTCTACGAGCTCACGCCGATCCGGATGCCGCAGGACGCCTGGTGGGCGTTCGTCCTGCTGTTCGTCGCCGACGACCTCGCGTTCTACTGGTACCACCGCGTCGGGCACCGCGTGCGGATCGGCTGGGCCTCCCACGTCGTGCACCACTCCAGCGAGCACTACAACCTCTCCACCGCGCTGCGCCAGCCCTGGGTGCCGATGACCGCGCTGCCGTTCTGGCTGCCGCTGGCGCTGCTCGGCTTCGCCCCCTGGATGATCCTCATGCAGCAGGCGATCTCGCTGATCTACCAGTTCGGGCTGCACACCGAGCGGATCGGCCGCCTGCCCCGCCCGGTCGAGTGGGTCTTCAACACCCCCTCGCACCACCGCGTCCACCACGGCGCCAACGCCCGCTACCTCGACAAGAACTACGGCGGCATCCTCATCGTCTGGGACCGCCTGTTCGGCACCTTCGAGCCCGAGGGCGAGCGCGTCCGCTACGGCCTGACCACGAACATCGGGACGTTCAACCCCGTGCAGGTCGCCACGCACGAGTGGAAGGCGATCTGGGCGGACATGCAGCGCGCCGACCGCCTCGCCGACAAGCTCCGCTACACGGTCAAGCCGCCCGGCTGGCGCCACGACGAGCAGCCCGGGACGACCGCCGCGGCGACGGCGCCCGAGCCGCCCGTCACGGCTGCAGCCGGTCGATGACCCAGGCCGCGTCGGCGCCGTCCCGGCGGTAGCGGACGCGGTCGTGCAGGCGGTCGCGCCGGCCCTGCCAGAACTCGACCTCCAGCGCGACGACGCGGTAGCCGCCCCAGAACGGCGGGACCGGGATCGCGTCGTCGTCCGGGAAGCGCTGCGCGATCTCCTCCTCGGCGGTCTCCAGCGCGGCGCGGTCGGCGATCGGCCGCGACTGCGCCGACGCCCACGCCCCGCGGCGGCTACCCGCCGGACGGGTCGAGAAGTACGCCTCGGTCTCCTCGTCGGACACGCGCTCGACGGTCCCGACGATCCGGACCTGACGCTCCAGCTGCCCCCAGTGGAAGACGAGCGCGGCGCGCGGGTTGGCCGCGAGCTCCTCGCCCTTGCGGCTCTCCCGGTTGGTGTAGAAGACGAAGCCCCGCTCGTCGACCGCCTTCAGCAGGACGATGCGGGCGGACGGCAGGCCGTCCGGGGACGCGGTCGCGAGCGTCATCGCGTTGGCCTCCCACGGCACCGCGTCGGACGGCAGCGCCTCCTGCACCTCGGTGAACCAGCGCTCGAACTGGGCGACGGGATCGCCCGCCACCTCCGACGGGTCGAGCGTGGCGTGCAGGTAGCTGCGGCGGAGTTCTCCGAGGTCCATGCACCAGAGCATCCCATCCGGGCCCCCGCGGTCGGGGGCGGGGCGCGCCAGGATGCCCGGCCGACGCGCCCCGTTGCGCCCGCTACGGCAGGCTCGGCTGGGCCTGCTCGCGGCTGCCCTGCCCGGCCGCGGTCTGCGGGCGGGTGCCGAGCGTCACGGTGACGTCGCGGCCGCTCGCGGTGATCGTCACCCGGTCGCCGGGCTCGTGCGCGTCGATCAGGCGCGACACGTCCCCGGACTCGGTGACGGCCTTGCCGTCGACCGCGGTGATGAGGTCCCCGGTGCGCAGGCCGGCGTCGGCGGCGGGCCCGCCGTCGGCGACCGAGGCGACCGTCGCCCCCGGCTTGCCGGTCGTGCTGTCACCCGTGCTCACGCCGAGGTAGGCGTGCTCGGCGGTGCCGTCGGCGCGCAGCTGCGCGACCACGCGCTTGACCGTGCTCGACGGGACCGCGAAGCCCAGGCCCGTGTTCGCGGGCGAGGAGCCGGAGCTCTCGATCTGCGAGTTCACGCCGATCACGCGCCCGGACGCGTCGAGCAGCGGGCCGCCCGAGTTGCCCGGGTTGAGCGCCGCGTCGGTCTGCAGCACGTCGGAGATCGAGTAGCCGTTCGGGGACTCGATCGTGCGGGCCAGCGCGGACACGACGCCCGTGGTCAGCGTGCGGTCCAGGCCGAACGGGTTGCCGATCGCGACCGTCGCGTCACCGACCTGCACGCCCGCGGAGTCGCCGAGCAGCAGGACCGGCAGGTCGTCGGTGCCGTCGACCTTCAGCAGCGCGATGTCGGTGGAGGCGTCCTGCCCGACGACGCGCGCGGTCTGCGCGGGCCGGTCGCCGATCTCCACGCGCACGGTGGACGCGCCGTCGATGACGTGCTGGTTGGTGACGATGTAGCCGTCCTTGGAGATCACGAAGCCCGAGCCCGTCGCCTGCCCCTGCGACTGGCGCGGGCCGAACGGCGTCTGCTGCGTCTCGGTGACGTTCGCGGTGATGAACACGACCGCGTCCTTGGACTGCTGGTAGATCTCGCCGGCCGTCTTGGCGCCCCCGCTCGTGGACGCCGCGAAGGCGCGCGTGCCGGTGCCCGAGGAGGCCTCGGTGATCGTGGTGGTCGTGGTCTTCGACGGCTGGAACGCCGCGACCGCGAGCGCACCGCCCGCCCCCCCGATCAGGGCGGTGGCACCGAGCGCCGCGAGGCTGCGCGCACCGAGACGGCGGCGGGCCGGCGCGGCCGCCGCGGCGGCGGGCGGCTCGGGACGGGCGTGCTGCGCGGTGGGCTCGTCGGCCACGCGCGTCGGCTCGTCGTCCGGATCGCGGTAGGGGGCCTGCCAGAGGGGATCGTGCGGTGAGGGGGGCATGTCCACAGGATTCCCCCGGGACCTTGCCCCGACCTTCGGGAAACCTCAGAGGTTCCTGAGGACCACCGTCTGCTCGGCGTAGGCGGGCAGCTCGACGACGAAGCGGGCGCCGCCGCCGTCGGCGTTCTCGGCGCGGACGGTGCCGCCGTGCGCGTCGACGATCCCGGCGACGATCGCGAGCCCCAGGCCCGCGCCCGCCGGGCCCTGCTTGCGCCCGCCGCCGCCGGCGCGCCAGAACCGCTCGAACAGGGTCGACGGGTCGTCGACCGGCAGCCCCGGCCCGTGGTCGCGGACGCTCAGCGCGACGCGCCCGCCGGGGCCCTGGGCGCTGCCGGCGTGGACCTCGATCGCCGTGCCCGCGGGCGTGTGCACGAGCGCGTTGCGCAGGAGGTTCGCGAGCACCTGGCGCAACTGGTCGGGGTCGGCGCTGACGATCGGGTCGTCGTCGGCGGCGACGTGCAGCCGGATCTCGCGATCCGGCGCGGTGGCCTTCGCGTCCTCGACCGCGTCCGCGGCCAGGTCCCCGACGTCGACCGGCTCGCGCACCACCGCGCGGGTCTCGTCCAGCCGCGCGAGCGCGAGCAGGTCCTCGACGAGGACGCCCATGCGCCGGGCCTCCTCCTCGATGCGGCGCATCGCGGTGCTCGTGTCCGCCTCGCTCTGGGCGGCGCCCATGCGGAACAGCTCGGCGTAGCCGCGGATCGACGCCAGCGGCGTGCGGAGCTCGTGCGAGGCGTCGGCCACGAACTGCCGCAGCCGCTCCTCGCTCTGGCGCTGCCCCGCGAACGCGGTCTCGATCCCGCCGAGCATCGTGTTGAGCGCGAGGCCCAGGCGGCCGACCTCGGTCGCGTCGTCGGCGGGCTCGACGCGCCGCGAGAGGTCGCCGGCGCGGATCTCGTCCGCGGTCGCCGCCATCTCGTCCAGCGGGCGCAGCCCGATCCGCACGACGAGGAACGCGATGCCGCCGAGCACGCCGAGCACCGCGACGATCACGATGCCCTCGACGAGCAGCAGGCGGCTGAGCGTCGAGTTCATCTCGGCCAGCGGGACGGCGATGACGTTGAGGTTCGCGTCGCTGCGGCTGAGGTCGACGGCGATCCGGTACGGCTCGTCGGCGATCGACACGGTCCGCAGCTGGCCGGCCTGCAGGTCGTCGGGCAGCTCGAGGCTCGGCGCGTCGCTCTCACCCCGGTAGGAGGAGATCCCCGCGGCCAGCACCTCGCCGGTCGTGGTGACGCGCGCGCCGTAGGTGCCGGGCGGCAGGCTCGCCGGGGGCGGCCCCTCCCCCGGGCGGCGGAAGCCGCGGCCGTAGGGGAAGCGGGCGGAGCGCGGGTCCAGGCCGAGGTCCTCGTCGAGCTCGCGGCCGATCGCCGGGAGCCCGTCACGCGCCTGCTGGTCGATGCGGTCCTGCAGGAACGAGCGCTGGCTCGCGTACGTGACCGCGGCGAGCGTCAGCAGTCCGACCGCGGCGACGGCGAGCAGGATCGCGACGAGCCGGCCGCGCAGCGTCTGCGGGGCGAACCGGGACACGTCAGCTCCGCGGCAGGCGCAGCGCGTAGCCGACGCCGCGCGCGGTCTGGATCAGCGACGGGCCGTGCGCGTCGAGCTTCTTGCGCAGGTAGGAGACGTAGGTCTCCAGCACGCGGGCGTCGCCGCCGAAGTCGTAGTCCCAGACGTGGTCGAGGATCTGCGCGCGCGTGAGCACGCGGCGCGGGTTGCGCAGGAAGTAGCGCAGCAGCCGGTACTCGGTGGCGGTGAGGTCGATCGGGTTGCCGGCGCGGGTGACCTCGCGGGTCTCCTCGTCCATCTCGACGTCCTCGAACACGAGCCGGTGCGACTCGGGCTGCGCGAGTCCGGCGCGGCGCAGGATCGTGCGGATGCGCGCGACGAGCTCCTCGAGGCTGAACGGCTTGGTGACGTAGTCGTCGCCGCCGGTGGTCAGCCCGCGGACCTTGTCCTCGGTGCTGTCGCGGGCGGTGAGGAAGACGATCGGCAGCGAGGCCCGCTGGGCGCCGAGCCGCTCGGCGACCTCGAAGCCCTCCATGTCGGGGAGCATGATGTCGAGCACCATGAGGTCGGGCTTGAAGCTCCGCACGGCGTCCAGGGCGGCCTTGCCGTCGCCGGCGGTCTCGACCTCGAAGCCCTGGTAGCGCAGGGCCATCGCGACGACGTCGGCGATGTTCGGCTCGTCGTCGACGACGAGGACGCGGTGGGACGACTCGGACGCGGTGCTCGTGCTCACGCCGGGATTATCGGTCAGGTTCCTGTGCGGTTCCTGAGAGCCTGCTGTGAGGACGGCGCCCCGTAGGCTGCGGTCATGTCCTCCGTGCCGCAGACCGCCCCGACCGCCGCCGAGCAGGCCCGCACCCTGACCGAGCACGGCCGCGTGGCGACGCTCGCGACCGTCGGCGGGGACGGCGCGCCCTGGGCGTCCTACCTCGCGTACGCGCTGCTGGCCGACGGCTCGCCGGTGCTGTGCGTCTCGACGATGGCCGAGCACGGCCGCAACCTCGTCGACGACCAGCGCGCGTCGCTGTGCGTGCTGGACCAGACGCCGGCCGCCGACCCGGTGGAGACCGCGCGCGTGACGCTCGCGGGCGTCGCGCGGCGCGCGCGGGACGCCGACGAGGAGGCCGCGGCGCGCGCCGCGTTCCTCGCCGCGCACCCGGGCACCGACTTCCTCGACTTCCACGGCTTCTCGATCTGGATCGTCGACGTCGAGCGCGTCCGCTGGGTCGGCGGCTTCGCGCGCATGGACTCCGCCGACGGCGCCTCATACGCGACGGCGACCGCCGACCCGGTCTCGCCGCATGCGGCCGGCGCGGTCGCCCACCTCAACGAGGACCACGCCGACGCGCTGCTGCTGATCGCCCGGGCGCTCGCCGACCTGCCGGACGCCGTGTCCGCCGAGTGCCTGCGCTGCGACCGCTACGGCATGGACCTCGCGGTGACGCGGGCGGACGGGTCGCGCGAGTGGCCGCGGGTCGGCTGGCCGCAGCGGCTCGACGAGCCGGCGCAGCTGCGCGCCGCGAGCGTCGAGCTGGTCACGCGCGCGCGGGCGGCGCTCGCCTGAGCGCGTGATGCGCCCACCGGCGGGGCGGCCGACACGCGGATCCTGCCCCTGGCCGTCCATCTCCTGCCCCCATGGGGGCCGAAGATGGACAGCCTCGCGGGGCGTGCGGCGTCGCGCCCGCCGCTCGCGGTCGCGCTAGCCGCCGACGGTCAGGGTGCGGCGACCGAGCTCGCGGCCGCGCGCGTCCTGCAGGACGAACGCGAGGCGGCGGCGCTTGCGCGGCAGCTCGACGCGGGCGACGCCGCCGCGGACGGCGGCCCGGCCGACGCGGCGGCCCTGGAAGGTGACGGCCACCCGGCGGACGGTCGTCGCGGTGGTGATCGTGCAGGTGGTGCGCGGCGCGCCGCCCCGGCGCGTGCGCGCGCAGCGGATCCGCGGCGTGCCGAGCCGCGCCGGAGCGGTGGTGGTCCCCGGCGTCGTGGCGACGGGGGCGACCGGTTGCACGACCGCGGGCGGGGTCGGGGCGGCGACGGGGGCGGCCGCCGCGGCGGTGTCCACCCGGACGGTGAAGCGCCCGAACGTGTTCGGGGTGCGGTCGGGGCCCGCGCCCGCCGGGTAGCTGCCGCCGGGCCAGACCATGTCGGCGGTGGCGATCGCGGGCGCGGCGCCGGCGATCGTCGTGACGGTGCCCTCGGTGCTCACCGGCGGGAGCGCGAGGTCGAAGACCGGGCGGCTGCGGTCGTAGGTGGCACCCGCGGAGGAGGACTGCCCGGACCCCGAGGAGCCGGAGCCGGAGGCGAACAGCTGCGCGCGGCCGGCGGCGACGACGACGCGCGGGTTGGAGACGGTGATCGTGAAGCCGTGCGCGGCGGAGGTGAAGCTGAGCGTCCCGGCGAACTCGAGCGTGCCCTCGCCGGTCGTCGCGTCCCAGCTGCCGCCCGCGGCGACGGGGAAGCTCGTGGTGGCGGTCGCGTCGGCGCCGCGCGCGCTCTGCGCGGTGACGGTCGGCCCGGTGGCGGGCGCGGTGGGGCGGGCGGTGCCGTTGGTGAACGGCGGGCCGAGCGCGGTCGTGTACCCGAGCCAGGTGCGGTTGGTGCCGTCGGGGGCGCCGGTCTCGTAGACGTTGGCCTGGGTCCACTCGAGCGCGCCGCCGGTCACCGGGGCGGGAGCGGCGGTGGCGGTCGCCGCGCACCCGAGGACACCCACGGTAGTAAGGCCGATCAGAAGTCGCATGTCAGGGCACCCTAACATTGCGCTAGGCTCGGCGCCATGGCACCCACCGCTCTCCGGACGATCGCGGCCACCGCCGTCGCCCTCGCGCTCGGCGCGGCCGCCGCCGACGCCGCCCCCCGCCGCGTCGTCGCGCTCACTCCGTTCACCGCGAACACCGCCGCCCGCATCGGCCTCACCCCCATCGCCATCGGCCAGACGCTCGGCGGCCAGGACCGCTTCGCGCCCGAGCTGCGCGGCGTGCCGCGGCTCGCGCTCAGCCACCCCAGCGGCCCGAACATCGAGCAGCTCGCCGCCCGCCGGCCCCAGCTCGTGCTCTCCGCCCCCGTCTGGCGCAAGGGCCACGGCGCGATGCGCCGGCTGAAGATGCCCGTGCTCGAGTCCGAGCCGCGCACCGTCGCCCAGGTCGCCACGCAGACCCGCCGCATCGGCCGCGCCCTCGGCCGCTCCGCCGCCGCGAACCGCCGCGCCGCGTTCATCGACCGCCGCGTCGCCGCGATCACCCGCGGCATCCGCCGCCGCCCCACCGTCCTGCTGGTCCTCGGGGTCGGCCGCACCTCCTACGCGATGCTCGCCAACAGCTGGGGCGGCGACGTCGTCCGGCGCGCCGGCGGCCGCCTGCTCACCCAGGGCCTGCGCGCCGGGGACGGGTACGCGCGGATCTCCGACGAGGCCGTCGTCGCCCGCAACCCGGACATCATCATCGCCGTCCCCCACGGCGAGTCCAAGGACTACGCCCGGCAGGCCGCGTACCTGCGCACCAAAGCCGGCTGGCGGACCACCCGCGCCGCCCGCAACGGCCGCGTCTACGTCGCCACCGGCAACTCGCTGCTGCAGCCCTACGACGACGTCTACCTCACGATCCGCGACGTCCGCCGGCTGTTCCTGAAGAACCTGTAGATGAGCACGGTCGTCGCCCGCCCGCCCGCGTCCACCAGCGGTCCCGCGCCGGACGCCACGCCCGCCCGCCGGCGGCGGCTGCGCCGTTCCGCGGTCGTCGCGGTCGCGTTCGCGGTGCTCGTCGGGGCGACCGCCGCCTCGCTGGCGTTCGGCGCGGTCGACGTGCCGCTGGGGACCGTCCTCGACGCGCTCCTGGGCCGCGCGCAGGAGGGCCCGCTGAAGGAGATCGTCCTGCAGCTGCGGCTCCCCCGCACCGTCGAGGCGCTGACCGTCGGCGCCGCCCTCGGCGTCGCCGGGGCGATGCTCCAGGGCGCCCTCGCCAACCCGCTCGCGTCCCCCGAGGTGCTCGGCGTCACCGCCGGATCCGGGTTCGGCGCGGTCCTCGTGCTGCTCGCCTTCCCCACCGCCGTGGCGCTGCTGCCGGTCGGGGCGCTCGCCTTCGGGGCGCTCGCCATCGTGCTCGTGATGGCGTTCGCCTGGGGCGGTCGCGGCGGCGGCTCCACCCAGCGCCTGATCCTCGCCGGGATCGCGGTCAGCGCGATGTTCGGCGCCGGGACCACGTCGCTGATGGTCGCCTTCAGCGACCGCGTGCAGGGCGCCGTCCTGTTCCTCGCGGGCGGCTTCTCCTCCGACGGCTGGGAGGGCATGGACGTCGCCTGGCCGTTCTTCCTCGCCGGCTTCGCGCTCGCGCTCGTGCTCTGCGGGCCGCTCGACCGGCTGGCGCTCGGCGACGACGTCGCCGCCTCGCTGGGCTCGCGCCCCCGCCTCGTGCGGCTCGGCGCCGCGGTCGCCGCCGCGTTCCTCGCCTCCGCCTCCGCCGCGATCGCGGGCCTGCTCGGCTTCGTCGGGCTCGTCGTCCCCCACCTCGTGCGGCTCGTCGCGGGCACCGCGCGCCACCGCTACGTCGTGCCCGTCAGCGCCGCGATCGGTGCCGGGCTCGTGCTCACCGCCGACACGATCGCCCGGATCGTCGTCGCCCCGATCGAGCTGCCCGTCGGCCCGATCATGGTCCTCCTCGGCGTCCCCCTGTTCCTCGTGCTGCTGCGACGGGAGACGTGAGCGTGGACCGGCCCGACCCGCTGCTCGAGGTCCGCGGCGTCGACGTGCGGATCGGCGGCACCGCGATCCTGCACGGCTGCGACCTCACCGCCCGTGCCGGCGAGCTCGTCGCGGTCGTCGGCCCCAACGGCGCGGGCAAGTCCACGCTCGGCCGCGTCGCCGCCGGGCTGCTCGCCCCCGCCGCCGGGACCGTGCGCTGGGGCGGGCAGGACGTCGGCGCCGTCCGCGCGCGGCGCCGTCCGCACCACCGGGCCTACGTGCCGCAGCGCGGACGCGTCCCCGACGGCATCCGCGTCCGCGAGGCCGTCGAGCTCGGCCGCGCCCCGCACGTCGGGCTGCTCGGGCGACCCACGACCACCGACCACGACGCGATCGACCGGGCGCTCGCCCGCACGCGCATGACCGGGTTCGCGCAGCGCCGCCTCTCCACGCTCAGCGGCGGCGAGCTCCAGCGCGCGCAGCTGTCCGTCGCGCTCGCGCAGGAGGCCCCGCTGCTGCTCGCCGACGAGCCGACCGCCAGCCTCGACCTCGGGGCCGCCGTCACCGTCGCCCGGCTGCTGCGCGCGCTCGCCGACGACGGGCTCGCCGTCGTCCTCGTCGTCCACGACCTGGCGCTCGCCGCCGCCATCGCCGACACCGTCGTCGTCGTCCACCGCGGACGGACCGTTGCCACCGGACCCGCCGAGGAGGTGCTCACCCCCGACCGGCTCGCCGCCGTCTGGGAGGTCGACGCCGAGCTCGACCCGGGCGACGGCGCCCGGACCGCGCTGCGCGTCGGCTGGCGCCCCGTCCCCCACGCCCTGGAGGGCCGCTGAATGCCCCGCACCCTGCCGACCGCGCTCGTCCTCGCGCTCCTCGCCGTCCTCGCCACCGCCGGCGCCGCGCACGCCGGCCCCGGGGAGGGCAGCGCCACCCTCACGCTCGACGGCCCCGCCGGAACCCGGCTCACCGACCGCGACGTCCGGCTCGCGGGCAGCGGCGGCGCCGAGGCGTTCGGGACCCGCGTCGTGCTGCCCGTCACCGGCGGCCGGGTCGGCTCCTCGATCTTCGCGCTCGGCACCCGCGGCGCGATCCGGCTGGTGCGCGGCGGCCGATCGATCACGCTGCGCGACGTCGAGCTGCAGCTCGGCAGCAGCGTCTGGATCACCGCCCGGCTGGGCGGACGGCGGCGGCCCGTGCTCGTCTCCACCACCGGGGTGCGCCCCGTACTGGACCGCCGCAGCGGCCGCGCGCGGCTGCGCAGCGGGAAGCTGCGGCTCGCCGTCCCCGCCGCCGGGATCGTGCGGCGCGCGCTCGGGATCCGTGAGATCGGCCTCGGCTCGCTCGGGACGCTGACGCTCGACGCGACGGTCGCCCCGGACCTCGCCGGGACCGCCGCCGGCGCGGGCACCAGCGCCCCCGCCCGCCCCGCGACCGCGGTCGACGTCACCGCCGCCACGCTCGACTGGCACGTGCGCGAGTCGTTCATCCGCTACGTGAACACCGGGGAGGGCACGCGCGTCCTCGGCGGCGCCGTCGCGCCCGGGAAGACCGTGCGGCCCGGCACCTCCGTGCCGCTGGACTACGACTTCCGGTTCCCGTTCGCCAGCGGCTGGTACGACCCCGCGAGCGACCTCGCGGTGCTGACGTTCCGCGGCGGGGTCGGGTTCTCCTACCGCGACCACGGCATCCAGTTCGAGACCAGCGACCCGCAGCTCGAGCTGCGCGGCGCCGGCAGCGGGTCCCGCGCGACGTTCTCGTTCACCGGCCGCGACGGCACCCCGTTCGACGGCCGCCGCGCGACGCTGCTGGACCTCGACCCCGCCGCCGCCACGCGCAGCGGCTCCGCCGACGGAGCGACCCGCACCCTGACCGACGTCCCGGGCGCCGTGCCCGCACAGACGCAGGGCTCGGTCTTCAACGGCTTCTACGCGCCCGGCGACCCGTTCGGCGCCATGACCGTCACGTTCACCACGACCCCAGGTTCCTGACATGACCGACACCGCCACGTCGTTCCCGACCGACCACGCCGCTCCCGCGGAGGTCCTCAACCCGCCGATGCCCGAGCCGATCGGCCCGACCCACGAGGGCCGGCGCCGCTCCGCCGCCGAGGAGGCCCGCACGCTCGTCGCCCAGACGAACGTCGCCACGCTCGCGACGCTGTCCGAGGACGGCCACCCGTGGGGCTCGCTGGTGAGCTACGCCACGCTGGCCGACGGCTCCCCCGTGCTGTGCGTGTCGCTGCTGGCCGAGCACGGCCGCAACCTCCGCGCCGACCAGCGCGCCTCGCTCGTCGTCGCCGAGCCCGCCCGCGGCGGCGACCCGCTGAACAGCGGCCGCGTCACCCTCGCCGGGGTCGCGCAGCGGCCGACCGGGACGCTCGAGGCGACCGCCCGCGACGCGTACGTGCAGGCCCATCCGCCCGCACGGCTCTACGCGGGCTTCGGCGACTTCTCGCTCTGGGTGCTGCGCGTCGACCGCGTCCGCTGGGTCGGCGGCTACGGGCGCATGGACTCGGCCGACGCCGCGAGCTACCGCGCCGCCGAGCCCGACCCCGTGCAGGGCCAGACCGCGTACGCGATCGCGCACCTCAACGCCGACCACGCGGACGCGCTGCTGCTGATGGCCCGGGCCTTCGGCGGCCACCCCGACGCCCTGTCGGCCACCTGCACCGGCGCGGACCGCTACGGCATCGAGCTGCGCGTCGTCACGCCGCGCGGGGAGACCCGCGCGCGGATCGGGTTCGCGGAGCCGATCGTCGAGCCCGACGGGCTGCGCGGCGCCACCGTCGAGCTGACGCGCCGCTCGCGCGCCGCGCTGGCCTGAGACCGGGCCGCGCGGAGCGATCCGTAGGGTGCCGGAGGATGACCGCGGATCCCACCCTGGACGAGATGCTCGACGGCGCCGCGACCGGCGCGACCACGGTCGCGCCCGGCTGGGGGCAGGGCCGCGCGACCTACGGCGGCCTCGTCGCGGGCCTGCTCGTCGCGCGCGCCGAGACGCTCACGGCCGACCCGGCGCGACGGCTGCGCTCCGCGGCCGTGTCGTTCGTCGGGCCGGTCACCCCCGGCACCGCCGAGCTCCAGGGCACCGTCCTGCGCGCCGGCGGCTCGGCGACGACCGTGGACGTCAAGCTCGTGCAGGACGGGACCGTGCGCGCCGCGATGCTCGCCACGCTCGGGCAGGACCGCGCCACCGCGATCGCGTTCCCCGCCGACAGGCGCAACCCGCCGCCCGACCTCCCCGAGCCGGACGAGCTGCAGCCGATCCCGTACCTCGAGGGCCTCACCCCCGAGTTCATCCGCCACGTCGAGCTGCGCTACGGCAGCGGCGGGTTCCCGCTCAGCGGTGCAGCGGAGCCCGACTTCGGCGGCTGGTTCCGCTTCCGCGAGCCCCCCGCGCGGATGGGCGACCGCGAGCTCATCGCGCTCGTCGACGCCTGGCCGCCCGCGATCGCCCCGATGTTCGGCGGCCCGGCACCGATCAGCACGATGAGCTGGAGCTACGAGCCCGTCACCGCACCGGACCCGACCGTGCCCGACCGGCCCGACGCGCTCTGGCGGTACGCCGTGCACACGCACGTCGCCCGCGACGGGTACACGCAGGCGGCCGCCCGCGTGTGGGACGCCGACGGGCATCTGCGCGCGATCAGCAACCAGACCGTCTCGTACTTCGACCCGCGCGGCTGACTACCCGTCCAGCGACTCCTCCAGGTCGCTGATCGGGTCGTACCAGCCACGCTCCAGCACGAACGCCTGGAGGTCGCGGTCCAGCCCGAGCATCACGGCCACGCCCACGAACACGAACAGCGCGCCGGTCACGCGGCGGAAGACGCCGTGCGGGTTCGCCAGCCAGCCGAGCCGCTCGGCCGCCGCACGACCGAGCACCGCGAGCAGCAGCAGGATCACGGCCAGTCCGACCGCGTACGCCACCAGATACGCCAGGCCCTCGCCGAACGACGCGGGCAGCACCGTGGCCACGATCAGCGCGTAGGTCGGGCTGCAGCTGCTGAACACGGGACCGAGCGACGCGCCGATCAGCACGTCCCGGCTGCGGCCACTGCGTGCCGCGGAGCGCTCCAGGAGGGCGGCCGCCTGCCGCTGACCGCCGCTGGCGGCCATCCCCCGCTCCCAGAGCCCGGGCGCCAGCAGGCTGACGCCCAGTCCGAGGACGACGAGCCCGGACAGCGTGCTCCAGACCTCCTGCGGGACGCCGAGGAGCGCGCTGGTGGCCTTCAGCAGCAGCGTGAAGACCACCACCGACGCTCCCAGCGAGGCCACGATGACCACCGGCCGGGCGATGTCTCCCCGGCCCGTCGCACCGTCCGTCGCCGTGACGACCGCACCCCCGACGACCACCGGCAGCAGCGGTAGGACGCACGGCGCCGCAGCCGTCAGGACCCCGGCCATGAAGCTGACGACCAGGAGCTCCACGGCCGTCAGGCGAGCTCGTCGAGGACCTTCGTGATCTGCGGGTCGTCGTACGGGACGACGCTGCCCGTCTTCCGACCTTCGGCGTCCACGCGGACCACGGTGGTCTGGAGGGTCACCCCGTAGCGCTGACGCAGGTCCTGTCGCTCGTCGTAGTCGACCTTCAGCACGGTGACGCCGGCCGGCAGCCCCTCGTCCCGGATCGACTGCTCCAGCGCGCGGCACTGCGTGCACCACGACGCGTGGAAGAACAGCAGTCGCGTGCCGTCCGCCGCGGCCAGCGCCGCCGGCGAGTACTCGACGTAGGTCCCGGACCGTTCGGCGACCGCCGCATCCGGCGTGGCCCGGGAGGCCCCGTAGGGCGGGACGGACACGGTCGGCGGGGTCCGCGAGAGCGCCGGGGCCGAGCGACCGTCGGGGTCGTCCGATCCACCGACGGCGAGGAACACGCCGGCTGCTGCGATCAGCACGCAGATCGAGGCCGCCAGGTACGCCGTCCGATTCATGCCCTCATGGTGGAGCGGACCGGTCGGCGCGTCGATTACGACGCGGTGAACGTGGTTCAGACGAGACCGCGCGCCCGCAGCTCGGCGAGCAGGCCCACGCAGCCCGCCTCGACGACGTCGAGGACCACGTCGAACCCGTCCGGTCCCCCGTAGTAGGGGTCGGGCACGTCGGTGTCGCCGGCGGCGACCGCGGCCGGGTCGAGCTCGCGCAGCAGCACGACCCTGTCGCGCGCCGCCGCGTCGTCCCCGGCGAGCGCGAGCAGGTCGCGGCGGTTGCTCGCGTCCATCGCGACGAGCAGGTCGTGGTCCGCGAAGTCGCGGCGGGTGACCTGCTGGGCGGCGCCGCGCAGGTGCACCCCGCGGCGCGCGGCCGCGGCGGTGCTGCGCGCGTCCGGCGGGTCGCCGACGTGCCAGTCACCGGTGCCCGCGGACGCGACCTCGACGCGGTCGGCCAGCCCCTCGCGCTCCAGCAGCGCGACCATCACCGCCTCCGCGGTCGGCGAGCGGCAGATGTTCCCCAGGCACACCATGAGGATCCGCACCGGGCGGTCGGGCGCGCTCATGCCGCGGGCGGGACCCAGCCGCCGAACGCCCGCTCGAGCTCCAGCGCGACCGCGATCGCCACGTGGTCGTGGTCGCGCGGCGCCGCCACCTGGACGCCGAGCGGCAGGCCCTGCGCGTTCAGGCCCAGCGGCGTCTGCACCACCGGCAGGCCGAGGAGGTTGAAGATCGCGGCGTGGTGGATCGACCACGGGCGACCGACGGTGCGGCCGTGGCGCGGCGCGACGCGCCCGAACGGCGGGTGCAGCAGGACCCCGTCCCCGATCACCTCCTCGACCTCCGCGGCCAGGCGCCGCCCCGCCTCCAGCGACCGGCGCGTCATCCCGGCCGGCAGGACGCCCGAGGCGCGCTCGGCCCCGAGCAGCAGCGCGCTCGCCACCGTGTGCGGCCCGCGGCCGCGGACCGCGCCGCCGAGCGCGCGGCGGACCGTGACATCGCCGCCGAGCTCCGCGGCGAACGTCACGTCGGCGCCGGACTGCAGCGCAGCGAGGTAGCCGTCCATCACGCGGCGCAACGGCTTCAGCGACAGCTCGCGCACGCGCGCGCCGGAGGCCTCGAGGGCGCGCGCGGCCCGCTCGCGCGCCTCGCGCAGGTCGCGGCGCAGCGGCCAGGCGCTCGTGTCCTGCGTGACGATCACGTCCAGGGCGGCGAGGTCGACGTCCGCCGGGTCGCCGAGCGCGACGTCGCGCGCCCGCGCGTCGAGGCCGTCGGGTCCGGCGATGATCCGCAGCAGCCCGATCAGGTCCTCCGCCCGGCGCGCGAGCGGGCCCATCGTCAGCAGGCGCGCCGCCTCCCCGTGCGTGACCGGGAACTGCCCGGTGTTCGGCACGAGCCCCGGGGACGGCTTGAGCCCGAAGACGCCGTTGAAGAACGCCGGCAGCCGGATCGACCCGCCGATGTCCGAGCCCAGGCCGAAGGGCGAGCCGCCACTGCCGACCGCGGAGCCCTCCCCGCCACTGGAGCCGCCCGCGATGCGCGTCGGGTCGTAGGCGTTGGAGGTCCGACCGTAGACGTGGTTCTGCGACTCGATCCACATGCACAGCTCGGACGTGTTCGTCACCCCGAGCGGGATCGCGCCCGCGTCCAGCAGGCGCTGCACGGCGGGCGCGGACCCGGGCGCGCGGTGGTCGCGGCGGCTGACGAGGCCCGCGCAGTTCGGCATCCCGGCGAGCTCGATCGACTCCTTGACCGTGCAGGGCACGCCCAACAGCGGCGGCAGCTGCTCGTCCGGGTCCGCGGCGGCGATCCGGGCGTCCGCCGCGTCGGCGTCGGCGAGCGCGGCGTCGAAGCGGTCGTGCGCGACCGCACGCAGCGCCGGATGGCGGCGGCGCAGCAGCGCGACGTGCGCCTCGACGACGGCGCGCGAGGAGGTCTCCCCCGTGCGGATCGCGTCCGCGAGCGCGGTGGCGGACCGCTCGGTGAGGGCGGTGGCGGGGACGGATGCGGCGGACATCGACGATGAACGGTAGCGTTCAGCCGGACGGGTCGGGAGAGCCACGGGAGGTTTCGTGATGGGACGAGGGACGGTCGCGCTGCTGGCGCTGGCCACGACGCTGCTGACGCCGGGAGCCGCGCTCGCGGCGGGCGTCGAGATCGACGTGCTGAGCAACCGCGCGGACCTGCTGTCCGGCGGCGACGCGCTCGTCGCGATCGCCGTGCCCGAGGGCCGGCGCGTCCAGGACCTGCGCGTGACGCTCGGGTCCACCGACGTGACGAAGCAGTTCGCCGTCCGCGCCGACGGCCGCTTCGGCGCGCTGCTCACCGGGATCCCCGACGGTCCCGTCCGCCTCGCCGCCCGGCTCCCCGACCGCACCGGCGCGTCGATCCGGCTCGTCGGGCATCCCAACGGCGGCCCCGTGTTCGCCGGCCCGCAGGTCCAGCCATGGGCCTGCCAGTCCGGCGCCCGCGACGCGCAGTGCAACCAGCCGGCGAGCTACCAGCTGCTCTACCGCGGCGACCGCGGCTTCCGGCCCTACGACCCGGCGAGCCCGCCGCGCGACCTGCGCTCGACCACGACCGACGGCGGGCGCACCGTCCCGTTCGTCGTGCGCGTCGAGACCGGCTACCAGGACCGCGACCAGTACCGGATCGCCACCCTGCACGATCCCGCCCGGGAGTGGGACCCGTGGGCGCCCCAGCCGCAGTGGAACCGCAAGCTCGTCATCACGCACGGCGGCTCGTGCGGCGTCGATCGCGCCGTCGGCAGCGCCCCGGACGTGCTCAACGAGGAGCTGCTCGGCAAGGGCTTCATGGTCATGAGCACCGCCCTGAACAACCTCGGGCACAACTGCAACCCGGCGCTGATCGCCGAGTCGGAGATCATGGCCCGTGAGCGGATCGTCGAGCAGTACGGCGAGGTCCGGCGCACGATCGGCACCGGCAGCTCCGGCGGCGCGATCGCGCAGCTCATGATCGCCCACGCCTACCCGGGCTTCTACGACGGCATCACCACCGGTGCGACGTTCGCGGACCTCCTCACCACCGGACGCCACGCGGTCCACGGGCACCTGTTCAAGGAGCTCTTCCGCGGGATCAGCGACGGTCCCGGCGGGCTCTACACGCCGCTGGACCAGGCGGAGGTGTCCGGCTCCCCGCTCGCCACGCTGGACGACCAGCTGTTCGACCTCGCGTTCTGGTCGAACATCACCGGCGAGAGCGGGTGCGGCGGCATGGACCCGGCGCTGAAGTGGTCGCCGTCCAACCCCGGCGGGGTGCGCTGCGGCGTGCTGGACCACAACATCGCCGTCTTCGGCAAGGGCGAGAGCGGCTACGCGGGCGTCCCGCTGGACAACGTCGGGATCGAGTACGGGCGCAAGGCGCTCCTCGCCGGCCGGCTCACGCCGGCGAAGTTCGTGGACGTCAACGCGCGGATCGGCGGGCTCGACAAGACGACCTTCGGCGCGGCACCGGGCCGCACGAGCGCCGACCCGCAGGCGCTGCGCAACGCGTACCGGTCCGGCTACATGGCGATCGGCAACACCCTCGGGCAGACCCCGCACATCGAGTACCGCGGCTCCAACGAGGTGACCGCGCACGTCACCTACCCGAGCCTCGCGCTGAACGCGCGCCTGGATCGCTTCGAGGGCACGCACGCCAGCCACGTCCTCTGGCAGGGCCCGGTCCCGCTGATCGGCAACATCACGTTCCCGAACCGGTCCGTGCTCGAGATCGACCGCTGGATCGCGCGCATCCAGGACGACCGGTCGGGTCGCACGCAGGCCGAGAAGGTCCGGGCCAACCGGCCCGCGGACCTCACCGACCGCTGCGAGCTCGCCACCGGTCTCGAGCAGCAGGGCACCGACTGCCCGCTGCTGACCCGCTTCTACGACTCGCCGACGAACGTCGCCGGTGAGGGACCGCGCAACGACGTGCTCAAGTGCCAGCTCAAGCCGCTGCGCCGTGAGGACTACCCGGGCGTGACGTTCACCGACGCGCAGTGGGCGACGCTGCAGGCGACGTTCCCGACCGGTGTCTGCGACTGGAGCAAGCCGGGCGTCGAGGAGACCCCGACCGTGCCCTGGCTCACCTACGAGGACGGTCCCGGCGGCCGCGAGCTCGGCCCGGTCCCCGCCGCCGTGCCGTTCGCGGGCGTGCGCGCGCTGCGCGTCGGGTCGACCGTCCGGCGGCTCGGCCGTCCCGGCGTGCGGTCGGTGCGGATCGTGCTCGAGAAGGCGCGCGGCTCGGTCGCCGCGCGCCGTGTCGCCGTGCGCGTGCTCGACGCGCGCGGTCGACTCGTCGCGTCGTCCCGGCCGCGGACCCTGCGCGGCCCTAGGACCGGCGTGCAGCTGCGTCGCCTGCGCCGCGTCGCGCCGGGCAGCACCCTGAGCGTGACCGTCCGGTCGGTCGACGCCGCGGGCGCCCCGGTCGACGCCGGCACCGTGCGCGTGCGCCTCGCGCGCTGACGCCCGGGCGCCTGCGGCGGCGCCACGGGCGCGGCCGGAGGCGTGATTGGCGCCCGCGGCGGCGCCGCACGGCCGTTCTGGGTGATCTGCGTGCCACATATGGCCTCGAGATCACCCAGGACGACGCCGGGCGGGCGCGCTCGACCCGTTCTGGGTGACCTCGACGCCATATCTGGGTCCCGGATCACCCAGAACCCGGGCGCCCGCCGTGATGAGCGCGGGCGGGCCGGCGGGCGCCGTCCACGGGCGTTCTGGGTGATTCGCGACCCATATCTGGCACGCAGATCACCCAGAACCCGCGGGAGAGCAGCGAGGCCCGCCCCGCCACCGTCGAACTGGGTGATCTCGACGCCAGATGTGGCACTCAGATCACCCAGAACTGGCACGGGCGTCATGGGGTCGGCACGGGTGTCACGGGGTGTCACGGGGCGGCACGGGGTGTCACGGGGTGGCACGGGCGTCACGGGGTCGGCGCGGGGTCCGCACGGGCGGCGCGAGCGCCTGGGCGGCGCTCGGCCACGCCGCCGCGCGGTAGCGTGCGGGGCGTGGCGTCCCTCGCGCGTGATCGACCGTCCTGCCGCGCCCGGCGAGCGCGCGCGGGCCGGGGGCTGCTCGCGGCGAACGGGCTCGCCGTGGTCGCCTCCGCCGTTCCCGCGACCGCGGCGGCGCCGACGCCGACGGTGCGGATCACCGCGTTCACGCTCACCCAGGTGAACATGGAGCAGCAGCGCGTCGCGCCCGGCGGTCGGGCGTCGCTGTGCCAGGCGATCCCGTTCACCGAGCTCGCGCCGCACGTGCGCTGGTCGGGCGGGGCGCTGCGCGCGGTCGTGTCGGTGAGCGCGCCCGAGCACCGCAGCCGGCCCGCGCGCCGCACGCTGCGGGCCACCCCGCGCGCGGGCACCCGGCGCGTGACGTTCACGCCCGCCGCGCTCGACGACGCCGCCTTCCCGCAGGGCGTCTACGTCGTGCGCGTCACGATCGGCGGCCGCACGCGGGCGACCGCGCGGCTCACGCTCGACCGTCCGGTCGCGAGCACCTGCTGACCCGGCGCCCCGCCGCCACCCCGCCGCCGCACCGCGCCGGCCCGCCTCACCGCGACGCGCGCTTGCGCCACGCGCTGAACGACCCGATCGAGCCGGTGTGCGGGCGCACGAGCCACGGCCAGGGGTGCACGACCGCCGGCCGGATCGCGGCCGCGCGGCGGCGCCAGCCGGGCACGGGCGTGAAGGTCGCCGCGACCGGCCGGCCCGACAGCACGGAGACGGGATCGCCGAGCCACACCTCCAGCGGCCGGCGCGCACCGAGGTCGGCGAGCGTCTGGGCGAGGAACACGAGCCGCTTGCCGGACAGCTGCCAGCCGCGGAGCAGCTCGCGGTCGAGCACGAACACCGCGGGCAGGTCGGGGTGCGCGGCGAGCGCCGGGTCCTCGTCCCCCAGCGACTCGGCGGTCAGCCACACGGCCTCGGGCTCGCCGAGCTCCGCGGTCGTGCTGGGGCCGGCGGTGCGCTCCACGTCGGGGTCGCTGCGCAGCAGCGGCGACGGCTCGGGCAGCCGGGCGGGTGCCGTGGCGTCGTCGGGCCAGTCCTCGATCGGGCACGCGTCCCGCAGCGCGCAGCGGCCGCACAGGCCCGGGGCGCGCTTCTCGGTCTGCCAGCGGCTGAAGCCGTACGCCTTGCCGGTGCCCGCGCCGATCGTCCACTGCCAGCCCAGGCGGTTCGCGGCCCGCGAGCCGTCGAGCAGGTGCGTGAAGAACCGGTCCTCCCCGGCCCGCCAGTCCCAGCCGGCGCGCACGGTCCAGTGCGCGGACATCCACATGCGGGTCTGGTTCACGAGCCAGCCGTCGTCCTCGAGCTCCCCGACGACGAGGTCCATGCACGCCATGTCCCGCGGCCACGGGTCCTCCCACGGCGTGCCCGCCGCGACCGCGGGCGCGTATCGCAGCGGCCGCGCGGTCGCCGCGCCGAGCCGCGCGTAGAGGTGGCGGGAGTACTCCTGCCAGAGCAGCTCGTCGCGGAACTTCGTGCGGTCGCGCGCGGGACCGTCCCCCACCGCCGCCCAGACGCGCGGCAGCGGCAGCAGCCCGTGCCGGATGTACGGGGACAGCCGGGAGGCACCGCGCCGCCCGACGGGCAGGACCTCGCTGCGCGTGCGCGCGTAGCCGCTGACGTCGTAGAGCCCGAGCGCGGCGTCGGCGGCCGCCTGCCCGCCGGTGAACGCGCCGCTCACGGGCACGGGACCCGGGGACTCGGCGTACAGGCCGCCGAGGTGCTCGGCGACCCAGGCGGGCGCGTCGTCGATCGTGGGGACGGGGAGCGGCAGATCGGCCATCCCCCGGGGTCCGGGCGCCGGGCGCCCCGGGATCAGCCGGAGGTGGCGGTGTCCGCCCCGCGGGCGTCCGGGCTCTCGAGCGGCTCGAGCACCCCGAGGAGCTCCCCGACGCGGCAGACCAGCAGGCGCTCCTCGTCGACCTCGACCCACGCGCCCGCGGAGGCGGGGAAGACGACGTGGTCCCCGGCGCTCACGGGCATCGCGACCCCGGCCTGCGCCCACCAGTCCAGGCCGGGCCCGACGGCGAGCACGATGCCGTGCTGCGGCGGCGGTTCGTGCGTGCCGGGCGGCACGAGCAGGCCCGACTGGCGCATGCGGTCGGGCTCGAGCTCCTTGATGACGATGCGGTCGAAGAGCGGGCGGAGCTGGTGTCGCACGCCCTCCAGGGTACGACGGCCCGGCCGCGGACGCGGACGTCAGCGCATCGACAGCAGCACGACCCCGACGATCGTGCCGAGCACGCCGAGCGCCTGCGGTGCGCTCAGCCGCTCGCGGTCGAGGCCGAGCGCGAGCGCGACCGTCACGACGGGGAACAGCGACCCGAGGACGGACACGACGCTGAGATCGCCCTCGCGCGTGGCGATCGCGTAGGAGAACGTGCCGAGGAACAGCAGGATCCCGGGGACCGCGAGCACGGGCAGGCGCCGCGCGCCGACCGACCGCAGGACCCCGAGGCGCACGCAGAAGACCACGAGGACGCTCAGCAGCGAGACGCGGCTGAACAGCACCGCCCAGCCGGCCGCGTCCTCGGCGGCGGGGGCGATCGCGGCGAGGAACACGCCGAAGCAGAACGCGGAGGCGACCGAGAGGAGGATCGCCGCGCGGCGGTCGGCGTGCTCGTCGGGGTGGGCGTCCGGGTCGACGGGGCGGCGGGCGACGAGCACCACGCCGGTGAGCGCGAGCAGGATCCCGACGCCCTCCAGTGCGGTGACGGTCTCCCCGCCCGCGATGCCGACGGCGACCGGGAGTGCGGCGCCGAGCGCCCCGATCGGGGTGACGATGCTCAGCGGCCCGACCTGTGCGGCCCGGTAGAAGAGCACGAGGCCACCGGCGTTCCCGAGCCCGGCGAGCAGCGCGAACGCGACCGCGTCCGCGGCCGGGAACGGGTCGCCGCCCGCCGCGACGACGACCGCGGCGAGCACGAGCGAGCAGGTCTGCCCGGCGAGCAGCAGCAGGTACAGCGACACGCCGCGCGCCAGCCGCGGCCCGACGTAGTTCGACACGCCGTAGGCGACCGAGGTGAACAGCGCGAGCGCGACCGCCATCCCCGGATCCTGTCACGCGCCCGGTCCCGGCCCGGGGAGCACGACGCACCGACGCCCGGTCGGTTGCGTCCGGCGGCCCGCTCGGGAACGATGCCCGCCATGCACCCGTCCGCGCGCCGCCTGGCGCTGTCCGTCGCCTGCGCCGCTCTCGCCCTGCCGGCCGCGGCCGCCGCCCACGAGCGCGGCGCCACCTCCCGCTCCGCCGGGACGTCCGCCACGGCACCGGCCGCCCCGGCGACGACGGTCCGCGTGCTCGGCACCGACGGCCCGCTGCGCACGGCGCTGCGCAGCACGCGCGCGGTCCGTCGCAGCTGCGTGACACGTCCGCTCACCGGCGCGGGGGTCGCGCAGCACCGCTGGATCGCCCCGGCCGACGGCGAGGCCGCCCTGCGCCTGCGCGCCGCGCGCGGCGACTGGGACCTCGCGGTGTTCGAGTCCACGTCCGGGAAGCTCGTCGGCTCCTCGGCCGCGTTCGGCGCCGACGAGGTCGTCACGCTGACCCTGCGCGAGGGCGCGTCGCTGCTGGTGCAGGCCTGCCGTCGCACGGCGGCCGCCCCCGCCGCCGCGTCGCTGACGACGACGTTCACGCGCCTGGACCTCAGCGGCCTGCCGCGCACGGCGCCGCGCCTGTCGCTCGTCGACGTGCCGTTGGAGGGCCGCGGCGCGCTCGCGCGGCTGGAGGCCACCGGGGTCGACGTCACGCACGACATCGACGCGGACAGCGCGAAGGTCCTCGTCGCCGACGACCACGACCGGGACGCGCTGCGCGCCGCGGGCTTCACGCTGCGCACGGTGATCGCGGACGTGATCGCGGCGAGCCGCCGGGACGCCGCCCGCGGCGCCGCGACGCTGCGCCAGGCGCCCGCCAGCGCCCTGCCGACGGGACGCACCGGGTACCGCGTCTACGAGGACTACCAGGCGGAGCTGAAGCAGATCGTCGAGCAGCACCCGGCGATCGCGCGGCCCGTGCGGCTGCGCGGCCGCACGTTCCAGGGGCGCGAGCTCGGCGTGGTGGAGATCGCCGGGAACGTCGCGCGCCGCGACGACGGCCGCCCGACGTTCATCCTCAACGGGCTGCACCATGCGCGCGAGTGGCCGGCGGCCGAGTCGATCATGGAGTTCGCCCACGACCTCGTGCGCGGCTACGGGAAGGACCCGCGGATCACGAAGCTCCTGGACGAGGTCCGCGTCGTCGTGATGCCGATCACCAACGCGGATGGGTTCATCGTCTCGCGCGCCTCCCCCGACCCCGATCCCGACGAGGAGCTCGGCGTCGGCACGGTCTACTCGCTGGCCACCGGCGTGATCGTGCTGGGCGGCTCGCTCTCCTACAAGCGCAAGAACTGCAACCCGGGCTTCGCGGTCCCGTCGTTCCCGTGCGAGCTGGCGATCGGCACCGACCCGAACCGCAACTACGCGTCGTCGTGGGGCGGGCCGGGGGCGTCGTCGAACCCCAACGACCAGACCTACCGGGGGACCGGCCCGTTCTCCGAGCCGGAGACGCAGGCGGTCCGCGAGCTGACGAGCACGGTGAACCCGACGTCGTTCCTGACGATCCACAACGTCGCCGCGCTGATCCTGCGCCCGCCGGGCCTGAAGGCGGACGGGTTCGCGCCGGACGAGGAGGCGCTGAAGGCGCTCGGTCAGCGCATGGCCGACGCGACCGGCTACACGAACCAGTACGGCTTCGAGCTCTACGACACGTCCGGCACGACCGACGACTGGACCTACGCGACCACCGGCGGGTTCGGGTACACGATCGAGCTCGGTCCCGAGGACGGCTTGTTCCACGGCAACTACCAGCGCCACGTGATCGACCAGTACGTGGGCACCGGGGAGCGCGCCGGCAAGGGGATCCGCGAGGCGTACCTGCTCGCCGCGGAGGCCGCCCGCAATCCCGCCTACACCTCACGGGTGGCGGGCCGCGCGCCGGCCGGGCGGACGCTGCGCCTGACCAAGACGTTCGACACGCTCACCAGCGACGTGTGCGCGATCGCCGACCCGCTGCCGGTCAGCCTGCCGCTGCAGCTCGGGGAGGGCGCGGACCCGACCGCGTGCATCGGCGCGACGGGGGTGCGGCGCAGCCCGGAGAAGCTCGAGTTCACCACCGTGGTGCCGGCCAGCGGCCGGTTCGAGTGGTGGGTCAACCCGTCGACGCGGCCGTTCGAGCTGAAGGCCGGCCGCCGCGAGGAGTACACGCTGACCTGCGAGAACGGCGGCAAGGTCGAGCAGTCTCAGCCGCTGTTCGTCGCGCGCGGCGAGACGGCCCGGGTCGAGCTGCCGTGCGGCGGCACGCTGCCGGCCGAGGGCGGCGCCGCGTCGGCGGGCGCGACCCGGGTGCGGATCGGCCGGCTGCAGTCGACGCTGCGGACGCTGAACGCGCGGCGCCGCGGGCTCGTGAGCATCGGGGTCCGCGGCGGCCCGGTGCGCAGCGTCCGGCTGGCGCTGCTGCGCGCCACCGGCTCGCGGGTGCTCGGGGAGGTCCGGGTCGCGCGGCTGTCGCGCACCACGCGGGTCGCGGTGCGGCTGCGCCGCGGCGTGCGGCTGCGTCCGGGCAGCTACCGGCTGCGGCTGACCGCCCGGCTGCCGAAGGGCTCCCCGGTGACGGTCACGCGCGGGGTCCGGCTCACGACGCCGCGCCGGTAGCGGCGCGGGGCGCGGGCGGCGCTCAGCGCCGCTCGTCCGCGGGCAGGTCGTCGGGCAGCGGGATCTCCTGCGGCGGCGCGGGCGTCGACGCGTCCCAGTCGGGGAACGCCTCCCCGTCGCGGCCGCGGTGCTCGGCGCTGCCGCCGAGGGCGAGCAGGACGACCCGGTCGGGCCCGCGGTTGACGAGCTTGCGGCGCAGCTGCGGGGCGACGCGCACGACGTCGCCACGGCGCAGCTCGTGGGTCTCCTGCTCGACGACGAGGTCGAGCACGCCGTCGAGGACGACGTAGACCTCCTCCTGCATCGCGTGCCGGTGGATGCGCCCCTGCTGCCCGGGGTCGAAGGTCATGAGGTTCATCCCGAACGTCGTGATCCCGAGGTCGCGCCGCAGCGGGACGAACCGCTCGTGCGGCGGGTCGTCGAGATCGACGTGGGTGCGGGAGAGGCCGGGCTCGGGGGACATCGGCGCAGCGTACGCGCCCCGGAGGGCGCGCCGTGCACCTGCACGTTCAGCTGCGGGAGACGCCGACCATCTCGTCGATGTCGACGAGCTTCACGCGCGGCCGGCCGGCAGGCTCCCCGGCGGCGACCTCGTGCGCGTCGATGCGCCCCCAGGCGGCGTAGTCGATGCGGTCGGGGGCGCGCTCGGCGAGCAGCGCGTCGAGCTCGGCGGCACCCTTGGGCGGGTCGGCGAGCAGGCCGGCCTCCGCGTCGGCGCGCAGCTCACGCACGGTCTCCTGGGCGCACTTCTTGTTCGTGCCGATGACCCCGCTGGGGCCGCGCTTGACCCAGCCGGCGGTGTAGACGCCGGGGACGACGGTGCCGTCCTCCTCGGTGACGCGGCCGTCGACGTTGCGGATCGTGCCGCGGCGCTCGTCGAACGGCACGCCGTCCAGCGGCGCGCCGAGGTAGCCGATGGAGCGCAGCACGAGACCCGCCTCGATCGTCTCGGTGACCTCGGTCGGCCGCGCGGAGAACGAGCCGTCCTCGTTCTGCACGAGCTCGTTGCGGACGATCCGCACACCCTCGACGCGGTCCTCGCCGAGGATCTCGACCGGCGAGGAGAAGAACTTCAGGACGATCCGGCGGCTCGCCCCGGTGGGCACGCGGCCGGCGTAGTCGGTGACGATCTCGACGTTGCGCCGGGTGGTCTTGTCGGCGGTCTCGAGCAGCGCGCGGTGCGCGTCGTCGAGCCGGACGTCGTCCGCGTCGACGATCACGTCGAGGCCCTCGATCTCCCCGAGCTCGAGCAGCTCCGGGTTCGTGTACGCGCCCTGCAGTGGGCCGCGTCGCGCGAGGATGACGACCTCGCGGATCGAGCTGGCGGCGAGCGCGGCGAGTGCGTGGTCGGCGGTGTCGGTGCTCTGCAGCTCGGCGACGGGGACGCCGAGCATGCGGGCGCAGTCGAGCGCGACGTTGCCGGCGCCGACGACGACGGCCCGCTCGCCGGAGAGGTCGGGGTCGAGGTCGCGGAAGTCCGGGTGGCCGTTGTACCAGCCGACGAAGTCGGCGGCGCCGAGGCTGCCCGGGAGGTCCTCGCCGGGGATGCCGAGCTTGCGGTCGTTCGGCGCCCCGACCGTGTAGAGGACGGCGTGGAAGTGCTCGCGCAGCTCCGCGGGGGTGATGTCGCGGCCGATCTCGACGTTGCCGTGGTAGCGGAACCCGGGCTTGGCGGCGGTCTTCTCGTAGACCTTCGTGACGACCTTGATGTTCGGGTGGTCGGGCGCGACCCCGGCGCGGACGAGGCCGTACGGGGTGGGGAGCCGGTCGAACAGGTCGACCTCGACGCTGCCGTCCCCGGCCTTGAGGAGGTCGCCGGCGGCGTAGAACCCGGCCGGTCCGGCCCCGACGATGGCGACCCGCAGCGGCGCGCTCATGCGCGGGCCTCGGCGGCGGTGGACGGACTGGCGGCGGGTCGTGCGGGCATCGGGACTCCTGGGGAACGACGGAACGTGCTCCGAGGCTAGCGAGGAGCGGCGCGAGCCCCGGTCCCGGAACGGCCGCCGGCGGCCGATGGCCGTCCGTTCGGGGGGTGCGGATCCTCCGGCCGGAAGGGACGGGGCGCCCGTTCAGCGCGGGCGGGCGAGCGACCGCTCGCGCACGGTGCGGGTGCCGGTCGGCGCGGTCGGGGTGACGGTGGCGCGCACGACGCGCGTGGCGGCGCGGCGGGCGGCCCGGCGGCGGGCGGCCGGGACGGTGATCCGCAGCGTGGCCGTGCGGCGCGAGGCGGTCGTCGCGTAGCGGCGGGTGGCGAGCACCCGGGTGACGGCGCGCGCGCCGGTGCGCGCGCGGGTGCGCAGCGCGATGCGGGCGCTCCCCCGGCACACGCCCGTGGTGGCGCGGCACGCGAGCCGCACGACGAGCTGGGCCGGCCGGGCCCGCGACCAGGTGACGGTCATGCGCGGTACCGCGGGCCCCGCGGCCGTGGGGGTGACGGTCGGGGTGGTCGTCGGGGTCGGGGTGAGGTTGCGCCGGGCGACCGCGTAGCTCGGCCGGGCGCTGCCGTCCGGACGGATGAGCCCGGAGTCGAACGGGTCCCCGGTGCGGCCGCGCCAGTGGTAGAGGTACATGCGGGTGATCCGCGGGCGGGCGCGGGCGATCGCGAACGCGCGCTCCACCGACGCGGCGGCGCGCGTCTCGTCGGTGCGGAGCGTCTCGCGGCCGTTCTGGCTGGAGCGCAGCGTGACGATGCCGCCGGTCTCCTCGATCCACAGCTCGCCCGGCACGGTCGCGAGCACGGCGTCGGTGCCGGTCGTCGTGTCGTAGGTGACGTCGCCGTAGTTGTGCAGGCCCCAGAGCTGCGGCGGGGTCGGGCTGGCGTCGAGGAACCGCTGCAGCCAGCGGACGTAGCCGCCGGAGTCCAGGACGTCCCCGGCGACGATCGTGCAGCTCGGGCAGACCGAGCGCAGCTCCTCGTGGTAGCCGGCGACGGTCTCGGGGCTGCTCGCGACCGGCTGGCTGCGGTGGTTGGCCTCGTTCCAGGTCGTGAACGTCGTGACCTGCGGGAAGCGGGAGCGGAACGCGGTGACGGCGGCGCGGTAGCGGCTGCGGGACGGCGCGCTGCAGGGCGCGGACGGGCAGCGCTCGCTGCGCAGGTGCTGGAACGCCACGTGCGGGGTCATGCCCGCGGCGGCGGTCGCGTCGAGCCAGGCCTGCACGCGGGCGGGCTCGGAGGTCGCGGCGTCCCAGGGGACGATCAGCCGCGCCTGGCGCAGGCCGAGCGCGGTGAGGCGCGGGTCCTTCCAGCTGTCGACCTGCTGGTCGGACAGGCCGAAGGTCAGCGCGGCCGCCGGGGTGGCCGGCAGGAGCGTGAGCGCGAGGAGCAGCGCGAGCAGCGCGGGGCGCCTCACGGCGTCTCCTCGGTGGCGGGGTCGGCGGTCGCCGACGCGTCGTCCCCGTCGGCGTCGGCGTCGGCGTCCGCGGCGGGCTGCGTGGGCGCGGTCGCGGGTGCCGCGTCGGTGGTCGTCGTGGCCGGGGCGGTGTCGGTCCCGGCGGTCGCCTCGGTGGTGGTCGCGGCGGGCCGGCGGCCGGCGCCGGGGCCACGGGCGGGCCGCTGACCGGCCGGCCGCGCCGCACCGGTCGGGGACGTGGGGCGCTCGTCGTCGGCGGTCGCGTCCGGGGTCGGGGTCGTCGTGTCGTCGCCGCGGCGGGCGCCGTCCCGGCGGGCGGACGGACCGCTCCAGCCCGGCCCGGCGACGTGCGCGCCGTCCGACTCCGCGTCGGCGCCCAGCGGTGCGTCGCCCGACCAGGCGTCGCGGTCGCGGCGGCTGCCGGCCGGGCGGTCCTGCGCCGTCCCCCGGCCGTCGGGGTCCGCCTCCGGCCGCGGCGTGGCGTCACGGTCGCGCGTCGGCGCCGCGGTCCCCGTGGCGGCCACCGGCGCGAGCGTGCGCGGCGCGGCCGTCGTGCGCAGTGCGGTCCGCACCGGCGTCGCGGTGGCCGGACGGGCGACGGCCGCGGTCGCGCCGTCGGCCGGCGACGCGGGCGCACCGGACGTCGCGGCGCGGGTCTCGGCGGGGCTCGGGGCGGCGCGGCGCTCGACCTCGTGGACGGCGACCGGCGTGGCGCCGGCGGCGACCGCGGCGAGCGCGGCGACCGCCTTGCCGTTGAGCGCCAGACCACCGCCGAAGGAGGTGCCGACCGCACCCGCGGTCCCGGAGGCGCCCACGCCCAGCGCCCCGGAGAGCCAGCCCCACAGCGAGCCGCCGGCGAGCCCGGCGGCACCGGGCAGCACCGACAGCCGCTGACGGCGCGTGTCCAGAGCGGTGGACCAGTCGCGGCAGCACGCGCAGCCGCGCAGGTGCCCGCGGACGTGCCGGGCCGGGCGGCGCCGGTGATCGGCCTCCGACAGCTCCCGGCGGATGCTCTCGCACGGCGCCTCGCGGCCCGCGCGGTCGGCCTGCAGCGCGGTGCGCGCCTCGAAGACCGCCTGCCGCGCGCCGCCCGCGGAGATGCCGAGCACCGTGCCGACGGACGCGTAGTCGAGGTCGGCGAGCTCGCGCAGCAGCAGCGCCTGGCGGGCGCGCGGCGGCAGGCCACGGATCCCCTCCAGGAGCGCGGCGAGGTCCTCGCGCAGCTCGACGGTCTCCGCCGGCGCGGGCGCGCAGCCGGCGGCGCCGCTCTCGGTGAGCTCCTCGGCCAGCTCGGCGGTCGGCCGGCGGCGGCGCATGAGCGAGATCGACTCGTTGTGCGCGATCCGGAACAGCCAGGCGCGGACCGCGACGTCCTGCTCGCGACCGTCGAGCGCCAGGAACGCCTTCGTCATCGCGTTCTGGGTCGCGTCGCGCGCGTCCTCGTCGTGGCGCAGGATCGAGCGGCAGTACAGCTCCAGCCGCAGCTGGTAACGGGAGAACAGCACGCCGAACGCCTCGTGGTCGCCGCGGGAGGCCCGGCGGGCCAGCGCGTCGTCACCGGTGGCACGGAGGAGGCGGACGGGGGTCATGGTGTCTCGATCGGCGGCTGGGGGCGGAGGGACTGAAGAGGTGGTGAAGCAGCGGCGCCGGGACGGGCCCGGCGCCGCGGGTCGATCAGGTGCCGTAGCTCCCGGCGGGGAGATCGTCGGCGGGCTGCTGCTGGCCGGCGCCGGGGCGCGGGCCGTGCGGGCGGCCGCCCGGACGCGGGCAGTCGCCGCGGTCGCCGCTCGGGCGGTCGGCGACGTCGGTCGGGTAGCCGCTGTCGTCGGTCGGGTAGCCGCTGTCCTCGTCGGCGCCCTCGATGGCGTCGAGCTGGGCCTGGGCGGCGGTCCGGGTGGCGGCGATCTGCGTCGCGGCCTCACCGAGCGCGGTGGTGGCGGCGTCGGTCAGCTCGTCGTCGGCGGCGGTCTCGGCGAGCTCGTCGATCTCGTCGTCGGCGTGCTCGACGATCCGGTCGAGGACGTCGGCGTAGTCGGCCTTGTCGTCCTCGCCGAGCGCGGCGATCGCGGCGACGATGCGGTCGCGCCCGTCGAGGGCGGCGTCGATCGTGGTGGTCGCGGCGGTCGAGACGTCCTCCCCGGCCCCGTCGAGGATCGCGGCGGCCCCGCCGACGATGCGGTGGTCGGTGCGCGTGACGGCGGCGGCCGCGGCCTCGCCGGTGCTCGCGGCGGCGGTGACGCGCTTGACGGCCGAGCCGGTCGCCGAGGCGAGGTGGCGCCGCGAGGCGGTCAGGCTCGAGACGGCGCCGGCGGTCTCGCCGTCGTCGGCCCGGTCCTGCGCGCGCTCGAGCGCGCGCTCGGCGCTCTTGAGCTTCGACGCGATCCGCGTGGGGGCCTTGACGTGGTCCCCGCGGTCCGCCTGCGCCGCGGTCGGGACTCCGGCGGCGAGACCGGCGACCAGGGCGAGGGCCCCGGCCTTCCTGGTGATGGACATCGCTCTCCTTGGGTGTTGGGGTGGCGGTCCTGGACATCGGTGTCCGAGACCGTGCCTTGAGGACGCGACGACCGGGCCGCACGTCAGGAGCGGCGCCGCGCTCTTACGCGATCCTTCGGTTGCGCGTTCTTCGGTGGCTCTCACGAACGCCGGGGGCGTCGCGCGCGTCATGGGGTCATGCACGTCCCCGACGCCCCCGCGCGCCGCCGGCGCCCCGGCGAGCCGATCCCCGGCAGCGCCCATCGCGCCGGCCGCCTGGCCGCGCGCTGCGACGCCGACCGCGGGCGCCTCGCGCAGCTCCTGACCGAGGAGCTCCTGACCGTGCGGGAGACGTTCGCGGTCGCCCGGGACGAGCCCGATCCCGCCGTGCTGGCCGCCCGGCTGCTGGCCACGGTGCTGCCCCGGGCGATCCCGCCGCTCGCGGTCGCGGCGCTGGCCGGCGAGCTCGCCGCGGTCGCCGCCGAGGGCGGCGGCAGCGTGAGCGACGTGGACGTGCGCGTGTGGTTCATCGCCTGGTCCCTGGGCGACGTCGCGCATCAGCCTGGCTCGCGCAGGACGTAGCCGACGTTGCGGACCGTGTGGATCAGGCGCGGCTCGCCGGCCGCCTCGGTCTTGCGGCGCAGGTAGCCGATGTACACGCCGAGCGAGTTGGACTCGGCGCCGAAGTCGTACCCCCAGACGCGCAGCAGCAGCTGCGAGCGCTCGATGACGTGCCCGGCGTTGGCGGCGAGCTGGTCGAGCAGCAGGAACTCGGTGCGGGTGAGCTGCAGGAGCCGGTCGCCGCGGTAGGCCTGGTGGGCGGGGAGGTCGATCCGCAGGTCGGCGTAGCAGCGCTCGACGGGCGCGGGCGCGCTGCCGCGCGTGCTGCGGCGGTGGATCGCGCGGACGCGCGCGAGCACCTCGCGGAGCGCGAACGGCTTGCCGACGACGTCGTCGGCACCGGCGTCGAGGGCGGCGACGCGGTCGTCGATCCCGTCGCGGTCGCACAGCAGCACCACCGGGACGGGGTCGCCCGCGGCCCGCAGGCGGCGGCAGGTCTCCAGGCCGTCGACGAACGGCAGGCCGCGGTCCAGCAGCACGGCGTCGACGCGCTGCTCGCGCAGGACGGCGAGCGCCTCCATCCCGTCCCCGGCGACCAGCGCGGTCCAGCCGGCCGCGGCGACCCCGCGGGCCACGCCGACGCGCAGCTCCGGGTCGTCCTCGACGACGAGGACGGTGAGGGTCTGGGCCGGAGCGTCCGCCACGAACATGCGGGGCAGCCTCGTGGTGGCGCGTAAGAGCCGGTCGAGAAGTTCCTGAGAGGACCCTGAGAGGCGGCGATGGGGGACCATCCGTCCATGCGCTTCGTCCTGCTGCACGGGCTGCTGTGCTCCGCCCGGACCCTCGACCGCGTCGCCGGGCCGCTGCGCGCGGCCGGACACGAGGTGCTCGTCCCCGACCTCCCCGGTCACGGCACCGACGCCGCCAACCCCGGCGCCGAGTCGATCGAGGAGATGGCCGGGTACGTGCGGGACGTCGCCGCCGGCCCGGCGGTGCTCGTCGGCCACTCGATGGGCGGGCTCGTGGCGGTCGCGGTCGCCGAGCAGGACCCGGCGTTCGCCACGCACGTCGTCGCGATCAACGCTCCCGCGACGTTCGCGTCGCGGCTGACCGCGCGCGGCGGCCCGGAGCGGCTGCTGACCGTGGCGGGGCTCGGGCCGCTGCTGTGGCGCGTGCTGCCGCAGCGGGTCCGGCGCGACGGGCTGCGGACCGCGTTCGCGCCTGGCACCGAGGTCCCCGACGTGTTCCTCGCCGCCGCGGGGGCGGCGCGCTGGCGCACGTTCCGCGACGCGACGCTGGCGATCGACCACTACGTCCACGACGAGCCGCTGCCGGAGCGGGTCGCGGCGCTCGACGTGCCGGTGACGATCGTCTTCGGCGAGCAGGACGGCCGCGTCGACCCGGCGACCGTCGCGCGCTACGAGGCGCTCGAGGACGGGCCGACGGTCGTGCGGATCCCGCAGTCCGGGCACTCCCCGGTGTGGGAGACCCCGGAGCGGGTGGTCGAGGTGCTCCTCGCGCTGGAGGCCGCGCCGGAGCGCTAGCGGCGGGCGCCGGGCCGGTCGGCCTGCAGGGCGGCCCAGATCAGCGGGAGCTGCAGCGGCACGCGGGCCCACATCAGCCGCTTGTCGTCGGCCGGGCCGGGGTGCTTGCCGGAGCCGGCGTCGAGCGCCATCTGGATGTTCGCGGGCCAGATCGCCAGCAGCGTCAGCGCGGCGAAGCGTCCGGCACCGGGAACGCGGCGGCGCAGCGCGATCGCGGTGCCGACCTCGACGACGCCGCTGACGAGCACGAGCTCCCGGCGGTAGGGCAGCTGCGACGGGATCGTCTCGGCCATCGTCCCGGGGATCACGAAGTGCAGCGAGCCCACGACGCCCATCACTCCGGCGAGGGCGTCGGGGGCGCGGTCACGGAGGCTCATGCGGCGACCCTACCGACCGGTCCGCAGCGCGGCCTCGACCGTCCGGCCGACCGCGAGGACGAGCGCGTCCGTCCCGGGCGCGCCGACCAGCTGCGCGGAGGCGGGCAGCCCGTGCTCGGCCGTCCCGCACGGCAGCGCGAGCGCGGGCGCCCCGGTGGCGTTGAACGGGTAGGTGAGCGACAGCGCGCGGGCGCGGATCGGCGCCTCCCCCGCGGCGGCGGGCGGGGCGACCATCGCCATCGTCGGCGTGAGCAGCACGTCGTAGGGGGCCAGCAGCGCCGCGGTCCGCTCCCGGTAGCGCTCGCGGCGGGCCGCGTCCGCCGCCATCGCCTCGGGGGTGACCGACAGGGCCCGGCGGACCTTCGCGGCGACGTTCTCGCTGTAGCGGTCGGCGTGCGCGGCGAACAGCTCGCGGTGGACGGCGGCCGCCTCGCCGGCGAACAGGTCGTACGCGTCGTCGGGGAACGGCAGCTCCAGCGGCTGCGCCCCGAGCAGCCGCGCGACCTCCTCTACACGCGCGCGCACGAGCGGGTCGGCGTGCCCGGTCCACGCGACGGCCGCCCGGACGTCCGCGAGCGCGACGTCCGCGACCGGCCGGTAGCCGGGCACGAGCGCGGCGAGGAGCGCCTCGCACCCGGCGACGTCGCGGGCCATCGGGCCGGCGTGGTCCCAGCTGGGCGCGAGCGGCCAGCAGCCGTCGAGCGGCACGAGGCCGTGGGTCGGCTTGAAGCCGGTGGTGCCGCAGCACGCCGACGGGATGCGGATCGAGCCGCCGGAGTCGGTGCCCAGCGCGACGTCGGCCAGCCCGGCCGCGAGCGCCGCGGCGCAGCCGCCGCTGGAGCCGCCCGCGATCCGGTCGGGCGCGAGCGGGTTGGGCACGGCCCCGAAGTGCGGCGTGTCGGAGGTGATCCCCCAGGCGAACTCGTGGAGGTTCGCCTTGCCGACGCTGACGTAGCCGGCGTCCTGCGCCGCGACCACGGCGGCGGCGGTCACGGTCGGCACGTGCTCGGCGAAGATCGCGGACCCGTAGGTCGTGCGGACCCCGGCGGTGTCGAACAGGTCCTTCACCGCCAGCCGGCGCCCCGGGACCGCTCCGACGTCCGGTGTCTCGGTGATGAAGACGCGGCGCACCGGCAGATGGTACGGCTCGTGTACAGCTGTGTAGGGTCGGCTCACCGTGTCGACGTCAGAGTGGATCACCTTCGCCTCCATCCCCGTGTTCACGGGCGCGATCGGCTGGATCATCAACTGGTCCGGCGTGCTGATGCTGTTCAACCCGGTGCAGTACCACGGCCGCCGGGTCCTGGGGATGCGGGCGCTGGCGGAGTTCCTGCCGCACAAGCTGCAGGAGATCCCGGGCATCGCGCAGGGCGGCCTGGGCTGGCAGGGGATCATCCCCATGCGCGCCGCGAAGATGGGGTCGATCGCGGTCGACAAGGCGATCGCGAAGCTCGGGACGCCGGGCGAGTTCTACCAGCAGCTCGAGCCGGACAAGATCGCCGAGCACATCGTCCAGATGTTCAGCCCGCAGATCCCCGAGCTCGTCGACGAGACGATGCGCCGCGAGCATCCGCAGCTGTGGGCGGACGTGCCGCCGCGCGGCAAGCAGGCGGTCTACGCGCGGGTGCAGCAGCAGCTGCCGTCGATCGTGCGGCAGGTGACCGACGAGATCGGCGTGCACATCGACCAGCTGCTCGACCCGAAGCTCATGGTCATCGACCACTTCGAGAAGCACCCGGACGTCGTCAACCGGATCTTCCGCGACATCGGCGAGCGCGAGCTGAAGCTGATGATCAACTTCGGGTTCTACTTCGGCTTCCTGCTGGGCATCCCGGTGGCGATCCTCGACCACACGCTGCACCAGTGGTGGCTGCTGCCGATCCTTGGCGTGATCGTCGGCTGGATCACGAACCTGCTCGGCATGTCGCTGATCTTCGAGCCGGTGCGGCCGCGGAAGATCGGTCCGTTCACGATCCACGGCCTGTTCCTGCGCCGCCAGGACGAGGCCGCCGAGGTGTACGCGCGGATCATCGCCGCCGACGTCATCACGCTCGAGAACATCGGCGACTTCCTCCTCAACGGCCCGCGCGGCGACCGGACGCGCAAGATGCTCGCGGACGCGATGGGCCCGGCGATCGACGGTGCCGCGGGCCCGATCAAGGGCGCGGTGCGCGTCGCGCTCGGCCCGTCGAAGTACGACGCGATCCGCGCGGCCGTCGCCCAGGACGCGGTCGGCAAGACGATGCAGCCGTTCACCGACCCGGAGTTCTCGCGGCGCCAGTCCGAGAAGATCCGCGTGCTGATCGAGGCCCGCACGAAGGAGCTGCCCCCCGAGGACTTCGTCGAGATGATGCGCGCCGCGATCAAGGAGGACGAGTGGATGCTCTACGCCCACGGCGCCATCCTCGGCCTCGCCGGCGGCTTCCTGCACCTCGCGATCTTCGGCGTCAGCGGCGGCTGAGCGCGCCGGGCCGGGCGCGGCGAGCGCGCGTCAGCGCTCGCCGCCGCTGCGCGCGCCGGGTGGATTCGCGCGAACCCACGAGGCATGCTGCAGCGAACTGGGCGGGTCGTGGCCCAGATATGGGCCTGGCTCCACCCAGTTCGTCTCACTCGCGCGTCGGCGTGCCCTCGATGACGCGGGTTGCGAGCCTCGTCGGCGCACGCCCCCTGCGCCGGTGACGAGCCTCGAGAGCCCCGGCGACATCCTCCTCGACGGCCCGCGCGGGAACCAGACGTGCAGGATGCTCACGCTCAGCGCGCGTCGCGCTCGAGCGCGGCGCGCGCGACGTCCGCGCCCGGCCCGGGGGCTGCGGACCGCAGATAGCGGCGCAGCTGGGCCCGGCCCTCCGCGGCGCGCCCGGCCTCGAGCAGCTCCAGGCCCAGAGCCAGCCGGGCGTCCTCGTACCGCGGCGTGTGTCGCGTCGCGCGGCGCAGCTGGGCGAACCCCTCGTCCTCGTTGCCGGCGTCGACGAGCGCGATGCCGTAGGCGGCCCGGACGTCCGGGCGCCCGGGCAGTCCGCGCAGCGCGATCCGGTACCGCTCGATCGCCGCGTTGAGCCGACCGTCCTGCTGCAGCTGCTGCGCCTCCGCGGCCAGCTGCAGCGGATCGGCCCCGGGGTCGGGCGGCGGCACGACCTGCTCGGCCTCGACCGGCGGCGCCGCCGCGGCCGCGGCCGACGCGGGCTGCGGCGCTGCGGGCGGGGCGATCGACACCTCCTCCCCGGCCCGGTCGCCGAGCGAGTCGTCCACGACGTAGGCGGTCGCGGTCCCGCCGACGACGAGGATCAGGACGCTCGCCAGCCACGCCGACCGCGGCACGGTCCGGCGGGCGCGCGGGCTCTCGGCGGACGCCGCGCGCCAGCGGGGATGGTGCCGCGCGGCCCAGGACGCGCGGACCGTCCCGCGGACGATGCCGCGCATCGCGTGCCGTGTCGGCGGCCAGACGAGCGCGAGCCAGAGGTGCCCGAGGAGCAGCGCGACGGCACCGAACATCGCGGCGTCGTGCACGACGATCGTTCCCTGCAGGCGCAGGCCGTTGACCCGCTCGGAGAGCCACAGCAGCGTCCCGCTGGCGACGAACAGGGCGGCGAACCCGGCCTGCACGACCGTGTGCAGCTTCTGCCCGGCGTTGAAGCGCGCCGGCGGGGTGCCCCGGCGGCGCAGCCAGTCGCGGTCGTCCTGGTCGAAGCGGTCGATCTCCTGCAGCGTCACGCGCAGCCCGCGGCGGTCGCCGAGCAGCACGACCAGCGCCATCGCGACCAGCCACGCGATCGACGCGCCGAGGTGCGCCGCCTTCGCGGTCGGCCGCCCGCCGAGGACGTCGCTGAACGCGGGGACGTAGAGCAGGAGCCCGGTCCCGAGCATCGCGAGGAACCCCGCGGTGTGCGTCCAGTGCAGGAGCCGCTCGGTGCCGCTGAACCGCCGCACCAGCGGGACCGCGGCGTGGCTCACACCGCGTCCTCGCTGTTGAGCCAGGGGTCGCGGTCATAGCCGCGCTGCTCCCAGAACCCCGGCTCGACGCGGTCGACGAGCTCGATCCGCTCGACCCACTTGACGCCCTTGTAGCCGTACATCTTCGGCATCACCACCCGTGCAGGAGCACCGTGGGGTCTCGGCATCGGGCGGCCGTCCATCCCGTAGGCGAGCATCGCGTCGTCGACCATCGCCTGCTTCATCGTGAGCATGTCGACGTAGGGCCGTTCGGCGGACACGAAGCGCAGTGCCGTGGCGCGCGGCAGCGGGCGGGCGGCGGCCAGCAGGTCGGCGAAGCGCACGCCGGTCCAGCGCACGCCGAGGACCGACCAGCCGGTGACGCAGTAGAAGTCCGAGGTCTGCTCGACCCGGGGCAGCGCGAGCAGCTGCGCGTGCGTCAGGGTCACGGGCCGCTCCACGAGCCCGTCGATCGTCAGGCGCCACGTCGCCGGGTCGAACCGCGGCATCGGCGGGTTCACCGTGTAGATCCGCCATCCCCCGCCGGGTGCGGGCAGCGCGGCCCGGACGCCGTCCGGGAGCGCGTCGGTGAGCGGACGGGACGCCCGACCGACGACGCTGAGGACCCCGTCGCCGACGACCAGGCCGACCGCGCCCGCCCCCATCATCCCGAGGAAGACGCGCCGTCCCATGCGCTCGTCCTCGGGCCGGGTCGTCGGGCGGCGCTGGTCGTCGGCGTCCACGGACACGACGGTAGCGGCAGGATGTGAACACGCGAGAACAGGCGCCGGGCGCCGACCTCGTGTGGACCGCTGATCCTTCCGGGAAGGTCCTGCGGTCCACTCGCCGGCCCGGGCCGGTCCGCAGCCGGGACTGCCCGCCCCGTCACGCCCCGGCCGCGGACTCAGCGGGGGCGGCCACGGCGCGCGAGGAGCACCACGCACCCGGCGAGCAGCAGCGGCGCGACGGTGAGCGACGGGACGACGTCGCCCTCCTTGATGCCCGAGCTCGCGATCGCGACGGCCATCGTCGCCGCCAGCACGATGCACGCCGGGCGCACGAACCGGTCCGCGAGGAGCAGCGCGCCACCGGCCAGCTCGATGACGCCGGCGGCGATGACCCACGCCTCGTCGGGGCCGGGCAGGCCGAAGCGGCGGAACTGGTCGAGCTCCCAGCCGTAGGCGAGGAACTTCGGCAGCGACGCGATCAGGAAGACGACGCCGAGCGTGATCCGCAGGCGGCGCCGCGTCACGCGGCTACTCGCTCTGCCGGCCGAGGATGGCGACGAACCGCTCGATGCGGCGGCGCTCCTCCTCGGGGAGCGGCCCGTCGATCTCGACGAGCAGCGTCATCGGGCCGCGCTTGCGCGCCCACTCCTTCGTCCCGTCGGTGAAGGACGGCGCGCACCAGATCGTCGGCAGCCGCGTCGCGTACGCGATGACGGTGCGCTCCTGCGCACCCTGGTCGGCCTCCGTGCGGACCACCTGGACGGTGACGAGGTCGAGCGCGTGCGCGGTCGCGTCGATCGCGGCGAGGCCGCCGTCGTCCACGACGAGCGCGATCTCGCCGTCGCGGAGCATCTCGATCGCCCATCCGGGCGTGATCCCGTCGAGTGCGGCGGGCGGGGCGACGAAGCGGAAGTTCGGGGAGGCCACGGCGCCACGGTATCCCGATCGCGCGCGGCGCGTCGCTCAGACCGCCGCGAACACGGGCGGCCGGCGCTCGTGCCAGCGCTCGACCTCCTGCAGCTGGGCGGCGAGACCGAGCAGCCGGCCCTCGCTGCACGCCGGCCCGAGCAACGTCGCGCCGACCGGCAGCCCGTCGACGAGCCCGGCCGGGACGTTCACCCCGGGCCAGCCGACGACGTTCCACGGCCACGAGTACGGGCACGCGGCGATCATGCGCTTGTCGGTCTGCCAGCTGCTGAGCCCGTCGATGGCCCCGATCGCGGGGGGCGGCTGCGCGGTCGTCGGGGCGAGGACCACGTCGTGCGCGCGGAACACGGCGCCGAGCTGGAGCCGCAGCAGCGCCTCGGCGCGGCGGGCGAGCCACAGCAGCGGACCGCCGAGCAGCGCGCCGGTGCGCGCGTTCTCGCGCGTGCGGTGGTCCAGCCGCGCCGGGTCGGGCACGCGCCCCGCCCACTCGCGCACGCCCGCGGTCGAGCGCGGGACGAAGCTCAGGCCGACGAGCCCGTAGCTCGGGTCGGCCGGCGTGACCTCGTGGCCGAGCCCCTCGAGCACCGCGCCGAGCCGCTCCACCTGCTCGCGCACGCGGGGGTCGAGGCGCGCGGGCGGCCCGCTGAACGGCACGGCGGTGGAGAGCGCGATCCGCAGCCGCCCGGGCTCGCGCGCGGCCGCGGCGGCGAACGACTCGGCCGGCGCGGGCGGGCGGTGGCGCTCGCGCGGGTGGTTGCCGGTCGCGGCGTCGAGCAGCAGGGCGGCGTCCTGCACCGTCCGCGCCAGCGGCCCGTTGCACGTGAGGCCGTTGAACGCCTCCGCGTCGGGCCAGGTGGAGACGCGGCCGCGCTGGGGCTTCACGCCGACGAGACCCGTCCACGCGGCGGGGATGCGGACCGAGCCGGCGCCGTCGGACCCGAGTGCAGCGGGCACGAGCCCGGCGGCCACGGCGGCGGCCGACCCGCCGCTGGAGCCCCCGGGGGTGTGATCGGTGTTCCAGGGGTTGCGGGTGACGCCGAAGCCGGGACCCTCGGTGAACGGCCACTGACCGAACTCGGGGGTCGTGGTCTTGCCGACGATCACGGCGCCCGCGACGCGCAGGCGCCGGACGACCTCGGCGTCCTGCTCGACGACGGGGAAGTCGCCGACGCAGCCGAACGGGGTGGTCTCCCCCGCGACGTCGGTGTCGTCCTTCACCGCGATCGGGACGCCGAGCAGCGGCGCGCGTTCCCCGCGGGCGAGCGCGGCGTCGGCCGCGTCGGCCTCGGCGAGCGCGGCCTCGTGACGGACGCGGCGGAACGCGCCGAGCTGCGCGCCGACCCCGTCGATCGCGTCGAGCGAGCGCTGCACGAGCTCGCGGGACGTCACGTCGCCCGCGGCGAGCGCGGCCGCCCGGTCCGCGAGCCCCGCCGTCCCACCCTCCAGAAGTTCGGACATATGTCCAGCATAGGGGAAGTCCGGACAGATGTCCAAACTTCCGGGTACGCTGGAGGTGCATGCCGAGCCCGCGCCCCGCCCACCGCGCCTCCACCCTCGAGCGCCGGGACGCGCTCCTGGCCGCGGCACTCGAGGTCGTCGCGGAGCGCGGCGTCGGCGCCACCACGCACCGGCTCGTCGCCGCGCGCGCGGGCGTGCCGCTGTCGACGACGAGCTACTTCTTCGGCTCGATCGACGAGCTGCTGCTGGAGGCGCTGCGGACGTTCGCGGCGCGCTCGATCACCCGGCTCGAGGCCGCGACCGCCGCGATGGTCGAGCACGACCTCGCCCCGGACGCCGCGATCGACGCGTTCGTCGCGCTGCTGCTCGCGGTCCCCGAGACGGAGCTCGTCGCGCAGTTCGAGGCGTATGTCGAGGCGTCGCGACGCCCGGAGCTGCGCGCCGACCTGATCGCGGTGCTCGACGCGTTCCAGGCCCCCGTCCGCGCCGCGCTCGCCGCCGCCGGCGTCGCTCGCGCCGACGAGGCCGCCCGGGCGTTCGTCGCGCTCGTCGACGGGTTCGCGCTGCACCGCGTGGTCCGGGGCGCCGGCCCGCAGGGCGACGCGCAGGCGCTGCGCGAGGCGCTGCGGCTGCTGCTGGCGGCCTACGCGGCGGCGCCGACCGACTAGCCCTGGCGGGCCTGCCGGGTGATGCGCACGAACTGGTCGTTGAGCAGCCGCATCGCGAGCGCGTAGCCGGGCGGGAAGACGCGCTGGGCGAGGTACCCGAGGCGGATGTCGGGCGAGGTGTGGACGAGGTAGCGGTCCTTCTCGATCCCGACGAGGATGCTCTCGGCGACCTGCTCCGGCGTCCGCGCGTGGCGGCGGAAGCGGCCGACCATCTTCTGGATCGCGGGGTTCTCCCGGTCGATCCCGGCGATCTCGACCGTCTGGACCAGCGGCGTGTCGACGCCGCCCGGCACGACGAGGCTCACGCCGATGCCGTGGCGTCGCAGGTCGAAGCGCAGGACCTCGGAGACGCCGCGCAGCCCGAACTTCGCGGCGCTGTAGGCGGCGTGCCAGGGCAGCCCCAGCAGACCGGCCGCCGAGGAGACGTTGACGAGATGGCCGCCCCGGTCGGCGGCGATCATCGGCGGCACGAACGTCTCGATCACGTGGATCGGACCCATCAGGTCGATGTCGATCACACGCCGCCACTGCTCGTGGGTGAGCGTCTCGACGCTGCCCCAGATCGAGATGCCCGCGACGTTCATCACGACGTCCATCGCGCCGTGCTCCGCATGGATCGCCGCAGCCATCGCGACGACCGCGTCGTGGTCGGCGATGTCCGCGGCCTGCGCGAAGGCGACGGTGCCGCCGGCCGCGCGGATCTCCGCGACGACCTCGTCGAGCCGGTCGCCCTGGACGTCGGTCAGGAACAGGATCCCGCCGCGCCGGGCGGTCGCGATCGCCGTGGCCCGGCCGATGCCGCTCGCGGCGCCGGTGATCAGGCACTGCTTGCCGGAGACGGACTTCTTCGCCATGGCGCGGCAGCGTAGCGGACCGGCGAACGCCGCTGTTCGCCGATGGTTCGGCGCGTCGGCGCCGGGCGCGCCGGACGGGTCAGTCGCGTCCGGCCGTGCGCAGCACGATCAGCACGAGCGCCGTCCCGATCACCGCACCCGGAAGACCGCCGAGGTCGAGCGTCTCCGTGTCCCCCACGCCGAGCACCTCGGTGAAGAGGAAGTAGCCGACCAGGGATCCGACGATGCCCAGCGCCGTCGTCGGCAGGCACCCGGACACCTGGCTTCCCGGGGTGAACGCGCGGCCGAGGTAGCCGGCGACGAAGCCGAGGATGATCGCTCCGAGCATCGTCCGAGCGTATCTTCTCCCGTGATCGGGTCCGCGCACGCGTCCTCGACCACCACCCACCAGCTCCCGAGGGACCATGCCCGCTCGACGCCACCGCCTCGCCGTCCTCCTGCCGCTCGCGGTGCTGGGCTCCACCGCCCCGGCGGGCGCCGCGACCGTGTCGTACGACGCGGGGACCGGCATGCGGATCACCGCGGGCGCCGGCGAGACCAACCGCATCAGCTTCGAGAGCGAGGCGCGCGCCGGCGGGCTCGAGATCCGGGTCACCGACGCGGGGACGACGCCCACTCCCGGCGGGGGCTGCCAGACCGGCGCTTCGGCGTCGGTCGTCGTCTGCGTCCTGCCGATCGGCACCGGAGCGAACTACGTCCTGACGGCCGACCTCGGCGACGGAGACGACGTGTTCGAGGGTGGCGGCTACGTCGTGGAGACGGGCGACACGTTCATCACCGCCGGGCCGGGAGACGACGACGTCCGGACCGGCAGCAGCTTCGACGCCGTCGACCTCGGGCCCGGCAACGACACCGTCGAGACGCGCGGCGGGAACGACTCGGTGATCGCCGGCCCGGGGAACGACTACGTGTTCGGCGGTGGCGGCAACGACCGCTACGAGGGCGGCGACGGCACCGACACGATCGACTACAGCCGTGGCGTGCACAGCGCGATCGTCTTTCTCGACGGCACCCGCCCGACGCTGAAGCGCAACGCCCCCAGGCAGGTCAACGCGCAGGACACGATCTCGAGCTTCGCGGTGGCGATCGGTTCGGCCAACGGCGACACGCTCGTCGGCACCAGCGGCATCGACCGCCTCGAGGGGCGTGACGGGCCGGACAAGATCTTCGGCGACCCCGAGGCCCACCGGCTGTTCGACCCCGATGCCGCCAACCCGCGGATGGCCTCGCGGGCCGCGTGCTGCTTCACCACGGTGCCGCCCTCCAAGGCGCCGACCTCCCCGGGGCCCGCTGCGCAGCCTCCGCGCGTCGTGACGTTCCCGGCCGTGCAGCTGAACGTGCGGATCCGACTGGCAGACGTCCTGCTGGGCGGCCCGGGCAACGACGAGCTGTACGGCTCCGTGCTCGGGGACGACATCAACGGGGAGGCGGGCGAGGACCTCGTCGACGGCCGCGGCGGCGACGACCTGATCTTCGGCCGGGACGGGACCCGGGACCGCATCGACTGCGGCACGGGGACCGACGCGGCGACCGCCGATCTGCGCGACGAGTACGACGAGGGACGCAACACCTGCGAGTCCTTCGACCGCGGGGCCCTGCGCGAGTACGGGCACGTGCGGTTCGGCCCGCGCTCCCCGAAGCTCTCACGCGGGACCCTGACCCTGCGGCTGTCGTGCCCGAAGGGCACGCCCAGGGGCTGCGCGGGCCGCCTCAGCGCGAGGGCGGGCGGCCGGACCGGAGCGACGACGCGCTACGCGATCCGGGCCGGCGCGACGCGGACCGTCCGCGCGAAGGTGCCGGGCAGCGGTCGGACGATCGTGCTGCGGTCGGTGGAGCGGGGCAGCTTCGGCGACCGGACCACGATCCGGACGCTGCGCCGTTCCTGAGCCCTAGGCCTCACTGATCCCCACACGACGGTGGAGCGCCGCCAGGGGTCGGGGCGCCCACCAGTTGCGTTCTCCGAACAGCCGCATGAGCGCGGGCACGAGGAGCGCGCGGACGATGGTCGTGTCGATGATCACCCCGACCGCCATGCCGACCGCGATCTGCTTCATGAAGAACACCGGGCTCACGGCGAAGGCGAGGAAGACCACGGCGATCATCACCGCAGCCGCGCTGATGATCCGTCCCGTCCGCCCGATGCCGATCGCGACGGCCTCCTCGTTCGTCAGTCCGAGCTCGTGCTGCTCCTTGATCCGCGCGAGCACGAGGACGGCGTAGTCGGTCGCGAGCGCGAACGTGACGGCGAACAGGAAGACGAGGCTGGTGACCTCGACGGCGTCCGGCCCGGGGTAGTCGAGCGCCCACGACAGCCATCCGTGCTGGAACGCGAGGACCAGGATCCCGAGCGTCGCCGACAGCGTGAGCGCGTTCATCAGCAGGGTCTTCAGCGGCAGGATCACCGAGCCCGTCAGGAGGAACAGCAACATCGTCGTCCCGACCACGATGATCGCGACGACGTAGGGCGCGTTCTCGACGAGGCTCGCCTTCTGGTCGATGAACCGCGCCGTGTTGCCGGCGACGAGCACGTCCGCCGCCCCCGGTGGAGCGAGGTCGCGGATCGCGCGCACGGCGTCCTGGGCACCTCCATCGAGCGCGGCATCCCGCGCTGACAGCGTCGCGAACGCGACGTCCGGCGAGGCGCGGGTGAACGGCGTCGCGCGCGCGATGCCCTCGACCGACCGCAGTCGCCCGGCGAACCCGGCGAGGTCCGCGTCGGTCGCCTCCCCCCGGACCGTGACCGTGATCGCCTCGGTGACCTCGCGCGGGTAGTTGGCGGTGAGGTACTCGCCCGGCTCGTAGGACGGCTGACCGGGCGGGACCGCCTTGGCGCTCGGCCCGGTGAAGTCCACCCCGGCCATGGGCGCCGCCGCGGCGAGCAGCAGGCCGCCGCTCACGAGCGCGACCAGGACCGGCCGGCGCATCACGCCGCGCGCCAGCCGATACCAGCCGCCCGACGTCGCCGACACCGGCGGCGCTCCGCGACGCAGCGTGAGCGCATCCAGCCGCGCACCCAGGAGCGCGAGCAGCGACGGCACCACGAGGATCGCGATGACGGCGCTGAGCACGCCGACGGCGACGCCCGCGGCGCCCACCGAGTAGAGGAACCGCTGGGGCATCACGAGCAGCGCAGCCATCGCGGCGGCGACCGTGAAGCCCGAGAAGATCACGCCGCGCCCGGCGTGCACGACGGTCGCGCGGTGGGCCACCTCGCCGTGGCCGTGTCGCTCGACCTCCTCGCGGTAGCGGGAGACGAGCAGCAGCGCGTAGTCGACCGCGAGGCCGAGGCTGAGCGCGGTCCCGATGTTCAGCGCGAACAGCGACGTGTCGACGAGCGACGACATGATCCGCAGGAACAGGAACGTGCCGAGAATCGAGAGGACGCCGATCAGCAGCGGGATCAGCGCCGCGACCACGCCGCGGAACACGAGCAGCAGCAGGACGGTGAGGGCCGGGAACGCGATCAGCTCCGCGTTCGTGAGGTCCTTGCGGGTCTGGTCGTTGACCTCGTCGAACCCGGGGGCGAAGCCTGCGAACGAGACGTCCAGCGTGTCCGAGCGCACCGTCCGCCTGGCGTCCGTCGCCGCGATGCCGCCGACGTCCTCGACGTCCTGCGTGGAGAGGAAGGCGGTGACCACGAGGGAGCGGCCATCTCGCGCGATGCCCAGACCGCCGGCCGCCCGCGGCTCGGCCAGGGGGTTCACGACACGGCCGACGTGCTCGACCCGCCGCAGCCGCTGCGCGATCCGCGCCACCTCGGCGCGCACCGAGGGCGCGGTCGTGTCGAGCGCGCCGCCGCCCGGTGCGCGCACGAGCGCGACGATCCCGGGGGTGGCGTCGTAGCCGAGCGCGTCGCGCAGCGTCGACGTCGCCCGCTCGGACTCCGAGCTCGAGTCGGTGAAGCCGGCGGCCTTCAGGTGGTGCTCGACGTCATACCCGAAGGCCCCGGCGCCGACGGCGAACAGAGCCACGACGGCGAGGACGAGCCGGGGGCGTCGCCAGGTGATGTCCGCGATCTTCCGAAGCATGGTGCGGCACCGTAGCACGTAAGTTTCTTGAAGGAACTAAGTCGCTACACTTGACCGATGCAGCGAACGTCGTTCGAGGAGTTCACGTGCCCGATCGCCCAGACGCTCGAGGTGATCGGCGAGTGGTGGACGCCGCTGATCCTGCGCGACATCGCGTTCGGGCTCACCCGGTTCGATGAGATCCAGCGCAACCTCGGCATCTCACGCAAGGTCCTCACCGAGCGGCTCAACGGCCTCGTCGAGGCCGGGGTGCTGCAGCGGCAGGCGTACTCCGAGAAGCCGCCGCGCCACGACTACTTCCTCACCGAGAAGGGCGCCGACCTCGGCGCGATCCTCCTCGCGATGAAGGCCTGGGGCGACCGCTGGTCCCTCCCCGGCAAGCCGACCGTCGAGGTCCGGCACGAGACCTGCGGCGGCATCACCGGCGTGGAGCTGCGGTGCACCTGCTGCGGCGAGCCGCTCAACGCGCTCGACCTCACACCCCTCGAGGGCCCGGGGATGATGGTCGGCCCCGGGACCAGCGAGCTGCCCGCCGGGCTCGAGCGCCTGCGGGCCGCGCGGGCCGGCGAGCCGATCCCCGGCCGCTGACGCGCCCGGCCGGCCGGGGACCCAGCCCCCGACCGGCCGTGACGAACGGGCGCGCGTGCCCGGGCCTACAGCTGCGCCTGCAGCGGCTTGACCTTCAGGGACTTGAGCTGTCCCATGACCCGACTCGTCCAGTAGTTGCGGTCGTGGTCGTCGCTGAGGCGGGCGTTCTTGGCGATGAACGTCGCCTGCTTCTTCGTCGTCGCCCACCGGACCTTGCTGCGCAGGGCCTTGGAGAGCTTCGCCCGCTTGACGGCGGTGCGGAGCTTGCCGAGCTCCGACCGGCGGACCGTGATCCGCACGTCCTTCTGCGTGGTCGTGGACGCCACCACCGGCCGCGACGCGACCTTCGGCAGCTCCGCCTTCGCGAGCGACTCGGCCGCCGGCGGTGCGGACTCCGCCGTCGCGCTCGTCTGGCCCTTGGCCGGGTCCGGCGTCCGGACGGCTGCCGGGGCGATCGGGTCACCCGAGGGTGCGAGCACCGCGTTGAGCACGAGCCGCTCGTCCTGGTCCTTCCAGGCCCGGAAGAACGGGTTGAACCCCAGCAGCGTCGCGCGACCGCTGCCGAGCCGCTGCTCGACGACCGCCGGGCGCCCGTCGAGCTTCCCGGCCCCCAGCGAGTTCACCTGGTACCCGAAGGCCCGGGTGCCGTAGGCGGCGACGACCGTGCCGGTCCCGACCGTGGCCGGGTCGAACACCGGGTTGCTGCTCGCGTCGCGGTAGATGAAGCCCCCGCGATCGAAGCCCCAGCCGACCGGGCTGGCGGTCGTGTACTCGGCGCTGTACTCGGTGCCCGGCGTCGTGATCGTCGGCGACAGGTTGACCGTGTTCAGCTGGGTGATGCCCGCGTTGCGCGCGGAGGTGACCCCGCCCGCGTTGGAGCCCACGTAGCGTCCGCCGCCGTTGACGAACGCCTGCAGGGCCGACGCTCCCGTCCCGGCGGCGATCGTGCTCCCCGGGTTGATGAACGCGGTGTACTGGCCGGTCACCAGCTCACCGGCCGCGAGCTGCGTCGTCGTGATGGGGACGATCGCCGACGCGGGCAGCTTGTCCTTCTGCGTGAGCGTGAAGAGCGCCTCGCAGAACGACGTCGAGGTGCACTGGCCCGTACCGGTGCCGGGCTGCAGCGGGTTGCTCGGCACCGTGGTGCCGCCCGTGAACAGGCCGATCTTCGGCTTGGCGATCAGGTACCGGGCCACCGGGTAGGAGGCCAGCCCGGCGATCGGGGTCTCGCGGGCCGCCGACAGCGCGGCCAGGTCGATCCCCGCCGTGCGGACGGTCGCGCCGTCCACGAGCGCCGCGCCGGTCGCGAACGAGCGACCCGCCGCGGTGAACGCGGAGCCCGACCGGTACACGGTGGCGCCGCGGTCGAGCAGGTCGACGACGAGGCCGAGGCCCGCCATCGAGTCCGTGTCGAACGCGTAGACCGCCGCGTCGGGCGCCGGGGTGGTGCCGAGCGCCGGGGCGGTGATCTCCGTCGTCGTGACCCCCACCGGCAGGTTCTCGACGAGGAAGCCGCTGCCGGCGAGCCCGCGCTGCAGCGGGTACGACCAGGTCACCACGTCGTAGAAGTACGGGAACGCGATGAACGGGTCCTCGCCCAGGACGGCCTGGATCCAGTGCTTCTGCGACTGCGCCATCGGGATCCAGAAGGTCCCGGCGGGCAGCGTCTTCGTCGTGGCGGGCTTGCCGAACTCGCGCACGCCGGTCGCGTTGACCGCCGAGTCGAGCTTGTACACGTGCACGCCGACCTCCAGGAGCTCCTTGATGAGCTTCGCGACGTCACCGGAGTGCTCGTCGGCCCGGAAGAAGTAGCCGCAGACCGGGTGGCTGGGCTGCTGGGTGATGACGTCGTGCAGGGGGCTGACCAGCTTGTTGGGCTGCAGGTTGCAGGCCGCTCCCTGGTCGATCGCCTCCTGCCACTGCTCCACCCACTTGGTGAGCAGCCGGACCTTCTGGTCGGAGACGACGTTGATCGTCTCGTCGATGGCGAGGTAGTGGTCGTAGGCCTGCTTGCCGTAGGCCTCGCTCACGCCCTTCTCGTAGGTCATGCCGGCCGCGCCCATGATCAGGGAGGGCACGGAGTCGCCGTACTCCGGCGTGAACATGTCGTAGGAGTTGTAGTTCTGGTACTGCCCGGACTGGTCGTTGAACTTCTGCTGCAGCGCCGGTCCGATCGTGTTCTGGATCGTGTCGAGCGTGAAGTCCGACAGCTCGTGGTGGACCGGGTCCTCGTTGGGCGGGAAGAAGTAGCCCGAGGACTGCTGGTGCGCGTCGATGAAGAACAGGCCCGGGTACTTGTTCATCTGCGGGATGAACGACCGGTTCTCGCTCTGCTGCCGCGTCCCGAAGTCGCGGTTGTGGTCGAACGCCCAGGCGCTCGTGCGCTGGTCGTTGTCCCGGCCGTCCGGGTTGCGGACCGGCATGAGGAACAGGTCGAGGTTCTTCAGTCGGCGCTGGTTGGCGCAGTCCTTGCGCGTCACCAGCTCGTAGAGCTGCCGAACGATCGCCTCGGCGGCCGCCGGCTCGTTGCCGTGCGGGGTCGCCGTGACCCACGCGAGCGCGGGCCGGTTGCGGACCGCGGCGAGACCCTCGGCCTCGCTGATCGTGCCCGCGCGGACGCCGGCCCAGAACGGCCCGTCCTGGCGACCCTCGTCGAGGTTGGCGACGTTGTCGGGGGTCGAGAGGACGTAGAACGCCAGCTCGCGGTTGAGGACCGAGCGGCCGAGCGGGTACTTCTTCATCCGCACGGTGGGGCTCGGCTGGCCGCTGGCGGTGCCGGCGCCCGTGTTCACCGCGGCCATGACCGCGTCGAAGTACTCGAGCACGACGGCCGACTGGTTCTTGCCCTCGACGCGGCCGGTGCCGCCCGTGCCGAACGGCAGCTTCGCCGCCGGGTTGTGCCCGTCACCGTAGTACTGGTCCCAGGACGGGATGTTCGAGTCGTACTGCAGGTCAGGGGTGCACTGGGCCGGGTCGGCCTGGGCGTTGGCGGCGGCGGGCATGCCCGCCCCGATGATCGCGGCCGCGGAGAGCGCGGCGGCGAGGAGCCTGCGGCGGAGCATCAGGAGAACCTCCGGGTCGCGGTGATCTCGGACAGGACGGTGGATCCGCCGAAGCGGGCGGACACCGTGAACGCGCGGCTGGAGCGACGCGTGACGACGGACCGGCGGACCGTGCAGGTCGCGCGGTCGAGCTTCACCTTGCGGTTGGAGAGCGTCCTGCCTCCCCGGCGCACGACGAGCGTGACGGTCCCCGACGAGCAGGCCTGCGCGGCGGTGGTGCCGAGCGGACGCCGCAGCGTCAGGGTGACGGTCTTGCGGACCCGGCCACCGCTGAGGCGGCGGGTGCCGACGGCGACCGACAGCTTGCGCGGCTCGAACTTCCGCACGCGCAGCGGACGGGAGACCTCGGCGGTCGCGCCGGAGGCGTCGGTGACGACGGCACGCAGCGTCTGCATGCCGACCTCGCCGATCTTCGGCGTCACCTTGCAGGTCCAGGGCTCCGCGGAGACCACGCAGATCTGCCGGGTGCCCAGGAACACGGTGACGGTGCGGACACCGGCCGCCGCGACGGGCCGGAAGCGCAGCGTGCGTCCCTGGTCACCGAGCTGCGTCGGCAGGTCGATCGGCAGTTCGATCGTCGGCGACGCGGCCTGGACCGGCGCCGGGGCCGGCGGGGCCGGGGCCGTCGGGGTCGGCGTCGGCTCGGGGGCCGGCGTCGTCGGGGTCGGGGTCGGCTCGGGGGTCGGCGTCGGGCAGGCGATCGCGACCGTGGTGCTCGCGGCGGTGGTCTGCCCGAGCGAGTCCTCGACGACGACGCCGTAGCTGCGCGTCGCGCCCGAACCGCACGCCGCTCCCGCGGGCACGGTGGCCGTCTGCGTGTACGGCGGCACCGAGGCGCTGCCCAGGACCGTGGCCCCGGCGTAGAAGGTGACCTTCTTGACGCCGATGTCGTCGTCGGCGACCGCGGTCAGCGGCACGGCCTGCCCGGGCTGCACCGACGCCGGGCCGGTCAGCGACGCGGTCGGTGCGGCGTCGGAGATCGGCAGCGGGGCGCTGGCGATCGGGTACTCGCCCGCGGTCGGCGAGATCTGCGCGCCGTTGCGGAACGGCGAGAAGGTCACGGTCGTGGACCCGTTCGCCGAGGCGACGCCGTTGACCGGGTTCTCCGGGATGTCCGGGTTGGTGGTCGGCGACACGGCCGGACCCGGGTTGGTGGTCGCGGTGTAGCGCAGACCCCACCAGAGGTTCGTCGCCACGAGCGGCACGGTCGCCGCCGACATGCCGTCGGCGAGCACGTTGTAGGCGCCGTAGGCGTTGTCGACGATGTTCGACGTGGTGATCGTCGAGGCGACCGCGTTCTGCAGGCGGATGCCCGATCCGAGGCTGAGGTTGGCGTTGTTCGTCGCGCTGTTGCGAACGGGGGCGCCGGTGCCGTTGACGCGGTTCTGGGACAGCAGCGAGCTGCTGATCGTGGTGGTCGCCCCGGCGTTGACGCGGACGCCGTCCTGGCCGAACAGCGGCCCGTCGGTGAGCTCGCCGACCGGCTGGGTGCTCCCCGAGCCGCAGAAGCCGTCGGCCTCGTAGTTGACGCACTCGTTGCGCCCGACGATCTCCGACGCGACGATCTCCGCGCGCGGACGGACGCCGGAGGAGACCAGCGGGACGGTGTCGCTCTCGGCGCCGTCGACGAGGACGCCGATGCGGTTGTAGCGGTCCACGCGCGTGCTCTCGATCCGCACGGTACGGGGGTTCGTGGAGCTGAACCCGTTGGCCGCGGTGTCGTTCGTGACGATCGCGATGCCGTAGCCGGGCGTGCCGGAGCGGTAGCCGCCGGGCTGCTCGAAGGCGAAGCGGCGCTCGCCCGTCGTCACGTTGGTGACCGCGGAGCGGGTGATCGAGCCGGTCGCGTCGATGTAGACGATGCCCGCCTCGCTGGCGACACCGCCGCCGGACACGGTGATGCCGCTGATCGCGACGTTGATCGGGTTGCGGAACGAGCCGCCGACGACGGCGACGAGGTCGCCGATGCCGTTGCGGATGTTGAGCGTGCTGTCGGCGATCGACGAGCCCGGGGCGAGCTTCTTCGGCGTGATCGTCACGAGGTCGGCGCCGGCCCCCTTGAGGGTCATGCTCTTCGTGATCGTGAGGCCGTTGCTGCCGGGGGTGCCGGCGCCCTCGGCGTAGGCGCCGGGGCAGACGATGACGGTGTCACCGACGCCGGCGGCGTCGATGGCGTCCTGCACCGAGGTGTAACCGGCCGCGGGGCAGTCGGCCTTGTCGTCGTCGACGGTGAACGTGACCGCTGACGCGGGGCCGGCGACGGCGAGGGTCGCGGTCGTCGAGATGACGACCACTGCCGCTCGCGACGCGAGTGGGATGCGCAAGGTCCCTCCAGGGGTGGGTTGTGTGGTGTGCGCCGGGACGCCGCAGGGGCGGCCGACAGGAACGACGAGCGACGGCGCGGTGAGCGACGCCGCGGTGATCGCGGACCGGCTGCGGTCCGCCTCCTCGGACGAGGGGCGGCGTCAGGAGAACGCGAGGAGCTGGGCGGGCGACCACCAGGCTCGTGAGTGCACGCGGACGTCGATCACGGAGCGCACGACGGTAGTTCCCCCTCCCATGTCACGGAACCTACATCCGGCACAACTGCGACTGCAAGTCGCTCGACCGGATGTCGGGTCGACCCGGTCAGCCGGTCCGATCCGGCCGGGCCAGCAGCCACGCGACGGGCACGTACGTCGCGGCGAGCACCGCGAACAGCACGGCGTCGTCGGCGACGAGCGACCCGAGCGCGTAGGCCCCGAAGACCGCGAGCACGACGACCTCGGTCGCGAGGCTCGCGACCGACGTGACCGTCGAGCGGGCCTCCCCCTCGATCGCCTCCTGCAGCCGCGCGTCGACCGCGACGGTGACCGCCTGGAAGACCGCGAACGCCAGCGCCACGAGCACGAACCCGGCGGGGACGCGCGCGAGCGCCCCCGCCGCGAGCGCCGCGGCGGCGACCAGCACGAGCAGCGCGCGGGCGCGCCCCGAGCACGCCGCCGCCCGCGCCGCGCCGACGCCTCCGAGCGCCATGGCCGCGTAGACGAGCAGCCCGAGCAGCGGGACCGTCCCCTCCCCGACCCCGGTGCCGACCGCCAGCAGCGGCAGGTACTCGTCCAGCGACCCCCAGACGGCGGCGACCGCCGGGATCGCGGGCAGCGCCGCGCGGACCGCGGGGGAGCTGCGCAGCTCGGCGAGCCCGTCCCGCAGGACCGTCCCGTAGGCGGCGAGCCCGGCCTCCGGGTCGCGCTGCGCCGGGGCCGTGCGGTGCTCCGGGAACGTCGCGCCGACGGCGGCCGCCAGCCCGCAGGCCAGCACGCTTCCGGCGCCGACGAGCCCGAATCCGCCGAGCGCGAACGCGGGCGCCGCGAGACCGATCGCGGTCGCGCTGGCGACGGTGCCGCACGCGGTCGCGCGACCGAGCAGCTCGGCGTAGCGGTCGGCGTGCCCCTGCCGCTCGAGCTCGTCGTGCACGAGCGCCTCGAGCGCCCCGGACTGCAGCGCCCCTTGCGCCCCCCAGAGCACGAAGCCCAGCGCGAACACCGGGTAGGAGGGCGCCGCGACCCAGAGCCCGAACGCCGCGCCGCTCAGCAGCGGCGCGAGCGTCAGCAGCCGCCGCCGGGACACGACGTCCGCCCAGACGCCCGACGGCACCTCGAGCACGAACCCGGTGACCGACCAGATCGCCAGCAGCGAGGAGATCTCCGCCGTCGACAGCCCGTGGTCCTCGAACAGCAGGGCGTACAGCGGGTACAGCAGCACGAAGTCGCCCAGGAACGCGTACGCGTACAGGCGACGGGCCAGCGGCGTCACGCCGCGGTCAGGTCAGCGCTTGCGGTGGCGAAGGTGGTCGCGCATGGGCGCGAGTATCGCACGGACCTGCTTCCATCCACCACCTCATGGGCCAGGTAGACCAGCTTCAGGAAGCCGAGCAGGACGTCGCGCAGCTGCAGGAGGAACGCGACCGCCGCGAGCGCGAGTCACGGACCGAGGACCTCCGCAAGGCGCCGCTCACCGATCTCGCGGACCGCCCGCACACGCTCGTGAGCGCGGCGCTGCGCCAGGTCCGCACGATGGTGAACATGCGCGTCGGGACGCTGCCCGACATCCACGACCTCGCCGTGTCGATCAAGGAGAGCGGCCTGCTGCACCCGCCGCTCGTCCGCGCCACCGGGGACGACGACAAGCCCTACGAGCTGCTCGCGGGCCGCCGCCGCTTCGCCGCGATGCAGCTGCTCGACCAGGCGGAGGGCGCGCGCGAGGACTGGCGCTTCACGGTCGTGACCGACATCTCCCGGCGCGAGGCGCTGACGATGCAGTTCGCCGAGAACTTCCACCAGCGCAAGCCCGAACCCGTGCAGTTCGCGCGGGCGGCGCGGGCGATCATGGCGGAGGACGAGTCGCTGACCGCGGCGGACGTGTCCCGGATGGTCGGCGCGCCGCTGGCGTGGACGCGTCAGGCGCTGCGGATGCTCGACCTGCCGGAGTCGATCGTCGAGCGGGTCGAGCAGGGGGACCTGTCGTTCACCGCCGCGGAGATCGTGCGGCGCGGGATCTCGCGCGGGGACGTCTCCCCCGACGAGGCCGCGGACCTCGTCGAGCAGCACGCCGAGGGGAAGATCAGCGGCGGCTCGCTGAAGCTCGGCGTCGGGTACGTGCCGCCGAAGCCCAAGGACTACGACGAGCAGTCGCGCCAGCTCGACGAGGCGCGCTGGGCCGCCAAGCGCGCGAAGGACGACGGCGAGGACCAGCGCGACTGGGACGCGGCGTCGCCGGACCGGGCGGCCCGCACGCCCGCGCGCGACGCGGCGCTGCGCGCCGGCGGCGCGCCCGGCGCGGCGCGCGCGGAGCTGCGCGAACCCGAGCCCGAGGACCTCGACGGCTACCTCCTGGGACGGCTGCTCGACGAGCTCGCCTCGCCCGAGCGGCGCGCCTCGCTGGGCATCGCCAGCCCCGGGGACGCGTACGAGTACGCGTTCGCGCAGCAGCCGCACCAGCGCATCCGGATCCTGCGGATGCTCGCCTCGGAGCTGCTGGCCGACGACCAGGACCCGCCGCGCGCGCTGCGCCGCCGCTGACCGCGGACGCCGGCCCGCTCAGGTCGGCGGCAGCGCGCCCGAGAGCTCGGCCCGACGGCGGATGCCGAGCTTGCGGAACGTCCGGGAGAGGTGGTGCTCGACGGTCTTGGGGCTGAGGAAGAGCCCGGCGCCGATCTCCCGGTTGGTCTGGCCCTGCGCGGCGAGCAGCGCGACCTGCAGCTCCTGCGGGGTCAGCTCCTCCACCCCGGGCGCCCCGGCGGCGGCCGGCCCGCCCGCGCTCGCCGCCGGACCGCCCGCGGCCCGGAGCTCGACCCGGGCCCGCTCCGCCCACGGCGTGGCCCCGAGCCGCTCGAACGCCGCGACGGCCGTGCGCAGCGGCCGGCGGGCGTCGGCCGGTCGGCGCGCGCGCCGCAGCCGCTCCCCGAGGAGCAGCCGGGTCCGCGCCGCCTCGAACGGCCGCTCGGCCGGGTCGTGCTGCTCGAGGGCGCGGGCGAACCAGTCGTCGACCTCCTCGTCGGGGCCGAGCACGCCGCGCAGACGGAGCGCGGCGCCGGCCGCCCAGGTGTGGCCGGGACGCTGCGCGTGGCGCTCGAGCACCGCGAGGCGCCGGGCGGCCCCGGGCTCGTCGCCGCTGCGCCAGAGCGCCTCGACGAGGTTCGGCAGGTAGCGGACGATCGCGGACTCGTCCACGTCGGTGCGCGCCTCGACGCGCTCCGCCGCCAGTCCGTGGTCGGCGGCCTCGCCGGGGTGGCCGCGGCCGAGCTCGAGCAGGCACAGCGCCGCGTGGCCGTAGACGGCGATCGACGCGGCACTCATGCTCTCGGCCAGGGCCGCGCAGCGCGTCGCGTGCGCCCGGCAGCGGTCGTCCTCGCCGAGCAGGGCCTCGACCTCCGCGAGCACGCCGAGCGGGTACCCGAGCGCGGTCTCGAAGCCGGTCGCGTCCCCCAGCTCCACGGCCTCGGTGGCGTCGGCCCGCGCCCGCTGGAGCCGCCCCAGGCGCAGCTGCACGAGCGCCCGGACCCCGAGAGGGTAGACGAGCTCGGCCACCAGTCCGGCCTCGCGCAGGACGGCGACGAGCCGCGTCGCGAGCGCTTCGGCGCGGTCGAACCGCTCGACCCAGGTCGCGGACTGGGCGGCCATCGCGACGATCTCCGGCGGCCCGGTGCCCGGCTGGTAGGCGAGCAGCTGCTCGTGCGCGGCCTCGAGGACCGCGTCGGCCTCCGCGCTCTCGCCGAGCGCCATGCGCGCCTCCGCGATCAGGACCTCGGCGAGCGCCGCGACCGGTGGGGCCACCGGCGCCGCGAGGTCACGGGCGCGCGTGGCGCGCTGGACCATCCGGCGCATCCGCCCGTTGGCCATGTCGATCGCCGCGGCCTCGAGCAGGAACGCCCCGGCACGCAGCGGATCGTCGGGGAGGGCCTGCGCCTCGGCGACGAGCCCGTCCGCCCCCGCCTCGGGCTGCCCGGAGCGGGAGTCGACCCGGGCCCGCAGCGCGCGCAGGTCGACGCCGACGAGCGGGTCCCGGGCGACCTGCTCGCAGCGGACGAGGAGCTCGCGACCGAGCGCGGGCCGCCCGCCGACGAGCGCGGCCGCGGCGGCCTCCAGCAGCAGGCGGGCCCGGTCGTCGGGCGCGGCGGTGAGATCGGCGGCGCGCGCGAACGCGGCGGCGGCGTCGACGAACGCACCGGCCGTCTGGGCGCGCACCCCGACGTCGCGCAGCGCGGCCGCGACGTCCGCGTCGGGGCCGATCGCCGCGGCCGCGCGGTGCCAGGCGCGCCCGTCGGGGGAGGCTTCCGGCTGGTCGGCGAGCTGCCCGTGCACGGCGCGCAGCGCCGCGGGCTCCGCGGCGGCGAGCACCGCGGAGCGCACGAGCGGATGGCGGAACGTCGCCCCGGACGCGTCGAGCACGAGCAGGCCGGCGCGCTCGGCCGCCGTGAGGGCACCGTCGCCGACGAGATGCCGCGCGAGCCCGGCGGCGTCGTCGCCGGGCTGGGCGGCGGCGAGCAGCAGCAGCGCCTCCCGGGCCGGCGGGTCGAGCGCGGCGACGCGGCGACCGTAGGCGCGCTCGAGTCCGCGGCCGATCGGCAGCTGAGCGGGCAGCGGCTCCTCGCCACCGCGCTGGGCGGCGCTGAGCAGGGCCGGGATCTCCACGAGCGCGAGCGGGTTGCCGCCGGTGTCGGCCACCAGGCGGCGGGCGACGGCGTCGGCGAGTCCCGGGTGGGCGGCGGTGAGCAGCGCGACCCCGGCGTCCGCGTCGAGGCCGCCGAGGGCGAGCGCGGGGACGTCGAGCGCCGCGACGTCGAGGCCCTCCTCGTCCCGGACCCCGAGCAGCACGGCGACCGGGTCCGCGTCCAGCCGGCGGGCGGCGAACAGGACGGCGGAGCGGCTCGCCTCGTCGACCCACTGGAGGTCGTCGACGACCACGACGACCGGTCCGCGGTCCTCCGCGGCGGCGGCGAGCAGCCCGAGCACCGCGGAGGCGACCGCGAACGGCGCCGCGGGCGCGGCCTCCTCGAGCGCGAGCGCCGACCCCAGCGCCCGGGCCTGCGCCGCGGGCAGCCCGTCGCGCAGGTCGAGCACCGGCCCCAGCAGCTCGGCGAGCGCGGCGAACGCGAGGTGCGCCTCGGACTCGACGCCGCGCGCGTGCAGCACCGTGCCGCCCGCCTGGGCCGCCGCCTGCTGCAGCAGCATCGTCTTGCCGACCCCCGCGGGCCCGTGCAGGCACAGCACGCCGGAGCGTCCCGCCGCCGCGTCCTGGACCAGACCGCCGAGCGTCGCCAGCTCGTCCTCGCGACCAACCAGCACGCGCGCAGTCTAGTCGCCGTCGAGGAGCATCTGCACCGCGGCACGCAGATGACCGCCGGGGCGGATCTCGACGAGCAGCAGCACCCCGCGCCCGGCCTCCACCGTCCAGCGCGCGAGCGCGTCACCGGCGAGGGCGACCTGGTCGCCCGCCCGCAGCGGGTCGCCGTCGACGAGCAGGTGCCCGTGCAGGATCTCGAGCTCGAGACGCAGCGGCGCCGGCCTCCCGCCCACCGAGCGGCACGTTCCGCCGGGGAGCGCCACCTCGAGCAGCCCGTAGGCGCCGCCGGTGTCGTGCGCGTCGGCGAGCACGACGACCTGCACGCCGGTCCGGCCGTCCACGAGCTGCTCCCCGGTCCGCATGATCGCCCAGCGTGCCCGTCCGGGCGCGCCGCGGCATCGGGGAGATGCCCCTGTCGAGCCCCCGTTCGGCACCAGGGGGGATCCCCCGATGTGCCCGGACGGCGGCCCGCCGAGAGTGCTGCCCATGATCGTCACGACCCCCTCCCCCTCCCCGCTGCGCCGCCGGATCGCGGCCGCCGCGATCGCCGCCGGGCTGCTCGCCACGGCCGCCGCCCCGGCGCAGGCCGACTCGATCGCCTACCTCAAGGACGGCGACATCCACCTCTCCACCACCGACGGGTCACGGCAATACCAGGTGACCTCGGGCGGTGGCTACTCGTCGGTGTCGCAGGCGGACGACGGGCGCATCGTCGCGCTGCGCGGCGACCGGATCCGCCAGCTCGACCGCCAGGGCACGGTGCTCTCGGAGATCGTCACGCCCGTCTCGACGACCGCCGACCCGAGCATGGCCTTCCGCGGCCCGTTCGACCCGGTGGTCTCGCCGGACGGCCGCAAGGTCGCCTACTCGTACTACTGGCAGTACACGGGCTACGACCCGTACTGCAACCCGTCGACGAACTGCACCGTCAAGCGGCTGTACCACGGCACCGGATTCACCGCGACGGACCGCGTGACCGCGTGGGACGAGCCGGGATTCCTGCGCCGGTCGGGCTGGAAGGACGCGCACTGGCTCGACGACCACCAGGTCCTGCTGTCCGACCCCTACATCCTCCCCAACGAGGACGTGGTGCTGTGGTCCCCGGAAGATCCCGACAGCCTGAAGCGCTGGTTCGTCGACCACGCGTACTACGGCGACGTGACCGACTCGGCCATGAGCCGTGACCGCTCCGCGCTGGCGACCGTGACGAAGGGCGGCCGGCGGATGAGCATCTCGCGCGCGGTCGGGCTGTTCCACCCGCAGTACCCCGTGCGGTGCTTCGAAGCCTCCGTCGAGGACGAGGGCGAGGCCGCGCGGATCTCCAGCCCGACGTTCAACGCCACCGGCTCGCGCGTCTTCTGGGCGACCCCGAAGGGCATCAGCGCCGCGACGCTGCCGACGTTCACGACCGACAGCTGCGGGACGCTCACCGACGGCGGCGGGGTGCTCGTGCCCGGCGCCACGGCGCCCGCCTGGGGGCCCGCCGACGTCCCCGCCCCGCGGCAGACCCCGCCGCCCGGTGGCGGCGGAACGCCCGTCCCCGGCCCCGCGCCGGGCCCGGTGCCCGCACCGCCGACGCCGGCTCCCGCGCCGGCGCCCGGTCCGGGAGCGGGCCAGGGCGGCACGGGCGGAGCGGTCGCCCCGACCCCGTCGGCGCCGGTCGGCGCGCGCACGGCGCTGTCGGTCCCGCGGACCCCGCTGGCGACGGCGCTGCGCGCCGGGCTCCGCGTGCGGCTGACCGGCATGGCGGCCGGCCCGGCGACCGTGCGCGCCACCGCCGGCGGGCGCACGATCGGCCGCGGGCGGGCCACCGTCGGCGCGAGCGGTCGCGCCACCGTGCTGGTGCGGTTCACCGCCGCCGCCCGCCGGACGCTCGGTCGCCGCGCGAGCGCGACCGTGACCCTGCGGGCCGGCGCCGTGCGCACGACCGTGACCCTGCGTCGCGGCTGAGCCGCGACGCGGTCCGGGGAGGCTCAGCGCACGACGCGCTCGCAGTCGCCCCGGACCTCGTCGACGGGATCGGCGAACACGATGTCGGTGCCGCTGCCGCAGCGCACGCGGTCGCGGGCGGTGTCGAGGACGTTGATGCGGTCGTTGCCGGGACCGCCGACGACGCTGTCGTGGCCGAAGCCACCCCAGATCTGGTCGTTGCCCGGGCCGCCGCGCAGCACGTCGTCCCCGCGGTCGCCGGTCAGGCGGTCGCCGCCGGAGCCGCCGCGCAGCACGTCGTTCCCCATCCGGCCGGCGAGCCGGTCGCGGCCGGGGCCGCCGCTGAGCCGGTCGTTGCCGGGCTGTCCCTCGAGGACGTCGTCGCCCGCCTCGCCGAAGAGCCGGTCGTTGCCGTTGCCGCCGAGAACCTTGTCGTCGCCGCCGCGGCCGTAGATCCAGTCGTGACCGGCGAGGCCCATGAGCTTCTCGCGCCGGTCGCTGCCGACGAGCGTGTTGGGGAGCTTCGTGCCGGTGAGGAGCGCCATCCCGTCGAATCCCGGGTCGGCGCGCCGAGTGGTGGTGACGAGCACCTGCTCGCACCCGACGATGCGCGCGTCGCGCCGGTCGGCGGCGTCGACGTGGGCGACGTCCGCGTCCCCGGGGCCGCAGTCGATCACGCGGTCGGCGGGCTCGGTCTCCCCGTCGGCGCTGTCGAGCTCGTCGTCGCCGCTGCCGCCGCGCAGCTCGTCGACCCCGCCGCCGCCCTGCAGGTGGTCGCGGCCGGCGCCGCCGCGCAGGGCGTCCTCGCCACGGCCGCCGTAGAGGACGTCGTCGCCGGTGTCGCCACGCAGCGAGTCGCTGCCGCTGGAGCCGACCAGCCGGTCGTTCCCGGCCCCGCCGCGCACGACGTCGGAGCCGCTCCCGGCGCGGATGTCGTCGTCGCCGTCGTCGCCGCGGATGCGGTCGGCCGCCTCGCCGCCGGTGATGCGGTCGTTCCCGGATCCGCCACGGCCGCGGTCGTGACCGAAGCCGAGGCGCAGGACGTCGTCGCCGGGCCCGCCGCGCAGCCGGTCGTTGCCCGCACCGCCGTCGAGGTCGTCGTCCCCGGCGCGGCCGAGCAGCCAGTCGTTGCCGTTGCCGCCGAGCAGCCGGTCCGCCCCGGCGCCGCCGTCGAGCCGGTCGTTGGCGGACTGGCCGGTGAGCAGGTCGGCGCCGAGGCCGCCGAAGAGGCGGTCCTCGGCCGGGCCGCCGCTGAGCCGGTCGCGTCCGGCGCCCCCGACAAGGCGGTCGTGCCCGCGGCCGCCGCGCAGGACGTCGGGTCCGTGACCGCCGCGCAGGACGTCCGCCCCGTCGCTGCCGGTGAGCCGGCGGCCGTCCGCAGCGACGGGCAGCGTCAGGCCCGCGCCGACGGCGAGCAGCGTGAGCAGGGCGGCGGGGGACGGCGGGCGCGCCCTCCCGTCATCGGCAGGACCCCGGCCGGTCTTCAGCCGGCGCCGTCGTCGGCGAGCAGCGCGCGGACGAGCCGCAGCGGCGCCCACGAGTCGCGGCCGCGGCGGGTGACCGCGTGTGCGCGCAGCAGCACCCCGGGACGGCGCAGCGCGAGGACCGCGACCCCGGGTCGCGGCGGCTGGTCCAGCGGCAGCAGCCCGACGCCGAGCCCGGCGACGACGAGGTCCTGGACGAGCTCGAGGCTGTCGGCGCGGTGGCCGACGACGGGCTCGACCCCGGCGACGGCGGCGATCGTGCGGACGACGTCCTCGTCGGCGACGTGCCGCGAGTTGACGATCCACTCGTGGTCGGCGAACCGGCGCAGCAGCTCGGGGGCGGTCGCGCCGCGCACGCCGCGGGCGGCGCGCGCCGGGACCCCGAGCCCCCACGGAGCCTGCCAGAGGGGCACGCGGTCGACGGTCGGGTCGAGCGCCGCGGGCGCGAGGTCGTAGTCGTAGACGAGCGCCAGGTCGACGGCGTCGGCGGCGAGCGCGGCGAGCGCCTCGGGCGGCTCGTGCTCGAGGACGCGCAGGCGCACGGCGGGGTGCTCGCGTGCGAGGCGGGCGAGCGTCGGGACGAGCGAGCGGCGGATCGCCGTCGCGAAGCCGCCGACGCGGACCGTGCCGGCGGGCTCGGCGTGCGGGTCGAGGTCGGCGCGCGCAGCGTCCAGGGCGGCGAGCACCGTGACGGCGTGCTCGGCGAGCCGCCGTCCCGCCGGGGTCAGGCGCACGCGGCGCCCGTCCGGCTCGTACAGGGCCGTGCCCGCCTCCCGGGTCAGCTGGGCCAGCTGCTGGGAGACGGTCGAGGTCGTGTGCCCGAGCTCGTCGGCGACCGCGCGCATCGATCCCTGGCGGGAGAGCTCGAGGAGGAACTGCAGGCGCCGGGGATCCACGCCGGGCATTGTCCACGATTCACGAACGGTACGTTCAGCTACTCGACGTGGACGCGAACGGTCCGAGCCGCTTCAGTTGAAGCGATGCAGCGCGCCTCCGCCCGGACCGGCACCACGATGACGCTCGGCTCGATGCTGTTCGTGCAGCTCGGCCTCGCCGCGTCGGTCGGCCTGTTCGACCGCGTCGGGCCCGCGGGCGCCGCCTGCCTGCGCCTGACCTGGGGCGGCCTGCTGCTGCTGGCGATCGTCCGGCCGCGGCTGCGGACCCTGCCGGGCGACGCCGTGCGCGGGGCCGTCCTGCTGGGCGTCGTGACCGCCGGGGTGACGATCAGCTTCATGCTCGCCCTCGAGCGCCTGCCGCTGGGGACCGCGGTCGCGATCGAGTTCCTCGGCCCGCTCGGCGTCGCGGCCTGGCAGGGCGCGCGCGGGGCCCGCGCCTGGCCGCTGCTGGCGGGCGTCGGCGTGCTGCTGCTGACCGAGCCGTGGCACGGGGGCGCCGACCCGCTCGGCGTGGCGTGGGCGCTCGCCGCCGGGGCGTGCTGGGCCGCCTACATCGTCCTGACCCAGCAGGTCGGGGACCGCCTGCCGGGCATCACCGGTCTCGCGATCTCGATGCCGGTCGCGGCGCTCGTCTCGCTCGCGGTCGCGGGCCCGCGCGTCGCCGCCGAGCTCGACCCCGGGCTGCTCGCGCTCGGCCTCGGGCTCGCGGTGCTGCTGCCGGTCGTGCCGTTCGCGCTCGAGATGCTCGCGCTGCGCCACCTGACCGCGACGGCGTTCGGCACGCTGATGAGCCTCGAGCCGGCACTCGCCGTGCTCATCGGCCTCGTCGCGCTCGGGCAGGCGCCCGCGCCGATCGCGCTCCTGGGCGTCCTGCTGGTCGTCCTCGCCGGGGCGGGCGCGCAGCGCACGGGCGGTCGCCCGCAGCCGGTCGCCGCGACCCCGGAGGTGGTTCAGCGGCCGAGCTCCTCCAGGTACGTCAGCGAGCCGTCCTGACCGGCGGAGATGTCGAGGCAGAAGTAGCCGAGCCGCTTGTACTCGGCGCCCTTGGCCTTGCCGAGCGAGCAGACCTGGCCGCGGCGCAGCTTCGTGGTCTTGCGGCCCTTCTTGCACGCGGTCTGCTGCTTCTTCGTCTTGAGCGCGGCGCAGCCGGTCTTCTTCTTCGTCGCGGCCCCGGCGAGCGGGGCGGTCGCGACGGCGGGCACGAGCGCGACGGTCGCCGTGACGGCCGCGGTCAGGAACGTGGTGCGCAGGGGCATGAGGCAAGCGTAGGGCGCTCAGCGGCCGCGCCGCAAGCGCGACAGGTCGAGCGTGCGCGGCCCGAGGTCCGCCGGCCGCAGGATCAGCCGCAGGGCGCCTCCCAGGACGACGAGCACGCCCCCGAAGGTCACCAGGAGGTCGGTGGCGTCCAGCGCGTCGCACTCCACGTCGGTGCGCCCACGGTCGTTCGTGCAGGCCCGCCCGAGCCAGTCGGCCACCTCGCGCGGCCCGGGCTCGACCAGCAGCGCGAAGCAGGCGAGCCCGGCGAGCACCAGCAGCAGCGCGCCGGACCGCGCGGCCGCCCTCACCGCAGCACCCGACGGCGCACGACGGAGCGCAGCCCCGCCGGGTCGGTCGCGACGGCCTCGATCCGCAGCGCACCGCGCCCGCGGGCCGGGAGCGTCAGGGCGAAGCGTCCCTGCGCGTCGGCCCGGGTGCGCGGCCGCGCGACGACCCGCCCACCGCGCCGCACCACGACCCGCACGAGCGGTCGCGTCGCGGCCCCGCAGGCCCGGTCGGTCGCGCGGCCGGAGAGCCGCCGGCCGCGGACGGACAGGACCGCGAGCCGGGGCCGGTCGAGGTCGAAGCAGCGCGTCGCGGGCGCCGGGCGGACCGGGCCGCGGTAGATGTCGATGCCCCCGGCGACGCCCTGCCAGACCGCACCGTCCGGTCCGACGGCGGTCGCCGCGTAGAGCGAGTTGGAGTCCGGCCCGGGCGAGGCGGGCACGCGCAGGACCTGGCGGCCGGTCTCGATGTCCAGGCCCTCGAGGCCCCAGGTCCCGAGCCGCTGGCCCTGGCCGTAGACGAGCCCCGAGGCGGTGCTGAGCGTCGGGATCCCGTTGGGGATCGACACGTCGGGATTCGCCCACACCGACCGGCACGTCCGGGTCGCCGGGTCCCAGTCGATGCGCTCCATGCCGTACGGGGCGTTCAGCGGGTCCTGCCCGGCGAGCGCGGCCGCGACGCGGCGCTGTGCGGGCGGGAGCGCGGCGAACAGCGCCTCGTTGGCGAGCGTGTTGTTCACGACGAAGCTCGAGTAGCCGCTGGTGAGCACGGACTGCTCGGAGCTCGACGTCGTGCGGGTCGGGTCACCGAAGCGCACGGGGATCTCGCAGGCGATCCGCGGGTCCTTGCCCGGGGCGATCGGCTGCCAGCCGGCGGGGATCTCGTCGCGCCACAGGAGCACGAGGTGCATCAGCGGCTGACCGTCGGTGATCACGACGAAGCGGTCGCGGTCGCGGCCGGTCCCGACGACGTCGGGCGTCGAGCCGGAGCCCTCGCCCAGGCGCACGCCGCCCGCGTTCGTGCCGGTCTCGTAGCGGGCGCGCCAGCCACTGCGCAGCCGCCGGCCGTCCCACTGGATGCGGTGCATCGCCTTGGAGGTGACGACGTAGATGCCGCCGTCCTCGTCGGCGCTGATCGAGTTCGACACGATCTCGAGGTCCGCCGCCGGGGTGCCGTCGGTGCACCGCTCCCCGTTGAGCTGGACGCTGCGGACGTTCTCCGCGGTGAGCTCGGGCAGCGTGCGGGGCACGACGCCGACCGCGCCGCGCTCGGTCGCGAACGCGATGTGCCCGTCGTAGGTCATGGTGATGCCGACGAGCTGGTCGTCCGCGCCGCACAGCGCGCTCTGCGGGACCGCGAACGACGCGAGCTGCGCGATCGGGGACCCCCGCTCGCCGGGCCGCGCGTCCCCGTAGACCTCCAGCGAGCGGGCGCGACCGACGAAGAGGTGGTCGTCGCGGTCCAGCAGGTTGTACGCCCCGGAGATCGACGCGCCGGTCCCGGCCGCGGGCTTGGTGGCGGAGTCGATCACCCGGCCGGTGGCGACGTCGACCTTGTGCACCGCCGAGAGATCGGGCGTGGAGACGGTGGACATCCAGGCGACCCGGCCGCCGTCCGGGTAGGCGGAGGAGAAGTCGATGACGACCGGCACCTGGGTGATCGACCGGGGCAGCTGGACGTGCTGCCAGCGGACCTGGTCGGCGGGCCGCGGGCCGGGGTACGGCGAGGCGCCGGAGGCGTAGGAGCCGCGGTGCGACGCGCCCCAGCCCGAGTCGGCCAGGTGCGGGTTGCACGGTGGCTCGTGCGCCGCCACGGGCGTGCCGCAGGGCGGCGCGGTGGGCGCCGCCGTCGCGGTCGTGGCGGGCAGCGCGCAGGCCGCGATCAGGACGGGGAGGGCCCCGCGCCACCGGACGGCGCGGACCCACGGGAACCGGTGCATCGGGCGAGCCTAGCCGGGCCGCCCGGGCCCCGGCCTACTTCTTCACCGGGCGCGGCCGGATCGTGTACGAGAGCTTGCCGGCGACCTGGCAGTCCCCGTCGGCGTTGAGCCGCGCGGGCGACGGCGAGCCGCCCGCGCCGGTGACGACGTCGACCTCGGCGCGCGTGCACGGCCCCGTGACGATCGCGGTGCGCCGGATCGTCTGGCCGCGGCGGATGCCGAAGAGCTTCAGCGTCGTGATGCCGGCGGGGAGCGCGGTCGTGTTGCCGGGGGCGATCGCCGTGGTCGCGATGCTCGTGGGGAGCGCGTCGCCGGTGAGGCTCTCGGGGCCGCCGCCGACGCAGTCAGGGTCGTCGAGGCCGCTGCCGGTCATGAAGACCGCGACCTGCAGGCGGTTGCCCGAGCTGAGCGGCGTGAGCTCGTCGTCGTCCGTGGAGGACGACGGGGTCGTCTCCAGCAGCGAGATCCGCGTCCTGCCGCGGCGGACCGGGGCGCAGGTCGGCTCGGGCTTGACCTCGGCCTTCGTGCCGGTGCAGTAGTTCGTGGTGCGGTAGCCGAGGATCTTCCCCTCGACCTTCGCGGTGCCGGCGGGGGCGGACGGCGTGGAGGTGACGACCGGGTCGAAGCCCTCGCCGGTGACGCGCTTGAGGTTGATGTTGCGGAAGCCGCCGGTGGCGTAGTCGTAGCGGTTGACCTGCGTCCAGGACTCGCCGGGGAAGCAGTCGCTGGTGGTGTCGTGCAGGCGGCGGATCTCGAGGTAGCCGCGGACGTCGATCTGGACCTTCGCGTTGCGGGTCTTGATCTTCGGGGCGGTCGGGGTCCTCGTGGCGGCGGTGCCGGTGGTCGCGGGGACGACCAGGAGGGCGGCGGCGAGCGCGGCCAGGAGCAGGGCGGGGCGGTGACGGGGCATCGCCGCGGATCTTCGCGCGGGACCGGGGCCGGTCCGTCTCACCCCGGTCTCACGTGGCCGGACCGCCGAGGCTCGCGCGCGGGCGCGGGGACGGCTAGCGTCCCGGGAGGTGGGCGAGCGATCCGACACCGAACGCCGGACCGGCGACCCGGGCGACGCGGGTCGCGCGTCGGTCGGCGCGTACCTCTACTGCGTCGTCACCGGGCTCGGCGTGGGCGCGTTCGTCGCGGAGCCGCTGGCGGGGACGCTCGTGGGCGCGGCGGTGGGCCTGCCGGTGGCGCTGTGGCTCGTGCCGGCGGCGGTCCGCGAGCGACGCGGGCAGCGCCCGTAGGAGGCAGGTCCCCGCGGCGTCAGCCCAGGGCCGACGGCGCGGTCGCGACGAGCTCCGCTCGCGTCAGCGCGGTCGTGCGCAGGTGCGTGATCGCCTGGTACCCGGGGTCCCCGACCATCTGCAGGAAGGCGGCGATCGACGGGTACTCGACCGTGAGGATCGCGTCCCACCACGGCCGCTCGTCGTCGCCGATGACCAGCAGCTCGACCTCGCTCATCGCGACGACGCGCGCGCCGACCCGCTCCAGGTGGGGCTGCACCGCCTCGGCGTAGCGCCCGTACCCGGCGCGCCCGCCGTCGGGCGCGAACTGCAGCAGGTTGATCATCTGCACGGGTCCGGCGTGCGTGGACTTCGCGAGGGCGGAGATCTGGGCTCCGGTGGGATCGACGGCCATGGTGCGACCGTATCCGCCCGGGCGCCGGCGGCGCCAGTCAGCCGCCGGCACCCGCCGGCCGGGCGAGCCGCTCCGTGACGACGACCGCGGCGAGCACCGCGACCACCGCGGCGGTCGCGACCACCGGCGCGAACGCGGACGCGGCGAGGCCGCCGGCGCCGAGCACGACCGCGCCGGCCGCGCGGACGCGCACCGACCGCTCCGCGCCCGCGATCCGGGAGGAGGCGGCGATCGCCGCCAGCGCCGCGAGGGCCAGGGCCGGGCCGAGGAACAGTGGCTGCAGCGGCAGCTCCCCCGCCCCGGGGCCGGCCGGTCCGGGGGCGGCGGCGACGAGCGCGCCGGTCGCCCCGGCCTGCTCGATCGCCAGGTGCACGCCGACCCCGAACGCGGCGACGCCCGACCAGATCGCCAGGTGCCCGTAGCCCCAGAGGAAGCCGGCCTGCCGGCTGCGTCCCAGGCCCCCGGCCCCGGCGTGATCGAAGTAGAGCCACCACAGCGCGGCGGCCCCGGCGAACCCGAGCACGGCGGCCGCGGCCGCCTCGACCCCGAGGTCGACCGCGTCGAGGCCGACGACGACGGCGAGGATCGACTCGCCGAGCACGATGATCGTGAAGAGGCCGTACCGCTCGACGATGTGCCCCGGGTGGTAGAAGGCCCGGTCGGCGACGGCGGCCGCGAGGTACGGGGCCGCGATCTCCCCCGCGAGCGCCAGCGCCCAGAGCAGGTGCTGGAGCGTGCCGTCCGCGAGCGCCGAGCCCGCCCAGAGGACCGCGCCCCAGGCGCTGCCCGCCGCGTAGCGCCCGGTGAAGGCGTGCAGTCCCGGGGACGTCGCGCGGCGGCGCAGGGCCAGCCACAGCGCCACGAGCGGCACGCGCAGGGCGCCGGCCGCGAGCGCGTAGAGCGTCGCGTCCCCCGCCGCCGCGTCGGGCACGCCGACCGCGACGGCGAGCACGGCGAGCATCGCCGTGAGGATCCCGACGCGGTAGGCGGCGTCGTCGCGGTCCCCCGCCGCGGCGTGCCAGGTGACCGCCATCCACGCCCACCAGATGCCGACGAACAGCCCGGCCGCGGTCGCCGCCCCCTCGACGGTCGGGTCGCCGTGCAGCACGGCGGCGACCTGCGCGACCGCGACGACGAAGCACAGGTCGAAGAACAGCTCCAGCGCCGTCGCGGGCCGGTGACCGTCGACGCGGCCGCCCAGGAGCGTGCCGGTGGCGCTCACGCCGCCCCCGACTCCGGCAGGACCGCCGGGGCGTCGAAGCGGTACGCGAACGGGCCCCGCCCGACCGCGTACGCGGTGCGGATGACGAGCCGCGCGAACCCCTCGAGGTCGGGGGCGGCGGCGAGCGGGCCGCAGTCGACGGGCCGGAAGCCCGCGTCGCGCACGAGCCGCTCGGTGGTCGCGCGGGCCTGCGGGTCGTCCCCGCACCAGGCCATGTCGGCCCGCCCGGGGTGCGCGGCGATCGCGTCGTAGAGCCGCGCGAAGACGGTGTTGAACGCCTTCGTGACGTGCGCGTCCGGTGCCGCAGCGGCGATCGCGCCGGCCAGGTCGGGGATCGCGCCCGACACGTCGTTGGTCGCGTCGACCACCGTCCGGCCGGCGAGCTGCGCGGCCCGGTCGGCGACCGCGGCGACCGCCGCCGCGGCGGGCACCGCGACGAGGACCGCGTCGGCGTCCCCACGGACCGCGTCGGCGCGGCCCAGGAGGCGCACGTCGTGCCCGGCGGCCTCCCAGCGCGCGGCGAGCCCGGCGCCGACCGTGCCGCGCCCGAGGACGTCGATCCGCAGCGTCGCCTCAGACACCGAGCGCCTCGATCACGAGCTGGGCGGCGGCCGCACCCGAGTACTGCTGCTGGCCGGTGATGAGGTTGCCGTCACGGATCGCGTGGCTCTTGAAGCGCGAGGCGACGATCATGTTCGTGCCGGGCAGCGCGCGGCCCTCGTCCTCGATGCGGAACGGCTGGATCCGCTGCCCGACGTACTCGTCGGCGAAGTCCTCCTCGCTGTTGGCGAAGCCGGTCCAGGTGCGACCGGCGACGAGCAGCTCCCCGGTGGCCGAACGGGCCTTCAGCAGCACGCAGGTGGCGTGGCAGATCGCGGCGGCGGCCCGGCCGCTGTCGTGGAACGCGGCGAGCGCCGTGTGGACACGCTCGTCGTCGACGAACGTGACCATCGGCGCCTGGCCGCCGACGAGCATGATCGCGTCGTGGGCGTCGAGGTCGACGTCCGCGAGCGCGGGCGTGTCCTGCACGAGCGCGGCGTGCTCGGGGCTGCTGATGAACCCGAGCGACAGGAGGTCGTGGGCGGAGTAGCCGGACTCGTCGCGCGGGTCGCTCCAGCTGTCGGCGGTCAGCGGCCCGCCGTCGGGCGAGGCGATCGTGACCTCGTAGCCGCGCTCGGTGAACGCCCACCAGGGGTGGACGAGCTCCGCCCACCAGAAGCCGACCGGCCACCCGGTGACCGGGGACACGGCGGGGTTGGAGGCGACGAGCAGGACGCGCTTGGGACGGGCGGGGTTCAGGACGTCGATGGAGGCGGACACGGAGGCTCCCGGGTGGTGGCTGGTGGACGCGTTCGACGGTAGGCGCGCGGTGCGCGATCCGGAAACACCGATCGCTTGCCCGGCCACAAGGCCCGGTTGTGGCAGGCTTGCGCCGTGACCCCGGTTCCCGAGCTGCGCCTGCTGCGCTCCTTCGTCGCCGTGGCGACCGCCGGGAGCATGTCCCGGGCGGCCGCCGAGCAGCACATCAGCCAGCAGGCGCTCAGCCAGCAGCTGCGCCAGCTCGAGGACCTGCTCGGGGTCGCGCTGCTGGAGCGCAGCAACCGCGGCGCGGTGCCGACCGCGGCCGGGCGCACGCTGCTCGTCGAGGCGCGCCGGGTCCTCGTGGCGGCCGAGCGCGCGGTGGAGCGCACGGTGCAGGCCGCCGCCGGCGAGGGCGCGGTGCTGCGGCTCGGGCACACGCTGACGACCGCGGCGGACCTCGTGCCCGCGATCACCGCGCACCTCGCCACCGTCGCCCCGGGCACGCGCCTGCTGGCGCTCGAGCTGCTCGCGCGGGACCTGCCGGGCGCGCTGCTGCGCGGCGAGGTCGACCTCGCACTGCTCCCCTACCAGGAGCTGGGACCGGAGCTCACCGGCACGCCGGTCGCCGCGGTGGCGCTGTGCGTCGCCGTCGCGGCGGACGACCCGCTGGCCGAGCACGCGCGCGTGGCGGTCACGGCGCTCGCGCCGCGACCGGTGCACGTGTGGCCGCGCGAGACCGCACCCGGGTACCACGACGCGGTCCGCGCCGCGTTCGCCGCGGCGGGCGTCGAGCCGCGGCTGGACACCTCGGCGGCGGGCAGCGCGGTGTGGGCACGGATCGCGCAGGGACCGGGGATCGGGGTGATCGCGGCGAGCCAGGCGGCGAGCCTGCCCGCGTCGATCGCGACCCGGCCGCTGGACCCGGAGCCGCCGCCGATGCGCATCGACCTCGCGTGGCGGACCGACGATCCCCCGGCCGCGCTGGACACGGTGCGCGCCGCCCTCCCGGGCGTGGCCTGACCGCGGTCAGCGGGGGCGGGGCCGCACGACGCCCTCGACGAGCGGGACCAGGACGGTCCTCGCGTAGGCGCGCAGCTGGTCCTCGTCGGCGGGGTCGGGGTCGGTCGGCGGCACGGCGACGTAGGTGACGTACAGCCGGGCGAGGAGGTCGGCGACCCAGCCGACCTCCCGCGGTGACGCGTCGGGGCTGCCGGCCAGCATGCGCTGGGCGATGAACCCCGCGCCCATGCGGAGCATCGCCCCGTCGTCGGCGGCCAGGGCGTCCATGGCCGCCCCGGGACCGGTCTCGGCGAGACGTCGCAGCATCGGGTGGGTGCGACTGAAGCGCACCCCGGCGAGGAACGCCTCCACCCCCTCCTCCTCGGGCCGTGGAGCCGCCTCGATCGCGGCGGCGGTGGCGGCGAGGAACCGCTGTGTCTCGCGCGCGACCAGGGCGCGGACGAGGTCGTCGCGACGCGCGAAGCGGCGGTAGACGGTCATGCGGCCGAGGCCGCTGCGGCGCACGACGTCCTCGACGCGCATCCGCTGGAGCCCGACGGCGGCGGCCTCCAGCACGGCCGCGTCGAGGATGCGGTCGGCGGTCGCATCGAGCGGTTCGGCGGCGGTCGCGAGCAGCGCGGCGATCGGATCCGGGAGCATTGACAGCCCGGATGGTACCGATGGTACGTTCTCGCTCCATGTGTACCACCCCGGTTCCCGGTCCGCTGCGCGTCGGACGGACGATCGCCCTCGCCGCCCTCGCGACCCTGGGCCTCGCCGCCGGCACCGCGAGCGCCGCACCGGTGCACTGGAGCTTCGAGGACGGGACCACCGAGGGCTGGCGGCTCATCGCGGGCGTCCCGACCGGCCCGCTCGTCGACGACCGACCGAGACAGCGCCTGCACCGGGGGATCCCGGCGAACCGCGAGGGACGGTTCAACCTCACCACCGAGGGCCGCACGCCGCTGGACGCCGTCTACGACCGCATTCCCGACAACCTGCGCGGCATGGACCTCGTCGGCCTGCTCGGGCCCGGTCCGAGCGCGAGCACCGCGACGCTCGAGTCCCCGCGTTTCACGCTCGAGCGCCCGGTGGTCTCCCTCCTGGCCGCCGGCGGCACCGACCGGGACGCCTACGTCAGCGCGCACCTCGACGATGGCACCGAGATCGCGCGCACCACCGGCGGGCCGACCGAGGTGCTCGGCTACCGCCAGCTCGACCTGTCGCGCTGGATCGGCCGCACGGTCTTCCTGCGCGTCGTCGACCGCGAGACCGGCCCGTGGGACCTCGTGGCGATCGACGACGTGCGCGCGAACGTCCCCGCGATGCCGCGCGACCTGCGCGCCCGTCGCGTGCGCGGCCGCGCCGTCGTCACGTGGACGCCCCTGACCGAGCCGGGGATCGCGGGCTACCGCGTCGAGCACGCGTCGCGACGGACCGGCCCGTTCACGGCGCTGCGGGGCGGCCTCGTGCGCGCCGGCCGGGTGGAGGACCCCGGCGCGCCACGGGACGCCGAGCGGTTCTACCGCGTCACCGCGGTGGCGACCGACGGCACCGAGTCGGAGGGCAACGTCGGGCTGCTGCGCCGCGTGCTGGAGCTGCGCGCCCGCGGCCGGACCGTCACCTACGCGGGCGACCGTTTGTCGGCGATCGCGTTCCCGGTCGGGGCGATCGGCTCGGGCGGCGTCGTGCTGTTCGGCGACGGGACCCGCAACCAGTCGTGGATCTTCAACATCGACGGCGAGCTCACGTCGATCTTCCCCGGCCGCCGGGAGGCGATGGTCCCCAACAGCTTCCTCGCGGTCCGCGCGCGCCCCCGTGGCGGCACCGCGACCGTGCGGGCGCTGCAGACCACGCCGGAGGGGGCGTTCGCGCCAATGCGCTCGCTCAGCTTCCAGGGCGAGTATCCGCTGGCGCGCTACCGGTTCATCGACGAGCAGCTGCCCGTGGAGGTCCGGGAGGAGGTCACGAGCCCGACCATCCCGGGCGACATCGCCGCCTCGTCCTACCCGACCGCGCTGACGACGGTCACCGTCCGCAACCCCGGCAGCGAGCCGGTGGAGGTGTCGCTGCTCGCGACGCAGCAGAACGCGGTCGGGCTCGACGGCCGCGGGGAGGTCACCGGGCCGCAGCGGCGCTCCTCCCCGGCCTACGGGGCGAACGTGACCGAGCTCGCGGAGGACGCCGACGGCGCGACGCTGCGCATGCGCGGCTGCCGGGCCGGGCGGATCGTCGACCTGGGCGTGCGCTGCAACGGCAGCCTCGCGCTCTCGCTCCTGCACCCGCGGGCGAGCGGCACCGCGTCGTGGGCCACGAGCGCCGCGCTGCTGCACGACTTCCGCGATGACGGGACCGTCCGCGGACCGCGGACGGCGCGCAGCCCCGCCCCCGGCCGGACCGTCGACGGGGCGCTCAGCGCGACCGTCGAGCTGGCGCCCGGCGAGACGGTGCGGTTCCCGGTCGTGTTCAGCTGGTACGTCCCGACCGGGCCGCTGCGCGAGTTCGGCGGGCAGGGCCAGGCGTACACGACCCGCTGGCGCGACGCGTTCGACGTGCATGCGGAGGTGCTCCGCGAGCGCGAGGACCTCGAGCGGCGCACCCGCGCGTTCCACGCCGCGATGCACGACACGAACATCCCGCAGTACGTGCTCGACCGGGTGACCGCCCCGATCTCGGTCCTGCGCTCCCCGACCGTGTTCTGGGCGCGCAACGGGTTCTTCGGCGGCTGGGAGGGGTTCGGCTGCTGCACCGGGATGCCCACGCACGTCTGGCACTACGCGCAGTCCGGGCCGCGACTGTGGCCGCAGATCGGTCGGATGTGGGTGTCGCAGTGGCTCGACGCAACCTCCCCCGAGGGGCTCATCCCCTACCGGTACACGGTGCCGACGTTCTCGATGGACGGGCAGACCGGCGTCCTGCTCAGCGCCTACCGCTACGTGCAGGACAGCGGCGACCTCGCCTGGCTGCGCGCGCGCTGGGGCACGATCGCGTCGGCGATGGAGTACGTCGTGCGCAACCACGACCCGGACATGGACGGCCTGCTCACCGGCCCGCAGCCGACGACGCTCGACACGACCGAGACGGGCACCGGCTCCTGGCTGGGGACCCTGTACCTCGCCGCACTCCGCGCGACCGCGCGGATGGCGACGCTCACGGGCGACGAGGCGCGCGCCACCCGCTACGCGCGGATCGCCCGGGCCGGCGGGCCGGCCCAGGACGCGCTGCTGTTCAACGGCGAGTACCACAGCGAGAAGCCCGAGGCGGGGGTGCCGAACTCGGTCGCCTACGGGGACGGAGCGATCGACGACATGCTGCTCGGCCAGTGGTGGTCGTCGATGCTCGGCCTCGGCGAGCTGTACGACCGCTCGCGGATGCGCGCGTCGCTGCGCGCGCTCTACCGCCACAACTTCCGGGAGGACTTCCTCGGCGACAGCCCGTTCGGCGCGCAGCGCGAGTGGCGGGTCTACACCGCCCCCGAGGAGGCGGGCCTGCTGCTCATGACCTGGCCGCGCGGCAACCGCCCACCGAACCCGCCGCGCTACACCGACGAGACCTGGAACAGCTTCGAGTTCTCGACCGCCGCGACGATGATCCAGCAGGGCCTGCTCGGTGAGGGCTTGCGGATCGTGCGCGCGTCCGCCGATCGCGCGGACGGTCGCCTGCGCACCGACGTGTTCCTCGGCAACTGCGGCACCGGGGACGGCACCGGCAACCCGTTCGCCGACGGCGAGTGCGGCCAGTGGTACGGGCGCACGATGTCGAGCTGGTCGCTGCTCACCGCGCTGCAGGGGTCCACGGTGGACATCGCCGAGGGCCGCCTGGGCTTCGACCCGGCGTGGCGCCCGGGCGACCACCGCTCCTTCTTCACCGCGGGCGAGGCGTGGGGCACCTTCGCGCAGGTGCGGCGGTCGGGCACGCAGATCGACGAGCTGCACGTGCGCTCGGGCGCGCTGACCGTCCGGCGGCTGGACCTCGTGACCGCCCGGACGGGCCGCGTGGTAGCCCGGGTGCGCGTCCGTCGCGCCGGCGCGCGCGCCCCGGGTCCGGCCGTCACCGCCCGGACCGTGCGCGACGGCCGGCAGGTCGCGGTGCTGCTCCCGCAGACCGTCCTGCGCGCCGGCGACCGGCTGGCCGTGACGGTGGGGTAGGGCGCGGCGGGCGCCGCACGCCACGCCGCTACGAGGAGACGATCGAGCGGACCGTGCTCTCGGCCGAGGCGTAGCGCTGCTGGGCCTGCTTCAGGTCCACCGAGATCTGCTCGAAGAACTGCCGTGCCTCCTCCACCTCCTTGACGTGCTGGTTGAAGCGGCTCTTGAACCCGTCCGAGGCGGTGCCGTCCCACATGCCGTCGAGGTTGCCGACGGCGCGCACGGCGTCCTGCTTGGCCTCGTCGACGAACTGGGCGGCGTTGCGGAAGAAGGTCGAGCCGTTGCCGAGGATCTCGGGGGTCACCTTGATGTGTGCCATGTGCGTGCTCCTGTGTGGTTCTCGTGGTGGTCTGACGGACGTGTGCGCCTAGCGGCGCACCCCGCGGATCGCGGGAAGCTCGATGTAGGGCTCGACGCTCGGTGGGGGGACCGCGCGCACCACGCCGGCCGCCGGGATCTCCGGGTCCCCGGGCGCGGTGAGGATGCCGACGGCGCCGCCGAGCAGCAGCAGCCCCAGGACCGTCGCGGCGATGGTCGCGATGCGGCGATACTTGGAGACGGGCAGTCGCAGGGAGGGACGCCTCATCGACCCACCCGGAACCCGAGGCGCCGCAGGCGGCGGACGCTCTCTCGCAGATCGGCGTCGGCCCGGAGCGCCTCGCGACGGAGGCGACGCGTCGGCGCTCGCTGCCGCAGGGCGACCGAGTACCGGTCCCAGCGGGTCGCGGCGCTGCTCAGCCGTCGCTGTACCCCGTCGGTGGCCACCGCGGCGATCGGGCCGAGCTCCGCCAGCGCGTTGCGGGCGGCGCGGTAGGTCTCCGCCAGGTCGCGGCCGCCCTGGATGCGCTCCTCGAGCCGCCGCGCCTGGAGGCCGCCGACGGGCTCCGAGCGCTGCTCGCCGAGATCCTCGAATACCGTCTGGATCCCGCGCACCAGCGCGGTCGGCAGCCGTGGTGGCACGGCGCCGTCGAGCGCGGCGGTCGTGATCGTGCGGGCGCAGATCGCCTGGCTGGCCGAGGCGCACCGCGCGACGAGGGTCCGGTCGCGCGCGGGTCGCGCAAGGACGACGCCGTCGGCCGCCGTGTATCGGAGGATCTCGGTGCCGCCCGCGGCGACCACGGTGGCGGTGTCGGTCGGGTCGATGCCGAGACCCTCGAGGGTCTCGCGGTTCAGCGGGTCGGGCGGCGGACCAAACGGGAAGACGGCGAGACCGGTCGACGTCCCGGGCACCGCGCCCTCGGGCCGCCCGGTGATCGCTGCCCGTGCCCCGGCGAAGGTCGCTGGTGCCGCGTCGAGCAGCGCGGGCACCGCGATGCCGTCGATCTCGGCGACGGGGCGCGGCTCGGGCGCGAGCAGCCGTCCGCCGGCGAGCCCGAGCGCGACGACCGCCATCCCGGACGCGGTGATGAGGCCGGCTCGTGCGATGCGGCGCCACGTGTTCGTCGGGGTGGCGTCCTGGGCTTCCGGCGAGGCGACGAGGACCCGGTCGATTCGCGTGACGCTGCCGATCTCGGGCAGGTGCGCCACGGTCCGGCCGAGCGGCACGCGCGTGCTGCTGCCGTCGGTGGTCGCGGCGAGGAACGCCTCGACGAACGCGGTCGGGCTGGGCCAGCGCTCCTGGGGGTCGAGGGCGAGCGCGCGGGCCAGGACGCGTTCGGCGCCGGGCCACCAGGGGGCGTCGAGCTCCGGGATGACGACGGGGGCCGACCGACGGACCACGACGGCGCCGTGGTCGGCGCCCTCGTACGGCGCCTGGTCGGCGAGGGCCAGGAGGGCGAGACCGCCGAGGCCGAAGACGTCGCTGCGCGGCTCGGCGCGCCCGGCGATTGCCTCGGGTGCGAGATGGCGCATGCGCTCGAGCAGGGTGTCGTCCGCGACCCGGGTGGCGCCGCTGAGGCGCGAGTCGCCGAGGTCGGCGAGGAGGCCGTCTCCGCGCCGGTGGACGAGGATGCTCGCCGGGCGGACCTCGCCGTGCACGATGCCGACGGCGTGTGCGGCCTCGAGTCCCCGGGCGACGTCGAGCAGGACCCGTCCGAGACCGCCGACCGTCAGCGTGCCCGCGCTGTCGGCGAGCGGCACGGCGTCGACGGCTGCGGTGACCACGTAGAACCGGCCCCCGGGCAGGTAGCCGGCGTCGAGCACCGGCGTGAGCCCCGGGTGCTCGATCCCGGCGATCCCGCGGACGACCCGGAGCAGGTCGTCGTCCTGCGCGCCTTCGGCGAGGAGGTGGAGCCGGATCGTGACCCGGCGGCCGAGCGCGGTGTGACGCGCCCGCAGGACGGTCGAGCCGGCGCCGCGCGAGACGACGCGCTCGACGACGTAGCCGTCGATCTCGGGAAGGGTGTCCTGCAGGGTCATGGCGCGTGCAGAGGCCTGCCGGTGCGGGGCCCGACCGGGGGGACGGCCGGGCCCCGCACCGGGAGGAGGTCAGGTGGCGACGGTCCCGCGGACCTCGTCCTCGGCCTGGTCGTACTCGTTGCGGGCGCTCCGAAGGTCCAGGGCGAGCCGCTCGAAGAACTCCTTGGCCTCCCGCGCCTCGCGCAGGTGAGTGTGGAAGCGGGACTTGAACGCCTCGGATGCCGTTCCGTCCCATCCACCGTCGAGGCTGGCCACGGCGTTCTTGGCCTTGGCGATGGCGGTCTCCATCTTGTTGGCCGCGTTGTCGAACGACACGGCACCCGCCTCCAGCGCTTCCGTCGTGATCTTGATGTTTGCCATGCGTGTCTCCTTGGGTTGCTGACCGCGTCCCGCGCGGACGACTTAATCTATGCAGAATCTTGGCGCAACGCAATGTCGGGTCGCGCCACCTGCACGGGAACGACCTGCCCGCCGTCGACGAGCACACCCCGACCGGGAAGCCGTGGCGCCCGCTGCAGCGACCGCGGATAGGTCACCCCGAAGACGTCCCCGTCGTCGACCGATGGCTCGAGGTGCACCGCGCAGCCCTGCCGACGCAGGGTCTTCAGCCATGGCGAGTAGTGCCGCAGCTGCGCGGACTCGATGGCGGCGATCACGCGGACGGCCCCGTCCCGCCCGGCGGCGAGGAGCGCCTCGAGATCGTCGTCGGCTCGCAGGACGTCCTCCAGCTCCACCGCATCGTCGACCACGACGAGCAGGACGGGACCGTCGGGGTCGCGGAACTCCGGCACCCGCGTCAGCAGCGCCTTGAGCGCCGCGGCGCAGTCGGCCACACCACGCACCTGCGACGTCCACCCGGGCATCCCGGCGAGCGACGACCGGCGCGGGAGCAGCAGATGGGCCTCCGCGACGTCGTCGATCAGGCCCTGGGCGATCGTCGCGACCGTCGTCGAGCGCCCGGTCCGCATCGGACCCGCGACCAGCAGGTGGCCGCTCTCGAGGCTGACGCCGATCGCCGAGAGACGCTCGCCCTCCACGCCCAGGGTCGCCGTCAGGCGACCCTGGGCCGGCCCGAGCGGTGCGAGGTCCACCACGGTCGGCATCCGCCCGATCGCCGGCGCACGCTCGATCTCGCGGTCGGCCACGGTCGCGGCCCAGGCGCGGAACGCGGCGTCCTCCTCCGTCGCCAGGGTCGTCGCCGCGGTCCGCGCGATCTGGACCTCGAGGTCCCGATCGAGGAATCCGCGCCCCGCGGGCAGGTCCGGGCCACCGACGCCTGCGGCGAGCCCCAGCAGCGCATAGTCGTCCTCCGCGGCCATCCGCAGGACGAGCCGCCGCGGGACGGCGGCCGCGATCGGCGTCGGGATCGATGCCCGGCGGTCGCCGGAGATGACGAGGTGGATCCCTGCGCCCCGGCCGTCGGCGACGAGCCGGACGACGAGATCCAGGAGCCGCCCGCGCTCGACGTCCTGGAACGCCTCGGCGAACGCGGTCCAGCCGTCGACCAGCAGGACGTGACGGGGCAGGGTCGCGTCGGGTCGCCGCTCGCGGAGCGTGTCGAGGTCGTTGGCGTGCTCCTGGACGAACGCTCGCTGGCGCTCCTCCAGCGTCTCGACGAGCAGCTGCAGCACGCGCTCGACGCGCTCGACGTCCTCCGGCACGACGACGGCGGAGGTGTGCGGCAGGTCCGCGAGCTGCCGCAGCCCTCCTCCTCCCGCGTCGATGGCGTGCAGGTGCAGTCGTCGGACCGGGGTGTCCGCGGCGAGGCTCGCGGCGATCTGGCGCAGCGTGGACGACCGCCCCGAGCCCGACGCCCCATAGACCAGGAACGAGCCGACGGCACGGAGGTCCACGCGCGCGACGGTCTGTCGTTGGCGGCGAGGCTCGTCGGCCAGTCCGAGGGTCGCCACGCCGTCCGGTTCGGGACCCAGGTCCCCGAGGTCGGCCCGTGCGATCGCGGGCGGGAGGGGCGCCAGCCACGGCCGCGGGGGCGCGACCTCCCCGGCCAGTGCTGTCGCCTCCTCGATCGTCGCGACGAGCCGCTGCAGGTCGGTCGGCCCCTGGTCCACGTCCGGCCGGGCGCTTGCGCCGACGTCGTCGGAGCGCAACCGGATGCGCACCGAGCCGTCGTCCTCGCCGGGGCGCGGGGTCCAGCCTCCGCCGTAGGCGGTCTGGACCTCGGTCAGCTCGCCGGGGCCGATCCGCACCAGGACGCGTCCCGGGATGGAACGCGGAAGCCGGGCCGCGTCGGGGACGTCGACGACGTCGTCGCTGTCCTCGGTGGACGCGACGCGCAGCGCCATCCGCAGGGTCGTGTTCGCGCGGATGTTCGCCGTGATCGCACCGCTCGGGCGCTGGGTGGCGAGGACGAGGTGCACCCCGAGGGAGCGACCTCGCTGGGCGACGTCCACGACGCCCGCCACGAACGCCGGGACCTCCTTGGCGAGCGTGGCGAACTCGTCGATGACGATGACGAGTGGCGCCGGCGCGTCGGCGGAGCGGCGCTCGAGCTCGAGCAGGTCCTTGGCACCGGCCGCGGCCAGCAGGTGCTCACGGCGCTTGAGCTCCGCCTCGAGCGAGACGAGCGCCCGTCGGACCTCGTGCTCGTCGAGATCGGTGACGAGGCCGACGCAGTGCGGGAGCTGTCCGACGTCCTTGAACGCCGCGCCGCCCTTGTAGTCGATCAGGAGGAACGACAAGCGCGACGGCGGGTGCGCTGCCGCGAGCGACGCGATCATCGTCTGCAGCAGCTCGCTCTTGCCGGCGCCGGTGGTGCCGGCGACGAGTCCGTGCGGACCCTGGTCGCGCAGATCGATCTCCCAGGGACCGTCCGGCCCGGCACCGAGCGGCGCGGCGAGCCCTGCCCCGGTGAGGTCGTCCCAGCGGTCCATGATGGGCTCCGGCTGCAGGTCCGTGAGATCGAGCAGCTCGAGCAGCGAGACGCGCCGGGGCAGCTCTCCGCCGCCGGCGGCGGTCACGTCACGCAGCGGGGCGAGGCTGCGCCCGATGCGGTCCGCGGTCTCGAGCTCCAGCTGGTCGACGGTCATGTCCGCGATGTGGACGCCGCTGGCCGCCCAGGTCGCGCTGCCGCGCCCCGGCTGGTCCGGGTGGAGCTCGACGATGGCGCCGCACCCACCGGGGAGGTCGGCGCGCTGCCCGGCGAGCCAGAGCACGTGCACCTCGTGCTCGGCGCAGCCCTCGAGCAGGGACGCCACGACGCTGCGGTCGGGTGCGACGACATCGTCCAGCACCAGCAGCACGCCGGTACGCCCCGTCTGGCGGGGACGGTCGTCCGCGCGTCGTTCCGCGAGCACCGCGATGACCGTGCGGACGAGCTCGTCGGTCGCCTGCCGTCCGATCGCGATGCGGTCACCGTCGATCAGGGTCGAGGGCGCGGTGACGTGCGGCAGCCACGAGAGCCAGGTCTCCTGCTCGGCGAGCGCCTCGGAGATCCCGGCCACGATGACGAGGTCGAGCGGGCTGCGCAGCGTCGCGGCCTGCACGAGCATCGCGCGGGCGGCGGCGTGGCGCGCGGCCTCCGGGCCGACGACGCCGACAGCGCCCACCGTGCGCAGGTCGACCATCACCGGAACGGCAGGGACCGTCATCAGCGGCTCGAGGCTGTCGCGGGCCTCCTGCCGCAGCTCGATGTCGCCGGTCCGCGGGAGCTCGATGGTCGCCTCGGTCGGCTGGTCCGCGGTGCCGAGACGCAGTGCCATCGCATCGGGGTCGGTCGCCCTGCGCTCCCAGAGCTCGGCTTGGAGGCCCGTCGCACGCGCCTCCAGCTCGGCGAGGTCCGGTGCGAGCCGCCGCCGGGCGGCCCGCTCGTGGGCGTGGTCGATCACCAGCCGCTCCCGTTGCTCGACGAGGTCGTGCTCCCACGCGCGGACGTCCTGCGCGTGCTCGGAGTCGTCGTAGCGCCGGTCGGCGATCGCGTTGGCGAGCAGCAGCACGGGCGTGAGGCAGGCCATCACGATCGCGATCGGAGAACGCGTGATGAGGTAGATCGCGATCCCGATGACCATCGGCATGGCGATCAGGAACCAGGGGATCTGCTGACGCCGCTGGCGCATGGGCGGGCTGTCCAGACGCACCGATCCGGGGGCGTAGGTCGTGCGGATCCGGGGCGGCCGGTTGAAGGGCACGGCGCCGGCCGCCCCGGCGGCGGGGACGCGGGAGGCGGCGACACGGACGGTCAGCGGCGCGTCGACCACGGCGAAGACCGTGCGGCCCGCCTCGACGACCGCGCCACGCTCCAGGACCTCCGGGGTCTCGGGGCGCAATGGCCGACCGTCGACCGCCGTGCCGTTGCTCGTGCCGAGGTCGCTGACGACCACCGTTCCGCCGGGGTCCACCACGAGCGCGACGTGCTCGCGAGACAGCGCCGGATCCTGCACGGTCACGTCGGCGGCTTCCGCCCGGCCGATGGTCGTCCGCCCGGGGGGCAGGGCGATCCGCGCGCCGGCCCGACATCCGCCGACGATGCGCAGCTCGACCGCGGTCGCCGCGACGTCGACCTCCCGACCGAGGCGGCCCAGGGCGACGATGTCTCCGTCCCGCAGGCCACTGGCCGCGACGGTGGTCACGCCGGAGATCGCCCCGAGCCGCCGGACGTCGAGGCCCCCCGGCGCGTCGACGCCGAGCCGGTCGGCCAGCGCCGCCGCGACCGCACCGACGGTCGCGGTCGCGGGCGCGTCGATCTCGACGTCGACCGGATCACGTCGCGGCCCCGGAATGACCGAGAGCCGCAGCGTGGAACGGGCCACGCGGACCGGGTCCTCGCGGCGCTCGCGCATCTCGGTCACCCCCGACCCCCGGACGACGTCAGATCACGCTCGTGCGACGGAACCCGGGCGGCGGACCGCAGTCGCAGTCCGGCAGCTGGCTGCCCCCACCGCCGGTAGGCGGCGGCACCGACGTGCCCGGGTCCGCCGGCGTCGCCGGCGCGGGCTTCTTGTCGCAGTCCTGGGGGAAGGGGCGCTCGAAGTACTCGAACGAGCCGTCGAGCAGCGTCAGGTCCGCACTTGCGGAGAAGGGTCCGAGCGTCGCCTCCGCGCTGAGCCCGAGGGCGCCGCTGCCCTTCGCCTCCACCTTGACGCAGTTGGCGGCCCGTGGATCCCCGACGGGGTAGACCGGGGACACCGTGGCGTCCAGCGGGAAGAGCGAGCCCTTGACGCCCGCGACGAGCGAGGCTCCTGGGGCGGCGCCCCCCGGACCGATCAGCAGCTCACCGCCGAGACGGGCTCGGAGCGAACCGGAGAGCTCGGCGCCTTCGGGAGCCAGGTACTCGCGCTCGAGGACCGGGCGGGCCCGGGCGTCCCCTGGGAACCGCCCCGAGACCTCGAAGCCCGTGGCCGTCTTGACCCCACCGCCGCTGTACCTCAGCGATCCGGAGGCGTCGAGCTGCACCTTGGGCGTGAACGTCATCGCGAGCGGCACCGGGGGCGGGGAGATCTGGGTCTTGATCGACGCGAGCTCCGCCGAGCAGGCGAGGGAGGCCTTGACCTCTGCGTAGGCCCGGGTCTCGCTGGTGACGACTCCCCGCACGTCCAGCGTCACGCCGACCGGCACCTCGACGTTCGTGAACCGGATCTTCCGCTTGGCGAACTCGTAGCGGAACCGGCCGTCGAGGCCCAGCTTGCTCTCGATCCCCAGATCCGAACCGGCGGCGAGCTTGCACGACGACATCTTCTTCGCCCGCGCGGAGGCCCTGGAGGCGGGCTTCGCCGGCACCGCTGCCTGAGCGAACCCCGGGATGTCGATGTTCACGTAGTCATAGGCCTCGGGAAGGCTCGCGGGGACGAGCTTGACGGTGCCGTCCTGCGCGACGCCGGCGACCCGCCCGACGAACGGCAGGTCGATGGCGCCCTTCGCAGGGACGACGAGATGGCTGCCGATGGTCGGCGCTGCCTCACCGGCCGCGAGCTGGACGCCGACCCCGTCGGACAGCTCGCGCGCGGCGGTGAGGTCGCGGCTCTCGAGGATCTCGGTCCCGGTCGCGGCGACGAAGGCCGGCACGGCGTTGCCCGGCGCCGGGGCGGTTCCTACGGTCAGCGTCGCCGGCCCGAGCGTGCGTCCCCCGGTCACGGTGAAGACGCTGTACGAGTACTGCGATCCGGGCGTCAGGCCGGTGTCGCTGGCCGCGCTGCCGACCACGGCGACCGCCGTGCCCGCTGACGGCGTCGCGGGTGCGTCGAAGCCCGGGGCACGGCGCACGACGTAGGACGCGCCGGCCGGACCGCTCCACGAGAACGACAGCGTGGTCGGCGAGATCTCCGAGGGCGTGAGCGCGCTGGCGGTCGGGAGCAGCACGTAGCGCAGCGTCAGCTTCGCCGAACGGCGGGCCCGGATCCGGACGCGCGCGGGCGATGCCGCCGGACCGTAGAGGCGACCGTCGTGCTGGAGGACCGCGGCGTCGACCGTGTAGGTCGCGGCGCGGAGCTTCAGGGTCCGGCGGAGGACGGTGCCCCGGTCGGCCTTCGCGGCGACGACGCGGCGAGCGCCGGCGCGGAGCGTGGCGGTGGCCGGCACGCCGGAGGGGGTGCGGATCTCCAGCTTCAGCGAGCCCGTCCGCGGCGCGGCGTCGGCGGCTGGAGTGGCGAGGAGCGGGAGCATGCCGGCCGCGATGACGACGGCGACGCGGGGTGCGCGGAGCTGGTTGGAGAACACGGCATCAATCTACACTTTGGATTGATGCAACGCCAGCCGGTCTGTTGCGACGGCTACCGTCGCCTCGGACAGCGGACCCGGCGGTTGCCGTTGTCGGGGTCCGAGCAGCGGATCACCCGTCGGGGCACGTCGAGCACGAGGCTCCTGCGCCCCCGCTTGAGCCGATAGCTCTGGCTCTTGGTGATGCTGCCGGGGCGGCTGACGACGAAGTAGATGCGCTGACCGGCTCGCACCGGCATCGGCGGTCGAGCGAGCTCCCGCCGAGAGTTGCGGTTCCCGCGCCGCTCCACGTAGCGGAAGCCGTTCCCGCAGACCGGTCGGCAGAACACGTCGAGCTGGGTACCCGCGTCGACGGCGTCCAGCTCGCGCAGGACGAGCGCCCGGATCACGTCGCGATCCTTCGCAGGCCGCGGCTTGCGGTACTCCAGCTCGATGGCCGGGAAGTCGAGGACCACGGGCGCGTCACTTCCTGCCGTCGTGAACGTGACCGTCTGGAGGACGGGATAGGTCGCCTGGTCGGGAGGACGGACGAAGATCCGGGCCGCGTACTTCGCGCGCGGGACCAGCCCGCGCAGCGTCGTGGTCGTCCGGTGCCCCGACGACGGGACGACCCGCTCGGCGGTCCGCGTCCCGCGAACCGCAGGGGCGCTGTACTCCACGAGCCACTTCCACCCTGCGGGGACGTCGAAGGTGATGTCCAGCGCGGCGGTGGTTCGCGTCACGGTCCCCACGGTGACCGTGACTCCGGGCGCCGGCGTCTGCGCTTGGACGACGCCGAAGCCGACGAGCAGGATCGTCCCGACCAGCGCGACCAGTGCCCCACACGTGCGGGCCGGACGCATCAGTCGACCCCGGTGGGACCGTCGCTCGGGGGTGCGGGCCGCGGCGCCGGACGCGGCACCACCACGGGCGGGCGCGGCACGACGGGCGGACTCGGCTGCACGGGCGTCACCGGCGCGCTGCGGGACGGGGTGCCCCTCGCCGGCTGGACGGGTGACGCGACGCTCCGCTTCGGCCGCCGGGGTCGTGCGAGCGCGCGGACGTCGATCCGCCCGGCGGGCAGTCCGGCCGGGGGCACCGTCACCGGACCCGGGGCCGCAACCACCTCGGTGGCCCCGAGGTCGCGCCACGGATCGTCGTCGGGTGCGGTCGCCTGCGCCACCCCGAGCCCGCCCACGGCGCCCAGCAGCGCGAGCGCTCCGCCGAGGACCGCCGAACGGCTCACCGCCCCGCCTCCTTCACCGGATATCCCAGGCGCCCGGCTCGCGCCACGCGGTCGCGCAGCGCTCGGAGCGCCGAGGACAGCGCGCGCCCGGCCTTCCTGTGCCTGCCGCGGTCCGCGGTCGCGGCGGCGCGGGCGAGCGCGCGGGCTCGCGCTGCCGCCCGGTCAGTGCTCGCCACGACGCTCCGCAGCGCCGTGGACCGGCCCTCGCGGCGCTCCTGCGCCGCCAGGGGACGCAGTCGCGCGGAGACCGACCGCAGCGTGCCGACGAGCTCGCGCGCGGCGCGGGCCTGTGTCGCGCCGCGCCGCGACGCCTCCAGCACCCCCTTGGCGGTCCCGACCGCAGCGCGCAGGCGGTCGACCTGGACGCGAACCGCCTCGAGCCGCGCGCGCGGGATCCCCAGCGGCACGGACGTCGCGCCGCGGACCCGCAGCGTCGCGACGAGACGGAGACAGGCGACGGTCCCGTCGCAGCGCAGCTCGACGTCACCGGTCGTGGTCGGGACGACGAAGCGGTCGCCATCCTGCATCGCGACGAAGGCACCGAGGCGGACTGGGCGCGGGGCACGCAGCGGCACGCCGTCGACCGGGGCGGCACCGGCCAGCGGCCCGCGGCTGGGCAGCACGGTCGCCCTCAGCGTGGTCCCGGCGACCCGCACGGTGCCCCCGGAGTCGGTCCGCCGGACCTGCGCGGCCGCGTCGACGGGTCCGAAGCTCAGCCCGCCCCCGAGGCGGACCGGCACCGTGTCGGCAGGGCCGGCCGGCCGGGCGAGCGCGAACCCGGCGACGAAGAGCAGGACGGCGGCGAGACCTCCCACGATCCGCGCGTCGACGGCCGGGAGCGTGGGCCGTTGACGGGCGGCACGCGGCTCGGGATCCCGCCTGGGCTTCGGTGGCGTCTCGCGCTCCGCCGCGGCGGCACGGGGCGGTGCGGGCACGGCGACGACCGGCGGCGGGGGCTCGACGTCGCGCTCGGGCGCCGCGACGGGCTCGGGCACGATCGCGGGTGCAGGATCAGGATCCGGGGCGACCGGCGTCGCGCTCTCCAGGAGCGGGGCCGACGGGAACATCGGCGCCAGCCCGAGCCGCTCGGAGCCCAGGCCGACGAGTGCGTCGCGGATGTCCGCGACGAACCGCTCGACGTCCGTCTCGCGGTCGACCGGATCCTTCGCCAGAGCCCGATCGAGGACCTCCTGGATCCGTCGCCCCTCGGGGCCGTCGAGCCCCGGAAGGCGCGGCGGGGGATCGGCGAGATGCGCCATGAGCACGGCCGCCTCGGTCGGACGCGGGAACGGCACCTGGCCGGTCAGCAGCTGACACGCGAGGCAGGCGAGGGAGTAGACGTCCGAGGCCACCGTGAGGTCCTCGGCCTTGATCTGCTCCGGGCTCGCGTAGGCGGCCGTCCCGACGAACGCTCCCGTGGCGGTGAGCCCCGCGTCCGCGACGCCCTTGACGACCCCGAAGTCCGCGAGGTACGCCCACCCGGCGCGCGTGAGGAGCACGTTCTGGGGCTTGATGTCGCGATGGACGAGTCCGGCGTCGTGTGCCGCGGCGAGCGCGCTGCCGACGGCGCGGAGCAGCTCGAGCGCTTCCCGGCCGCTGAGCGGCCCCTGGCGCAGGCGGTCCCCGACGGTCCCACCGTCGACCAGCTGCATCGCGATGTAGAGGTGCCCGTCCGCCGATCCGAAGTCGTAGACGGGGACGACGTGCGGATGCTCGAGTCCTGCGGCGGTCCGCGCCTCACGCTCGAACCGCTGGACGAACTGGGTGTCCGAGGCCAGGCTGCGGTCCATGACCTTGAGCGCGACCGGGCGATCGAGGGAGACCTGACGGGCGGCGTAGACGGTCGACATGCCGCCGAGTCCGACCAGGCGCTCGATCCGGTACGCGCCGACGACCTCCCCCGCCTGCAGATGTCTCCCGATCCCGACGCTCACGCGACGGAAACCTACACGAGATTCTGGTGAAACTACAGGCTCATCTGGGGCGACGGTAGGTCGCGGGCCTCCCGGGCCCGCGCGGCCGGAACCCGGCCAGCTCCACCGCGGCGTTCCACGAGCCGAACAGACGCTGAACCGAGCTCGCGGGCGGCCAGCCCTCTCGCTGGACGGCGTCGGCGTCCGCCTCCCGGCCGGCCCGGCGCAGGGCGGCCGGGGACCAGTCGGTCGACGTCGGCGGCTCACCGTGCCGTGCGGCCCACGCCTGCATCGCCTGGATCGTCCGCGCGCGTGCGTTTCCGCGGCGCAGCGCATGGGCGCAGTCCCAGCAGACCGCCGAGACGGCGGCACCCTCTGCGACCTTCGGTCCGCCGCAGCCCGGGCACGGCTCCTTGCGCCGCTCGCGCGCAGCACGCGCCTCGACGCGCTCCGGATCCTGCACGTCGCGGTACGCGGTGGCCCGGCTGACCCCGAGCGTGCGGCCGATCTCCGCGTACGAGACACCTTGCTCGTGCAGCGTCGCCGCACGCGCCCGGCGCGCGGCGACCTCCGGGTCGACGGCCGGGCCCGTCGGGCGGGCGACCGGGGCGGACTTCACGCGGCGGGGCGGCTGCAGCCCGGCGGCGAGGAGGACGAGCGACCACGCCCCATAGCACGCGATGAGCGTCGCCGAGCTCAGCGCGGCTGCGTCGCGCGCCTCGTCCCACGCAGCCCGTGTCGGAGTCCGGCCGAGCTCAGCCGCCAGCGACGCCAGCTGGTCGAGGAAGAAGAGCTGCAACTCGGGAGCGACCACGCATGCACAGTCTGACGCATGCGGCCCGCCGCCGGTTCACCGTCCGGAATTCTTACTGCTTGTCGCGGTTCCGGCGCTGCGTCGCGAGGTGGAGCTGGACCAGGACGTCCGGGTCGGACAGATCGACGTGCAGCTCTCGCTCGATGGTGCTCAGACGGCGGGCGAACGTGTTGCGGTGGATCGCCAGATCCTCGGCTGCCGCACCGCGGCGCGGCCACCGGCGCGCGAACGCCTCGAGCGTGGCGCGCAACGACGGATCGAGCGGCGCGAGCAGTCGCTCGGCCGCCGCCTCGAGGAGGCTCGGATGCTCGGCGAGGCCGTCGTCGAAACCGACACCGCCCCACGACTGCGTCACGCCGGTGCGCCTCGCGGCGGCGAAGGCCAGCGTCGCCTGGACCGCCGCGCGAGGCAGATCGCGCGAGGCCACCCGCGCGCTGACACCACCCAGCAGCTCCGCGTGTCCCTCGAAGGGCTCGTCGACGGTCGCCAGCCAGGCGACGTTGCCGCGGTAGCTCGTGCGTGCCGCCGTCACCTCGGGCCTCAGCCGGGCCGGTCGCTCCGTCGCCTCCAGGAGGCCGATGTACCACGAGGCCTGCGGGAGCCCGGCGAGGGAGATACGCGTCGCCGCGCCGGCGCTCGTCACGCGACCGGCGAGCAGATCCTCGAGCAGCGCACGAAGGGGATCGTTCCCACCGGCGGCCTTGCGCACCGCGTCCCCCTGCTCCCACCCTTCGAACAGACACCGCAGCGCGCGTGCGAGCCGCACGGTCTCGACGACGTAGTCGGCGGAGCTCCGCCGGACGGGGATCCCGCGTGCGGTGAGCTCGCTGCGCAGCACGCCGGGCAACGCGGCGCCACCCGCCGCGACGAGAGCGAGAGGCACATCGGCGCGCCCGAGCGCGTCGCCGATCTCGCGGAGCGACATCTCGTCGTCGGGACTGGGCGCGTCGACCTCCATCGTCCGGAGGATGGCGCGCTGATGCTGCGACAGGATCAGCCGGGCCGTGTCCGCCGGCAGATGGACCGGGACCATTCCGAGCCGCTCCAACACGCCGACGTAGCGCTCCACGAAGGCGCCTGGACGCTCACGCACCACGGCCAGGTCATCGGTCACGTCGCGGCTCACGACATCGAGGTCGCCGAGGCGACGAGGAGCGTTCGCAGGGCACAGAAGCCCCCCAGGCTCTCGAGGTCGAGGTCGAGAAGCTGCCCGACACGCGTCACGCGTCGCCGCACCGTCGTCTCGCTCGCGTTGAGCGCCTCCGCAGCCCCGCTGGCGACACCGCCACTGGCGGCCCACGCCTCGGCGGCCTCGCGCAGCTCGGGCGCGAGGTCGTCCAACCGTCCCCGACGCTCGCGCAGGAACCATCCCGTCGCACTTCCCGGCCGCAGCAGGACGGCCGGAGCGACGTCGACGCTGTCCCTGATGCCGGCCGCGACGCCGGGCGGGAGCGCCTCGAGGACGAGCGACGCCTCCGCGAAGGCTCGTGGCAGATCTGTCGGCCCCGACGCGGCGGCGGTGGCACAGATGAGCCCGCCGTGACCGGCGGGCCGGGCCCCCGAGACCACCAGCAGCCGCCCCGCGAGGACCGTCTGCGCGCGCGGCCCGGCCGGCACGAGTCGTGGTGCGCGCGCATCGGAGGCGCCGAGCTGGACCCCCTCCGGCGGACGACCGACGGTGACCCACAGGGGCCCGGCCTCGAGCCCGAGCGCCGCGGCCGCGCGCTCGGCCGCACGCGGCTCGCGCCGCTCCCCGACCAGCCGCCGCACCAGTCGATCGGCCGGGCGCCCCGCCATCGCGAGGCGTTGCTCGCGGAACGCCTCGAGCGCCTGCGCCGAAGATCTGGCCGCGACGAGGGCGAGCGTCCGCGTCCCTCTGATCGCGGGGAGCAGACCCACGCCGTGCTGCTCGGCGCACTCCGCGTAGATGTCGCTCAACCGTGCCCAGAACTGCTGGAGGACCTCCTCCAGGACCATCTCCCCCGACTCGGCGAGCGCGATCGTGCGGCCCATCGCCCGCGACGCGCGCAGGACGCGGTACGGCTGGGTGTCCTCCTGTCCGACGGCCGCCGCGAGGTTCGTGGCGATGACGGCCCAGCCGCTCACCAGGACCATGTCGTCGGGCAGCAGATGGGCACCGTCGATCGCCTCGACGAGCCGACGGCGAGCGGCCGGCCCCTCCTGGACCCAGGCGGCGGCCAGCGCGTCGACGAACGCCGCCGGCAGGGCCTGTGTCGGTTCGGTCGAGATCTCCATGGTCAGCACACGGGTGTCGCAGATCGAACCTGCGAGCTGACAGGATCGCGCGAACGTCGAAGGCTCCCGCGCAACATTTGACGCAGCGCGCGCACGCCAAGCGGTGCGAAGCCTGCAGCGCCCCCGCGCCAGCGGATTTCAGGAACGGCGACGCGCCTACAACGCCGTTCAGCTTCGTGATCGCGCCTGCGACGGGGCGGGATCCCAGGGCTGCCCTGCGTCCTGCTCGTACTCCGGCAGCAGGCCGAGGTCGAACGCAGCGAGGAACTGGCGGACCGCAGCGGGCAACCGCCGCCCCTGGTGGTCGAGCTCGGGCCCGATCGGTCCGGCGCCGACGCCCAGCGACACGGGACAGCCACCGGGATCGCAGGGGCGCCCGCGGGGCAGGGCGTCGATCGGGTCCCGTCCAGCGGCCATGCGCTGGCGATTGACCCACCCGAGCACCTCGATGTGCTCGTCACCCTGCAGACCTCCAGCACGCGACGCGTCTCGCACCTGACCTATCCCCACCCTCACTCCTGGACCACGCTCCCCGCGTGCGAGCGCTCATTGAACCGCAATGAGAAGTACTGGTCATAGTGCGACCCTTGCTGTTGTTCGACGAGTTGTGGTGCAGTCCGCGCAATTGTCAACTCGTCCGGTGGACAATGCCACGTAAGCGCCAACGGGGCACGGTCCGAGGACCGCGCCCCGCTGGACTCGGGAGAGCAGAATCGGAGTCGCGCTTCGCGACCGGGGGTTCCGCTCGATCGGTCCGGCGATCTCCGCCGACCCCTCCCCGCGAAGCGCCGTCTGGGTACGACGACGCTTTGCGCGGAGGGCGCCGGCGGCATCTCCGGGCCCCCCACGGGGGCGCTCCGAGGAGCGCCCCCGTACCCCTGCCGTTCGTGGCTAGGCGGAGATGCGGGTGACCGTCACCGTGCCACGCTTGGCGACCTTGAAGGACGCGACGCCCTTCGCGTTCGTCTTCTTGCGCAGCGTCGTCTTGCCGACCCGCAGCGAGACGGTCACGTTCTTCGCGACGCGGCCGCGGCGGACGACCCGCACCGAGATGGTGCGCCCCGCCCGGGTGCTCCGCACCGTGATCGACGAGGTGAACCCGGGGTCACCCTTCTCGCCCTTGTCGCCCTTCGCGCCGGTGGCCCCCGCCGGACCCGCCGGACCCGGCGTGCCGTTGGTGCCGTTGGTGCCGGCCGGCCCCTGCGGGCCCGCGGCCCCGTTGGTGCCGTTCGTGCCGTTCGCCCCGGCAGGCCCGGTGGCGCCGGGGGCGCCAGGGGCTCCGGTCGCGCCGGTCGCACCCGTCGGACCGGCCGGACCCGTCGGCCCGACGGGCCCGGTGCCGTCGTTGCGCGTCACGACCTCGCAGTTGCCGGGCGTCTCGTCCAGCGGCAGCAGGTCCGCGATGACCGAGTCGCTCCCGGTCCCGCAGTCGAGCGTGTCGTCGGTCAGGTCGCGAACGCGCAGGTCGTCCGGACCGGCGCCACCCTTGACGGTGTCCTCACCCTCGCCGCCGTCGAGCACGTCCGCTCCGGCCTCGCCGTCGACGGTGTCCATGCCTTCGGCGCCGTCGATGTCGTCGGCACCGCCGCCACCGAGCAGCGTGTTGTCTCCCAAGCTGCCGACGATGGAGTCCGGACCGGCACCGCCCGTCACGTTCTCCGTGATGACGTTGTCGTTCTCCGGGAAGTCCCCGAAGATCGTGCCGTCGTTGGGGTCGCCGTCCAGGGTGATCTGCATGCCGTCACCGCGACCGGCGTAGGACACGGTGTCCACGTCGGCACCGCCGGTGTACGTGTCGCTCGAGCCGCCGAAGTTGGTGGCGTCGCTCGCGAAGAACGTGTCGTTCCCCACCCCGCCGTCGACGGTGTCCGCGCCGTCGCCGGCCGTGACCTCGTCGTCGCCCGCGCCTGCGTTCACGACGTCGTCGCCGCCAGCCGTGCTGATGATGTCAACACCGCCCGCCGACTGGACGACGTCGTCTCCGCCGCGCGTGTTGATCGTCTCGGGCTCGTCGTCGCTCACGACGAGGTCGAACCCGCTGCCCGTCTCGATCTTCTCGAACGAGCCGTCCACGTCGTCACCCTCCCCGGCCTCGCCGTCGCTGCCGACGAGGTTCGAGAAGTGGACGGTCACGCCACCCAGGCGCGCCGAGTAGTCGATGGTGTCGGCGGTCCCGTCGCCGCCGGAGAGGTCGTCGGCACCGTTCGCCCCGCCCTCCTCGTCGATGACGTCGTTGCCGAGCTCACCCTCGACGAGATCGTTCCCGGCGTTGCCACGCAGGATGTCGTCGCCGGCGCCACCGCCGATGTCGTCACCGTCGTTGCCGCCGTTGATCGTGTCGTTCTCGGTGCCGCCATCGAGCGTGTCGGTGCCACCGAAGCCGTTGATCAGGTCGTTGCCGGCCCCGCCGTCGACGGTGTCATCCCCCTCACCCGCGTCGACCTCGTCGGCGCCGCCTCCGGCGCTGATGACGTCGATGCCGCCGAACGTGGTGATGAGGTTGTCGACCCCGGAGGCGGTGACCGTGTCCGCACCGCCGTTGGCGGAGGTGGTGAGGACCTCGACGTTGGCACGGACGTTGTCCTGCTCGCCGATCGCGCCGTCGTTGGCCGTTCCGTCCTGGTTGATGACGATCGCGCCGGCCGCGCGCGAGCTGTAGCTCACGGTGTCCCGGTCGTCGCCACCGTCGAGGGAGTCGGCGCCGTTGGCCGCGCCGCTGCCGTCGACGTCCAGCTCGTCGTTCCCGGTCCCGCCGCTCAGCGTGTCGTTGTTGGCGTTGCCGAAGAGGTCGTCGTCGCCCCCGAGTCCGCTGATCGCGTCGTCGCCGTCGTTGCCACGCAGGTCGTTGTCGGCGGCGGAACCCGTGATGGTGTCGCTGCGCTGGCTGCCCAGCACGTTCTCCACCGTCGACCGGACGTCGAGCTGCTCGTTGATCGGGCTCGGCGTGGCGAGACCCGTGCCCCCGCCGTCGTTGTCGACGTCGTCGAGGCTCACCGCGACACTCGTGTTGCGGGCAGAGAAGTCGACGGTGTCCTCGCCCCCGCGGCCGTCGATGCGGCCGTTGGAGTGCAGGTTGCCGGCCGCGAGCACGTTCGGGACGAGGGTGTCGTTCCCGCCACCGCCGGTCAGCGACTCGATGTCGCGCGCGACACGGTCGTTCTGAGGACCGCTGGCGAGGTTGCCGTTGGCGTTGATGGTCACGCCGCCGTCGAGGATCGAGTAGGCCTCGTAGGTGACCTCGTCGACGCCGGCGCCGCCGATGTACTCGTCCTGACCGTCGCCGACAGCCTCGATGAACGTGTCGTTGCCGTTCGTGGACGCCGCCGTGGGGGCGAGCACGTCGTCGTCACCGGTGCCACCGGTGAACTCGTCGTTGCCCTCTCCCCCGTCGAGGTCGTCGTCACCGGCCTCGCCGAAGAGCCTGTCGTTGCCGTCGCCGCCCGCGAGGACGTCGTCGAGCGCGCCGCCCCGGAGCTCGTCGGCACCGGAGTCGCCGAACAGGGTGTCCGCCCCGCCCTGCCCCCGCAGGACGTCGGCCGCCAGGCCGCCACGGATCGTGTCGTTGCCGTCGTTGCCGAACGCGGAGATCGGGACGTCGATGTCGTTCGCCGGCGCATCCGCCGTCGGGTCGACGTCGTCGTTGCCGGTGCCGAGCAGGAGCTCGATCTCCGTGACACCGGAGCACACCAGGCGCTGCGCGGCCGTTCCGGGCAGGGTGTCGCCGACACCGCCGGCGGTCGGCGCGCAGCCGGCCGTGCCGGGCAGGATGCCGGTGCCCGCGGTGTTGCGGATGATGACCTCGTTGGCCGCGCCACCCTTTGCGAGGGTCAGCGCGGCGCCGACCGCGCTCGTGTCGTTGAACGTCAGCTTCCCGCCCTGGACGGCCGCGGAGCCGTCGGCGAGCGCAGCGCCCGGAAGCGCGAGGAGCCCGAGGGCCGCGAGTGCGGCCACACGGGTCTTGAAGAAGCCCTCAGCACTGATGTGCCGGGGACTACGCGGCAGTGCCGCCATGGTGGAACCCCTTTTCGTCGTGCGGCGTGTCCTGCCGCTTGTCCTTGAACCCCGGGAACCCCGGGACGGCGGGTTTTCTACCACATCATTTGGCGGAACACGCAACTCAAGTTGGAGAAACACACCCAAATGCCGATGAACACTGGCCGAGTTTTCGTTCGGCTGACCTCGACATGACGTCGCAGAACCGCCTCCGACGAGCCCCGTCGCCGCGGCGCGACGCCGCGCCGCCGACCGCATGGCCTCGCCACGCGAGCTGTCCCAGGGACGGCCGCGCGATGTCCGCAGGGCCGCGCCGGAGCGCCCGGCGCTACGGCCGCCGGCCGACCGCGGGGACGCGCGCCCGCACGTCGTTCGTCGTGGCGAACCAGCGCAGGGTGTCGTCCTCGCCGGTCGTGCCGGTGCCGCGCAGCGCCCCGGTCGAGGGGTCGAACGCGAGGACGTCGAGCCCGTCGGCCGCCCAGGCCCGGTCGAGGCGGATCACGGCGACGCGCGTCCCGTCGGGCAGATGGCGCAGGCCCAGGCCGCGGGTCCTCGGCGTGCGGCGCAGGACCTCGACGAGCGCGGCCCGCAGCCGCGGCCCGGCCGCCGGGTAGCCCAGCAGCGTGATCGCGAAGCCGCTCGCGGTCCGGCGGACCTCGTCGCGGACGGCCGGCGGGCAGTCGGTCAGGGCGGCGGCCGACGGGCAGCCGCCGTCGCCGGCGTCGCGGCCCGACCAGGCCTTCTCGCGCAGCTGCCCGGCCAGGACCGTCGGGTCCTCGGAGAGCCCGCGGAGCGGATCGTCTCCCGCGAGCTCGTCGTTCAGGCCGTTGGCGCCGAGCAGCGCGGTCCCGGCCGCTCCCGCGGGGAAGGCGGAGCTGGCCGGGTCCGGCGACGGGACCTGCGGGATCAGCCGCTCGAGATCCGGGGAGCCCGCCGCGCGCCAGGCCGCCCGGTCGCGGGCCGAGTCGAGCCGCACGCGGCCGACGCCCGTGGCGGCGAACCGCCCGCTGCCGTCGGCGGCGACCCAGCGCTCCTCGACGACCCATCGGGACACGGAGAACGGCCTGCGCGCCCTCGCCAACGGGATCTGGTTGCCACGGTCCTCGCGCGGGGGGCCGCCGACGAGGAACGACGCGAGCGTCGTGCTGCCCCGCTCGTAGAGCACGTCGCCGCTGCCCGGCAGCGTCTGCAGCCCGGCGAGCAGTCCGACGGCGCGCAGGCACCGACCGGCGGGCCCGGGCTCGGCGCACGCGGCGGCGGCCGACACGGGCCCGCGGAGCGGCGTGCCGGGCACGCCCGGGCCCCGCCCGTCCCGGGTGGGCAGCAGCGCGAGGACCGCGACGAGCGCCACGCCCGCCGCGATGCCCGCGGCGAGCGCGGTGCGCAGGTGGCGGCGCGCACGGTGCAGGCGCGAGCGCACGGTCCCGACGGGCACGTCGAGCGCGGCGGCGATCTCCTCGTAGGAGAGGTCCGCCCACGCGCTCAGCAGCAGGACCTCGAGCTCCTCCCGGCGCAGGTCGCGCAGCGCCCCGGCGAGGAGCGGGTCGGCCGGGCCGGCCGGCTCGGGCGGCGCGGTGTGCCCCTCGGCCGGGAGCCGGTCCAGGAGCGCCTGCCGCCGGGTCCCGGCGCGCAGCTCGTCGCGGAGCAGGTTCGTGGCGATGGTGAACAGCCACGGCCGCTCGCCGTGGCCCTGGTCGACGAACCGGTCGTGGGAGGCGAACGCGCGCGCGAACGTCTCGGCGGTGAGGTCGTCCGCCAGGGCGTCGTCGCGGACGCGCGCCCGCAGGTAGCCGCGGATCGCGTCGTGGTGGCGCTCGTAGATCGCGGAGAACGCGCCCGCGTCGATGGTACTCATGCCTGCTGCAACGCCGGTCGCGCCTGCGGAGTTCCCGGCGAGCGCCGGTCCGCCGGTCAGCCGCAGACCACGACGCGCCGCACGACGCTGACGCGGCGGCCACGCGCGTCGGTGCCGCGGGCGCGGACGACGACGGTCGTGCCGGCGCGGCGGCGCAGGTCGAGCCGCACGCGGACCCGGCCGGTGCGCGTGCGCGTGACGGCGGTCCGCCGGCCGTTCACCGTCACGCGCACGCGGGCCAGCCGGGCGAGCGTCACGGTCGTGCGGCGGGCGGGCGTGCAGGCTGCGGCGGGAGCGGACCGCGGGCAGGAGGCGGTGGTGTAGCAGGCGAGCGCGGGCTCGGCGGGGACCGTGCGCGCCCGGTAGCTCTGGAACGAGATCGCGGCGGCAGCACCGTCGGCGGGCGCGGTCACGGGGTCGATGCCCGGGTGCAGGACCTGCAGGCAGACGCCGCGGTCGATCCGCGCCGGGTCGGCCGGGCCGTCGTGGGTGAGGGCGTCGATCGCCAGCGCGTAGGCGACCGGGTCGACGAGGCCGATGAGCAGGTGCTCGTAGGCGGCGGCCGGGCAGATGTCCTGGGTGGCGACGTTCGTGCGCGCCCCGTCCCCGGTGCGCAGGGACGACGAGCCGGTCTCCGCGTCCTGGTTGGGCTGCACGGTCTCGTCGACGCGCGTGTAGATGCTCGTGTACGAGATCCCCGCGAAGGTCTCCTGCCGGGAGTTCAGCGCGCGCATGAAGTCGGACTCGTCGCGCTGCTGCCAGCCGGCCGGGCTGCACGGGTCCTCGGCGCTGCAGACCGCGCGGGTGGTGCCGTGGTTGGACGGCGCGAAGCCGACGAGGTCGTCGACGAGCGCGCGGGTGTCGGGCCACCAGCGCAGCGCCCAGCGCCCGACCATGCCGCCCTGGGAGTGCCCGACGATCGACACGCGCCGGCCGGCGCGTGCCGCCATCGTGCGCAGGGCGTGGACGACGTACTCGCCCGCCTGCTGGATGTCGGCGGTGGCGTGCTCGGGCAGGTCCAGCGCGCACCACGGGACGCCGAGCGCGTCGAACGCGGGCTGGTAGGTCCACGACCAGTTGTCCTTCGCGGTCGCGCCGGTCCCCTGGAGCAGCAGGACCGGCGTGCGGGTCGCGCCCGTCACGCCGGGCGAGCAGGCGAGCGCGCGCTCGACGGCGGCGGGGTCGACGGTGAGCGGCGCGCCCGGGGTGTCGACCGGCGCGAACGCGGCGTCCGTGACGGGGCCGACCGCGGTCGCGGGACCGGCGCTCGCCCCCGTGCCGAGCAGCGCGGCGGTGAGCAGTGCGACGACCCGACCCCTCGTGAGCATCGCGGCAGTGTACGGGCGCGGCGACCGCTCGCGGCCCGGTCGGCGAGTCCCGGCACGCCCGATCGCCGCGCCGCGGCGCGTCCGCGCCCGTACTCCGGTCGTGGACGCCCTTGCCGGGATCGTGCTCGCGTGCCTGCTCGTGGTGGTCGTCGCCCGGGCGCTCGGCGGGCTGCTCGAGCGGTTCGGGCAGCCCCGCGTGATGGGCGAGGTGCTCGCCGGGCTCGTGCTCGGCGCCTCGCTGCTTGGTCTGGCCCCGGGCGATCCGTCGGCGGCGATCTTCACCGAGGACGCGCGCGACGTGATGAAGGCCGCGGGCCTCGTCGGCGTCGTCGCGTACCTCGGGGCGGTCGGCGCGTCGCTGGATCTCACGGCGCTGCGGCGCGACCGTCGGGCCGCCACGAGCGTCGCGCTCGCGTCGTTCGCGCTCCCGTTCGCCGCCGGGGCGGCGCTCGCGCTCGCGCTCCACGGCGAGGTGTCGGGTGATCCGCCGCTGGCGGCGTTCGCGCTGTTCGTCGGGACCGCGATCGCGGTGACGGCCTTCCCGGTCCTCGCCCGGATCGTCGACGCGCGCGGGCTCGGGGACCGGCTGCCGGGCCGGGTCGCGCTCGCCGCGGCCGCGGCGCAGGAGGCGCTGGTGTGGCCGGCGCTGGCGATCGCCGTGACGGTGAGCGGGCGCGACGGCGGGGTCGGCGACGGCCCGGCGGGAACGGTCGCCGCGGCGGTCGCCGGGGTGCTCGTCGTGGTGGCGCTGGCCCGGGTGCTCGCCCCGGTCGTGCTGCGCGCCGCGTCGGCGCCGGCGGGGCGGTTCGGCGTGCTCGTCGCGGGCCTCGGGCTCGCGGCCGCGGTGACCGAGGTGACGGGGCTGCATCCGGTCGCGGGTGCGTTCCTGTACGGCCTCGTGCTGCCGGCCGGTCCGCGCGCGGAGCTGGCCGCGGACTTGCGCTCGCGCCGGGCGGTCGTCGCGCTCGCCGTGCTGCTGCCGCTGTACTTCGCGGTTCCGGCGCTGCGCCTGGACGTCACCACCCTGGGCTCCGACGGTCTCGGGATGCTCGCGCTCGTCCTCGTGGTGGCGGTCGCCGCCAAGCTCCTGACCGCCACGGCGGCCGCGGCGTGGGCGGGGCTCTCCCGCTCGGACGCCCTGACGGTCGGCGTCCTGATGAACGCACGGGGCCTGGTCGAGATCCTCGTCCTCACGGTCGGGCTCGACGCCGGGCTGATCGACGAGCGGCTGTTCGCGGTGTTCGTGCTGGTCGCGCTGATCACGACGTTCGCGACCGGGCCGCTGCTCGGCCGCGTCCCGCAGGACCCGCCGTCCCCGCCCGCCGCCGAGCCGCCGGTCGCCCGGCCCCGGCGGGCGCTCGCCGGCCGCCGCTGAGGCGCGCGCCGGACTCGACCGGCCGCGCCCCGGCGGCGGGCCGCTCAGGCGGACCGCACCGCGCCCGCCATCGCGTGGAACCCGGCGTCGACGTGCAGGACCTCCCCGGTGATGGCGCGGGACGCGTCGTCGAGCAGGAACAGGGTGGCGTCGGCGACCGGCCCCGGGTCGGTGGCGTCCCAGCGCAGCGGGGCCTGCCGCTCCCAGGCGTCCAGGAGCGCGTCGAAGCCGGGGATGCCGCCCGCGGCGCGCGTGTGCAAGGGTCCGGCGGCGACGAGGTTGGCCCGCGCGCCGACCGTCCCGAGGTCGCGGGCGAGGTAGCGGTTGGTCGCCTCGAGCGCCGACTTGCACACGCCCATCCAGTTGTAGGTCGCCCACGCGCCGTCGCTGTGGAACGTCATGCCGACGAGCGAGCCGCCCCCGGCCGGGAACAGCGGGGCGACGGCGCGGGCGAGACCGGCCAGGGACCAGGCGGACGTGCGGAACGCCAGCTCGACCCCGGCCTGCCCGGCCTCGACGAACGGCCCGTCGAGCGCTTCCGCGGGCGCGTAGGCCACGGCGTGCACGGCCCCGTGCAGCGGCCCCCCGTCGGCGCGCAGGCGGCGCTGCAGCGCGTCGAGGTCCTCGGTCGAGGTCAGGTCCGCGCAGACGACCGCGACGTCCCCGGGCAGCGTGTGGGCGAGGTCGCGGCAGCGGTCGAGGTCGCGCGGCGGCGCGGTGAGGGTGACGTGCGCCCCGTCGTCGAGGGCGCGCTCGGCGACGGCGTAGGCGATGGACTCGGGTGAGGCGACGCCGGTGACGAGCAGCCGGCGGTCGGTGAGGGACATCGGCAGGGTCCTCCTGGAGGGTCGGTGGTCGGTGGCGCGGACCGGTCAGGCCGGCGCGGTGAAGTGCTCGGAGCGGCAGACCGCGGTGGGCGAGACGAACAGCACGCCCGGGCGGTCCTCGAACAGCTCGCGCAGTCCGGCGATCGCCGCGTGCGCGCGGTCGTCGGGCATGACCGCGATGAGCAGCGAGAGCGCGTCGGTGTCGTTGAAGAGCAGGCGGCCCCCGTGGTAGCCGTCGTGCCCGAAGCCGGAGACGCCGTTGATGCTCGTGTAGCCGGTGGCGCCGGCGGCGCGCAGCAGCTCGACGGCGCTCGGGACGTCGGCGCCGCGCAGGACGACCTCGACCTTCGTCATCGGCGTCAGGGCGGTGGGGGTGCTCATGCGATCTCCTCGAGGACGGGGGTGGCAGGGGTCCAGCGCACCCAGGGCCCGCCCGGGGTGCGCTGGTGGAACGGGTCGTCGGCGGACTCGCGGGCCGCGAGCGCGATCCAGCCGCCGTCGACGTAGTGCTGCAGCAGGTCGTTGCGCGCAATCAGCTCGTCGATGCGCGCGCGGGGGGCCTGCACGACGAACAGTGCGCGCAGCGGCTCGTGGTAGAGCTCGTCGCCGACGGCGACCGACTGCCACGGCAGCCCGATCCGCAGGTCCCCTCCGGGTCCCTCGAGGACGCCGACGTCCCCGACGACGTTGTGGAGCGCCTTGTCCCCCGCCCCCAGGACGTCCGGGTCGACGGCGGAGAAGTAGTACTGGGCGTTGATCCACTGCACGACGAGCCCGGGCGCCGTGAGGATCGTCTCCAGGGCGGTGCCGTCCGGGTCGGCGCGCCAGTCGTAGGAGTGCAGGAACGTCCGGGTCTGGAGGTCCAGGCCGGCGACCATGTCCCCCGGTCCGATGACGAACGCGCCGTGGCGGGCGAGCCCCCACTCGGGCCGGATCTGCGCCCAGTCGCGGGCCCGCCGGCGCGGATGGTCGGGGCCGGGCAGCCGCCGTGCGCGCTCGGCGGCGAGCGCCTCCCCGGCCCGGTCGAGGTCGGCCTGCAGCCGGTCGACCGCGTCGCGGTGCCCGGCGGGGATCGCGTGACGGTCGAGGATCTCGACGCGGTCGGTGGCGGTGTCGTGGTGTCCGGCGATCACGACCGTGTCGTCGGGGATGCGGATCCCGCGCTCGGCGAGGCCGACGCGGACGCTGAGGCGGTTGAGCAGCGCGGCGGCGATGCGGGCGTTGGGGCCGCCGTGCTGCCCGCCGCACGCGCCGCAGTCCAGGGCGGCCTCGTAGGCGTTGTTCTCGGTCCGGCTGCCGTGCCCGGTCAGCAGGACGACGGGGGCGAAGCGGTCCACGAGCCCGAACGAGCGCAGGGCGAACTCGGCCCAGAGGACCTGCTCGTCGCGGTCGAAGCCCAGCCGGGCGGCGTCGGCGAGCCGCTGCGCGTGGGCGTGCGGGGTCAGTCCGGCGCGGGCGGCGAGGTCGGGGGCCTCGCCGCGCAGGGCCTGCAGGCGCAGGTCCTCGCAGCGCTCCTCCGGGAGGCCGGGACGGCCGAGCGCGGCGCGGATCGCCTGCCGCTCGGTCTCGGCGACGAGCGCGGCCGCCTCCTGCTCGTCGGGGGTGGCGACGGTGGGGTCGGCGGCGATGACGCGGGTCCGGCGGGCGAGCCGGTCGCGCAGCCGCCCGACCCGTTCCGGGGCGGCGGTGCGCGCGGCCGCGAGCGGGCCCGCGAGCCAGCCGGACGCCTCGGCGAGCGCGAACGGGGAGGCGAGCCCGTGCCGGGCCCGGTGGAAGGCGTGGTCGAGCGCGTCGTAGTGCCCGGCGGTGGCCATCGCTCGGGCGGCGTCGCGTTCGGTGCCGGTGACGGGCCGCTCGGTGATCGCCTTGGTCGGCGTGACCGGGGCCGGGCACAGCCGCGCCTCGTGGTCGCTGCCGAGCTGCCGCCAGCGGATCACGAGCTGGTAGAAGCCGGCGAAGCCGAACGTCTCGTAGGCGCCGCGGTCGCCGAGGTGACGGCGCAGGCCCTCCGAGCGCGCGTCGATGCAGAAGACGGCCTGCGCGTCGGGCCGCCCGGACGGTGCCGGGTCCGGGTCGGGGGCGCGTGCCAGCTGCGCGAGCAGGCCGTCGCGGTAGTGCCACTCGAACGCGTCCTGCCAGACCCACGGCCGGTCCGCGGCGGGCAGCCGCTCGAGGACCGCGCTGCACGCCTCGAGCTCCTGCTCGGTGGCCGCGTGGGCGCCGAGCACGCGGGCGACGCGGGCGGCGCGGACGTGCCGTCCGATCGGGTCGACGGGTGCCGGGGCGGCGTGCGGGGCGAGGTCCTGCTCGACCAGTGCGCGCAGGCCGGCGGTCCCCTCGGGGAGGAGTCCGGCGGTGGCGGCGCTGACGAGCGGCGCCTCGTAGGAGAGCCGGATGGCGAGCAGCTCGACGAGGTCGGCCGGGTGCGGTGCCTGGTCGGGGTGCTCGGCGCACCACTTCACGTGCCCGGTGAAGCCGGGCAGCCGGGCGAGCTGTCCGCGCAGCTCGGCGCGGCGTTCGGCGTCGGGCACGTGCAGCGCGGTCAGGGCGGCGAGCACGGCGTCCTCGGCGCGCACCGCGGGCGCGGCGAGCACGTCGCGCAGCCCGAGCCGGTCGAGCGCCGCGTCGTGCGGCACGAGCGCGCGCCAGGCGGCGTACAGGCCCCGTTCGCGGCCGGGCATCGCCCAGGCGGCGTGCCCGGAGTCGCAGAAGGCGGTGAGCCACTTGGCGACCTCCGCGTCGACGGCGGCGGCGATGTCGGTGCCCAGCAGCCGGTCGCACCATTCCCCGGCGCCGCGCGGGAGCACGGGCGGGGCGGGCACGTCGCGGCCGTGCAGGAGGTCGGCGCGCAGGGCGTGCACGGCCGGCACCGTGGTCCCGTCGAGCTCGAGGTCGGGGAGGCCGCCGAGCTCGGGCAGGCGCCGGTGGAGCGCAGCGTCGAGGTCGGCGCTGGTGATGCGACCGCGGTCGTGGTGGGCGCGGTAGTCGGTGAGCGGCAGGTGGCCGTCGATCCCGAGCAGGCGCCGGGAGCGCGCGACCGCCTGCTCGAACGGCTCGTGCTGGAGGCCGCCGAGCGGGTTGACGGCGATGAAGGTGCGCAGCGGCCAGATGGCGTGCAGCGCGGTGGCGGCGGAGGAGACCTGGGCGCGCAGGCGCACCCGGTCGGTGTCGGTGTAGCTCATGCGGGCACGCTCCTGGGGGCGTCGTGGTGGGTGGTGCTGCGGTCGTCGAGGGCGCCGTCACGGACCCGCGGGGGCCGGGTGACGACGGGCGCATGGGCGCGGCGGGCGAGCGCCGGGTCGCGCCGCGGCCGGGGCGCGGTGCGCCCGGCCTCGAGCGCGCGGACGTACAGCCGGGCGCTCAGCTGCGCGCCGCGGCGGGAGCGCAGGACCGGCAGGCCGGCGGCCAGGATGGCGGCGGGCACCAGCGCGAACCAGGCGCTGACGGTGGCGCCGGGGTCCGGGAGCGCGGGCGCGAGCAGGGCGTCGGCGCCCGTGATCAGGCCGGTGTAGGCGAGGCACGCCGCCGCGACGGCGGCGAGGCCCAGCAGCGGTCGTCCGGGGGTGCTCGTGAGCCAGGCGTGCGCGGCGTGCGCGGCGGTGGCCCAGGCGAACGCGACGAGGACGAGCGTGCCGGGGTGGCCGAGCAGGTCGGCGGCGTAGGTCAGGAACGCGGCGGCGATCGCCACCGCCGGGACGAGGGCGGCGGCGGCGAGCTGGACGGGCGGCGCCCAGCGCACGCCGCGTGGGCCGGGCCGGGCGGCGACGGCCCGCCGCTTGTCGGCGTGCACGACGGAGCCCGACCCGAGGAACAGGGTGGCCTTGTACATGCCGTGCGCGACGAGGTGCAGGAGCGCGGCGGCGTAGGCGCCGAGCGCGCACGCGAGGACCATGAAGCCCATCTGGCCGACGGTCGAGTGCGCGAGGGCGCCCTTGACGTCGGGACGGGTGAGCATCAGGGCGGTGCCGTGGACCGCGGTGGCCGCACCGGCCGCGAAGGCGAGGCCGAGGGCGAGTGCGGAGGCGTCGACGAGCGGGGCGAGCCGCACCAGCAGGATGCCGCCTGCGTTGACGAGCCCGGCGTGCAGCAGGGCCGAGACGGGGGTCGGTGCGGCGAGCGTGGCGGGCAGCCAGCGGTGCAGCGGCAGCAGCGCGGAGCGCGCGATCGCGGCGAGCACGAGCAGGCAGGCGACGAGCGTCGCGGCGTCGACGCCGGCGACGGTCGCGGTGTCGAGCGCGGCGGCGGCCGCCCCGGGGTCGCGCAGCGACGGGTCACCGGCGGTGGCGAGGACGATGGCGACGGCGGCGAGCAGCGCGAGGTCGCCGATGGCGAAGGTCCGCGCGGTCCGCTGCAGGCCGACGCAGGCGGCCGGGAGGTCGGCGCGCTGCGCGAGCAGCGCGAGCAGGCCCAGGCCGGCGGCGCACCACGCGGCCGCGAGGACGGTGAGGGTGGCGGCGCCGACCATCGCGGCGGCGGCCGTGGTGGTGCCGGCGGCGGTGACGACGAGGCGCCGCTGGCGCGGGTCGCCGCAGAGGTAGCGGGCGGTGTAGGCCTGCACGACGGCGCTGACGCCGAGGACGAGCAGGAGCAGGAGGACCGAGACGCGGTCGGCGAGGAGGCCCGGCCCGTCCGGGCTGCCGCCGGGGGTCCAGGTGACCGGCCCGCCGCCGAGCACGTCGACGGCGAGCGCGACGGTGAGCGCGAGGCCCAGGAGCGAGCCGGCGGCCGCGGCGTGGGCGCCGCCGGACCGCAGCCACCGGGCGGGCGCCAGCAGGACCGCGATCCCGGCGAGCGCCGGGGCGCCGACCGCGAGGGGTAGGAGGGCGCTCACGGTGCGATGCCCTCCGCGCCGGGGGTCGCGAGTGCGCGGCCGTCGAAGCCGCCCAGGCGGGCCAGGATCTCCGGGTCGTGGACGACGCAGTAGAGCGAGCGGCCGCGTTCGAGCTCGGTCGCGATGTGGGCGCCGACCTGCTGGGCTGCGCGGGCGCGGGCGCCGGCCGGGGTGATCGTCATGGCGATGTCCGGCGGCGGCGCGACGTACTTGCGCGCCCACGGTCCGGGCGTGCTGCGCGGGGGCGCCGCGTCGGCCACGGCGGGCCGGGGAGCGGGCGGGGTCACGACGTCGGAACGGTGCACGGCAACTCCTTCGCAGAAGACGACATGTATGACGCGAAGGACAATACATGTATTTGCTGTCGTGTGTCACGAGTCGTGTGTTCTATGTCACGTTTCGCAAATCGCGTCACCGGAAGGACGGCTTGCCGACCCCTGTTGCCCGTAGGCTTGACGGACATGGCGGGCGACTGGACCTTCCTCACCAACCACGCGCACGTCCTCCTCTGCGTCGCCCGTGACCCCGGCATGCGGATGCGCGACATCGCCGACACGGTCGGGATCACCGAGCGGGCCGCCCAGCGGATCGTCAGCGACCTGATCGAGGGCGGGTACGTCGAGCGCGAGCGCGACGGGCGGCGCAACCACTACCGCGTCAACCGCCAGGCGCCACTGCGTCACCCGATGGACCGCGACCACGCCATCGGCGAGATCCTCGAGCTCCTCGGCCGCTGACCCGCGGGGCCGGTGCCCCGCGCCGTCCCCCGTGATTCACCCCGAATGAGTCCTGATTGACCCCGCAGGGGCGATGTGCGGCGCACCGGCCGCGCCGTAGCGTCGGTCCGGTCACCAGCAGCCCCGGGAGCAACCATGACCACCGAGCACATCGAGACCGACTACCTCATCCTCGGCGCAGGCGCCATGAGCATGGGCTACGCGGACGTGATCCTCGCCGAGGACCCCACCGCGCAGATCGTCATGGTCGACCGGCACGCCAATCCCGGCGGCCACTGGAACGACGCCTACCCGTACGTGCGCCTGCACCAGCCCGCCGTCTACTACGGCCTGCAGTCCACGAGCCTCGGTCGCGGCGGCGAGGACCTCAGCGCCGGCGCGGACATCCTCGCCTACTTCCGCACCGCGATGGACCGCTTCGTGCGCACCGGCCGCGTGCGGTTCCTGCCGATGAGCGACCACGTCGGCGACGGCCGGATCGTCTCGACCGTCGACTGCGATCGCGTCACCACCGTCACCGCGCGCCGCCGCGTCGTCGACGGCACGTACAGCGGCGTGCAGGTCCCGTCGATGTGCCCGCCGCGCTACGAGGTCGACCCCGACGTCACGCTCGTCCCGCCGAACGAGCTCGCGCGGCTGCAGCGGCCGTGGGAGCAGTACGTCGTGATCGGCGCCGGGAAGACCGGCATCGACGCGATCCTCTTCCTCCTGGACAACGGCGTCGCGCCGCACCGCATCCGCTGGGTGATGCCCAACGACGCGTGGCTGCTGGACCGCGGCGCGATGCGGCCGGACATCGTCCTCGACACGGTCGTGTCGATGCTGCGCAGCATCGCCGACGGCCGGGTCGTGCAGGACGCCTTCCACCAGCTCGAGCGCGAGGGGATCATCTTCCGCTTCGACGAGTCGCGCACGCCGACGAAGTGGCGCTGCGCGACGGTCGACCGCAGCGAGCTCGCGCAGCTGCGGCTCGTCGAGGACGTCGTGCGGCTCGGTCGCGTCCAGCGCGTCACGAGCGCGGGGATCGAGCTCGTCGAGGGCGAGGTCGCGTGCCCCGCCGACACGCTCTACGTCGACTGCTCCGCCAACGGCCTGGCGAAGAACGAGCCGGTGCCCGTGTACGCCCCCGGGCGGGTCACGCTGCAGCCGATCTTCATGTGCCAGCAGACGTTCAGCTCGGCGCTGATCGCGCACCTGGACCTGATGGACCTCGACGACGACCGCCGCAACCGCGTCTGCCGTCCGGTCCCGCACCCCGAGCAGGCGATCGACCTCGCCCGCGCCCTCGTGGTCACCTCGCAGAACATGCTCGACTGCAACCGGCACATGCCGCTGTGGCTGCGCCGCAGCCGCCTGTTCCTGGGCAACCACGCCGCACCGCACCGCTACCTCGCGGCCTGCGCGCGGCTGGCGCTGACCCAGCGGCGCGCCAACGCGTCCTGGCAGGCGATGGAGCGCGCGGCGGCCGCGGCGCCCGCGCCGCGCGTCCCCGTCGGGGTCTGAGCGGGCCGGGTCGCACCCGGGTCGCGACCCGGTCTCACGGGTCGCGCGGACGCCCTCTGGCGGCTAGGGTCGGCGCGTCCGCGCAACCGTTCGAGGTTCCATGTCCGCTCTCCGTCGTGCCGTCCTGTCGAGCCTCGCCCTCCTCGCGGTGGTCGCGGGGTCGGCTCAGGCAGCTCCCGGCGACCGCGCGTTCGCGCTCGTCGCGGGTCCGCAGCTGCTCGTCTTCGACCCCGCCGCACCGCAGGCGACGACCGCCGTGTCGGTCACCGGGGTGGCCGCCGGCGAGACGCTGGTGGGGATCGACGTGCGCCCGCTGAACGGCACGCTGCTCGGTCTCGGCGTCAACGCGGGCGCGAACACGGGAACGCTGTACGCGATCGCGCCGCAGACCGGTGTCGCCCGGGCGATCGGCACCGTCGGCAACGTGCTGCCCGTCCAGGCCAACGGCGCGACGCCCGTCGACCTCCCGGACCCGGCCACCGTGCAGTACGGGGTCGACGTCAACCCCGCCGCCGATCGGGTCCGCGTCACGGCCGGGACGCTGAACTTCCGGGTCAACCCGAACACCGGGCTGAACATCGACGGCGACTTCGGCGGAGCCCCCGGCTCCGCCGCGGGCGCCAATCCCGACGGCCCGATCAACGGTGCCAGCACCAGCGTGTCCGAGACCGCGTACACGGGCAGCCGGATCACGAACGCGGGCATCACGACCCAGTACACGATCGACGCCGGCACCCGCGCGATCGCGATCCAGAACCCGCCGAACGCGGGCACGCAGACCGGCTCGCGGCCGGTCACGCTGGGCGGCGCGCCGCTGAACTTCGCCGCGTCGGTCGGCTTCGACATCGACCCGGCGGTGAGCGCTGCGTCCAACGGCGCGGCGGCATCCGGGGTCGCGTACGCGACCCTGACCGTCGCGGGCGAGACCGGCCTCTACCGGATCGACCTGCCGACCGGGTCCGCGACGCTCGTCGGGCGGCTCGGGGACGGGACGCGGCCGGCGATCGGGCTGGCGCTCCAGCGCGACGAGGCGGACGGGTACCCGGTCGTCGGGCTGAGCAGCGACGGGACGACGCTCACGCGCATCACCTCCACCGCCCCGGGATCGGCGCTGGCCACCGGCATCCTGGGCATGGCCTCGGGCGAGACGATGGTGGCGGTCGCGTGGCGGCCGGCGGACGGCCTGCTGTACGGGATCGGCGTCAACCCGCTGGCCGACACCGGCACGCTCTACCGCGTCGACCCGGTGTCCGGCGCGGTCACGGTCATCGGGGGCACGAGCGTCCTCAGCTGGATCACGGCCGCAGGCGCAGCCGTCGACCTCGCCTCCCCGGCCGTGACGGGCTACGGGATGGACGTCGACCCGACGACCGATCGGGTGCGCCTGACGGCGTCCGCCGGCCTCAACGCGCGGGTGAACCCGATCACCGGCTTCCCGGTGGACGGGGACGCCGCCAATCCCGGGGTCCAGCCGGACCCGGGCAGCGCCGGGGTCTCGGGAGCGTCGTTCGCCAACCCGTTCGCGGGTGCGGCGACCACGACCCTGTATGCGCTGAAGGCGGGGAACGACACGCTCGCGGTGCAGCTGCCCCCGAACAGCGGGACCCAGGTCGCGGAGCGGCCGGTGACGGTCGGCGGGGCGCCGCTGGACTTCAGCGTCCTGTCCTCCCTGGACCTCCCGCCGGACGCGACGGTCACGGCGGCGGGCGGCGAGTCCTCCGGGGAGGCGCTCGCGGCCCTGACCAGCGGAGGGACGAGCCGCCTCTACCGCCTGCGGCTCGCCGACGGGGCGGCCACCGAGATCGGGCCGTTCGGGGTGCCGCTGCGCTCGCTCGCGGTGGGCGCCGCGGCCCCCGACCAGACCGCGCCGGCGGCCCCGGTGATCACCGCGCCCGTGGCGGACGCCGCCCTGACCGCCACCCCGGCGGTGACGGGCACCGGCGAGCCGGGCGCGACGCTCACCGTCACCGAGGGACCGCTGACGCTTTGCTCCACCGTCGTGGGCGGTGACGGTGGCTGGTCGTGCACGCCGACGGCGCTCGCGGTCGGCGCGCACACGATCGCCGTCGCGCAGGCCGACCGTCGCGGCAACGTCTCGGCGACCGCCACCCGGTCGTTCTCGATCGTGGCGCCGATCACGCCGCCCGGGACCGCGCCGGCCCCGCCGACGCCGACGCCGACCGCCCCGGCGACCTGCCGGACCCGGACGGTGACCGTGCGGCTGCCGAAGGGCACGCGCCGGGCCACGGTGACGCTCGCCGGCAAGCGGGCGCGCGTCCGGCGCGTCAAGGGCCGACTGGTCGCGACGCTGCGGCTGCCGGCGACGCGGAGCGGCCGGGTGACGGTCCGGGTCACCCGGACGACGAAGGGTGGTAAGCGCCGCGTGAAGACCACGCGGTACGCGACCTGCAAGCGGGCCTGACGGCGCGCCCGCGCCCGTCGCTCAGCCGGTCGCGCAGACCCGGAACGTCCGCACGGTCCGGACCACGCGGCCGGTCCGGGTGCGCACCGTGCCGCTGAGGCGGACGGTGCCGGGTGCGGCGCGCCGGAGGTCGACGACCACCCCGAGCCGCCCGCCCCGGCGCACGACGGTGGCGCGGCGGCCGAGCAGCCGCGCGCTCGCGGTGCGGACCTTCGCGCCCTTGGGGACCTTCAGGCGGACGAAGCGCCGGTTGCGCGGGGTGCACGCCGGCCGGTTCGCGGGCCACACGCGGTCGGCGACGCGCACGACGGACAGGCCGCTGGCCCCGTCGGTGTACCAGACCTCGCGCCGGTCCTTGACGACGACGGGCTTGCTCATCGCGAAGCTCGACTCGAGGCCGACGGTCTCGACCGCGGCCTTCGTGGGGGCGACGACGTAGGCGATCTCGCGGGGCTTCTCGAGGTCGGTGATGTCGAACACGCGCAGGCCGGAGGCGATGAACGAGCAGGCGACGACGGTCGGGTCCACGCGGGAGTCGAGGTCGCAGTAGTGCGCCGCGTAGCCCTGCACGGGGCTGGCCGCGCCCGGGTCGTTCTGGGCGGCGCGGTGCGCGTCGGGCTGGTTGACGGCAAGGCGCAGGTTGGCGATCTGGCGGGGCCGGGTCTCGTCGGCGATGTCGATGATGCGTCCGGCGCCGACGGCGTCGCGGTTCCCGCCGCCGGTGGTGCCCTGGGTGTACTCGTCGAACTCGAGCAGGTAGGGGCGCCCGCCGACGGTGAAGTGGATGGCGTTCTGCGGGATCGACGCGTTCGTCCAGGTCATGCGGCTGATCTCGCGGACCTGCGGGTCGGGCTTGCGCTGCTCGATCTCGTGGACGTCGAGGACGGCGGCCTCGCCGCGGCCGGTGTCGGTGACGTAGGCGCGGGTGCCGTCCGGGTCGAGGGTGAGGCCGTGGGAGGAGACCTGGCCCTGCCAGAGGACCTTCGGCCGGGCGGGGTCGACGACGTCGATGGCGGTGAGCGAGTCGGTGGCGGTGCCGGCCGCGTAGAAGGTGCGGCCGTCCTCGCTGAAGCCGCTCTCGTGCCCGAACCGGGCGACGAGCCGCGTGGACTTCAGGACGGGCTTGCGGCAGTCGGCGCTGGCGTCGTAGATCGAGACGAGGCCCGGGTAGGTCGCCGGGTTGCCGAGCACGGCGGCGAGGAGGCCGCGCCGCTGGTTGAGCACGAGCGACTCGTGCGGCGACATCATCGGCAGCTCGGTGAGGACCGCGGTGCGCCTGGGGTTCGTCGGGTCGGTCATGTCGAGGACCTGCACGCCGAGCGAGTCGCCCGCGCCGACGCGCAGCGCGTTCAGCGGGAACAGCAGCGCGGTGTCGTAGTAGGCGCACTCGCGGCCCGTGCGGTCGACGTAGCGGTGGACCTTGAAGCCGCCGGCGCTGCCGTGGCGGCCGACGATCCGCGCGTTGCAGAACAGCCCGTTGCGGGCGCTGCCGGCGGGCACGCGGCCCTGGATGCCGGGCTCGGGCCGGTCGTCGGGCGCGCAGCCGACCTGCGGCGTGGGCTCGAACGGAAGGTCGTCGATGTCCTGGGTGGCCGCGCGCGGGACCACCTGCCCCTCCCCCTTGCCGAGCGCGAGGAGGTCGTTGAGCGGCCCGTCGAGCGCGGCGCCGGCCGGGACGACGAGCAGCAACGCCACGAGGGGTGCGGCGAGCAGCCCGCGCCGTCCGCGGCGGGTCCGCCCCGCGTCCTCGAGGTCCTCGTCGTGGTGCTGCTCGGTCCGGTCCATCGTGCGCTCCTTCCCAGGTGCCGTGTGCGGCCGCCGAGTGTACGGCAGCGTTCACCCGGGGGCGCAGGCCCCGTGCAGGGACGGCGGTCAGGCGGCGCGCGCCCCGGCCAGCCGCATGTACCGCGACACCGCCTCGGCCCGGTTCGCGGCCTTGAGCCGCCGCAGGATGAGCTTGACGTGACTCTTCACGGTGCCTTCGCTGACGGTCAGCGCGTCCGCGATCTCGGCGTTGGTGCGCCCGGCCGCCATCAGCTCGAGCACCTCGAGCTGTCGTGCCGTGAGCAGCAGCTGCGCGCCGTTCTCGGCACGGGGCACCGCGGTGAGCGGCACCCGCGCGACGGACGCGCGGTCGGGCGGGCCGAGGCGCAGCACCGCGTCCTGCGACGGCGCGAGACCGGCGGCGATCGTGGTGGCGAACGCGCGGGCCCGGTCCGCGGAGGCGGCGAGCCGGGCCTCCAGCGTCGCGCGCTCGAAGAGATGCCCGAAGCCGGCCGCGAAGGCGTGGAGCAGGTCGCGGTCCTGCGCCGAGCCCGTCCCCGCGGGGACGGCGTGCAGCAGGCCGATGACGGAGGTCTCGGCGAGGACCGGCGCGACGACGGAGCACCCGGGGACGAGCGCGGGGCCGCGTCGTCGCACGACCTCGAGCTCGAGGTCGGTGAGGGCGCGCTCGCCCTGCGGCACCGGCGCGCGACCGGTCGACGAGGCGACCGAGAGCGTCGTGCACGTCGTGTGCTCGACGCGCAGCAGCGTCGCCTGCTCGAACGCCGACCAGCGGACCAGGACCGCGGGGGCGCGCTCGATCAGGTGCTCGGGCCGCCGGGCGCCGCCGAGCGCGAGGAGGGCGCGGGCGAGCGCCGCCTCGGGTCCGGGCGGATGGGCCGCGCCAGCCTTCGGGAAGACGGCGTCCAGCACCCGCACGGGAGCGTCGACGGTGCTCATTCGGACATTGTGACCGAACACTATGTCCACGGTCAACCCGGAGCCGGCGACGAGCGGCCCGTGCAGGAGGTGACGGTCGTCACGCGCCTACTGTGCGCGCCGTCGCACCCGATTCATGCGCGACCTGCGAGGGTCATCCCCATGAACCGTGCCAGGGGGAGAGGGCGCGTGGTGCTCGGCACTGCGCTCGCCATCACGACGACGTGGACGACCGCCGCGGGGGCGGCGACGATCCCGGTCACCGCGACGACCGACGACGGGACCGCGGCGGGGGTGTGCGAGCTGCGCGAGGCGGTGGCCTCGGCCAACGGCGACAGCGCCGTCGGCGGCTGCCCCGCCGGGTCGGGGGCGGACGTGATCACGCTCGGGTCGGGGACCTACCGCCTCGATCTCGGGGCGCTGGTCGTCACGAGCCCGCTGACGATCGACGGGGTCGGCGCGAGCAGCACGACCGTCCGCGCGTTCGGGGGGACGCGGGCGCTGACGGTGGGCAGCGGCGTCGCGGCGGTCTCCGTGACGGTGACCGACCTGCGGATCCAGGGCGCGCTCGACGGCACCGGCGAGCGGGACGGCGGCGCGATCCTCGTGCGGAGCCTCGCAGCGCTGGAGGGCGACCGGATCCACGTCGTCGGCACCGCGGGCGAGGGGACCCGCGGGAGCGCCGGGACCGCGGCGGCCGCAGGCGGCACCGGCGGGCAGGGCGGGTTCGGCGGGGCGATCGCGAGCCTCGGCACGCTCGATCTCGCCGACAGCTTCGTGACCGGCACGGCCGGGAGGGGCGGCGTCGGCGGGCGCGGCCTCAACGAGGTGTTCACGCCGCCGTCGACCCTCACCTCCGCGGCGACGAGCGGCGGGACGGGCGGCGCCGGCGGGCTGGGCGGCGCGCTGCTCAGCGCGGGGACGACGACGCTCACGAACGTGACGGTGTCGGGCACCGCGGGGGCTGGAGGCATGGGCGGCCAGGGAGGCAACCAGGACATCGGTCCGATGGCGGCCAACGGCAACGGCGGCGACGGCGGCAACGCCGGCGCGATCGCCGTCACCTCCGGCAGCCTCACCGCGACGCACGTGACCGTGACGGAGAGCACTCCCGGCCCGGCGGGCACCCCGCCCGCGAGCCCCAACCCGGACGCGACCCCGGGCGCCCCCGGGCAGGCCGGGACCATCGCCGGCGTGCTGCGCACCGCGGGCACGGCGACCTTCACCGGCTCGATCCTCGGGGCGGGGACCGGCGCGGGCGGCTGCGCCGGACCGCTGAGCGACGGTGGCGGCAACCTCACGGGCGCGTCGAGCTGCCCGGGCCTCGTCGGCACGCTCGCCCTCGGTGCCGTCGGCGCGAACGGGGGCCCGACCCCGTCGGCGGTGCCGGGCCCGACGAGCGCCGCCCTCGACGGCCGCACGAGCGGCTGCCCGGCGACCGATCAGCGCGGCCTGCCCCGCGCCGTGGCTGGAGCGTGCGACATCGGCGCGGTCGAGGTGCTGGCGCCGGTCGTGACGGTCTCCCCCGCCCAGGACGTCGGGGAGACGACCGCGACCGTGGTCGGCACGGTCGACGCCCGCTTGACGCCGACGACCGTCGCGTTCCGCGTGACCCCGAGCGGCGGGACGCCGTTCACGACGACGGCGCGGTCGGTCTCCAGCGACCCGCCCGGCGCGCGGTTCGTCGGCGAGCCCCTGTCCGGCCTGACCCCGGGGACCGATCACGCGGTCGTGGTCGTGGCGACCACCGCGTACGGCGTCGTGGAGAGCGCGGCGGGCTCGTTCCGGACGACCGGGACCGCGCCGGGGGGTAGCACGCCGGGGGGCGGCACGCCGGGCAGCGAGGCCCCGAGCGGCGGGGCGTCCTCGGGCGGTGGGTCGGGCACGACGACGCCGCCCGCGACGCCCGCGAGTCCGAGCTCCGCGCCCGCGCCGTCGAGCGACCCGGCCCCGGCCGTCGCCGCGGCGCCGCGCCTGAGCGGCCTCTCGGTCCGCGCCGCGACGCTGACCCGTCGCACGCGGTCCACCGTCCGCTACCGGCTGGACGTGGCCGCGCGCACGACGCTGACGATCGAGCAGGTCCTCCCCGGCCGGCGCAGCGGCGAGCGCTGCATCGCCGCGCGCCCCGGCCGCCGGATCGCCGCCGGCCAGCGCTGCTCACGGCTCCTGCGCCGCGCCACGATCACGCGCACCGACGCGGCCGGCGACCGCACGGTCGTCCTGCGCACGACGATCGGCCGCGTCACGCTCGCCCCGGGCAGCTACCGGCTGACCGCGGTCGCCACCGCGGCGGGCAAGGCGAGCGCGCCGGTCAGCGCGACGTTCCGGGTGGTCGCGCCGCGGCGGTGAGGGCGGGGAGTCGTTCGCGCGGAGCCCGGAACGCTCAGCCGCCCGGGACGGGAGCGCCCGTGTCCTCCCGGAGGAGCCGTACGTCGACCTCGCGGTCCACGTACGTCCACTCCTCCGTGGAGCGCAGGGTCGCCACGAGGGTGTCGAACGCGTCGCGCGCGGAGGGCGCGAAGTCGAACCAGGTGACGAAGTCGAACGGCTCCGCCATCTCACGGCCGTGGAACAGTCGCCGCGCAACCTCCGGCAGGTACCGGGCGCCGGCGCTCACGTGCCGAGAGCGCTCTTCGAGCAGCTCCCGCCGTTCGTCCTGGGCCAGCGCCCACCACGCGGCGCTCTTGCGCACGAGGATCATGGCCCCGCAGGTCGCCTCCCGGCGGCCCAGCGGCGCCGAGCGCGCCGCGAGCTCGCGGGCTTCCGCAGCCGTCGCGTAGCGCGCGTGGCCGTGGACGCCGCGGACGCACCACGCCGCGTCCACCACGGGCGTGGCGGCCGGGGCGACGGTGAGTCGCGGCGCCACCGGCAGCCCCTCCCCGAGAACCGCCGTGCTGCTCTCGATCCGCCACGGGCCAGTGCGGCCTGCGGCGAAGACCGTGGGTTGCGGGACCATCCGGCTGCCGGCGGGCTCGTTCACGTGAGGAGCGCGTCGCTGCGGATCGACACCAGCGACGGCCCGTCCGTCGTCAGGGCGCGCTCGAGCGCGGGCACGAGACCCTCGGGCGCGTCGACGCGCTCGCCGTGCGCGCCGCACAGCGTCGCGAAGGCCGCGAAGTCCGGGTTCGTGAGGCGGGTCTGCCAGACGTCCCAGGACCCGGCGCGTTGCTCCTTGCTGATCTTTCCGAGCTCGCCGTTGTCGAGCAGGACGACGGTGATCGGCAGGCGGTTCCGGACGGCCGTGGTCATCTCCATCGCGTACTGGGCGAAGCCGCCGTCGCCGCACACCGCGACCACGCGCCGCCCCGTTCCGACGGTCGCGAGCGACGCCCCGAGGGCGGCGGGCAGCGCGAATCCGATCGACCCGAGGTAGCCGCTCATGAGGACGTCCTGTCCCTCCCGCGAGACGAAGTAGCGCCCGAAGCTGTATGCGTGGTTGCCGACGTCGACGCACAGGACCGCGTCGGCCGGCACCGCTTCGGAAAGCGCGGCGAAGACCACGGCGCTCGCGATTCCCTCGCCGCGGTCGTCGCGTGCGCGGGACTCCTTCTCGTCGCGCCAGAGCGCCCAGCGGTCGGCGACGTCGGCGCGCTGGTCGACGCGGCCGGGATCCGGGAGCGCAGCGAGCTCCGAGGCGAGCAGCTCGCACGTCATTCCAACGTCACCGAGGACCGGCGCGGCGACCGCGTGGCGCTCGCCGAGGCGCTGCGGGTCGTCGTCGACGTGGACGATCGGGTGGCCGGGGTAGATCCCGGTGTGGTTGGAGAACGACGCGCCGACGACCAGGAGCGCATCGGCTTCGTTCATGAGCCAGGAGGCGACGGGGGTCCCGCTCCGTCCGAGAACCCCGCCGGCGAGCGGGTGATCGTCCCCGACGAGGCCCTTCGCCTTGAACGTCGTGACGATCGGCGCGCCGAGTCGCTCGGCGAGCGCGCGCACCGCCTCGCGCCCGCCGCGAGCGCCGTGGCCGGCGACGATCACCGGGCGGCGAGCGCCGACGAGCACGTCCACCGCACGGCCGAGCGACTCCTCGGAAGGCCGGGCGGCGCGCGCGGACGTGCGACCGGCGTAGGTCGCTGCCGACCGCGTCGCCGGCAGGGTCTGCGCGTCGTCGTCGAGGATCAGGTGCGCGACCCCGCGTCCGGTCGTCGCCCGCCGGACCGCTTGGACGGCGAGCTCGTCCGGGCGGGCATGTGGCGTGAGTTCGGCGGTCCACAGCGCGACGTCGCCGAACGCCGCCGAGAGGTCGAGGTCCTGGAAGGCCCCGAGGCCGCGCACCGACGAGGACACCTGCCCGGTGAGCGCGACGACGGGAGCGCCGTCGAGATGCGCGTCCCACAGTCCGGTGATCAGGTTGGTGGCCCCGGGCCCGGCGATCGTGAGACACGCTGCCGGGCGGCCGGTGAGCTTGCCGTACGCGCTCGCGGCGAACGCGGCCGCGCCCTCGTGGCGGATGCCGACGTACGTGAGCTCACCGCGCTCGGCGCAGCGTCGCAGCGCGTCGGCCATCCCGAGGTTCGAGTGCCCGACCATCCCGAGCACGTCGGTGACACCGCAGGCGACGAGCGTCTCGGCGAGGACGTCGGACATCGTCCGCTCATGCTCGGGCTCGGGATCGAGCGCCACGTAGATCCCGTCCGCCCGCTCTTCCACCGGGTGGCTCGGAACGCCGTCGCCGAACGCGCTGTCCCCCGTGAGCGGGCAGAAGTCGTATCCGTGCCAGGGACAGCGCAGGAGACCACGCTCGATCGTCCCCTCCCCAAGCGGCCCGCCCTGATGAGGGCAGCGGTTGTCGATCGCGCCCCAGCGCCCGTCGAGGTGCGTGAGCGCGAGGGAGCGGTGGCCGACGGTGACGGTCGTGACGCGACCGTCCGGGAGGGACGCGGGATCGTCGAGGACGCGGTGCCAGGTGACGGTCATGCGAGGGGACCGTACGCCGTCGGGGAGGGCACGCCCATCACAGCGCCGCCCGCACGGCCGACCAGAAGGCCAGCAGCGCGTCCTCGTCGAGGTCCTCGGTCTGCGCTCCGGTGAAGCCGACCGCGTTCCACATGTCCCCGGACGGAGGCGCGTTCCACGTGGCGACGTAGGCATACGGTCGCGGGTGGTTCTCGTCCCCGGGCGACACGCCGTACGTGGCGCGACGATCCGCCGGGCCGAGCTCGATCGCGACGTCGAAGTGCTCGGGCCAGAGGACGACCTCACTCACGTCGTCGTCGTCGGTCGCGATCGCCCGGAGGCGCGTGAGGGCGCCCGCCCCGACGGCGTGCGCGGCGTGGACGAGCGCGGCGGCGTCCGGATCGACGGCGAGCTCCCGGTCGGGAACCGGGAGCGTCCGCAGGCCCACGTGGTCGGCGGCCTCGCCGAGCGTGCGGATCGGGGCGAGGTGCTCGGTGCCGTCGGGATCGGCGCGGAGCACCGACGTGCCCCGCACGCCGACTCGCCCACCGGCCGGGAGCGGCGGTGTCGCGAAGCCGCCAGCAATGATCGTCAGCGCGATCTCGTTGCCGGTCTCCTGCACGCGGAGTGGCGCGATGACGTGCTCGGCGAGCTGGTGGAGGGCGGTTCGGGTCTCGACGAGGCGGGGGATGTCCATGTCGGTCATGTCCGGCGGACGGGCGGGACGTTGCATCCGCGGGGACCCGTTTCGTGATCGTTCATCACCGCGCGGACGAGGTGGCGACCGTCGCGACGCCGACGACGGTCTTGTGGACGAGCTCGCGGGCGACGTCCGCGCGGCTCCAGCGCACGGGTGACGCGGCGCCCCCGACGAGCGCGAAGAGCGCCGCGTCGACCGCGACGAGCGTCACGGCGATCCCCGCGGCCCGAGCGACGGCCGGGCGGCTCGTGCCGAGGACCTCGTCGAGGACGACGGCCGTCGCCGTCAGCGAGAGCTGCATCGCGTGCGTGACGGGGCCGCGCAGTTGGCCTGGGATCTCGACGCCGAGCAGTCGACTCGCGACGTCCGCCGGGCCCGTGCTGGGCGCGCGCCCGCTCGCGCGCATGTCGACGGTCTGGCTCGCCAGCATGGCGGCGTCGACCAGGACGGCACGCCGGGCGAGGCGCGCCGGTGTCGCGGGGAGAGATGAGGTCATGGAGATCGTCGTCCCGCGAACCCGCCACAGCGTTACGCGCGACGTGGCGGCGGTGACCGGCTCGTTCTCGGCACGGGACCGGTCTGCCGCGTGTGAACCGGCGATCGTGCCGTCGCGGTCGCGCAGTTCGACACGGGCGAGTCGCGCCCCACTCCAGGCGCGGGGCGTCGCTCAGCGGGTCCGACGCCAGCGCTCGAACACCGCACCGAGGTCGGTCCGCATGCGCTCGTCGAGATCCGTGTCACGCAGCGCGCCGGCGGCGGCGATGGTCACGCGGATCTGCTCGAGGTAGCGGGTGCACGCCGGGCAGTCGGCGAGGTGCCGTTCGAGGCGCGCGCGGTCGTCCGGAGCCAACGCGTCGTCGAGGTACTCGGTCACGCGCTCGACGAGCTCGCGGCAGTCCATCTGGGGATCCGCCGTCACGTCGCGAAGTCCTCCGCGAGCATCTCGCGGCACCGCGCCCGCGCGCGGTGCAGGAGCACGCGCTGATTGCCCGGCGTGAGCTTCAGCATCGAGCACACCTCCTCGGCGGGCCAACCCTCGACGTCCCGCATCGTGATCACGAGACGTTGCGCCGCCGGAAGGGAGGCGATCGCCGTGGCGACGAGCCGCCGCGTCTCGTTGAGCGCCAGCGCCTCCTCCGGAAGGTTCTCCCAGCGCGACGGGGGTGCGGCCCAGTGGCGCGGCCACGACCGGTGGTCGTCCGGAAGGAAGCGCTCCGCCGGGACGGCCGGCGCGCCGTCGTCGAGCTCCGCGGCGACGAGGCTCGCGAACGGAAGCGCCCGTGCCTCCGACGCGCCCCGCGTCAACGCGCGGTTGACGAGGATCCGGAAGATCCAGGTGCGCAGCGACGAGCGGGCCTCGAACCGGTCGAGACCGCGCAGGACGCCGAGCCACGTCTCCTGGACGACCTCCTCGGCGACTGCCTGCGTGCTCACGTAGGACCGCGCGACGCGCAGCAGCGCGGGCGTGTGACGCCGGACGAGCGCGCCGAACGCCTCCTCGTCCCCGCCGCGGAGCGCCGCGAGGACGCGTGCGTCGTCCGTCTCGACCTCGCGTTCGCGCAGCGGCATCCCGTGGTGAGGATACGAAGCCGACGCGCCGCGATCACCGGGCCGCCCTGAACGCCGCGGAACTCCTCGAAGGGCTGCTCCGGGCGCTCAAGCCGGCCAACAAGGCAGGAATAGATTCGTGCCGTCCAGCCCCCTGCGTTTGGTCCACTCGGGGTGTCGTGTTCCGCCCCCTGCTCTTTTGGAGAGGGAGATTTCACCGCCTGGTGACCGCAGCGCATGGAGCGCCGGGCCTGGTCCTCTGTGGTTGAGGGAAGTGACGCTCACCGGCTGCCCCGTCCGGCAGCGCGCGCGAAATTGTAGCCTGAGCGCTTGGGGTGGTAGCCCGGGGACGAGCCGCGCGCCGCGCGGCACGCCAAACCGCATCGGAGAAGTTCACCGAGCAGCGTCGAAGACGCCCGCGGCTCGCCCTGTCGAGCAGGGCGCCGGCCGACTTCTCGCCGCGCGCCTGGGACTCCGGGCCGGTTTCGTGCTTCGAGTCCGCCCCCGGAAACGCGAAAACCCCGCGATTTGCGGGGTTTTCTTGAGCGCGCCCGAGAGGATTCGAACCTCTGACCTTCGGTTCCGTAGACAGCCTAGAGGCCGAACAATGGCCCCCGGAACCAGGGTTTTAGCGGGTATTCTTCGAGTTTCCTCCGATTGCGTCGAGCTGCTTGGGGAGAAAAACGGGGAGAAAAAACATCCGCCCCATGCGGTAGCGTTCTTGAGGTCATGGCGACCCTCGATCCGACCTTCTCCCGCTCCGTCTCCGGCCACGTGAAGCTGCGCCGCGGCAAGCTGCGCTCGACCTGGTACGCCAAGTGGCGCGACGCCCAGGGCGTGCAGCGCGAGCGCAAGCTCGGCCTGCTGTGGGACCAAAAGGGCACCGCCCCCGCCGGCTACCTGACCGAGAAGGACGCCGACGCCCAGCTGCAGGCGATCCTCACCGACGCCCGACGCGGCGCCGTCGAGCAGGTCCGCACCGGCGTGACCTTCGACGTCGTCGCCGACGACTGGCTCGCGTGGGGCCTGCGCGACCGCGACTGGAAGCCCTCGACCGCCTCCGACAACCGCTCCGTCGTAAACGCCCACCTGCTGCCAGCCTTTCGCGGCAAGCGCGTCGAGAAGATCACCCCCGAGGACATCGAGCAGTGGCGCGACGAGCTCGTCGACGACCGCGGCGCCAGCCGCCGCACCGCCAACAAGTGCCTGATCGTGCTCGGCGCGATCCTCGAGCGCGCCGTCAAGGTCCACGGCCTGCTGCGCAACCCCGCCCGCGAGGTCGCCAAGCTGCGCGTCCGCTACGACCCCAACCAGTACGACTTCTACTCGCCCGAGGAGATCGAGCAGCTCGGCAAGGGCGCGGCCTCAGACCAGGACCGCACCGTCTTTCTCACCGCCGCGTTCACCGGCCTGCGCATGGGCGAGCTGATCGCGCTGCGCTGGGGCGACGTCGACTTCGACACCGAGGCCCTGCACGTCTACGGCTCCTACTCCCTCGGAACGCTCACGGCCCCGAAGTCCGGCCTGACCCGGACCGTGCCGATGGCCGAGCAGGTCCGCGACCTGCTCAAGGACCACCAGAAGCGGGTCCCGCACGCGCGGACCGATCTCGTCTTCCCCGGCGAGCGCGGCGAGTTCCTCGACGGCTCAGCCCTGCGCCGCCGCTACAAGAAGGCCCTGGAGAACGCCAAGCTCCGCAAGCTGCGGTTCCACGACCTGCGCCACACGTTCGGCTCGATCGCGATCAACCAGGCCACGATCGTCCAGGTCCAGGCGTGGATGGGCCACGCCGACGTGCAGACCACCATGAAGTACATGCACCACCGCAGCCGCGCCGGCGACGCCAAATTGCTGTCGGCTGCATTCCGGCCCAAGAAGAAGGCCAAACCACGATCGACCGCTGCCGCACACGCGAAGCCGACCACCGCCTCAGCGTGAGCTTTAGCGCCTTCTCCCAGCCGCCGCTGCGCGACCTCATCAACGACGCACGGGACACCCCGAAGCTATCTCTGCTGCTCGGTGCCGGCACGTCGATCGAGGCTGGACTGCCAAGCTGGTCGGCGCTGATCGAGCGATTGCTGGTCCGCGCTGGCACCGCGAGCGGCACCCTCACCACGGCTGACGAGGACGGCACGAATCGCTGGGTCGCCGAGGCGGTTCGCCGTGACGGATATCTCGGAGCGGCGGCGATTGTTGAGGCGCTCGCCGAGGACGGACAGCTCGGCGAATGGATCCCCCTCGATCTCTATGGCGAACGTAGCCCGTCCGACTTCTTCCCGGGGCCTATTGCGCAGCAGCTCCCTCGTCTGGTTGACGCGTTCGGTACTGACTTGGAGATCTTTACGACCAACTACGACGACCTCGCCGAGCAAGCACTCCGTGACGATCCCGTCTCGCCCCGTCAAGCAGCGGCGTACGTCGGCGAGCATCTCGGCGTCGGTGCCGACGTCGTGCAGGTCCGTCACCTTCATGGCTATGCCGGGCGTGACGGGCAGGCCGGTACGCTGGTGCTCAGCGAAGCCGACTACCAGCGCATGCAGCAAGGCGCTTCGTGGCAGGCTAACCAAGTCGGCGCAGCGCTAGCGAACAGCATGTTCGTGTTCGTCGGATCGAGCCTCGCCGATCCCAATCTGCTGCGCTACTTGTACGGCGAGCCGCCAGGCAACAAGCCCCCGCGCTACGCGATCTTCGTTCGACAGGACACCTACGAACCCGAGGTTCCCGACGGGGTCCGTAAGGCGCGCGAGGCCGCCGTCCGTAGCCGATGGGGCGCCGTCGGCGTCACCGTCGTGTTCGTCGACCACTACGTCGAAGTCGCGCAGGCACTTTCCGAGATGGCCCGCGCCAAACGGCTCGGCGAGTCTTACGTTCCCCTTCCGGACCGTGCCGCCACCTGGGTCACCACCGTCAACGACCGCCTCCTCGGTCTCGCCGCCGACGAGACCTTCCAGCGAGCCCAATCGCAGATCGTCACGCGGCTGCGCGAAGCTCTCCAAGCCGCCGTCGCCGCGGCCGAACGTCTCGAACAGCGGCAGTGGGACGAGACGCTGGCCCTCACGCTGTGGCTCGTCGACGAGCCCGGCGAGCATCTCATCAACCGCGCCACGACCGACCGGCTGCACATCGACCGCGCCACCATCGAGCCAGTCCATATCGATGAGTACGCGCGCTGGGTTGCCGTCCGCGCGTACTGCCGAGGCAAGATCCTGGCCGAATCCCGCGAGACCTACGCGTCGCGATGGCATTTCATTCGCGGACTCCCACTCGTCATCGATGACGACGAGTTCGGTCGTATCCCCGTCGGTTGCGTGACCGTCACCTCCATGAAACGCCGCGACGAGACGATGTTGAACGCGATCGACGACGCCGTCGAAGCCGGCTTCAACCGTGCGCTACGCACCGCCATCTACGAACTACTCGCCCAACCTTTCCGCCACTGATCCGTCCGCCCCTTACGCTAAGAAGAGACAGCAATGACCGAGCACGACAAGATCGAGCACGAACTTCCTAACGGCGACGTCCTCGTCGAGGACTCGACACGCGTCCGGCCTGACGTCGACGATGTCTTCCGCGAGGTCGAGGAAGAGATGGCCCGCGAGGCCGAGAAGATGTACCGCTCCCTTCGCGAAGCCGCCGCGGCCTGACCCCGACTCCTGGGGTTCCGCCTCCAGGTCACGATGGTGACGAGGCGCGGGACCACCACGGCGCCAACGGGTGGGTGTTTGGCGGCCGGTACCGCGCGCGGGTCTCGATGCGCTGAAGCACCGACGCGAGCTGCGCGTCGTCGGCGTCGACGGCGTCGGCCCACCAGCTCAGGATGTCCGGCGTGGTCACGGTCTCCACGACCGGATCGCCGTCCGCCGCGATCTTTAGGGCGAGTCCGTCATCGGTCGCCAGCACCAGACCTCGGTGCCGAGCTGCAGCAAGCGACGCCGCCTCGCCGTCGCCGAGTCGTGGCACCAGACTGAGGAACGTCGTCAGCTCTTCAGCGCCCGAGAGCGAGACGGCGGTCACCGTGCCCTCGGCGCTGAGCGGCTCCCACTCCAGCGCCTCGCGATCATCTCCCTCGTCATCGACGTAGAGCACCTCGGCGGTGACTTGCTCGACGACGATCAGCTCGGAGCCGGCATCGGTCGAGAGCGAGCGGAGGATGCCGCCGGCGAAGACGTTGATCACGACACAGGCGTCGAGCAGGAGCCGTTCCATCGGGCCTGCGGTCAGCGCGCGTCGAGATCGGGGGCGTCGTCCAGGTCGAAGTCGAGCTCTTCGACCAGGCGCCGGGCGGCGACGCGATCCCGGCGAAGGAATCGCGCGACGCGCTCTTCGGAGATCAGTCCTTTTCGATAGGCCGTGACCGTGAGCAGCACGTAGCGCCGCGGGAGCAGCACGGTGTCGGCTTGTCGCGGCTGTAGACCCAGAAGCGCGCGTCCTTCCTCGGGCTTGAGGCCACGTCTGACGAGCTGGTCCCAGGCGCCTGACTTGATCAGCTTGAGGTCCTCCAGCCGACGGGCCATCGCCTCGGCCGACACGTGCCAGAAGTCCGCCTGGCCGAGCAGCAGCGCGGGCGTCACGCGGCCGCCCGATGCGGTCTTGGCAGCTTCAAACCGACGCGTGACGCCGCCGGCCGGCATCAACAGCCGTTGCGCGAACGCGTCGGCAAAGCGCTCAGCCGCCGGTACGCGCCGGTAGCCGGCGATGACGACCGTGATCTCCGCGCGATCGCGCCGCGTCAGGAAGTGCGCGAACTCATGCGCCAGCGAGAATCGCTGGCGCTCCCAACGGTGGCGACTGTTCATCGCCACGCACGCGCCGAGTTGCTCGTCATACGCGAACAAGCCGCCGAATCGGGACGGCAGCGGGACGGAGAACACGCGAAGCCCAACGTCGTTCTCGAGCAGCTCGCGCAGATGCGGTAGCGGTCCGTCACCAAGATGCAGGCGTCCCCGCTCCTCGGTAGCCAGCCGCTCGGCGCCGGCGACCGGGTCGGTGGGCACGGTTTGCGGGCTCGGGAAGCTCGTAGGAAGCGGAGCGTCCAGCAGGCGCTCAAGTTCGACGTAGTCTTCGGCGAGTTTCTGAAGCGCGAGCGTCGCGTGCCGAAGGTCGTCCTCCTCGGGCATCCTTCCCGCCGACTCGCGGAACTGAGCAGCGAGCTCACGGGGTGGTTCGCTGGGTCGAAGGAGCTCGTCCAGCCGTTGCCCGTACAGACCAGCCAGAGCGACCATCTCCTCGGGCTTGAGCCGGCGCTCGCCGCTCTCCAACGCGACCAGCGAGGTTCGCGCCATGCCCATCTGCTCAGCCACCTGCGCCTGGGTGAGCCCGCGATCTTGGCGAGCGCGCCGCAGCCGCTCAAGAAGCCAGCTGTACTGACCTCGTTCGGACGTGCTCACGCCGCGACTCCGGTCCGCTCGCCCTGGGGCAGGTAGCGCACCGTCAGAGGGTGCTCAAACCTGGCCCACTCTTCGACGTAGGTCGTCAGGAGTCCTTGGGTCAGGCCGACCGGGTCGTGGTAGCCCTGAGCGAGCAGTGCATCGTGGATGCGGCGCAGGTCCGGGAACGCTCGCACGAGCGCGTCGACCGGCGTGGGCTCCCGTAGGGCCCGATCCATCTGCGCGGCCTGGTTGAGCATGTAGTGCAGCCGAAGGGCGCGCTTGTCCGACCCGGCGGCGACCTCGCGGACGTCGGTGCGATAGAGGCTGGCCTCGGCATCGTCCTCGTCGGCCAAGCCGCCGGCGCGCAGCGCTTGGCGCCGCAGCAGACACGACGTGCAGGTTCCACATAGGTGGACCTTCGAGGCGCGATGCGTCAGACCCGTATCGCACGACACCGTGGTGCGGATGCCATTCCGCACCACGCCCTGGAGGAGAGCGCACATCTGTGCCTTGGTCTTCGTGAACGACGGGTTGACGATGTCGAATGCATCCTCGAGCACGAGGCTCATCAGGCCACTTGCCTTGACCAGGGTTTCGGGGCGCATCGCACGGGTGTTGTGGCTTCCGTACTGCGCCTCGGTGAGTGGCAAGTTCATCGCCCCGACGCCGTTCTCGTAGACGCGCAGCTCGCGCCCGCCGGCGGTCGCGGCGCTCACGGCGCCGAGCACCAAGAACACCAGCCCCCTAGTGCGTTGGCTGGCCTCCGGTGCATCGCGGCGTCCTGCCAGGCGAGCGATCGCCTCCCCGCGCAAAGCCACCGGGACCTGGAGCGCGCGGATCGAAGCAGGCGAGCTGGCCTTCAGCGCGGCGAGGGTCCGCTGCTGCATCGCGCCCATCGGCTTGCTCGTCGTGGCCGAGACGAGCACCAGCTCTCGATCCGCCTCAGCCGCGTCTGAGGCGGCCCCGGCGTAGGAGTCAAGGCCTCCGCTGTAGAGGCCGAAGCGCGCGTTGGGAATCGGGTCCATCCCGAAGAGCGGGTCTTGACTCTCTGCGAAACGGTGTTGCCGACGCCCACCGAGAAACTCGAAACCCCAGACGTCGTCGGTCAGCCACTCGAGCAGGTCGCGGAGCGCCTCGGCTACGTCGGCTTGGCGCCAGAACGCCTCGTCGCGCACGGCGATACGCACCGGCAGTTCCCGGCTCCAGTCCTCGCTGCCGCGACTTCCGGGCGGTCGACGCGGGCGCAGCCGGTCGGTGACATACGCGGACATCGCGATGTCGAGCAGGTCCGACAGGCGCGGCGACAGTGCCCGACCCAGGCCGAATGCGATCTGCTGATCGTCGAGCCGGAATCCCGACTCCCAATCCACGCGGGGGCCGTCCCCGCCGTCAAAGTTCAGAGGTTCGTAGCGCTGCATCAGCTCAGGTCCTCGTAGAGCAGGCTTTGCGTATCACGGGGGCGGATCTTGCGATCGGGGGCACGCAACCCGTCGCCGTCGGGCTTCCGCAGCAGACGGTCTGCGAGCTCGTCCAGCGACGCGTGCGCGTTGGCGGCGGCCTCGAAGCGCCTGGCCTCGTCGAAGTCTCCGTACTGCTCCAGCAGCAGGTCACGCCCGCGGCCCCACATGCGCTCATCGACCCACCGCGACAGCCCACCCTCGGTGATCTGCCGACATGCCTCTCCGTCGCTCATCGCAGCAAGTCCATCGCGGTCGCGGGCCAGCAAGTGCTCGGCCTCCCGTGCCATCGTCTGCGATAGGACGTTGCGGCCGTTGATGTCCAGAAACCGTCGCTGGGCCTGCTCCCACGCCGGCAGGTCGCCAAACACCGCGACGTATCGCGCGGCGTACGCCAGCTGCTCCAGCTCCGGGCAGCCGCCGGCGTCCCGCAGTGCCGCTGCGGTCGCTGCGCGGATCTCGTCGCCGACCTCGGCCGCCGACGCCCGGTCGAGAGCGGCCTGGAAGGGGCGGCGCCAGTGGCGAGGCAAGAGTCGGGGAACAAGGTCGTTGTCCGGCACGATCGGGAACAGTGCCAGCACCATCGGACAGAATGAGATCACAAGACACGTTTTCGCGGCTCCATGTCAGGTTTCCTCTTCGCCACAGCCCACTAGTCGGCGACCGTGCGCGGGCCAGTTTGCTGCCCATAAGGGGTTCTGGATGCGCGCGTATCCTTGACGTATGGCCCACGGTCCGGTGACGCTATTTGACGCCTTGGTCTCGATGGAGGTCGGTTCGCGGTTCGAGTCCCTTGGCGATTCCGAGCTGGATCTCCTGGTCCGGTACCACGAGGTCTGCTGCGGGCTGGGATCGTCGACCTTTTTCTCCCAGCCAATCCGGTTCTCGGTGAAGGCCGCGCCAGAGGAGAGCTACGAGCGGCTTGACCATGCCGGTCGCGACCCGCTGCGTTCGATGACCATGGACTTCCGCCAACTCTGGATGAAGAAGGAGCCTGCACGCTTCCACGCCATCCTCGGGCTACTACGCCAGCGGGTCGCCTCGCAAACAACCCTCGCCGACAGCACCAAAGCGATCCTCGACCTCCTCGGACGTCGCCACCGCGACGAGCGCAACGTCGGCCTGATGAGACACGTCTGGGCCGACGACCCGATGGGGCCGCCTATCCGTGAGTTCACCGCCGAGCAGGTCATCAACGACTGGCTCTACGGAGGCGCGTTCCACTTCGATGCTGATGCCGCGAGTCGGGTCGCGGCCTGGTCGCCGGTCGCGTACGAGTGGTCGCTCGTCAAAGCAATCAAGGGGATCGCCGTCGTGTGCTGGGAGCTCGACGTCCTCGTCGGCGCGATCGTGGAAGATCAGCGACCGACCGCTTTGGCTGCCTGAGAACCACCAGCGCGCGGCGAGCGAACCGCCCGCCGGTCTCAGCAGCTCGGCGCGATCGTGAAGTCCGGCGACCGGACCGCCGAGCTGAGGAACATCTCTGCTCCGACACTGGTCATCCACGGCGACCGGGACAGGATGGTCCATCCGTCGGGCGGCCGCGCCACCGCCGGAGCCATCCCTAAAGCTCGACTCCGGACGATCGCTGGCATGGGCCACGACCTCCCACCGGGTCTCGTGGCCACGCTTGTCGAGCTCATCGCGGAGCATTGCGACCAGTCCGCCTAATCGAGGTGACGACCGGCGCGCGAGAGGTGACAACACGCCACGGCTCTGCCGGCCGCCCCCGCCGCTTACGCTCGGGAGAAAATTCGGGGAGAAGTCGACCGACCCCTTCATCCGCGAAACTCAAAACCCCCCGATTTGCGGGGGGTTTCTAGCGCGCCCGAGAGGATTCGAACCTCTGACCTTCGGTTCCGTAGACCGACGCTCTATCCAGCTGAGCTACGGGCGCAGATCGGACGCTTGGCGTCCGGGTCGACCATGGTACGACACGCGGGCGTGCGTTGTCGGCCGACCCGGGCGGGCGGGTGGGTCACGCGGGCATGTTGCGGTTCCACTCGATCCAGCCGACGCCCTGGCGTCCGTCCTCCGTGCGCAGGCGGGCGAGCGCGCGAGGGAACTCGGCGCGACGTCCGTCGTCGGCGGTGAAGAGCACGGCGCCGAAGCCGACGGGCTCGACGTCCACGACGGGCCCGTCGGCCTGGTGCTCCAGGCGGGCGCCGGTGGCGAGGCCGTCGTCGGCGAACGTGGCGGACATCTGCAGGCCGGTGAGCTCGTGGACGTCGCCGTCGCGCTGGACGTAGCCGATCCCCATGCCGGGGATCGTGGGGACGCCGACGGCGTGGGTGCGCGTGCCGTCGTCGAGGTGGAAGCCGCTCCACATCCAGTCGCTGGCGAACCAGTCGCGGGAGCCCCACGAGTGGTCGCGCTGCCCGGGGCCGTCGAACGCGATCTCGGTGTCGTCGACGCGGATGGTGCCGGTGACGCGGCAGGGGATCTCGTAGCGGGTGGCGCCGCGCCACTGGTAGGGGACGGCGTCGGTCTCCCAGACGAGGTCGAACGCGACGTCGACCGGCTCGCCGGTCTCGCCGCGCAGCGGGCCGCTGTGGTCGGCGAAGGCGGCGGCTCGGCCGTCGAGGGTCACACGGAACCGCTTCAGCGGCTCCTCGCAGACCTGGGTGAGCGTCACGCCGTCGGCGCTCACGGACTGCTCACGGTCGTCGGCGGGCGGGAGCGGCCCGGTGGGCAGGGCCACCATGATGGCGGGCCGGCCCTCGCGGACGATGCTCGCGATGACGTGCGTGTGGCCGCCGTTGACGACCCGGCCGATCCGCGCGTAGACGCCGACGGTCCCGTCGGCGCTGGCGGCGTCGAAGTACCAGGACTCGCTCCAGGTGGCCTCTGGTCCGGGCTCGTGGCAGCCCTCGTCGGCGGCGTCGGGCACGAGCGCGGTGAGCGCTCCCGGCTCGGGCAGCAGGTCGAGGGAGCCGAGGTCGAGGACCTGCTGGGCGTTGCGTCGCAGCCAGGTCATGAACATCTCGTCCCCGCGCTCGGTCTGCTCGACGACCATCGCGGCGACGACGGTCATCAGCAGTCCGCCGAACGCCTGGCGGCGGTACTCCTCCCAGCACAGCTCCCACGACAGGGCGCGGACGCCGTGGGCGAGCAGCTCGTCGTGGTAGAGCCGCACGAGCTCCTCCTCGTGCGCGCGCCGGACGTCGGCGTCGAACGCGCCGGCGAGGAAGTAGGAGACGTCGTAGAGCGCGGGCCCCCACTGCAGCGTCTGCCAGTCCACGACGGTGCAGCGGTCGGCGGAGAAGAGGAGGTTGTCGAGCCGGTAGTCGCCGTGCACGAGCCCGAGCGGCGGGCGACGGTCGGCGAACCACGCGTCGATCACGGGCACGAAGCGCTCGAGCACCTCGGCGTGCTCGGGCGCGACGCGGTCGCCGTAGCGCTCGAGGAATCCGGGGAGCAGCGCCCCGGCGAGCTGCTGGGTGAGCGGGTTGGGGACGTTGAGGAAGTCGAGCGTGCCGACGTGCAGGTCGCCCATGACGGGGGCGTGCACGCGGGCGAGGGTGCGCAGCGCGAGCCGCGCCTCCTCGACGCTGCAGCCGCGGATCTGGTCGCCCTGCTCGGCGCCGACGATGTCCTCCAGCACGAGCGTGAACCAGCCCTCGTCCTCGTCGTAGACCGCGAGGTGGCAGCCGGGCACGGCCCCGGTCGCACGGTCGGCGAGGTGCGCGTAGAAGGAGATCTCCCGCCGGTACGCGCCGAGCCCGACGCCGGTGGCGCGACTGTTCGCGTCGGTGGCGGCGAGCTTCACCACGACGGTCTCCCCCTCCCCGAACGTGACGCGGAAGCTGCCGCTCATCTGCCCGGTGCCGATCGGGACGATCGAGGCGATCTCGACCTCCCGCTGCAGCACGGCGCTGAGCCAGTCGGAGGTGACGTCGTCGACGGTCTTGGCGACAGGAACGGGGATCTGACTCGACATGGTGTCGAACCCTACGCGGCCGCACGCGGCGGCGGGCGATCTTCACCGCGCGACGTAGATCCGTCGCGCGATCTCCGCGCCGACGAACGAGACGAGCACGAGCACGACGACGCCGGCGATCGCGGCCGGGGAGGACGGATCGTCCAGCGACGCGCCGATCGCCGTGTAGGAGAACGCGCGGGGCGCGGCGCCGATCGCGGTCCCGAGCGCGATCTGCCAGACCGCGACGCCGAGGACCCCGAACGCGTAGTTCATCGGGGCGTCGGGCACGGCGGGCAGCAGCCGCTGGAGCACGACGGCGCCGAAGCCGTGCCGTTCGAGCAGCCGTTCGGCGCGCGCGAGTCGCTCGCCGCCGAGGTCGACCGCGCCCTCGCGGCCGACGTGCCGGGCGACGAGCAGCGCGCAGACCGCGCTGAGGACGGAGGCGCTGAGCGTGACGATCGTGCCGACCGCGGTGCCGAACAGCAGGCCCGACACCCCGGCGAGCACCGGTCCGGGCACGAGCAGCAGGCCGAGCAGCGCCGAGATCGGCACGTAGGCGACCGGGGCGAACGGGCCGAACGCGTCGACCCAGCCGCGCACGTCCTCCTTCGTCACGACGTCGAAGCCCCAGAACGCCGCGAAGCCGGCGAGGAGCGCGACGACGAGGATCGCGAGGCGCGCGCGGGGTCCGATCACTCCGGGAGACGGTAGCGGGCCGCCGTCACCGCACCGTCACGCCCGGCACCGGTCCGGAACGCGGAAAGCCCCGCGGGCAGCAGGGCTTTCGGAAGAGCGGAGAGGGAGGGATTCGAACCCTCGATAGAGGTATCACCCCTATACCCACTTAGCAGGCGGGCGCCTTCAGCCACTCGGCCACCTCTCCGTGTCCGCGGAAGTGTATCCGCGCCGCGTCGCGCGCGTGGTCCTCGTCGTGGCGGCGCGCCGGCGCTACCGTGGCGCCCATGCCCGATCCGGCCGTGCGTGCGGAGGACCGCTGGCCGCTGAGCGCGGCGGCGAGCGCGGTGCTCGCCGACCCGCGCGTCACGGCGCGGACCGTGGTCGCCCTGACGCCGCAGGACTGCGGCTTCCCCACCGTCAAGGGCAAGCGGTACAACATCAAGGCCGACCGAGCACAAAGCGCAAGCCCCAGGGCTGCACCTGCAAGCGCTACGGCGCCGAGACCAAGCTGAAGTTCCGCTGCGCCCGCGGCATCGAGAACTTCTTCGCGATCAAGCGTTGACCCGGACCCCCCACCGCCGCACCACGCTCGCCGCCCTCGCGGCGGGCGCCCTCCTGATCCTCGGCCCGCCCGCCGCCGCGCACGCGCACGGGCTCGTGCAGCGCAACGACCTGCCGATCCCCGAGTGGCTGTTCGGATGGGGCGCGGCGGTCGTCCTCGTGGTCTCCTTCGTGGCGCTCGCCGTGCTCTGGCAGCAGCCGCGCTACGAGCGGCGCGGCGCCGCGTCGGACGCGCCGACGGCGTGGCGGCCTGTCCCGGGACCGGTCGGTCGCGCGCTCGGCGCCCCCGCGCTCGACACCGCCGCCCAGGTGCTCGGGACGTTCCTGTTCGCGGTCGTCCTGTGGGCGGCGCTCGCGGGCACCGACACGCCGCAGGCCAACCTCTCCCCCACGTTCATCTTCGTGGTCTTCTGGGTCGGGCTCGTGTTCGCGAGCGTCCTCCTGGGGGACGTCTTCCACGCGCTCAACCCGTGGCGCGCGATCGGGCGCGCGACGGGCTGGCTCCTCGCCCGCGCGCGGGGCGGCCGCCTCCGCGCGCCGCGCGCGTACCCGCAGCGGCTCGGGCGCTGGCCGGCCGCGGCCGGGCTGCTGGGCTTCACCTGGCTGGAGCTCGCCGAGAGCGGCGGCGAGCACCCGCGCACGCTCGCGACGGCGACGATCGTCTACAGCGCGATCACGTTCGCCGGGATGGCGGTCTACGGGGTGCGGCCGTGGATCCGGCACGGGGAGGCGTTCAGCGTCTACTTCGGGCTGTTCGCCCGGCTCTCGCCGCTGGAGGTCCGCGACGGGCGCCTGGGGACCCGGCGGCCGCTGGAGGGCCTCACCCGCCTGGACGTCGTGCCCGGAACCGTCGGCGTCGTCTGCGTGATGATCGGGACGGTCACGTACGACGGCCTCTCCAGCGGGTCCCTGTGGAAGGACGCGCAGAGGCTGCTCGACGGGCTGTGGGAGCCGCTGGGGCTGAGCGTCGTGACGGGCCTGAAGGCGTCGGCGACCGTCGGGCTCGTCGTCTGCGTGCTGCTCGTCGCCGCGTTCTACCGGCTCGGCATCGTCGGGATGCGCAGCGTCGGCGGGGGCTTCGACGCGGACCGCCTCTCGCGCGCGTTCGTGCACACGCTCGTCCCGATCGCCGTCGTCTACGTGGCGGCGCACTACCTGACGCTGCTGGCCTTCCAGGGGCAGGCGACGGTGTACCTGGCGTCCGACCCGCTCGGGCAGGGCTGGGACCTGTTCGGCACCGCCACGTCCACGATCGACTACTGGCTGGGGCAGAACCTCGCCTGGTACCTGCAGGTCGGGTTCGTGGTGCTCGGGCACATGGCCGGGCTCGCGCTCGCGCACGACCGCGCGCTCGTCCTCTACGGGGACGCCCGGCGCGCCGCACGGTCCCAGTACTGGATGCTGTCGGTCATGGTGGGCTTCACGACCCTCGCGCTGTGGCTGCTGGCACAGGCGGGCGCATGACCGGGCGCGCGCGCACGGCCGCCGTGCTGCTGGCGGGCGCGACGCTCGCCGCGACGGGCGCGGGCTGCGGCTCGGACCGGCTGGCGGGCTCCAAGGGCGGCGCGGCGCCGCGCGAGGCGAAGACCCGCTCGGACCGGCTCGTGGACTTCCGCAAGCAGCCCCCGTACGTCAACAGCCTCGGCTTCGACCCGAAGTCCGACGACCTGCTGCTGACCACCAACCGCGGCTTCTTCCGCATCGCCCGCGACGGCTCGCGGATCACGAAGATCGCGGGCACCGTGAAGGCCGGGCAGCGCACCGCGCCGGTCGGGGAGTTCCTCGCGTTCCTGGAGGTCGACGGGGGCCGCCGGCTGATCGGCTCGGGGCACCCGGACTCCACCGCGCTGCCGAACTTCCTCGGGTTCATCGAGTCGTTCGACGGCGGCCGCTCCTGGACGGTCCTCGCCCGGCTCGGGGAGGCGGACCTCCACAAGCTCGTGCTGCGCCACGACAAGCTCTACGCGTTCGACGCGGTGCTCGGCGCGATGCTGATCAGCGACGACGAGGGCAAGACCTTCGAGGAGTTCTTCACGCCGCGCGGCCTGGTGATCGACTTCGTCGTCGACCCTCAGGACGCAGACACGATCGTCGCCTCGACCGAGGACCAGCTCTACCGCTCCACCGACGGCGGCCAGACGTGGCGGGCGCTGCTCAGCGGCACCGGCATCCGGATGGAGTGGCCGGAGCGCGGCGGCATCGTCCGCGCCGACAAGGACGGCACGATCCAGCGGTCGACCGACCGGGGCGGCACGTGGACGCGCATCGGGCGCGTGCAGGGCGAGCCGTACAAGCTCATCGAGGACCGTGACGGGCAGCTGCTGATGGCGCTCTCCGACGGCGCGATCCTCGAGTCCGCCGACGGCGGCGCGACCTGGCGCGACCTCTTCCGGCCCGAGCGCACCGCCCCGCCGACCACCTGAGCGGCCGCCCGCCGATGTGCGTCGACGCACACCGGATCCGTCATCGATCGGTGTAGCCTGCGGCGATGCCGTCGCCGTCCCCGTCGAACCTGCCGGTCCCGCACGACACGGCCGGCCCGCTCGCCCGGCGCGGCGAGCCGGACCTCACCCGCCAGCAGGAGCTGCGCGCGCTCGGCGACCTCGGGGCGTTCGGGCTGGAGCTCGTCACCGACCGCGTCGAGGAGCTCCACCACGCAATCTCCCGCCGGTCGTTCGACGCGACCGGCCCGGTCTCCGACCCGATCCGCGCCGTGCACGACGCGGTCAGCGCCGCGGTGTACGGCAGCGTGCGGTTCGCGACCGGCACGGCGGCGCGCGGGGTCGCCGCGGCCGTCGCGCGCTTCACACCCGACGACGCGGAGCCGCTGACCGAGACGCCCGCCGGCTCGGTGGCGCGCTCGGCGATCAACGGCCTGCTCGGCGACCTCCTCGAGGAGGAGAAGAGCCCGCTGGCGATCCCGATGGCCGTGCGCCTCGCGGGCCGCGACGTCCCGCCGACGCGCACCCTGCTCGCCGAGGCGTACCCGCGCGCGACGCCGCGGATCGTCGTGCTGATCCACGGGCTCGGCGAGAACGAGGGCGTGTGGTGGTGGCGCGCCCGCAAGGCCGGCCTGGGTCCCGTGATCCCGATGAGCGAGCGGCTGCACCGCGAGCTCGGCTTCACGGCGGTGCACGTCCGCTACAACACCGGCCTGCGGATCAGCGAGAACGGCGCCCGCCTCGCCACCCTGCTGAACGCGCTCACCGACGCGTGGCCGGTCGACGTGTCCGAGGTCGCGCTCGTCGGCCACTCGATGGGCGGGCTCGTCGCCCGCGCCGCGCTGCGCGCCGGCGACCTCGGCGGCCACCCGTGGGTCGAGCGCGTCGAGCACATCGTCGGCCTCGGCACCCCCCACCACGGGGCGCCGCTGGAGAAGGGCGTCAACCTCGCCTCGTACGCGCTGCGCAGCGTCCCGGAGGCCGCGCCGATCGCCTCGGTCCTCGACACCCGCTCCGTCGGGATCAAGGACCTCGCGTTCGGGGTCATCGCGGAGGAGCACTGGCGCGACCGCGACGGCGGCGCGCTGCTGGCCGACTACCGCGAGGCGATCACGCTGCCCGACCACGTGACGCTGCACGCGATCAGCGCGACGCTCGCGACCGATCCGCGCCACGCGATCAGCACCGCGTTCGGCGACATCCTCGTGCGGCTCGACAGCGCGTCGGGCGACCACCGCAAGCACGGGCTGGGGATCAAGGACGAGCACCGCGCGACGATCGGCGGGCTGACGCACTTCGACCTGCCGAGCGATCCGCAGGTCTACCGCCTCGTGCGCGACTGGCTGCGCTGAGCCCGCTCAGGGCCGGCGGCGCAGCAGCGTCACGAACCGGTCCGCCTCGGTGATCGTGGTGCGCACGAGCTTCCAGTCGATCTCCTTGTAGGAGCGCTCGCCGTGCAGGACCTCGTGGCAGGACGTCAGCACCTGGCGCAGCTGGACCTCGTGGTGGGCGAGCCGCTCGAGCGCCGCCCCGGTCCGCGCGCCCCCCTGCCTCGCGTCGAGCGTGCGGTCGCGCGCGTTCTGCAGGCGCTCCATCACGACGGTCGCGCGCTCCCCCTGACGGTTGGCGGCCCGCAGCCCGAGCCCCCGGACCTCCTGCCCGCATCCGTCGTAGCAGCGCACGGTGCGCACCTTCGCAGTTCCGCGACTACCCTGTGGTCCGCTGGAGAGGTGGCAGAGCGGTTGAATGCACCGGTCTTGAAAACCGGAGTCGTCGCAAGGCGATCGCGGGTTCGAATCCCGCCCTCTCCGCTCTACCGCGCCGCGTCGAGCGCCCCGTACTGCTTGCGCACCTGCGCGAAGATCGCGCGGGCGGCGTCGAGCGCCTCGTCGCGCGTGGGCTCCTCGACGCGGTCGAAGCGCAGCGGCGCGCCGTAGCTGACGGTGATGCGCGGCAGGCGGCCGCGACGCCAGCCGCGCACGTCCTTGGAGCCGTGGATCGCGACCGGCACGACCGGCACGCCGGACTCGAGCGCCAGCCGGCCGATGCCGGCCTTCGGCTCCCCCAGGCCGCCGCTGCGCGACCGGCCACCCTCCGCGTACATGCCGACGCAGCCGCCGCGGTCGAGGATCGAGTGGGCGGTGACGAACGCCTCGTCGTCCTTCTCGCCACGCCGGACGGGGAAGTGGCCGGCCACGCGGAACACGTACGACAGCACGGGCTGCCCGCCGAAGAACTGCGACTTCGCCATGAAGCGGATCTGCCGGCGCAGGTACACGCCGCAGAAGAAGTGGTCCATGTTGGAGAAGTGGTTCGGGGCGAGGATGAACCCGCCGTGCGCGGGCACGTTCTGCCGGCCGATCGCCCGCGTGCGGTACAGCAGCAGCGCCACCGGGGTCAGCAGCACCCGCGCGGCCGCGTACGTCCAGCCCGGCTCGTGCGTGCGCGCCCAGGCGTGGAACGGCGCGAGCGCGTCCGCGGCCCGCTCGTCACGGTAGACCTGCTCCTTGATCTCGGGCACGAGCCGACCCTATCCGCGCCGCCCGTCTCAGTGCGCGGGTTCGTGCCGCAGCGTCTCGCCCTCGCGCAGGCCGACCCGGGCGGCGGTGCCGGCGGGCAGCTCGACGACGGTGCGCGCGCCGCGGCACGACGCCGTGCGCCACGGGGCGAGGTCCGCCACGATCCGCACGACACGGTCGTCCCGGTCCAGGAACACGGCGTCGATCGGGTAGCCCATGAAGAACATGTGGATCGAGGCCGCGGGCCGGATCCACAGGCCGGCGTCGGCGGCCAGCTCGCGGCCGAGCAGGCCACGCAGGCGCGTCCACGGGGTCTGGGCGACCGCGCAGCGCGCCACCACGATCGTGCCGTCGGGACGACGCAGGTCGACCTGGGCGGGGAGCCGGGAGCGGGAGCGGCGCACCCGGCAAGGATCGCGCACGTCCGGCCGGACGGGGCGGGATGGCGCGTACGATCCCGGTGGATGGCCGACCGCGACGCGCCCGAGGAGCCGAACCTGCCGCAGCCGCGCCCGGAGCCCGGCGAGCCCCTGCGCGTGCTGACCGTCGTACGCCGCATCGACTCCCAGCCGCTGCTCCTGCGCCTGACCGACAAGCTCCGCCGCCGCCTGCCCGGCGACGACCGCTTCGGCGACCCGCTGTCGGTCGCGGGGACCTCCCCCGCGGAGGTCGTCGGCCGGCAGGTGCAGGTCCTCTCCTCCGAGCGGCCGAGCGTCGCGCGCGAGCTCGGGCTGAGCGCCCTGCAGGTCTGGCAGGCGCTGTCGGAGTCGGCGGGCCGCGGCCGCGGCGACCGCGAGGTCGCGATGCTGTTCACCGACCTCGTCGGCTTCTCCTCGTGGGCGCTGCGCGCCGGGGACGAGGCCGCCGTGCAGCTCCTGCGCGAGGTCGGCATCGTCGTCGAGGGCGCCGTCTCCGAGCATCGCGGGACGCTCGTCAAGCGGCTCGGCGACGGGCTGATGGCCGTGTTCCCCACCGTCGAGGCGGCGACGCGCGCGGCGCTGGACGCCGACGCGGGCCTGCGCGACGTCGAGGTCGACGGGCACCGCCCGCGGCTGCGCGCCGGCGTCCACGTCGGGCGGCCCCGGAAGATCGGCGGGGACTACCTCGGCGTCGACGTGAACATCGCGGCGCGGGTCGCCGACCAGGCGCGCGGGGGCGAGCTGCTGCTGTCCGTCCCGGCCGTCGAGCAGCTCGAGCCCGACGCCTACCGCACCGGGCGCGCCAAGCGCCTGCGCGCCGCGGGCGCCCCGAAGGACCTGCGCGTGCAGAGCGTGCGCCGCGCGACCCGCGACTAGGTCGTCGCCCGCAGCACGGGCGGCGCGCCCGCGTCCACGAGACACTGCGGGAGCGCGACGGTGCCGTCCTCCTGCTGGTGGTTCTCGAGGATCGCGATCAGCGTGCGGCCGACGGCCACGGCCGTCCCGTTGAGCGTGTGGAGGGTCTGCGGCTTGCCGCCCTCCGGACGCAGCCGGATGTTCAGGCGCCGCGCCTGGTAGTCGGTCGTGTTCGAGCACGACGTCAGCTCCCGGTACTGGCCCTGCGCGGGCAGCCAGGCCTCGCAGTCGTACTTCTTCGCGGCGCTCGCCCCGAGGTCGTCGACCGCGATGTTCACCACGCGGTAGGGGATCCCGAGATCGGTGAGGATCTCCTCCTCGATCGCCAGCAGCCGCTCGTGCTCGGCCTGCGAGGCGTCCGGCTCGACGAAGCAGAACATCTCGACCTTGTCGAACTGGTGCACGCGGAAGATCCCGCGCGTGTCGCGACCGGCGGCGCCCGCCTCGCGGCGGAAGCACGGGCTGAAGCCCGCGTAGCGGACCGGCAGGCTCGCCTGGTCGAGGATCTCCCCCGCGTGCAGGGACGCGAGCGCGACCTCGCTCGTCCCGACGAGGTACAGCTCGTCCTGCGGCAGGTGGTAGATCTGCTGCTCGGTGTCCGGCAGGAAGCCGGTGCCGAACAGCGCCTCCTCACGGACGAGGACCGGGGGGATGACCGGCTCGTGGCCGTGGCCGCGGACCTTCTCCAGCGCCCACCGCACGAGCGCCATCTCGAGCATCACGAGGTCGCCCTTCAGGTACGCGAAGCGGCTGCCCGACAGGCGCGCCCCGGCCTCCATGTCGATCATGGCGCCGGCCAGCTCGAGGTGGTCGCGCGGCTCCGCGACCGGGCTGCGCGGCTCCCCGACCTCCCGGAGGACCGTGTCCTGCGGCGCCGCGGTCGGGTCCGGGAGGTTCGGGAGCTTCGCGAGCGCGGGCTGCAGCTGCGCCTCGACCTCGGTCAGCTCCTCCTGCAGCGCCTTCGCGCGCGCCTTGACGTCGTTCATCGCCTGGAGCGCCTCGGTGGCGTCCTCCCCGGCCTTCTTGGCGGCGGCGATCGCCTGGCCGGCCGCGTTCTGCTCCGCCTTCAGGCCCTCGACCTGCGGGATCAGCGCGCGGCGGCGCTCGTCGAGCGACAGGACGGCGTCGAGCCCGTCGGCGTCCCCCCGGCGGGCCAGCGCGGCCCGTGCGGCCTCGGTCTCGGTGCGCAGCAGCTTGAGGTCGAGCATCACCCGGAAGGTATCCGTGGCGGGAGGCGTACGCTTTCTCCATGGACGCCAAGGTGCGAAAGACCGACCAGGAGTGGCTCGAGCAGCTCGGGCCCGACCGCTTCCACGTGCTGCGCCGCGCGGGCACGGAGCCGCCGTTCACCGGTGAGCTGCTGACGGTGAAGGACGACGGGACGTTCGTGTGCGGGGCGTGCGGCGCGACGCTGTTCGGCAGCGACGCGAAGTACGAGTCGCACTGCGGCTGGCCGAGCTTCGTCGAGCCCGCCGACGAGTCCGCGGTGATCCTGCGGCCCGACACGTCGCACGGCATGCTGCGCGTCGAGGTCCTGTGCGCCACGTGCGAGTCGCACCTGGGACACGTGTTCGACGACGGCCCGCGCGATCGTGGCGGGCAGCGCTACTGCATCAACTCGCTGTCGCTCGGCTTCGCGCCGAGCGACCAGGGCTGACGGTCCGGCTCAGGAGTTCGGGCCGGCGCTGACCTTGCGCTTGTAGCCGGCCCACTTCGCCAGGAACTCGGCGACGGCCTGCGCGTCCTCGCCGACGACGAGGTTCTCGGGCATGATCGCGCCCGAGTAGCCGCCGTTGCGGATCGCGTACAGGATCGTCTCCACGTCCTCCTTGCGGACGTTGAAGTTCGGGCCGTCGACGCGCTCGCGGTTGTTGATGCCGATGGCACCACCCTGCGCCCCGACCTTGTCGAGGGTGTGGCAGCCCGAGCAGCGCTCGACGAACAGACGGGCACCCTTGCCCTCGTTCCCGGCGGCGTTCTGGAGGCTGTTGCCCTCGGAGCCGCAGGCGGAGACGCTGCCGGCGATGGCGAGGAGGGCGAAGGCGGTGACGACGCGATGACGCATGGCCGCGGCATCATACGAAAGGAATGGCCGACCGAGGCGCCACGTCCATACCGCTGCGGCGCCTGCTGCCCGCACTCGCCGTCACGGCCGCGCTCGGCTTGGGCGCGTGCGGCGGCGAGCCCGCGGCCGTCGTCGATCGCGACGGCACGCTGCGGCTGACCCTGTCCGAGTACCGGATCGACCCGCAGGTGATCCGCGTGCGGCCGGGCCGCATCCACATCGTCGCCCGCAACGAGGGCCGGCTGCCGCACAACCTGCGGGTGCGGTCGCTGGACCGCGAGCGCGGTGAGGAGGTCGAGGAGTTCGGCCAGTTCTCCCCGACCGCCTTCCCGGGCGGGCTGGTGACGGGCGACGTCGTGCTGCAGTCCGGCAAGTACGAGCTGGTCTGCACGCTGGGCAACCACGACGACCTCGGCCAGACCGGCACGCTGATCGTCGGCGACGGCTCCTGACGCGCGCGGGAAGGAGTTCGCGCCGCCGCGGCGAACCCCGGGAGCGACCCGGCGTTCGACCCGCGACCGGTCGCTCCAAGACTTCTTCGCGATCGCTCACGTACGGCGGCAACCACTGGTCGTCGCCGGGTCACCTTCTTCTCCCCGGCGACGACCTCGCGACCGTCGGCTACTCGACGACGACGGTCTCCCGCACGGTCGGGCTGATCTGCGCACCGTCGCGGTTGTAGGCGGCGGCGCTGAGCGTCACGCGGCCGAGCGGCAGCAGCGTCGAGGCGCGGTACACGCCGGTCGCGGCGCGCTTGGCGCGGACGAAGCGCTTCGCGGGCGCCAGGCCCTCCTGGGCCGGACGCGACGCGCGCAGGATGACCTCGCGGACCTGGGAGCGGCCGCTGCCCGAGGCGCGCAGCGTCGTGCGGCACGTCGTGGCGCCGCAGCTGATCGAGCCGATCCGCAGGCGCACGGTCTTGCGCACCGTCGCCGGGGCGACGACCGGCGCGGCCGGGGCCGTCGGTGCGGGCGCGGTGTCGGCGATACCGGCGGCCCCGAGGATCCACGAGCGCTCCGCGGTCACGCGGGCGTACACGGCCGCGTTGCCCTTCACGCCGCAGCTCGCGGGACCGTAGGAGACGATGCCGACGAGCCGGATCGCCTCGCCGACGCGCCCGACGAGCGGGCCGCCGCTGTCGCCCTGGCAGGTGTCCGGCCGGCCGTTGGGGGAGCTGCCGCACAGCTCCACCTCGGAGAAGTAGATCGAGCTGCCGAACTGGCTCTCGCAGACCGAGCCGGCCACCAGCGGGATGTCCGCCTGCTTGAGCACCGTGGGCTGGCTGTCGTCGTCGCGGTAGTCCGTGAGGCCCCAGCCGGTGGCCGACAGGACCGTGCCGGGCGCCTCGAGCGCCTCGTCCCCGGGGCCGGCGAGCTCGGCGGTCGGCGCGTTGATCGGCGCCGCGAGCTTCAGCACGAGGACGTCGTGCAGCGTGCGCTGGTCGTCGTACTGCGGGTGCTTGACGATCGACGCGACCTGCACGCGCTGCATGCCGGGATCGACACGGGAGATCGCCCCGCCGATGACGTCGATGCGCCGGGCGAGGTCACCGCCCTCTCCCTGGAAGGTGCCGAGGCAGTGCATCGCCGACACGACGACCTGCGGGGCGATCAGCGTGCCGCCGCAGAACAGCGCCTCCTGGGCGGACTGGCCGCGGATGACGAGGCCCACCTGGGCCGGGTTGTCGGTCGGCGTGGCCTGGCGGCCGCCGACGATCGCCGACGCCGGCGAGGCGAGGGCGAGGCTGAGGCCGAGCGTGACGACGGCCGGCGCGCTGCGCGCGAGTACAGAGGTCCCCATGCGGCGGCACCGTAGTCCGGTGCGCCAGCTTCGGCAATGGCCGAACGGGCAGCGGGCCGGGACGGCCGGGCGATGCGCGGCCCGGGCCGCGCGGCGGCTACCGTTCATGGCCGTGACCCCGGACCCCACGAGCTACCGCGAGGCCATCGGCCGCTTCGCGACCGGGGTCGCCGTGGTCACCTGCGACGGGCCGCAGGGCCCGAGCGGCCTGACCACGAACGCGGTGTCGTCGCTGTCGCTCGACCCGCTGCTGCTGCTCGTCTGCTTCGACAACACCTCGCGCACGCTCGAGGCGGTCCGCGGCGCCGGGCGCTTCGCGGTGAACGTGCTCGCCGCCCACCAGGCGGACCTCGCCTCCGTGTTCGCGTCCAAGCGCGAGCAGCACGAGAAGTTCGCCGAGGTCACGCACCGGGTCGAGCACGGGCTGCCGGTGCTCGACGACGCGATCGCCTGGTTCGCGTGCGAGCTGCACGACCTGCTGCCCGGCGGCGATCACACGATCGGGCTGGGCCGCGTCACCGCGGTGCACCACGAGCCGCAGGCGGCGCCGCTGCTGTGGTTCGGCGGCGGCTACCGCGCGATCGGCTAGGCGCCCGGCCGGCGCCGCCCGGTCAGAGCCCGGCGGTGACGCCGAGCGCGCGCACGCAGAGGAAGGCGACGACGAACGCGGCCAGCGTCATCACGCCCATCTCCTTGCGCAGGATCTGCACGACGATCGACCGCTGGGTCGCCTCGTCGAGCTCACGCATGGCGTCGGCGCTCTCGAGCTCGCGGTCGTCCAGGACGGTCTGGGCGGACACCGCGCGCAGCTGCTCGGCGACGACGTTGACCGCGACCGGCAGCAGCAGGTAGAGCCACAGCAGCCCGTCGTCGGGCCGCGCACCCGAGGCCGCGGCGACCCCCGCGACGAGCGCGAGCACGCCACAGCCGACCTGGGCGATGCGCACGAGCCGCCAGAACACCGCGCTCTGCTCGACCTGCCACCAGCGCACGGCGCCGAGCGCGCCCGGCACGAGGTTCATCGCGGCGACGGTGATCGCGGCGGCCTGGACGACGGTCTCCACGCGCAGGATGGTGGCACGGGCGCGCCGGGGGCCGCGCGCCCGGTCGCTTGACCCACCGCGCAGGTCGGATTTCCCGCATGGACACGTGCGTTCTGCCACTTTGTGACACGGGCGCACAAGCGAGCACAGCCGAGCCCGCGAAGGTGATAGAAACCGGGTCCGTGCTGCGCTCCTACGCCCCAGCCCTCGTCTTCCTCGGTCTCGGCACGATCGTGGGCGTCGCCTTCGCCTTCCTGAACACGCTGTTCGGGCCGAAGCGGAAGATGCAGGTCAACAACAAGACCGACCCGTACGAGTGCGGTCTGCCGTCCGAGGTGCAGCAGAACTTCCGGTTCGGGATCAGCTTCTACCTGATCGCCATGCTGTTCATCCTGTTCGACATCGAGGTGCTCTTCCTGTACCCGGTCGCCGTACAGCTGAAGGCGTTCGGAACGTTCGCCCTGATCGAGACCATCGTCTTCATCACCCTGCTCTTCGTCGCCTTCATCTACGTGTGGCGGCGCGGCGCACTCGAGTGGCGCTGAGGACGCAGGCAAGGAGGGAACGCGCACCATGGAGATCATCCGCCAGCCGCTCACCGGCCCCGGGCAGAGCCCGTCGGACTTCCGCTCCCAGCAGCTGAAGGCCCGCGACATGCTCCGCGGCGACCTCGAGGGCAAGGAGCTCGAGGAGTACGTCCAGTCGCGCATCATCACGACGACGCTCGACAAGGCCGTCGCCTGGGCGCGCGGGAACGCGATGTTCCCCGCCACCTTCGGCCTCGCCTGCTGCGCCATCGAGATGATGAGCATCGTCGCCGCCCGCGTCGACGTCGCCCGCTTCGGCTTCGAGGCGTTCCGCGCGTCGCCGCGCCAGGCCGACCTGCTCATCCTCTCCGGGCGCGTCAGCATCAAGATGGCGCCGGTCGTGCGCCGTATCTACGACCAGATGCTCGAGCCGAAGTGGGCCATCGCGATGGGTGCGTGCTCCAGCTCGATGGGCGTGTTCAACAACTACGCCGTCGTGCCGGCCGACAAGTTCATGCCGGTCGACGTCCACGTCCCCGGCTGCCCGCCCCGCCCCGAGGCCCTGATGCACGGCATCCTCAAGCTCCGCCAGCAGATCCAGCTGGACCCGGCGCAGGGCTGGCGTACCCGCTACGGCGCCACCGACACGATCGAGGTCCTGCCCGACGAGGGCGACGAGCTCCTCAAGCGCGCCGACGAGCTGACCGTCATGGAGCCCGGGGAGGCCGACCGTGCCTGACGCCACCGGCCTCGAGCTCGTCGCCGGCGGCCTGCGCGACGCGCTGCCCGACGCCGTCCTCGGCACGCTGCACTTCCGCGGCAAGGGCACGCTGCTGATCGACCCCAAGCACGTCCGGGCCACGCTCGCGCACCTGCGCGAGCACGACGGCTGGACGTTCCTCGCGAGCGTCCACGGGGTGGACTACTACCCCGAGGAGCCCCGCCTGGGGGTCCACTACGAGCTGCTGAGCATGCGCCGCCGCGACCGCCTGTCGCTGAAGGTCCGCGTGCACTCCGAGCACCCGCACGTCGAGTCCGTCACGCCCGACTGGCCGACCGCGGACCACCAGGAGCGCGAGGTCTACGACATGTTCGGCGTCGTCTTCGACGGCCACCCGGACCTGCGCCGCATCCTCATGCCCGAGGACTACCAGGGGCACCCGCAGCGCCGCGACTTCCCGATCGGCGGCGAGCCGATCCTCTTCACGCACAACGAGTCCTCGAACCCGGGGTGGACGCGATGACCGACGTCACGACGACCACCGAGGCGCCGCGCAAGTCCGCGTACCGCCAGATGGAGGACTCGGTCGACCTGGCCGAGCTCAAGCAGCCCGTCGGGGAGCTCGACAGCGAGCTGCTGACCCTGAACATGGGGCCGCACCACCCCGCCACGCACGGCGTGCTGCGGCTGCTGGTGCAGCTCGACGGCGAGATCGTCCGCGACATCAAGCCGATCATCGGCTACGTCCACACCGGCATCGAGAAGACCGCCGAGGACAAGAGCTACTGGAAGGCCATTCCCGTCGTCGAGCGGATGGACTACCTCTCCTACTTCTTCAACGCGTACGCGTACTGCGGCGCGGTCGAGACGCTGCTGGACCTCGAGGTCCCCAAGCGCGCGCAGTACCTCCGGGTGATCCACATGGAGCTGAACCGGATCATGAGCCACCTCGTGTGGCTCGGGACGTCCGCGCTGGACCTCGGCGCGATGTCGATGTTCTGGTACTGCTTCCGCGAGCGCGAGAAGATCCTCGACCTCTTCGAGCAGTCGACCGGGCAGCGCATGCACACGCGCTACTTCCAGGTCGGCGGCGTCATGGAGGACGTGCCGGACGGCTGGATCGAGAACGTCCGGAAGTTCACGGCCGACATGCCCGAGCGCGTCCGCCAGTACCGCGCGCTGCTGAACAAGAACGAGATCCTCCTGCAGCGCCTCAAGGGCGTCTGCCCGCTCGACGAGGAGACGCTGTTCGGCCTCGGCGTCACCGGCCCGCTGCTGCGCGCCGCCGGCAACCCGTGGGACCTGCGCAAGGCGATGCCGTACTCGTCCTACGAGGACTTCGACTTCCAGATCCCCGTCGGGACCGAGGGCGACAACTACGACCGCTACATGGTCCGCGTCCAGGAGATGCTCGAGTCGGTGAAGATCATCGACCAGGCGCTGGACAAGCTCCCCGACGGCCCGGTCATCACCGACAACCGCAAGGTGGCGCTGCCGCCGCGGCACGAGCTGGCGACCTCGATGGAGGCGCTGATCCACCACTTCAAGCTCGTCACCGAGGGTTTCCGCGTCCCGCCGGGCGAGGTCTACCACCCGTGCGAGGCGCCCCGCGGCGAGCTCGCCTGCTTCGTCCGCTCGGACGGGTCGTCCAAGCCCGCGCGCGTCCACATGCGCGACCCCTCGTTCGTGAACCTCCAGGCGACCGCGCCGATGTGCAAGGACGCGTACATCGCGGACCTGATCGCGACGCTCGCCATGCTCGATCCCGTCCTGGGAGGCATCGACCGGTGACCCCGAAGCTGCGCGGCGTCAGCGCGCCCAACGACCTCGGACAGAAGGTCGCCGCCTTCGAGCCCGCCCCCGTCCGCGACCCGCAGACGGGCTCGCGCGTCCCCGGCTGGGACGACGCCGCCGACCTGACGAAGGACCCGTCGGTCGTCCCGGACCCGGCGACGACCGAGGTGCCCGCCGATCTCCGTGCGGAGATCGAGGACTACATGACCCGCTACCCGGACCGGCGCAGCGCGTCGATCCCCGCCTTGGCGGCCGCGCAGCGGCTGCACGGCTGGTGCTCCCCCACCGCGGTGGAGCAGGTCGCGTGCGTCATGCAGCTCACGCCCGGCTACCTCATCGCGGTCGCCGGCTTCTACGACATGCTCGAGACGAAGCCGGTCGGTCGCAAGACCGTCTACGTCTGCACGAACATCTCGTGCTCGCTGCGCGGCGGCGACGAGCTGCTCGACGCGCTCCGCGGCGAGCTCGGTGACGACCCGGACGTGAACCTCCGCGGCTTCGAGTGCCTCGGAGCCTGTGACATCGCGCCGATGGCCTCGGTCAACGGCGTCTACGTGGGACCCGTCGACGACGACGAGATCCCGACCCTCGCCCAGCACATCCGTGACGGTGCCGACCCGCTGCCCGAGAAGCAGCTGGTCAAGCGCCGCTCGGTGGACCCGGGAGCGAACTCGTGAGCAAGCACCTGATCTTCAAGGACATCGACCAGCCCGGGCTGCACACCCTCGAGGTGTACAAGCAGCGCGGCGGCTACGGCGACCGGCTCAAGCGCGCACTGCAGATGCCGCGCGAGGCGCTCGTCGAGGAGCTGAAGGCGTCCGGCCTGCGCGGCCGCGGCGGTGCCGGCTTCTCCATGGGCATGAAGGCGTCCTTCATGCCGAAGGGCACGATGGACAAGTACCTCGTCTGCAACGCCGACGAGTCCGAGCCCGGGACCTTCAAGGACCGCGAGCTCATGCAGAAGATCCCGCACCTCCTCATCGAGGGCATGATCATCGGCGCGTACGCCGCCGGCGCGAACCGCTCGTTCGTCTTCATCCGCGGCGAGTACGCCCAGCAGGCCGACATCCTCGAGGCCGCGATCGCCGAGGCGAAGGCCGCCGGCCTCGTCGGCGAGAACATCCTCGGCACCGGCTTCGACCTCGACATGTGGGTGCACCGCGGTGCGGGCGCCTACATCTGCGGCGAGGAGACCGCGCTGCTCGACGCGCTCGAGGGCAAGCGCGGCAACCCGCGCCTGAAGCCCCCGTTCCCGGCGAACCAGGGCCTCTACCAGGGCCCGACGCTGATCAACAACGTCGAGACGCTCGCGACCACCCCGTTCATCGTCGAGATGGGCGGCGCCGAGTACGCGAAGATCGGCGTGGACAACTCCACCGGCACGAAGCTCATCTCCGTCTCCGGCCACGTGCAGCGGCCCGGGAACTACGAGATCGAGCTCGGCATGTCCTCGCGAGACATCATCTACGGCCTGGCCGGCGGCCCCGGCGAGGGCCGCAGCGTGAAGCTGTGGTTCCCGGGTGGCTCGTCCTCCCCCGTGCTGACGGGCGACGACCTCGACCTCTCCTACGACTTCGACACGCTCGCGAAGGCCGGCACCATGCTCGGCTCGGGCGCGATCATCGTCGTCGACGACACGACCTCGGTGGTCGACGTCGCGCTGAAGACCGCGTCCTTCTACAAGCACGAGTCGTGCGGCAAGTGCACGCCGTGCCGCGAGGGCACCAACTGGACCGTGAAGATGCTCCAGCGCGTCAAGACGGGTGAGGCCACCCCGATGGACCTCGACATCATCGCCTCGGTCTGCGAGCGCATCCAGGGCAACTGCCTCTGCGTGCTCGGCGACGCCATGGCGATGCCGGTCGGCTCGATGGTCGCGAAGTTCCGCGGCGAGTTCGAGGAGTACATCGAGATGAAGCGCGACGAGGCCGAGCGGGCGCTGCTCGCGAGCCTCCCCGCTCCCGCCCAGCCGGCCGCCGCCTGATGCCGCGCCCCGAACCGAAGACGATCACGTTCTCGATCGACGGCCGGGAGGTCCAGGCCGACGAGAACATGATGCTCGTCGACGCCGCCAAGCTCGGCGACGTCGAGATCCCGGTGTTCTGCTACGAGCCGAAGCTCGGCGCGCCCGTCGGCGCCTGCCGCATGTGCCTCGTGGAGATCGAGGGCATCCCGAAGCTCCAGACCGCGTGCTCCACGCCGGTCAAGGACGGCATGGTCGTCCAGACGCAGACCCAGCGCGTGAAGACCGCCCAGGAGGCGGTCGTCGAGTTCCTGCTCGTCAACCACCCGCTCGACTGCCCGGTCTGCGACAAGGGCGGCGAGTGCCCGCTGCAGGACATCTCCTTCGGCTGGGGCGGCGGCAAGAGCCGCTTCGTCGAGCCCAAGCGGCACTTCGAGAAGCCGCTGGCGCTCTCCCCGCTGATCGCGATCGACCGCGAGCGCTGCATCCTCTGCTACCGCTGCGTGCGGTTCTCCCAGGAGATCTCCGAGGACTACCAGCTGGTCCTCCACGAGCGCGGCGCCGCGACCTACGTCGGCACGTTCGACGCGCACCCGTACGTCGCGCCGTTCAGCGGCAACATCATCGAGCTGTGCCCCGTCGGCGCGCTCACGTCGCGCCCGTACCGCTTCCGTGCCCGCCCGTGGGACATCGAGGGCGGCGGCACCGTCTGCACCCTCTGCCCCGGGCAGTGCAACGTCCACCTCACCGTCCGCGACGAGCGTGTCCTGCGCGCCCTGAGCCGCGAGAACGACGGCGTCGACGACGGCTGGCTCTGCGACAAGGGCCGCTTCGCCTATCAGGCGATCCACGCGGACGAGCGCGTCACCGCGCCGATGGTCCGCGACGGCGGCGTCCTGCGCGAGGTCCCGTGGGAGCGCGCGCTGGAGGAGGCCGCCAAGGCCCTCGGCCGCATGGGCGGCAAGGTCGGCGCGCTCGTCGGCGGCGACAGCTCCAACGAGGAGGCGTTCCTCGTGCAGCGCCTCGTCCGCGAGGGCCTGCGCTCGCAGGCCGTCGACAGCGCCGCGGGCCTGCCCGCCGACGCGCTGCACGCGCTCGCCCGCCCCGACCTGCAGGCCACCGTGCCGGACCTCGAGTTCGCGCACACCGTCCTCGTGCTCGGCACCGAGCCCGTCGACGACATGGCCGCGCTGGACCTGCGCATCCGCAAGGGCGTGCGCCGCAACCGCGTCACGCTCGCGGTCGCGACCCCGCGCCCGTCGTCGCTGGACCCCAACGCCGCGCTGTCCGTGCGCTACGCGCCCGGCGGCGAGGCCGCGTTCGTCACCGCCCTCTCGGCCGCGCTGTTCGGCGGCGAGGTCGACGGTCCCGCCCGCGCGGCGGGCGCCGACGCCGACGCCGTCCGCTCCCTGGCCGAGCTGCTGCGCACCGGTGGTGCGGAGAACAGCGCCGGGGACGTCGTGGTCCTGTACGGGCAGCGGCTGCTCGCCGCCGGTCCCGGGGTCGCCCCCGCGCTGCTGAAGATCGCGGGCGGCCTGAACATCGTCGGTCGCGACGGCGCCGGCCTGCTGGCCGTGCCGCAGGACGCCAACGGCCGCGGCATCGCCGAGGCCGGTGCGCTGGCGGGCCGTGGCCCGGGCTACACGCCCGCGGGCGACGGCGCGCTCGACGCCGCCGGGATCGCGCAGGCGCTGCGCGACGGCGACCTGACCGCCGTGCTGCTCGTCGGCACCGACCCGCTGCGCGACGCCGACGACGCCGCCGGCTGGGACCAGGCGCTCGAGAAGGCCTCGATGGTGGTCGCGCACGCCAAGTACCTCACCGCCGGCATCGCCGAGCACGCCAACGTCGTCTTCCCCGCCGAGAGCTACGCGGAGAAGGAGGGCACCGTCACCCACCCGGACGGTCGCATCCAGCGGCTGCGTCCCGCGATCGGCCGCCAGGGCCAGATCCGGCCGGGCTGGCAGGTGCTCGACGACCTCGCCGGGCGCGTCGGGCTCGACCTCGGCGTCCTCACCGGCGCGATGGCGACCACGCAGCTCGTCGAGGCGGTCCCGTTCTACGCGGGCGTCACCCTCGACGCCCTCGGCGGCACCGGCCTGCGCTGGCCCGCGACCGACCCGGGCGTGCAGGCGTTCCCCGAGCCGCCCGAGCTCGCGGCGCCCACGGGCGACCTGCCGACGCTCGCGTCCCCCAACGGGCGCCTGCGCCTCGGCACGTACCGCTCGATCTGGGCGTCCCCCGAGGTCGAGGTCAGCCCCGCGCTGAAGTTCCTGACGCCCAAGCAGCAGGTCGAGATCTCCCCGGCGGACGCCGAGCACCTCGGCCTGCGCCACGGGCAGCGCGTCACCGTCGGCGAGGGCCGCGCCCAGGTCGCCGCCACCGTGCACCTGCGCGGGACCGCGCCGCAGGGCAGCATCTTCCTGCAGACCGGCATCGCCGACGGCTCCGCGAACCTGCTCGAGGGACCGCTGGTCCCCGTGGAGGCCCGTGAGCTCGCCGTCGTCGGCGCCCCTGCCGACGAGGCGGTCGCCGCCGCGGACGCCGCCCAGCCCGATCCGGTCGCCCCGGTGCAGCAGGCGCCCGAGGCCACCGACGCGCACGAGACGTCCGAGACGGACGCGACCCCGGAGGGCACCGAGCCCTCCCCGACCGAGGGCGCAGGCCCGGAGGACCAGGCCTGATGCTCGCCGTCGTCGACTACTACGAGCCGTGGTGGATCCAGATCCTGAAGTCGATCGTGATCTTCGCGGTCGGCCTGCAGATCGTCCCCATCGTGCTCGTGGTCGAGCGCAAGCTCCTGGGCCGCTTCCAGCACCGCTACGGCCCCAACCGCGTCGGGCCGTTCGGCCTGCTGCAGCCGCTGGCGGACATCATCAAGCTCGCCACGAAGGAGGCCTTCCGCCCGAAGACCTCGATCGGCTGGCTGTTCCGGATCGCGCCGATCATCTCGATCATGACCGCGGTCGCCGCGTTCAGCGTCATCCCGTTCGGGGACACCGTCGACATCTTCGGCACCCAGGTCGGGCTCTACGGCGTCGACGTCGGGATCGGGCCGCTCTACCTCTTCGCGTTCGGCGCGGTCGCCTTCTACGGGATCATGCTCGGCGGCTGGGCGTCCGGCTCGAAGTACTCGTTCCTCGGCTCGATGCGCGCCGCCGCGCAGCTCATCTCCTACGAGGTGGCGCAGGGCCTCGCGCTCGTCGGCGTCGTCATCACCGCCGGCACGCTGTCGCTGACGGAGATCGTCAACGCGCAGGCGGGCATGTGGTACTTCATCCCGCAGTTCGCGGGCTTCCTGATCTTCCTCACCGCGTCGTTCGCGGAGACGAACCGCGCGCCGTTCGACCTCGTCGAGGCGGACGCCGAGCTCGTCGGCGGCTACAACACGGAGTACGGCGGCGGCGGGTTCGCCTCGTACTTCTTCGCCGAGTACCTGAACATCCTCGTGGTCTCCGGCATCACCGTGACCTGCTTCCTCGGCGGCTGGATGCTGCCGTTCGGCATCGACCCGCCCACCTGGGTCGACCCGTTCGTGGTCCTCGCGAAGATGTCGATCTTCGTCTTCCTCTTCGTCTGGATCCGCGCCACGCTCCCGCGTCTGCGCTACGACCAGCTGATGAGCTTCGGCTGGAAGGTCCTGCTGCCGCTGGCCACCCTCAACACGCTCGTCACGGCGATCCTCGTCGTGGCCACGAACTAGTCGGAGCTGGTCTGACATGCCGATCGAATGGAACCCGGGCGACGACGCGGTCGCCGTCCAGCGCGGGCCGCAGCCCGGCGGGGCCGGGGGCGCCTACCGCGTCTTCGGTGAGACGTTGCGCGGCCTGAAGACGACGTTCTCGCGCGTCGTCGAGGGCGTCAACACGATCTCCTACCCGGAGGAGAAGGTCCCGGTCTACCCGCGCTTCCGCGGCCGGCACCGGCTTCACCGCTTCGAGGACACGGGCCTGGAGAAGTGCGTCGGCTGCTCGCTGTGCGCGGCCGCCTGCCCCTCGGACTGCATCCGCGTCGTCGCGGCGGAGAACACGCCGGAGCACCGCGTGTCCGCCGGCGAGCGCTACGCCGCCGTCTACGAGATCAACCTGTCGCGCTGCATCTTCTGCGGCTACTGCGAGGTCGCGTGCCCGTTCGACGCGATCACGATGGGCCACGACTACGAGATGAGCGACTACAACCGCTCCGATCTCATCTTCACGAAGGAGATGCTCCTCCAGGAGCCGATGGAGCGCACGCCGCTCCGCGCGCAGGGTGAGTGACGAGGCGGCGCGGGCCTTCGGCGCCCCGCCGCCGGCCCGTCCCGCCTCCCGGGCCGGCTACTGGGTCGGCGGGCTGCTCATCGGCCTCGGCGTCCTCGCCGCGGTCCTGTGGGCGGTCTGGGGGTTCGCGCGGTTCGGCGACGCGATCGACGACCTCGCGCGCGTGCCGGTCGGTGACGGCGGCGTCGTCGAGCTTTCGGCGGGCCGCAAGGCGATCTACTACGAGCGGTTCGACGCGCAGGACCGCGTGCCCGCGCTGCGGATCGCGATCCGCCCGGTCGGCGGCCGGCCGCTGAAGATCGAGGACCACTCGGGCTCGGTGAGCTACGCGCTCAGCGGGCACACCGGCCAGTCGGTGGCGAGCGTTCGGATCCCGCGCGACGGGCGCTACGCGCTGACCGCGCGGGCGACCGATCCGGCGGTGACCGACGCCGAGCTCGCGATCGGCAAGGGCCTGGGCAACCGGATCGTGCGGATCATCGTCGGGGCGATCCTGCTCGTGATCGTCGGGGTCGTCGCGGGCACGGTGCTGATCGTGGTGACGCAGCGCCGCCGCGCCGCCTAGGGCGCCGCGGGCGCCGAGCGTCCGACGCGGTAGCGGATCCACACCGGGGTCCCGCCGGTGCGGCGGTGCAGCTCGGCGTTCGCGTTGGCGCTGAGCGGCAGCGCGAACCGGGCGGTCCCGCGGCGCGCCGAGGCGCGGCAGGCGCCCGCCGCCTGCGCGTAGGGGGCCGCGCGGCGCGTGAGCGTCCAGCGTCCGTCGCGCGCGCACGCGGCGCGGCGACGCTCCGCGCACGGGGCGGCGACCCAGCGGCCGTCGGCGTCGGTGCGGGCGCAGCCGTCGCGTCGACCGGGCTCGCCGGGCGCCCAGCTCCAGAGCGTCGCGGCGAGGCGCCCGTCGGTCGGCGTCAGCTGGTCGAGGCCCAGGAGCGTCACGCCGCACGCGGTCATCGCCCGGACCTTCTCGGGGGTCAGGGCGTCGGGGTCCACGCTCGGGGTGGTCGGGTCCACGACGGTCGCCACGAGCGTCGAGTCCTCGAAGTAGCGGACGATCTTCTGCCCGTAGACGGCGCGCGGGTAGGTCGCGTCGCAGGCCGGGAACGGCCGGTAGCGGGCGGTGCTGCCGCTCTCGACGTGGACGCTGCGCCACTCGTGGACCACCGAGCCCCAGCCGGCGGCGCAGTCACCCACGACGACGACCTGGGCGCCGCCCGCGCGGATCGCGCGGCGGGTCAGGTCGAGCGGCAGCGTGGCGCAGCCCTTCTCGGAGATGCGGGCCGGGTCGGGCCGGTGGATCCGCAGCTGCTCGGTGAGGGTCCGCACCACCCCGGCGTAGGCCTGCGCGTCCTCGACGTGGTCCTCCAGGTAGAGGAGCAGGACCTCGTCGGGGTTGGTGCGCAGCCACGCCGCCACGGGCGCGAGCACCTCGGCGAGCCCCGACTCGCTCGTGCAGCCGAGGTGCAGCTCGTCGCGGCCGCGGCCGTGGCAGACCCGCACGCGGCCGCCGACGAGGTGCAGGTCGAGCTCGAGCGAGCGGACGTCGGCGTCGAGCTGCTGCACGAGCGTCATGCGCTGGTTGCTGTCGGCGTGGCTGAGCGTGAGGCCCGCCGCGACCGCGTTGAACGAGTTGTGCGTGCCGACGAACGTGGCCTCGCGCAGCGGCAGCCGATCGCCCAGGCGCGACTGGAACACGGCCGCGCGGTGCTCCCAGCTCGCCCGGTAGGCGGCGAGGTCGGGCGCGAAGGCGGAGGCCGCCTCGGCGACCTTCTGCAGCGCGACGCACGGCAGCGCGATCGGGCTGAGCGCCGCGCAGCCGGTCGGCGCGGGCGCCTGCGCCGGCGCGGTCGCGGGGGCGAGCAGCAGCGCCACCGCCACGACACAGGACGTGAACATCGCTTTCACATCGCGACGTTCTCACATCCGGTGCGTCCCGTGGGCCGGTGGTGCGCCGCGCACCGCCGGCCCACGGTCAGGCGAACGCCATCGCCGTTGCGAACGCGGCACACCACGTGAGGATCGCGACGACCACCAGGCCGAAGCTGCGGTCCGCCCGACCGCTCGTCGCGACCACCAGCGCGAGCCACGCGGTCAGCAGGCCCGCCACCGTCAGCGCCCAGGCGACGCCCTTCGCCGCCTCCCCCAGGCTCGACCCGTCACCGGTCGCCCACGCGACGAACCCCGCGAAGCCGAGACCGCCGAGCAGGGTCAGCACGGCCAGCGCCCGCATCAGCGCGCGCCGACCCCCTGCTCGAGCGCCGCGATCGCCTCGTCGGGCGAGCCGAGCGCGCGGACCCGGCCGTCGTGGCCGAGCAGCCAGAAGCGGTCGAGGCCGCGCAGGAACGCGCGGTCGTGGGAGACGGCCACGACCGTGCCCTCGAAGCCCTCCAGCGCCTGCTCCAGCGCCGCGCACGAGTCGATGTCGAGGTTGTCGGTCGGCTCGTCCAGGAGCAGCAGGTTGTGCCCCTCGAGCTCCAGGCAGAGGATCTCCAGGCGCGCCTTCTGGCCGCCGCTGAGGACGTCGTAGGCCCGGTCGTGCGCGTCGACGAGCCCGTAGCGGGCCAGCGCGCCCATCGCCCGCTGGTGGTCGGCGGTCCGCTCGTGCACGATCTCCAGGCACGTCCGTCCTGCGAAGTCGGTCCGCGCGTTCAGCTGCGAGAACACCCCGACGGACACGCGCGGGCCCTGCACCAGCGCACCGGAGTGCGGCACGTCCTCGCCCGCGATCAGCCGCACGAGATGCGTCTTGCCCGAGCCGTTGGGCCCGATCAGCCCGACCCGCTCGCCGAAGTGGACCTCGTCGGTCAGCGGCCGCATCAGGTCGTCGATCCCCAGCGCCCGGAGGTCGAGCACGCGCCGCGCGCTGTCGCCGCCGCGCAGCCGCACGGTGATCGCGTGGTCGACCGCGGGCGCGGGCGGCGGCCCCGCGTCGACGAACCGCTTCCAGCGGGTCTCGGCGGCGTCCGCCTTCTTCGCGAAGTCGGGGGAGTAGCGGGCGCGCTCCTTGAGGATCCGCACGTAGTCGCGCAGGCGCCGCTCCTCCTCCTTCCACTGCTTCAGCCGGTCGCCCATGCGCCGACGGCGCGCCTCCCGGGCCTCCGGGTAGGTGCCGTAGGCGTCCCCGTGCACCCAGGCGCCACCGGCCTCCAGCGTCACGATCGAGTCGACCGCCGCGGAGAGGACCTCGCGGTCGTGGCTGATCATGAGGATCGTCTTGCGGGAGCCGCGCACCGCGGCCTCCAGCGCGCGCTTGCCCGGGATGTCGAGGAAGTTGTCGGGCTCGTCGAGCAGCACGATCGCCGCGTCGGAGGCGAGCAGCAGGTCGAGCACGAGCCGCTTGCGCTCGCCGCCGCTCAGCGTCACCGCCGGGCGGTCCCCCACCTCCGACAGGCCCGCGCCGACGACGCGCCGGCAGGCGGCGTCCCACTGCGCCTCGAGCTCGTAGCCGCCGCCCCGGCCCCAGTCGTCGATCGCCTCGGCGAACGCCATGCCCGCCCGGGCGGCCGCCTCCGGGTCCGGGTCGGTGGTCTCGAGCTCGTGCTGCGCCATCCGCGTGCCCGCGTCGCGCAGCGGCGCGTCCGCGACCGACAGCAGCAGCTCGCGGACGGTCCGGTCCTCGTCCCCCACCCCGACGTCCTGGGGCATCATCGCGATCCGCCCACCGGCCGCGACCTCCCCCCCGTCGGCCGCCAGCACGCCCGCGACGACCTTCAGGAGCGTCGTCTTGCCGACCCCGTTCGCGCCCACCAGCGCGGCGTGCTGACCGGGCTTCAGGCGGAACGAGGCGCCCGAGAACAGGAGGTCTCCCCCCGGGTGGGCGTAGGCGAGATCGGTGACGTGGAGGTGTGACACGGGTCTGGGGATTGTGCCGACTTCGTGACAGGCGCCACAGCCCGCGTGCAACCGTGCGCGACGAAGCCCACGCCGAGGTGCGCGGACCGATAGATTCCCGCAGCGGATGGCCGAGGTTCTCTTCTTCATCGCCGCAATCGGCGCCATCGCGGGTGCGATCGGGACGGTCAGTCTGCGCAACCCGTTCTACAGCGTCCTCGCGCTGGTCTTCCACCTTCTCTCGCTCGCGGCGCTGTTCCTGCTGCTGCGCGCGGAGTTCGTGGCGGCCGCCCAGGTCGTCGTGTACGCGGGCGCCGTCATGGTGCTCTACGTCTTCGTCGTCGCCTACGTCGGCGGCACGCAGGAGCAGGTCGGGCCCGCGACGGGCCCCGGCACCCGGGCGTTCAGCCTCGGGGTCGCGCTGATCCTCTTCATCGAGATCACGATCGCGGTGCTCGGCTCCGGCCTGAAGGCCATCGACGGAGACGGCGCCTCGTTCGAGCCCGGCTTCGGCAGCCCCGCCGCCATCGGCGAGCTGCTGCTGACCCGCTTCCTCATCGCGTTCGAGCTCGCCTCCTTCCTGCTGCTGATCGCCGCCGTCGGCGCGGTCACGCTGGCCCGCCGCCGCGGCGGCCTCGGCGAGGACCCCGGGGTCATCACCCCGCTGGACCTCGTCCGGCTCAAGCCGCGCGAGACCGGCACGATGGCCGAGGGCGTCGGCAAGCACACCGAGGACGCGGGCGGTGTCGCGCGCGTCATGAGCGGCGCCGGCAGCACCCCGCGGCCCGCCGACGACTCCGGAGAGGACGCCTGACATGGCGATCGGCTGGTACCTCGCCGTCAGCGCGCTGATCTTCGCGATCGGCGCGGGTGGCGTGCTCACGCGTCGCAACCCCCTCGTCATCCTGCTCTGCCTGGAGCTGATGCTCAACGCCGCGAACCTCGCGCTCATCGCCTTCAGCCGCATGCACGGCGACGGCGACGGGCAGATCTTCGCGATCGTCGTCATGGTCGTCGCCGCGTGCGAGGTCTGCATCGGTCTGGGCGTCATCGTCGCCATGTACCGCCGCCAGCTCCCGATCGACGTCGACGAGCTGCGCGAGCTTCAGGGCTAGGACTCATCGAAAGCGCATGAACGTCACGGACTACGGCTGGCTGATCCTGCTCTTCCCCCTGGTGGGCTCCGTGCTCATCGGGCTCACCAGCAGCAAGCTGCCGGGCAAGGCCGCCGGCGTCATCGGCACCGCCGCCATCGGCCTCGCCTTCCTCGCCACCCTCGGCGCCTTCTTCCAGCTCCAGGACAAGCCCGAGGAGGCCCGCCAGATCACCGGCGTCCTCTACGACTACGCCAAGACCGTCGGCGTCGACGCGGAGATGTCGATCCTCGTCGACCCGCTGTCGATCCTCATGTGCCTCGTGGTGACCGGCGTCTCGACGCTGATCCACCTCTACTCCACGGCCTACATGTGGAGCGACAAGGGCTACGCGCGCTTCTTCGCGTACCTGAACTTCTTCGTCTTCTCGATGCTGCTGCTGGTCCTGGCCGGCAACTTCATGATCCTCGTGGTCGGCTGGGCCTTCGTCGGCGCCGCCTCCTACCTGCTGATCAGCTTCTGGTACCGCCGCACCACGGCGACGACCGCGGGCGTCAAGGCGTTCGTCATCAACGTCGTCGGCGACGTCGGCCTCGTGCTCGGCACGTACTTCATCTTCAAGCACACCGGGACGCTCGACTTCCTCAAGACGTTCAAGGAGGCCGAGGAGGTCGGGCGGACCGCCAACGGCGACCTCACCGCCGGCCTGATCCTGCTGCTCGTCGGCGCGTTCGCGAAGTCCGCGCAGATCCCGTTCCACACCTGGCTGCCGGACGCGATGGAGGGCCCGACCCCGGTCTCGTCCCTCATCCACGCCGCCACCATGGTCACGGCGGGCGTCTACCTCATCGCCCGCATGCACCCGCTGTTCGAGCAGGCGCCCGCGGCCGCGGACGTCGCCGCCATCACCGGCGCGATCACCCTGCTCGTCGCCGGCACGATCGGCCTGGTCGTCACCGACCTCAAGCGCGTCATCGCCTACTCGACGATGTCCCAGATCGGCTACATGATCATGGCCGTCGGCGGCGGCGCCTACGTGGCGGGCCTCTTCCACCTGATGACGCACGCGTTCTTCAAGGCGCTGCTCTTCATGGCGGCCGGCTCGGTCATCGGCGCGATGGCCGGCAACCAGGACCTGGACAAGATGGGCGGCTTCCGCAAGGCGATGCCGTTCACCTTCGGCTGCTTCGTCATCGGCGGCCTCGCGCTCGCCGGCATCCCGCCGTTCTCGGGCTTCTTCTCCAAGGACGAGATCCTCCTGATCATCGGGGACCGCGGCGGCTGGTACATCGCCCTGTACGTCGCCGGCTACGTCGGCGCGCTGCTGACCGCCATCTACACGTGGCGCATGATCTTCCGCGCGTTCTTCGGCGAGGCGTGCCCCGAGGCCAAGGAGCTCGAGGGCGGCCACCTGCACCACGCCCACGTCCACACGAACCCCGCCAACGGCGAGGTCGAGGACACCGAGGTCGGCTTCCCCGGCTCCGAGCACCACATCGCGGAGCGCTCCGTGCCGATGAAGGTCGCGATGGGCTGCCTCGCGGTCCTCGCGGTGATCGGCGGGTTCATCCAGGTCCCCAAGGTCAACCACTGGCTGGACGACTTCCTGCACCCGACGTTCGAGGACAGCGCCATCGAGCAGCTGTCCAAGAACGACTCGCTCCTCTACTTCGGCCTCGCGCTCGGCACCGTGCTCGGGCTCGTCGGCATCGCGATCGCCTACCGCCTCTGGGTCCAGAGCCCGGAGATCCCCGCGAAGATCCAGGCGCGCTTCCCGTTCCTGCACCGCCTGTTCGTGAACAAGTGGTACTTCGACGAGCTGATCGACCTCGTGATCGTCCGCCCGTTCGGCTGGATCGGCCGCTTCGCGCAGCAGACCTTCGAGCGCATCGTCGTCGGCGCCGCGCTCATCGGCGGGCCCAGCGGGCTCGTCAAGGCGGGCTCCGCCGCCGTCCGTGCCCTGCAGTCCGGCTTCCTGCGCGCCTACGCTGCGCTGCTGTTCGCCGGCGTCGCCGCGACCGTCTTCTACTTCCTCGTGCAGTCGTGATCTCGTGACCCTTCATCTCTCGATCTTCCTCTGGCTGCCCGCGGCGGCCGGCGTCCTCGGACTGCTCTCGCGGTCCGACAAGCTCGCCCGCGCGCTCGCGGTCCTCGGGGCCCTCGGCTCCCTGGGCTACGCGATCACCGCGGTCGTCGACTACGACCGCGACACCGGTGGCCTGCAATACGTCACCGACCGCACCTGGATCTCCGAGCTCGGGATCCACTACAAGCTCGGCCTCGACGGGCTGAACCTGTTCCTGATCCTGCTGACCGCCGTGCTGTTCCTCGCGGCGATCCTGTGGTCGATGCGCACGCCGATCGAGCGCGAGCGCCACTACTGGCTGCACCTCGGCATCGGCCAGACCGCCGTCCTCGGCGCCCTCATGGCGCAGGACCTGGCGCTCTTCGTCGCGTTCTTCGACCTGATGCTGATCCCGTTCTTCTTCCTGACGATCGGGTGGTCCACGGCGGAGAACAAGACCGGCGCGGTCCTGAAGCTCGTCATCTACACGCTCGTCGGCTCGCTGCTGATGCTCGTCGCAGCGATCGGCATCGCGGTCCTCACCAAGGACGCGTCGGGCAACGACCTGACCTTCGTCCTCAGCGACCTCACCGCCACGACGCTGCCCGAGGGGTCGCAGGACTGGATCTTCCTCTGCTTCGCCGCCGCCTTCCTCGTGAAGATGCCGGCGTTCCCGTTCCACGGCTGGATGCCCGACGGGTACAAGGCGATGCCGCTGCCCGTCCTGGCCGTGTTCTCCGGCGTGCTGTCGAAGGTCGCCGCCTACGGCTTCCTGCGGATCGTCTGCCCGACGCTCCCCGACGCCGCGGTCGAGTTCCAGACGCTGATGCTCATCATCGGCCTGCTGTCGATCGTCTACGGCTCCGCGGTCGCCTTCACCACCACGAACGCCCGCCTGATCCTCGGGTACTCGTCGCTGGCCCAGCTCGGCTTCATCCTGCTCGGCGTCTTCGCGCTGAACCCGCAGGGCGCACAGGGCGCGATCCTCCAGTCGGTCAACCACGGCCTCGTCGTCGCGCCCGCGTTCTTCCTCGTCGCCCTGGCCGCCGAGCGCGCCCGCGGCTCGGAGGACATCCGCGACATGGGCGGCCTGGCGTTCAAGGCGCCGATCATCGCGGTCCTCTTCCTCATCGTCGCGCTGGCGAACCTCGCGATCCCCGGGTCGTCGAACTTCGTCGGCGAGTTCTTCATCCTGCTCGGCGTCTTCAACGCCAAGGTCGCGATCGCCGCGATCGCCTTCACCGGCGTCGCGCTCGCCTCCGTCTACTCGCTGCGCCTGTTCATCCGCGTGATGCACAACCGCACCGGCGCGGAGACCGAGGGCCGCGAGATCAGCGTCCGCGACGGGCTCGTGCTCGTCCCGCTCGTGCTCGCGATCATCGCGCTCGCCTTCTACCCGCAGCTCGCGCTGCAGAAGGGCGAGAAGGACATCACCGGCGCGGTCGCGACCGCGTTCGAGAAGTCCGACCCCGAGCAGTTCGCCAAGGAGACCGGCGGTAGCGCCGAGCCCGCCGCCGCGCAGGCCGTCACGCCCGGTGCGGGCGCCGGCCAGGCGATCGATCCGGCCACCGGGGCGCCCGCGGGCGGCCAGGCGGTGCAGATCGACCCGCAGACCGGTCTGCCGATCGACCCGAACACCGGGCAGCCGATCCAGATCGATCCCGACCAGCTTCCCGCCGAGGCCCAGGAGGTCACGCCGTGACGACCACCCTCCTCGCCGCCGCCGAGGCGCCGAAGATCGACTGGGGCGGGCTCTCCCCGCTCATCGCGCTGCTCGGCGGCGCCGTCATCGTCCTGATGCTCGGCCTGTTCCGCTCCGCGTTCGTGCGCGAGCAGGTCGTGCCGTTCCTCAGCCTCGTCGCCGTCGGCGCGTCCGCCGGCCTGACGATCTGGCAGTGGGACACCCGTCTGGACCTGATCAGCGGCGCGATGCGGGTCGACGGCCTGGCGCTGACGCTGAACCTCGTGCTGCTCACCGCCGCGTTCGCGACGATCCTGCTGTCCTGGCGCGCCAACGCCCCGCGCGAAAGCGCCCACGGCGAGTACCACTCGCTGCTGCTGACCTCGGTCGCCGGCATGGTCGTGCTCGTCGGCGCCCAGAACCTCGTGACGCTCTTCATCGGGCTCGAGCTGTTCTCGATCCCGCTGTACGTGCTCTGCGCCACCGAGATGCGCCGCGCGACCGCGCTCGAGTCCGGCCTGAAGTACCTGATCGTCGGCTCCGCCGGCTCCGCGATCCTCCTGTACGGCCTCGCGCTGCTCTATGGCGCCACCGGGGACACCGACTTCACCGGGATCGCCGCCGCGGTCGAGGACCAGGGCCTCGCCAAGGACTCGCTGCTGCTCGCCGGCGTCGCGCTCACCGCGGTCGGCCTCGCGTTCAAGTGCTCGATCGCGCCGTTCCACCAGTGGACGCCGGACGTGTACGAGGGCGCCCCCACGCCCGTGACCGCGTTCATGGCGGTCGCCACGAAGGCCGCCGCGTTCGGCGTCTTCCTGCGGCTCTTCGACGTCGCGCTGATCGGCTCGTCCGACGTCTGGGCGCCGTTCCTGGCGATCCTCGCCACCGTGACGATCATCGTCGGCAACGTCGGCGCGCTCGGCCAGTCGTCGCTGAAGCGGATGCTCGCGTTCTCGAGCGTCGCCCAGGCCGGCTACATGCTCGCCGGCGTGATCGTCGCGACGCAGCTCGGCGTCCGCGCGACCGTCTTCTACCTCGCGGTCTACCTCGTCATGAACCTCGCCGCGTTCGCGGTCATCGTCGCCCGCGAGCGCGAGACCGGTCACGGCGACGACATCGAGGCGATCAAGGGCATCGGCCGCGACCGCCCGCTGCTGGGCTGGGCGCTCACCCTGTCGATGCTCGGGCTCGCCGGTGTCCCGGCGACCGCCGGGTTCATCGGGAAGTTCTACCTCATCGATGCGGCCGTGGACGGCGACTACGCCTGGCTGGGCATCGTCATCGTGATCGGCTCGATGATCTCGCTCGCGTACTACCTGCGGGTCGTCGCGGCGGTCTGGAGCACCGAGGCCACCGCCACGGCCACCACCGGCGCGGGCCCCCTCCCCGCGCTCGCGGGCGGCGCGCCCGACGGCCCGGCGGACTTCACCCCCGGCGCGGAGAAGCACTGGGAGGTCGCGCTCGTGGCCGCCGTGTTCGGTGCCGCCACGCTCGTGCTCGGCGTGATCCCGGGCCCGCTGTTCGACCTGATCCGCGACAGCGGCTCGGGCCTCGGCCTCTTCTAGACCGCCGCTTCCGGGCGCCTCTGCGCGCCGCGCCCCGGGTAGCCGGGGCGCATGAGCGTCATCCGCACCGGCACGAAGGTCTCCTGGTCCTGGGGGAACGGCACTGCGACCGGCACCGTCGCCGAGCGGTTCACCGACACGGTGACCCGCACGATCGAGGGGTCGGAGATCACCAAGCACGGCAGCGAGGACTGCCCCGCCTACCTGATCGAGCAGGAGGACGGCGGACGGGTCCTGAAGCTGAAGTCCGAGGTGCGCCGCGCCTGATCGGCGGCGGCGGGTCGCAACCTGGTCTCGGACCGCTCCCATCTCGCCGAGCGGTGTGGCAGGCTGACGGGGCGAGCGCGGGGGACCGGCCTTCGGCGCCGCACGCCGAGGAGCGCACATGTCCGTCGCACGCCCTGGCCGCGCGTCAGCGTGGGCCGTCCTGACCGCCGCCGTCGCGGCCACCCTCCTGCTGGTCTGGGCGCTCCCGGGCGGGCCCGGACGGGCGACCGCCACCGCCGGCGGGACCGGCGCGTCCCACCTCTACCTCGTCCCGGCGGGCGCCGCGGCGGACCGCGCCGTCGCCTCCCCGGCCGTGCGCCTCGTCGCGCGCTACGAGGACGCGGTGCTCGCCGAGACCTCCGCGCCCGACGCGGGCGCGCTCGTCGACGCCGGCGCCCAGATCCGCGACGACCTGCGCCGGGTCACGCTCCAGCGCCGCACCGTCGATCCCGCGGCCGAGCAGGCGGCGACCACGACGAAGCGGGCCCCGTCCCCGCTGGCGGCCGCGGACGGCCCCGTGCTCCAGGTCGTGCAGTACGTCGGCCCGCCGAAGGACGGCTGGCTCGAGGACCTCGCCGCCACCGGCGTGCGGATCGTGAGCTACCTGCCACAGGCCGCCTACCTCGTCCACGCCGAGGGCCGACAGCGCGACGCCCTCGCCGCCTACGCCGAGCGGTCGAGCGTCGTGCGAGCCACGTTCCCGCTCGCGGCCGCCGACAAGATCGCGCCCGAGATCCCGGCGCAGGGCGCGAGCCCCGTGGCGGTCCAGACGCTGACCGGCGAGGACGGCACCCCGGCGCGCAGCGCGCTCGCCCGCGCCGCCGGGGCGACGACCCCGCGCCCCGACATCCACCTCGGTCCGTACCTCACCCGGTACGCGACGCTCACGCGGACCGAGGTCGAGGAGCTCGCCGCGCAGCCGGGTGTCGTCTCGCTGGAGGCGGCGCCGATCCCGGAGCTGCTCGACGAGCGGCAGGCGCTGCTGATGTGGGACCCGGTCGCCGCGCTCGGCGCGGCCGGCACCTACCTCGGCCTCGTCGACGGCTACACGGGGACCGACACGTTCGACTTCGCGATCGACGTCACCGACGAGGGCCTGGACACCGGCAACGCCGCCGACATCGGTCACACCGACTTCCGCGTCGGCGGCAGCGCCGCCAATCCCAGCCGGGTCGGGCGGATCGTCAACGCGCGCACGACCGGTCCCGTCGAGGACGGCTCGGACTGCGGCGGGCACGGGACGATCAACGCGGGCATCGCCGCCGGGTTCACCGCCAACACCACCCCGGCCACCGACGTCGACGCCGCCGGCTACCGCTATTCGATGGGCGTCGCACCGCGGGCGCGGATCAACGCCACCCGTGTGTTCCAGTGCAGCGGCCCCTGGAACGCCCCCAACCTCAGCACGGTCGCCGACACGACCTACGCGGCCGGCACCCGGATCCACACGAACTCCTGGGGCGCGAACAGCGGCGGGGCGTACACGCCGGAGGCGCAGCTGTTCGACCGCATCGTCCGCGACGCGCAGCCGGGCACGGCCGGCAACCAGCAGCTCGTCGAGGTGTTCTCGGCCGGCAACTCGGGTCCGAACCCGGGCACGATCGGCTCCCCCGGCACCGCGAAGAACGTCCTCACCGTCGGGGCGACCGAGAGCGAGCGGCCGTTCGGCACCGACGCGTGCGGGATCACCGACGCGCTCGCCGACGACAACCGGCAGGTCATCGGCTTCTCCAGCCGCGGCCCGACCGCGGACGGTCGGCTGAAGCCCGACGTGACCGCCCCGGGCACGCACGTCTCCGGCACCCGGTCCCAGAGCGGGGCCTACAACGGCAACGGCGTCTGCGGCGTCGCGGGCGGCGGGATCCAGTTCAACAACCGCTACACGGCCTCCTCGGGGACCTCGCACTCCGCGCCCGCCGTGGCGGGCCTCGCCGCGCTCGTGCGCGACGTCTTCACGCCGGTCATCGGGCGCGCACCGACCCCTGCGCTGACGAAGGCGCTGATCGCCAACGCCACCGTCGACATCGACGACCCGGCGGCCGGCGGCCACGCACCCAACACGTCGCAGGGCCACGGGACCGCCGCGATCCGCGCCACGCTCGACCAGGCGGCGACCGCGGCGATCCGCACCGGGACGTTCGCGGACTCCGGCACCACCCAGACGATCGTGCGCACCGTGCAGGACCCCGGCCGCCCGGTCCGGGTCGCGCTCGCGTTCACCGACGCGCCGGGCTCGACGGTCGGCAGCAGCGTGGTCAACGACCTCGACCTCGAGGTGACCGCCGGCGGGCAGGTCTACCGGGGCAACGCCCGCGACGGCGCGACCGGCCTCTCGCTCCCGGGCGGGACCGCCGACCCGCGCAACACCCTCGAGACGGTCGTGCTCCCGGCCGGCACCACCGGCACCTACGCGGTGACCGTGCGCGCGACGACGATCGCCGGGGACGGCGTGCCGGGCGACGGCGATCTCACCGACCAGGACTACGAGCTGGTCGTCGACAACCAGACCGCCGCGACCGCGGGCTACGTCACCGGTGACGCCACGACGCTCCGCGACGAGGACGGGGACGGCGTGATCGAGCCCGGCGAGCCGTTCGCGGCCGAGACCACCGTCACGAACGTCGGCGGCTCGCCCGCGCAGAACGTCCGCTCGCAGATCTCCCCGGCGTCCCCCGACGTCACGGTGACCGAGCCGCGCGGGCCGGCGATCGAGCTGGCCCCCGGCGCGACCGGGACGCTCGCCGGGGCCCGCGGTGTGCTCGCCAGCTCGGCGCCGTGCGGCACGGGGGCGAGGATCGGGGTGGCGCTCGCCACGGACGCGCCCTCCGGCGCCGGGATCGGGCCGGGCGGCCGCATCGCCGGCCCCGCCTCCGTCGCCTTCCTGCGGACCGCCCCGACCGCCGTGGCGATCCCCGACGGCCCCGGAGGCGCGTCCGCGACGCTGCCGCTCGTCGTCAGCCGGCCCGGCCGCGTCGCGAACCTCGAGGTGATCCTCGACCTCACGCACACCTACGTCGGGGACCTCGCGATCACGCTCACGAGTCCCGCGGGCACGACGGTCACGCTCATGAGCCGTCCCGGCCCCGGCGGCGCGGGCTCGCCGGGCGACGACCTCGTCGCGACGATCCTCGACGACGACGCGACCCGGACGATCGAGTCGATCGTCGCCGCCGACGCACCGCACACCGGCCGCTGGCGGCCCGACCAGCCGCTGGCCGCGTTCGACGGGCAGACGATCACCGGCACGTGGACGCTGACCGTCCGCGACCTCGCCGCCGGGGACACCGGGACGATCCAGCGCGTCGGGATCTCCGATCCGCCCGACTGCAACGTCGACCCCGTCCCGGCGTTCGACGCGCCCACCACCGCGCTCGTGGACGAGACCGTCACGCTCGACGCGTCCCCCGCGGTGGACCGCGACGGCTCCCTGACGCGGTTCGAGTGGGACCTCGACGGGGACGGGACGTTCGAGCGCGACAACGGCACCGCGCGCACGCAGACCGTCGCGTTCCCGACCGTCGGCGCGAAGCCCGTCGCCCTGCGCGTCACCGACGACCGCGGTGCCCGGAGGACGCGCAGCGCGACGATCACCGTCGGCACGCCCCCGCCCGCACCCCCGGCGCCCACCCCCACCCCGTCGGCCACGCCCGCGCCGCAGCCGACCCCGACCACCGGGCAGGGCCTGCCGACCGGCGAGCGCCCCGCGAAGGTCGTCCCGTCGCTGCTCGGCGGCCCGTCGACGAAGCGGTGCCTGAGCCGTCGGACCGTGCGCGTCACGCTGAAGGCGCCGAAGGGCACGACCCTGCGCAGCGTCGTCGTGACCGTCAACGGGACGCGGCGGCGCACCGTGACCGGCACCGGCCTGCGGCGCGCGATCAGCCTCGCGGGCCTGCCGAAGGGCCGGGTGGTCGTGAAGGTGCTCGCCACCACCACGACCGGCGCCCGCCTGACCGCCAGCCGGACCTACCGGACCTGCACGCCGAAGAAGCGCCGCTGACGCGACCCAGGCCCGACGGCGGGGCGGCCGATCCGCGATGATGCGTGCGTGCGCATCACCGCGAAGGCCGACTACGCCGTCCGGGCCGCGATCGAGCTCGCCGCCCATGCCGGGGACGACCGACCGACCAAGGGCGAGGCGCTCGCCCGCGCGCAGGACATCCCCCTGAAGTTCCTCGAGAACATCCTCGCGGACCTCCGGCAGTCCGGGATCGTGCGCAGCCGGCGCGGGGCCGACGGCGGCTACCTGCTCGCCAAGCCCGCCGACGAGGTCACGATCGCCGACATCATCCGCGCCGTCGAGGGCCCGCTCGCGCACGTGCGCGGCGAGAAGCCCGAGGAGGTCGAGTACGCCGGCAACGCCGAGTCGCTGCAGCAGGTCTGGATCGCCGTGCGCGCCGCGCTGCGCAGCGTCGCCGAGACCGTGACGCTCGCCGACGTCGCCGCCGGCGAGCTGCCCGAGTCGGTGACGAAGCTCGCCGCCGACCCGGAGGCCTGGGTCACGCGCTAGGCGCGCTCGGAGCGGCCGGTGCGGTCGCCCCGGCGAGGTCCTCGGGGGCGAACGCGGACGCGCTCGTCGGCCGGACCCAGACGATGTCGCCGCTGCGCAGCTCGAGCGCCTGCGCCTCGTGGCGGGTGATCTGGGCGGTCAGGTCGGTGCCGTCGTGGAGCGTGAGCTCGACGCGCACCTGGAAGCCGAGGTGCGCCACGCGCGTCACCTGCGCCTCGACCGCGTCCTCGCGCGGCCCGTCGGACAGCTCCAGGTCGTGCGGGCGCACGACGCGCTCGCCGAGCTGGCTGACCTCGCCGAGGAACGACATCACGAACGGCGTCTCCGGGCGGTCGTAGAGCTCGCGGGGCGGCCCGACCTGCTCGATCCGCCCGTCGCTCATCACGGCGATCCGGTCGGTGACGTCCATCGCCTCCTCCTGGTCGTGCGTGACGAGCACGGTGGTCACGTGGACCTCCTCGTGCAGGCGGCGCAGCCAGGCGCGCAGCTCGGCGCGGACCTTGGCGTCGAGCGCGCCGAACGGCTCGTCCAGCAGCAGGACCTTCGGCTCGACGGCGAGCGCGCGGGCGAGCGCCATCCGCTGCCGCTGACCACCGGAGAGCTGCGACGGGTACCGCTTCTGGTAGCCGGCGAGCCCGACGACGCCGAGCAGCTCGTCGACCTTCTCCTCGATCTCGGCCTTCGGCCGCTTGCGGATCTTCAGGCCGAACGCGACGTTGTCACGGACGCTCATGTGCTTGAACGCGGCGTAGTGCTGGAACACGAAGCCGACGCCGCGCTCCTGCGGCGGCACGTGCGTGACGTCCTTGTCCTCGAGCACGACCGAGCCGGCGTCCGGGCGCTCGAGGCCCGCGATGACGCGCAGCAGCGTGCTCTTGCCCGAGCCGGACGGGCCGAGCAGCGCCGTCAGCGACCCGGTCGGGATGTCCAGCGACACGTCCGTCAGGGCCTGGAAGTCGCCGTAGCGCTTGTCGACGTTGGAGACGGTGATCATCGGGACCTCAGTGATCCTTGCGGGGGTTGATGAGCGTCATCGCCAGCAGCGTGCCGAGGGCGATGACGGCGAGGAGCGCGGAGGCCGCGTAGGCGCCCGCGAGATCGAAGTTCTGGTACCGCTTCTCGACCAGCAGCGGCAGCGTCTCGGTCTCGCCGCTGATCTTGCCGGACACGACGCTGACCGCGCCGAACTCGCCGACCGCGCGCGCGGTCGAGAGGACGATGCCGTAGGCGACGCCCCAGCGGATCGACGGCAGCGTGATCCGGCGGAAGCTCTGCCAGCGCGTGGCGCCGAGCGTCGCCGCCGCCTGCTCCTGGTCGTCGCCGACCTCGCGCAGCACGGGGATGACCTCGCGCGCCACGAACGGCAGGCAGACGAACACGGTCGCGATCACCATGCCGGGGAGGCTGAAGATGATCTGGATGCCGGCGTCGGCGAGCTCGTCGCCGAACCAGCCGGTCTTGCCGTAGACGAGGATCAGCGCGAGGCCGACGACGACCGGGCTGATCGCGAACGGCAGGTCGAGGATCGCCTCGAACACGGGCTTGAAGCGGCTGCGGCCCAGGCGACCGCGCACGAGCGACAGGGCGGCGAGCACGCCGAGCACCGTGTTGATCGGGACGGCGATGAGCGCGACCGTGACGGTCAGCCAGAACGCGCTGATCGCCGCCGGGGTCGTGACGCTCGCCCAGACCTCGTCGACGCCCGGCGCGAACGTCTCGTAGAGGACGTAGCCGACCGGGAAGGCCAGCAGCAGGCCCAGGTACGTGAGGGCGATGACCCGCAGCCCGTAGCGGGCGACGCCGCGGCGCAGGACGCGCAGCACCGGGGACGGCGCGCGCTCGGGCTCCGTCGGGAGCACCGGCGTGACGGTCGCCTCAGCGCTCATGGCGGGTGCTCCAGCGCTCCAGCAGCCGCAGGCCGAGGAGGACGATCAGGGACAGGGCGAGCAGCACGACGGACACGGCGGCGGCGCCGCGCAGGTTGTCGGACTCGAGCTGCTTGAACACGAAGACGGACGCGACCTGCGTGTCGAACGGGACGTTGCCGCTGATGAGGATCAGCGATCCGAACTCGCCGATCGCGCGGGCGAACGCGAGCGCCGCGCCCGACAGGATCGCGGGCCCGAGGTTCGGCAGGACGATGCGGCGGAAGATCGTCACCGGGGTCGCCCCGAGCGAGGCAGCGGCCTGCTCCATCTCCCGGTCGAGCTCGATGATCACCGGCTGGACCGACCGCACGACGAACGGGAGCGTGACGAACAGCAGCGCCAGGACGACGCTGAACTGCGTGAAGCTGACGTTGACGCCGATCGGGCTCTTCGGCCCGTAGAGCGCCAGCAGGGTCAGGCCGGCGACGATCGTCGGGAGCGCGAACGGCAGGTCGATGATCGTGTTGACGAACCCCTTGCCGGGGAACTCGTCGCGCACCAGGACCCACGCGATCACCGTGCCCATGACCGCCTGAACGGCGGCGACGATGAGCGAGACGATCAGCGTGAACTGCAGGGCGCTGACGGCCTGCCGGGACGAGACGGCGGTCCAGAAGCCGTCGAGGCCGTCGTCGAACGAGCGGGTCGTCACGGCTGCGAGCGGCAGCAGGACGATCAGCCCGAGCCACAGGACGACGAGCCCGAGCGCGAGCGGACCGGGTCCGCCCACGACGCGGTCGGCCGCCCCGCCGCGCGCGACGCGGCGGGGCGACTCGTCGCCGGCGACGGTGGTCGCGGGCGTGCTCACTTGGCGGTCGACACTCCCGCCTCTTCCTCGATCTTCGCGATCGAGCCGGCCTCGGGGTCGAACAGCTCCGTGTTGAGCTTCTTCCAGCCGCCGATGTCCTCGATCGTCTTGAGGTTCTTGGCGGGCTTCAGCGGGCCGGACGGCGGGTCGTAGCCCCAGTCGGCGAAGAACTTCTGGCCCTCGGGGCCGGTCGCGTAGTCGATGAACGCGTCGGTGCCCTCACCGGCGGTCTTCGTCTTGGCGATGAGCAGGTCGATCTGCAGCGTGTCCTCGGGGACGACGACGTCGAGCTCCTCGCCCTTCTTCTGCGCGGTGATCGCCTCGTAGTAGTAGGAGAGCAGCACGTCGCCGGTGCCGGAGGTGAAGGTCTGCAGCGCCTCGCGACCGGACTTGTCCTGGACCTTGACGTGGTCCTTGATGAGCGTGTCGACGTAGTCGATGCCGCCGTAGGCGAACGCGCCCATGAGGTTCCACTTCGCCGCCCCCGAGGTGAACGGGTTCGGGGTGACGACGGAGACGCCCGGCTTGATCAGGTCGTCCCAGTTGCGGATGTTCTTCGGGTTGCCCTTGCGGACGATGAAGGAGACCTGCGAGGTCGAGACCTTCTCGAAGTCGTCGACGAGGCCCGCGTCCTGCAGGCGGGTCATGTCGGGCTCGGTGGAGAAGGTGACGACGTCGGCCTTCTGGCCCGCCTCGACCGCGCGGCTCTGGTCGCCCGACGCGCCGAAGGAGGTCTTGAAGCCGATGCCCTCGCCCTCCGTGGTCTTCTCGAACGCGGGGATGAGCTCGTCGTAGACGACCTGCGGCGTGGAGTAGGCGACGAGCGAGAGCGTCGACCTCGAACCCGAGGAGGAGCCGGCGTCGGCGCCGTCGGTCGAGTCCGAGGCGCCACCGCAGCCGGCCGCCACGAGGGCGAGGCCGGTGGCCGCGAGCGCGGCGATGCGGGGGAATGAGCGGTGCACGGGGTGGTCCTCCAGAAAGACTGAGTTGCTGATCGGGTTTTGCAGGATTGCACATTCCCGAGCAAGCCGGTCGACAAGAGCGCCCCGGTCCCGATGGGATCCACCGGATTGGCGGAGTCCGGGCCCGCCGACGCGGCCGCTACGCTGACCGCCCCGTGCTCTACCCGGTCGAGTCCTTCACCCCCGACGAGCAGGCGCTGCTGGCGCCGCACGTGACGAACCTCGACCGCCCCGTGTTCGCGCTCGTCGGCCTGCCCGAGACGGTCAAGGGCGCGCTCTTCGCCCGCTACTCCCGCTACCAGGGCACGCTGCGCCGCCTGTTCCTCGACGAGTTCGCCGACTCGCTGGGCGCCACCACCGCCGCCCCGGCCTGGGACGGCGACGAGGGCCGCCGCGCCGCCGACCTCTACGAGCGGATCTTCCTCGGCTACGGCGACGACTCCGTCGCGCAGCTCGGCGGCGCGCACGTCGCCTGCGAGTGGACCTCGAACGTCCTCACGAAGATCCTCCAGCGCCCGCGGCTGGGCTCCTACCTGGAGCAGTCCACGCGCTACATCGCCTACGACGCCCCGATCGAGGGCACGAGCGACTACCGCTACTACCGCGACGAGCAGCTCGGCCCCGTCTACGAGGCGGCGATGGACGAGATCTTCTCGATCTACTCGGCCTGCATCCCGAAGGTGATCGCGTGGGCGGACGCCGCCTACCCGCCGCCGGACGGCGAGCCGACCGCGGCGCACCGCCGGGCGATCACGGCGAAGGCGCTCGACCTGCTGCGCGGCCTGCTGCCGGCGTCGTCGCTGTCGCACATGGGGATCTTCGCCAGCGGTCAGACCTACGAGCAGCTGATCCTCCACCTGCTCGCCCACCCGCTGCCCGAGGCGCGCGAGTACGGCCGCATGATCCTCGACGCGATCAAGGCGACGATGCCGAGCTTCGTCGCGCGCGTCGAGCGTCCCGACCGCGGCGGCGAGTGGGTCTCCTACCTCGAGCACCGCGAGAGCGCCGCGCGTCGCTGGGTGGCGCGCCTGGGGCTCGACCGGCCGTCCGGGGACGGCTCGGTGCGCCCATCGGTCGAGCTGCTGCACGTCGACGGCGACGAGGACGCCCTGCTCGCCTCGCTCCTGTTCGAGGCCGCCGGGGTGCGCGAGGAGGAGACGCGCATCCGCCTCTCCGCGCTCGGCGCCGACGAGCGCACCCAGCTCCTGGCCGACCTCGTCGGCGAGCGGCGCAACCGGCGCCACCGGCCCGGCCGCGGGTTCGAGGCGCTGCGCTACCGCTTCGAGATCGTCAGCGACTACGGCGCCTTCCGCGACCTGCAGCGCCACCGCATGCTGACCGTGCAGTGGCAGACGCTCGGGCCGCACCTCGGCGCCGGCGTGCCGGACGAGGTCGTCGCCGCCGGCTGCGGGGACGAGTACCGCCGCGCGCTGGAGATCTCCCGCGCGGAGTTCCAGCGCCTGCACGACGCGGGCCTCGCGACCGCGGCGCCCTACGCGCTGTGCCTGGGCTTCCGCATCCGCTACGTGCTCGACTGCAACGCGCGCGAGGCGATGCAGCTGATCGAGCTGCGCTCCGGCCGCGAGGGCCACCCCTCCTACCGGGCGGTCGCGCACGAGATGCACGCGCAGATCGCGGCGGTGCACCCGGCGGTCGCGGGCGCCATGCGCCACGTCGACCGCGAGACCGAGCCGCGCCTGGAGCGCATCCTCGGCGAGATGCGCACGCAGGCGAAGCTCGACGCGCTCACGCCCCGCGCCTGAGGCCGGTCAGGAGCGCAGCGCGCTCGCCGGCAGGTCGTCCAGCAGCGCCAGCGGGGTGATCCGCCCGTCCTCCACGAGGATCGCGCCGCCGGGCCAGTACACGTGCGAGGGGTCGGCGCGGTGCAGCAGCAGCCGCTCGTCGACCCACGAGCCCGTGTTCCAGATCCGCGGCAGGCCGGTGGGACCGACCCACTGGGTCGGATCGTCGCCGGGTCGCGGCCCGGCGCGGTGCACGTGGCCGAAGACGACGTCGTCCGCGTCGACGCCGAGACGGTGCACGACGCGCGCGAACGCCGGGATGCTCGCCCGCAGCATCTGCAGCCCCAGCAGGCGGGAGCGCAGCCGGGCGCGCCAGGCGCTGTCGCCCCCGGCCGCCGCAGCCGCCTGGGTGCCCGACATCGTGGCGCGCCGCGCGAGCGCGCCGAGGTCGGCGAGGCGGTCCGACAGCCAGCGCGGCAGCAGCCGGCCGAGCGGCCCCTCGATCGTCGTGACGCTCGAGCGCTGCTCGTAGTCCATCGGGGTCGCCCCGTCGCGCGGCAGCCGTCCGAGCAGGCCCCGCGCGATGCCGAACGCCGACTCGGGGAGCAGGTGGCGGTCGAGGTAGTGGCCGTGCGTCGCCCAGATGCGGTCGTCGAGCCACACGCCCGGGTAGCGGACGGTGACGGTCGCACCGCCGCCCGCCAGCCAGCCGACCACGCGGGCCAGCAGCGGGGAGGCGTCGGGTGGCACCCGGCTGTCCGGGCGCAGCACCCGGCCGGGCGTGCGCAGCCACGGCCGTACGAGCAGCCGGTCGTGGTTGCCCGCCAGCAGCACGATCTCGCGGCCCGGACCGAGCGCGTCCCCGATGTCCCGCAGCACCGACTCGGCGATCGCGAGCGCGTCCCGCGGGCGCGCCTCGGTCAGCTCGACGACGTCCCCGAGCAGCACGAGACGGTCGACGTCGGCCAGAGCGGCGAGCAGCCGGGCACGCGGCACGGGCGCGCGCAGCACATCGCGCTCGACCCGCGAGCCGAGGTGCAGGTCGGAGATGACGAGGGTGCGCACGGGCGGCGGTCAGCCGCCCTGGCGGGCGCGCTCCTCCTCCTGCTGGCGCAACTCGATGCGCCGGATCTTGCCCGTGAGCGTCTTCGGCAGCTCGGTGACGAACTCGATCCGTCGCGGGTACGCGTAGGCGGAGAGCCGCTCGCGCACGAACGCCTTGACCTCCTCGGCGAGCGCGTCGGACGGCTCGTGGCCCGCGGCCGGGACGATGAACGCCTTGACGACGTGGCCGCGACGCTCGTCGGGCGACGCGACGGCCGCCGCCTCGGCCACCGCCGGGTGCTCCAGGCACGCGGACTCCACCTCGAACGGGCCGATCCGGTAGCCGGCGGCGATGATCAGGTCGTCGGCGCGGCCCTCGTACCAGTAGTAGCCGTCCTCGTCGGCGCTGGCCGCGTCGCCGGTGCGGAACCACTCGCCGCCGAAGACGCGCTCCGTGTCCTCGTCGCGGTTCCAGTAGCCGAGCGGGTAGTGCGGGTTGGAGCGGGCCTTCAGGGCGATCTCCCCGCGCTCCCCCGGCGTCGTGATCGGCCGCGAGTCCTCGTCGAGGATCGCCATCTCCCAGCCGGGCATCGGCTTGCCCATCGAGCCCTCGCGGACGTCCATCCACGGGTAGTTGGCGACCATCGGGTAGCTCTCGGTCATCCCGTAGTAGTCCAGGACGGTCAGGCCGTACTGCTCGCGGAACCAGCGGATCGCCTCGGGGTTCAGCGGCTCGCCGGCGCTGCAGACGATCCGGAACCGCTGCGGGTAGCGGGTCCCGGCGTCGGAGATCCCCATCATCGACCGCATCGCCGTCGGCGTCGTGAAGACGTTGGTGACCTCGTTGCGGCTGAGGAAGTCGAGCTGCTGGTGGGGGTCGAAGCCGCCCTGGCGCTGCAGCACGACCTGGACCGCCCCGAGGCGCCACGGGCCGAGCAGCGGCGCGATCCCCGCGGCCCACGCCCACTCCCCCATGCCGTGGAACCGCTCGCCGGGCTGCACGTCGTGGGAGTGCACGAACTCGTTGTGCGCCAGCAGGTAGCGGTGGGCGTGGAGGATGCCCTTGGCCGCGCCCGTGGTGCCGGAGGTGTAGTAGAGCTGCGCCGGGTCGTCGGCGGCGGTGTCGGCGTGCACCGGCGTCGCGTCCGCGGCGGCGAGCGTCTCGGCGTCGAGCACGATCACCGTCTCGACCAGCGAGGTGTCGAACCGCTCGACGTTCGCCGCGTCGGTGACGAGCACCTTGGACTGTGAGTCGGTGAGCCGGTAGCGGATGCCGTCGTCGCCGTAGAGGACGCTCATGCTCAGCAGGATCGCCCCGAGCTTCCAGGTCCCGAAGAACAGGGCGGCGGTCTCGGGCGTCGGCGGGAGGACGACCGCGACGCGGTCGCCGCGCTGCACGCCGTGGGCGGCGAGCAGGTTCGCGGCGCGGTTGGCGAGGTCCTGCAGCTCGCCCCAGGTGAGCTCGCGGCGTTCCCCGTCGTAGCGCTCGTGGATCATCGCGAGCTGGTCCGGCGGGTGCTTCTCGCAGACGTCCTGGGCGATGTTGTACCGCTCGGGGACCTCCCAGCGGTGGTCGGCGACGGCCTGCTCGTAGCGGTGGGACATGGTGCCGATCCTCCTGCCCGCCGGGCGCCGCGGTCAACCGTTGCACGGAGGTTCGCCGCGCGCCGGCCGGGGTCCCGTCAGGTGAGCCCGTCGACGAGCCGCCGCACGGCCCGGCGGTGCTCCTCGTCGACCGGGAGCGCGTCGACGCGCGCCGCCAGCGTCGCGACCGCGACGATCCCGGCCGCGACCGCCTGCCGGGCGAACGCGACGTCCTTCTCGCGCCCGGCGACGAGCTTCGAGAGCACGAGGTCGTGCGGCTCCAGGCACCAGCCGCGCGCGCCGCGGGTCGCCGGGCCCTCGACCAGCACGAGCCGGTCCTGCCAGCCTTCCGGGGCCTTGGCGGTCTCGGGGCCGACGCCGTGCGCGTAGTAGCCGAACGTCTCCTGGAAGATCGAGCCCTCGCCGATCGCGCCATCGATCAGGTCCGACCGCTCGGGCCGATCGCGCGGGAAGACGTCGGCCTCGACGGAGGTGAGCATCGCCGCGGGAGCGTCGGGCACGGACGCGAGGATCGCGCTGCTGTCGACGACCACCAGGTCGTCCTCGCCCGCGACCGCCGCCGCGGCGCGCAGCACGTGCTCGAGCTCGTCGCGGCGCATCAGCGCACCTCCCGCACGATGCGCCAGCGCGCCGCGGGCGGGACGACACCGGCGAAGGGGGTGTTCTGCCGCAGGTCGCGCATCCGCTCGTCGTCGCGCACGAGCGCTGCGGCGAGCTCGTCGGCGGGGCCGTCGAGCAGCGCCCGCCACGCCCGCGCGGCGGGCGGCGGGACCGGGCCCCCGTCTCGCAGCCACGCATCGACGCGCGCCCGGGCCGTCCCGACGACCTCCGGGGTCAGCCGCGCCCGGACCGCCGCGTGCAGCGCGATGCTGCGGCGCTCGGCGGTCCGGTGGTCCTCGACGGTCATGGGGCACGGTAGCGCCCCCGCCCGTCAGCCCTCGTCGCTCTGCGCCTCGGCGATCTTGCCCTGCAGCTGCTGCATGACGCCCGGGTCGCGCAGGGTCGTCACGTCGCCCAGGGCGCGACCCTCGGCGATGTCCTTCAGCAGGCGGCGCATGATCTTGCCCGAGCGGGTCTTGGGCAGGTCGTCGGCCCACACGATCCGCTTGGGGCGGGCGAGCTTGCCGATCCGCTGGGCGACGTGCTCGCGGATCTCCGCCTCGAGATCGGGTGTGCCCTCGAGGTCGCCCTCGAGCGTCACGAACGCGCAGACGGCCTGACCGGTGTCCTCGTCGGTCTGGCCGATGACCGCGGACTCCGCGACCTTGCCGTGCGAGACGATCGCCGACTCGATCTCGGCGGTCGACATGCGGTGGCCGGAGACGTTGAGCACGTCGTCGACGCGCCCGATCACCCAGACGTACCCGTCGTCTGCGTCGCGCTTGCTGGCGTCGCCGACGAAGTACGTCTGCGGGCCGAACTTCTCCCAGTAGGTCGAGACGTAGCGGTCGTCGTCCCCGAAGAGCGTGCGGAGCATCCCGGGCCACGGCCTGGTCAGCGTCAGCAGGCCCTGCGTGCCGTCCGGGACCTCCTCGCCGCTGTCCGGGTCGACGATCGCCGCGTACACGCCGGGGAGCGGCGTGCCGGCGCTGCCGGGCTTGCCGTACTGGGCGCCCGGGAGCGTCGTGATCATGATGTGACCGGTCTCGGTCTGCCACCAGGTGTCGACGATCGGGCAGCGCTCCCCGCCGATGACCTTGTGGTACCAGAGCCACGCCTTCGGGTTGATCGGCTCGCCGACGCTGCCGAGCAGGCGGAGCTTGGACAGGTCGTGCTGCGCGGGCAGGTCCGCGCCCCACTTCATGCAGGCACGGATCGCGGTCGGCGCGGTGTAGAAGAGCGTGACGCCGTACTGCTCGCACAGCTCCCACCAGATGCCCTTGTGGGGGTAGTCCGGGGCGCCCTCGAACATCACCGACGTGGTGCCGTTCATCAGCGGTCCGTAGACGATGTAGGAGTGCCCGGTGATCCAGCCGACGTCGGCCGAGCACCAGTACACGTCCTCCTCCGGCCGCAGGTCGAAGACGTGCTTGTGCGTCCACGCGACGCCGGTGAGGTAGCCGCCGGTGGTGTGCTGGATGCCCTTCGGCTTCGCGGTGGAGCCGGAGGAGTAGAGGATGAACAGCGGGTGCTCGGCGTCCAGCGGCTCGGCCTCGCACTCGTCGTCGGCCGCCGCGAGGGCGTCGCCCCAGAAGACGTCGCGGCCGTCCTGCATCGGGCAGTCGCCGCCGCCGTGCTGGACGACGAAGATCGTCTCGAGCGTGTCGAGCGAGCCCATCACGTCGTCGACCGTCGTCTTGACCGGCGCGGTCTTCCCCTTACGGCGCGCGCTGTCGACGGTGATCAGCGCCTTGGCCTCGGAGACCTCCATGCGCTCGTGCACGGACTCCGCGGAGAAGCCGCCGAAGACGACGTTGTGCGGGGCGCCGATCCGCGCGCAGGCGAGCATCGCGACGACGACCTCCGGGATCATCGGCAGGAAGATCCCGACGACGTCCCCCTTGCCGATGCCGCGCGCCTTCAGCGCGTTGGCGGCCCGCTGCACGTCGCGGTGCAGGTCCGCGTAGGTGACGGCGCGCTGCTCGCCCTCCTCGCCGTGCCAGTGGAACGCGACGCGGTCGCCGTTGCCCGCCAGGACGTGCCGGTCGACGGCGTTGTACGAGGCGTTGAGCGTGCCGCCCTTGAACCACGTGTAGAACGGCGGGTTGCTGTCGTCCAGCGCCGTCGTCGGCTCGGTGAACCAGTCCAGCGCCTTCGCCTGCTCGGCCCACCAGGCGACCGGATCGGCCGCGGCGGCCTCGTGGACGGAGCGGTCGTGGATCCGTGCGTGCTCCGCGAACGACGCGGGCGGGGGGAAGTTCTCGATCTGCAGCAGGGCCTCGAGGTCCTGCTCCAGGTGACCGGTGTCCGTCATGTCGTCGCGCTCCTCCAGGGTGCTCACAGCGGGTACTCCTCGATCATGCCCGATCGGCGCACCCCCGAACGCGGGGATACGCCGACCGGGCGGGTGGTTGCAGGGACGTTGCGGGGTGAGCGAGCCCTAGTGCGCCACGGCGCCCTCGGCGCCGATGCCGGTCTCCGCCCGCACGTTCAGCTCGTGGAACGACCGCTCCGCCGCGGAGGACCGCGACAGCACCGTGCCGAGGTAGCAGCCGAGGAAGCCGAGCGGGATCGACACGATGCCCGGGTTCGCCAGCGTCCAGCCGATCGGGGACCCCTCGGAGTCCGGCCCCGGCCACACCTTCGGCGAGACGATCACGAGAAAGATCGAGCTGATCACGCCGACCGCGACCCCGGTGATCGCCCCGGTGGTGTTGAACCGCTTCCACGTGAGCGCCAGCAGCAGCGCCGGGAAGTTCGCGCTCGCCGCGACCGCGAACGCGAGGCCGACCATGAACGAGACGTTCAGCCCCTGGCCGCCGATGATCGCGACCGCGATGGCGATGGCGCCGATCGAGATCGCGGCGATCCGGGCGACGAGCACCTCCTCGTGCTCGGACTCCCGGCCGCGGCGGATGACGCCGGACCAGAGGTCGTGGGCGACCGCGCCCGAGGCGCTGATGACCAGGCCGGCGACGACCGCGAGGATCGTGGCGAACGCGACCGCCGCGATGACGGCGAGCATCAGGTCCCCGCCGAGCGTGCCCGGACCGCCGCCGAGCTCCTCGGCCAGCAGCGGTGCGGCGAGATTGCCGCCCGCGCCCGCAGCGGCCTCGCCGCCGGTCCCGAGGATCGCGCGGGCGCCGAAGCCCAGCGCGGTCGTCATGACGTAGAACGCGCCGATCAGGAAGACGGCCCAGACGACGCTGGAGCGCGCGGCCTTCGCGTTGGGCACGGTGAAGAACCGCATGAGGATGTGCGGCAGGCCCGCGGTGCCGAGCACGAGGCCCAGGCCGAGCGAGACCGTGTCGATGGGGTTCGTGTAGAACAGCCCGGGCGCGAGGTACGCGTCGCCGCTGGGCGACTCGTCGCGCGCCTTGTTGAACAGGTCGATCGGGTTGCCACCGATCTTGACCAGCACCATGATCGTCAGCGCGGTCGCCGCGCCCATGAGCATCACGGCCTTGACGATCTGCACCCAGGTCGTCGCGAGCATGCCGCCGAAGACGACGTAGCAGAGCATGAAGATGCCGGTGATCAGCACCGACGTCGTGAAGCTCAGGCCGACGAGCGCCTGGATCAGCACCCCGGCGCCGACCATCTGCGCGATCAGGTAGAACGCCGCGACTGCGAGCGTGCCGGAGGCCGCCGCGACCCGCGCGGGCTCCTGCTTGAGGCGGAAGCTCAGGACGTCCGCGATCGTGTACTTGCCCGCGTTGCGCATCCGCTCGGCGAGCAGGAACAGCACCGTCAGGAACGCGACGAGGAAGCCGACGGAGTACAGGAACCCGTCGAAGCCGAACAGGAAGATGAGGCCCGCGATCCCCAGGAACGAGGCGGCGGACATGTAGTCGCCCGCGATCGCGAAGCCGTTCTGCACGCCGCTGATGCCCCGCCCGGCGGCCCAGAAGTCGGCGGCGGAGCTCGTGCGCCGGGACGCCCAGAAGGTGATCCAGAGGGTGATGCCCAGGACGACCGCGAAGATCGAGAGGGCGAGCTCGTTGAGGTCGGCGGCCAGCGGCAGACTCACGCCCGATCACCCCCGGAGACCGTCGCCGCGCGGGTGTCGGCCTCGGCGCGGGCGGCGATCGCGTCGCGCAGCGGGTCGAGCTCCCGCTCGGAGTAGCGGACGTACGCGACCGACAGGCCCCAGACCATGAAGAACTGCGTCAGGGCGACCGCGTAGCCGACCGTGAAGCCCTGGTAGAGCGACTCGCCCATGAAGCCGTCGGCGTAGCCGGCCAGCAGGATGAACGCGAGGTACCAGGTCAGGAACCCCACGGTGGCGGGGACGACGAAGCGGCGGCGCTTCGCGACGAGCTCACGGAACTCGGGGGAGGCCTCGATCGCCTCCCAGTCGGGCTCGTGCGGCGGACCGCCGGTGGGGACGTCGACGCGCCCCTCGGTGGTGGTGACGGACATCGGGTGACTGCTCCTCTCCTCGGAATGGACCCGGAGCCGACCGTCCCCGGGACCCCGCTCGTCTGCCAGCGTCGGGTCCGCCGACCGGCGCGATCGCGCGACGAGCGGTGGCTGGGGCACGACGAGCGGTCACCGTTCGACGCGCTCCGGGCGCGGGGCTAGGCTCGCCCCCGGTCATGGACGTCCTGCTCGGCGTGCTCCTGGGTCTCGCGCTCGCCGCCTCGATCGCGGCGGGGTCCCGCCTGCTCGCCGCCCCGCGGCGCGTCCTCTCCCCCGAGGCGACCGCCACGCGCGCCGCCCTGCACACCGTCACCTCGACGCTGCCGCACCTGCGCCGCGGCCTGGACGCCAACAGCGCCACCACGGCCGCCCCGTACCTGCGGGCGCTCGTCGGGTCCCCCGCGCTGGCGCTGACCGACGGGCACGTCGTGCTCGCGTTCGAGGGGCCCGGGTCCGAGCACCACTGCGCCGGGGACGCGGCCGCCCCGCTGTTCGTGCCCGCCCACGCCGACCGCGTGCACGTCGAGCCGCACTGGCACTGCGCCGACCCGGGCTGCCCGCACGGGGTCGCGGTGACCGCGCCGCTGCACGCCGGCCAGCGCCACGCGGGCACGCTGGTGGCGCTCTACCCGCGCGACCGGCGACTGGTGCCGGAGGACACCCAGGTGGTGCAGGACGCGGCGATGCTCGTCGGCGCGCAGCTCGCGCAGGCCGAGCTCGATGCGCAGGGCGCCCGCTTGGCGGAGGCGGAGCTGCGGGCCCTGCGCGCGCAGATCAGCCCGCACTTCGTCTACAACGCGCTCGCCGCGATCGCCGCGCAGATCCACGCCGACCCCGACGAGGCCCGCGAGCTGCTGACCGACTTCGCGGAGTTCACCCGCTACGCGTTCCGTGGCCGCCGGCCGTACGTGACGCTCGCCGACGAGCTCCGCTACGTCGAGAAGTACCTGCGGCTCGAGCAGGCCCGCTTCGGGGAGCGGCTGACGATCCGCATCGAGGTCGCCCCGGAGGTGCTGCCCGCCGTCGTGCCGGTGCTGAGCGTGCAGCCGCTGGTGGAGAACGCGGTCCGCCACGGCGTCGAGGCGCACGGGGGCCGCGGGCACCTGGAGATCCTCGGCCGCGACCTCGGCCCGGACGTCGAGCTGCGCGTCCACGACGACGGTCCCGGGATGTCGGCCGACCGGGCGCGCGAGGTGCTCGTCGGCGGTCGGGAGGACGGCGGCATCGGCGTGTCGAACGTCGACGGGCGGATGCGGGCCGCGTTCGGGGAGGACTACGGGCTGCGGATCGACACCGCGCCCGGGGAGGGCACCGGCGTCGTCATGACCGTGCCGAAGTTCCGAGCGGGGGTGCGGGCGTCGTGACCGCCGCGCCGCTGACCGTGCTCGCCGTCGACGACGAGCGCCCGGCGCTGGAGGACCTCGCGCGGATGCTGCGCGCCTCCGACCGGGTCGGGGAGGTCGTCACCGCCGCGGGTGCCAAGGACGCGCTGCTGGAGCTCGCGCAGCGCCGCTTCGACGCCGTCTTCCTCGACGTGCGGATGCCGGGCCTGGACGGTGTCGAGCTCGCCCGCGTCGCCGGTCGCTTCGCGCACCCGCCGGCGCTGGTGTTCGTCACCGCGTACGAGTCCGCGGCGGTCGACGCGTTCGCGCTGCACGCCCTCGACTACCTGATGAAGCCGGCGAGCCGGGCGCGGATCGACGAGGCGCTCGCGCGTGTCCAGGCGCACGTGGCCGAGGCGTCCGCGCCTCCTGCGGGCGGGGAGCGCCCCGGCGACCCCGACGAGGTGCCGTGGGACGACGGCGGCGACGTCGTCCCGGTCGACAACGTCCGCGGTGGCGGCACGCGGCTGCTGCAGCGCAGCTCGATCCTCTACCTGCAGGCGCACGGCGACTACGTGCGGATCGTCAGCGACGACGGCCGCTTCCTGCTGCGCGCGCGGCTGCACGACATCGAGCGGCGCTGGACGCCGCACGGCTTCGCGCGCGTCCACCGGGCCTACCTCGTCAACCTCCGCCGTGCGGTCGAGCTGCAGCCGCAGCTGAACGGGACCGCGGTGCTGCGCCTGGCGGACGGCAGCGAGGTGCCGATCTCCCGCCGCCAGGTCGGGGACCTGCGGCGGCGGCTCCAGGTGCGATGAGCACGCCGGACCGCCGTCCCGTCCGGTCCCCGCGCGACGAGCTCGTCGACCAGACCCCGGTCGGCGGCATCTACCTGCGGCGGCTCGTGCGCGCGCAGCTGACGCTGTCGCTCGTGTCGCTCGTCGCCTTCGGCGGGCTGCTCGGCGCGCTGCCGATCGCCCTGTACGTCGTGCCGTCGCTCAGCTCCGCGGCCGTGCTCGGCGTGCCCTGGGCGATCGTCCTCCTCGGACCCCCGGTGTTCCTCGTGCTGCTCGGCGTCGGCTGGCTGTACGCACGGCGCGCGGACGCGCTGGACGAGGCGTTCCGCGACCTCGTCCACGACGACCGTCCCTGACGATGCTGTCGATCCTCGCGGTGTCGGTGGTGACGCTCGGGGCGGTCGGCCTGGGCGCGTGGGGCGTGCGGTTCGCGCGCACCACGAGCGACTTCTTTGTCGCGTCGCGCGCGATCAGCCCGTGGTGGAACGCGGCGGCGATCAGCGGCGAGTACCTGTCGGCCGCGTCGTTCCTGGGCATCGCCGGACTGCAGATGAAGCTCGGTGCCAGCGCCCTGTGGCTGCCGGTCGGGTTCACCGCCGGGTACGTCGCCCTGCTGCTGTTCGTGGCGGCCCCGCTGCGCCGTTACGGCTCGTACACGATCCCGGACTTCGCGGAGGCGCGGCTCGACGCGCCGCGGATGCGGCTGCTCGCCGCCGGGGTCGTGCTGGTGATCGGCGGCTTCTATCTCGTGCCGCAGCTGAAGGGCGCCGGGATCGCGCTCGGGGTCGTGACCGGGGCCCCGTACTGGGTCGGGGTCGTGGGCGCGGGGGTCGTCGTGGCGCTCGTCGTCGCGCTGGGCGGGATGCGCGGGATCACCTACGTGCAGGCGTACCAGTACTGGGTGAAGACGTTCGCGATCCTCGTGCCCGCGTGCCTGCTGCTGATCCACCTCGGCGGTCTGCCGCAGCGCAGCGCGCTGTTCGGGCAGGAGCTGCCGCGCGCCCCGGCCGCCGGGCTCGTGGTGTCCCTCGACGCGCCGACCGACGTCACGTTCCCCGCCGCCGCGACCTACACGATCGACGGGGTGCGCGCGTCCGCCGCGGCGGGCGAGGAGCGCACGCTGGCCGCCGGGGCGCTGCGGCTGCCCGCCGGGACGGTCGTGCCGGTCGCCGAGGGGATCGAAGCGCAGCGCGGCGAGGACTGGATCCGCCCGATCAGCGACGAGGGCCGGGCGTCCCCGCTGTTCGTCGGCTCGCTGCTGCTGGCCACGTTCCTCGGGACCATGGGCCTGCCGCACATCCTCGTCCGCTTCTACACGAACCCGGACGGGCCGGCCGCGCGCCGCACGACCGTCCGGGTGCTCGGGCTGCTCGGGCTGTTCTACGTCTTCCCGGTCGTCTACGGGCTCCTCGGGCGCGTCCTGACGCCGCAGCTGTACGTGACCGGCGCCACCGACGAGGTCGTGCTGCGCCTGCCCGAGGCCGCGATGCCCGGGCTGGGCGGCGAGATCCTCGCCGCGCTCGTCGCGGCCGGCGCGTTCGCCGCGTTCCTGTCGACCGCGTCGGGGCTGCTCGTGTCGATCGCCGGGACGATCAGCCACGACCTGCGCCGCGCGCGCGGCGGGCGCGGCGGGCGCGGCGCGCGCGGCGGGCGCGGCGCCGACGTGCGCACCCGCCGGTTCCGCGGCGCGGCGCTCGGCGGCATGCTCGTGCCGGTCGTGCTTGCGCTCGTCGCCCGCGGCGTCGACATCTCGCTGCTCGTCGGCTGGGCCTTCGCGCTCGCGGCGAGCACGTTCTGCCCGCTGTTCCTGCTCGGGATCTGGTGGACGGGGCTGACGTCGACCGGGGCGGCCGCCGGCATGCTCGCCGGGGCGGCGACCGCGACGGCCGCGATCGTCGTCGGGGTGCTCAGCGGCGGCGAGGCCGTCACCGCCGGGGACGCCGTGCTCGCGCAGCCCGCGGTGCTCAGCGTGCCCGTGGCGTTCGCGACGATGGTGCTCGTGTCGCTGCGCACCCCGGCGCGCCTGCCGCGCGACGTGGAGGGCCAGTTGCGCGCGCTGCACGCCCCCGAGGGGCTCGGACTGCCCGCCCGCTAGTCGCGGTCGCGCCCGCGGCGCCCGGCGGCGATCGCCAGGCCGGTGAAGCCGACGCTCGTGGCCACGAACGACGCGGCCGCGCCCGCCACGTAGGCGGGGTGCTCGTCGACGTCGGGGCGGAACGCCAGCGGCAGGAACGCCATCGCGTTCGTCCACGCCCCCACCTGCAGGGCGCGTGCCGCGTAGCGCGGCGGCTCGGGGACGGCGAGGCCGCAGACGACCGTGGCGGTGCCGAGCATCGCCAGGTCGAGATGCCACTGGCGCACCCGGGCGGTGTTGCGGATGCCCAGGCGCCGCGCGAGCTCGGGCTGCTGGCGGGCCAGCGTGTACACCCAGCCGCTCAGCGCCCCGGCTGCGAGCTCGGCCATGCCGGACCGCACGAGGGTGTCGCCGGTCGGGCGGCCCATCAGCGGCGCTTGCGCTTCTTCTTGTTCGAGGAGACGTGCGGCTTGCTCGGCGTGGGGGTGTCGTCGGCCGACGGGGGCGGCGGGGTCGCCTTGCGCCGCTCCGGCTCAGGCTCGGACGCGGCGGCGCCGCCCGCCTTCGCGCGCTCGCGCGCCTCGCGCAGCTCCTGCTGGGTCGGCCACGGCTCGGCGCGGCCGGACTGCCATGCCGGCGGCACGCCACCGGCGGTCCAGAGCTGCATGAACAGGAAGCCGAGCGCGACGAGCCAGAACGCCTGCACGACCGGCAGCTGGCCGCCGATCGGGATGACGAAGAGGACGCCGACGATGATCCCCAGCGTGCCCATGAAGCGCGTGAGCAGCCCGGCGCGCATCGCGTTCAGCGCGACGAGCACGAACGCGAAGCCGATCGCCAGGACGCCGACCTGCCGCAGGATCTGGGAGACGATCAGCAGGTCGGAGGCCTGCAGGACGTCATGGGCGGTCCGGGTCGAGAAGTCCCCGGAGCTGACGAAGTCGCGGGCGCGGACGGCGACGACGACCTGGAGCATCAGGCCGCTGATCGCGACGAGCGCGGGACCGGCGATCACCGCGTAGATCACCGAGCGCGGGAACTCCTTGCGCCGCGCGCTCGTGGCGCGCGCCAGGTAGGACAGCGGGACGGCGGTGAGCAGGGCGCCGAGCGCGAGCACGCCGCTGAGCAGCAGCAGCGTGACCATCTTGTCGTCGTAGAACTGGATCTGCGCGGTGCGCAGGCCTTCCCGCCCGATGTCCTGCCCGGCGGCGTCCCGGAGCGCGTCGAGCAGCAGGACGCTCGGGAGGTCCTGGTAGACGAGCCCGGCGGCGATGCCGCCGCCGAGCGTCAGGACCCCGGCGAGGATGCTGGCGATGCCGGCGCGGGTGCGCCACTCGCTCTCGCGAGCCAGGATCTCCTCGACCGGGACGTCCGTCTCGGCAGGGCTCTTCACTCGCGCCACGGCGAGTGATTGTACGGCCAGCTCAGCCGTTCTGCGTGCCCGGCAGCCCGCCGGCGCCGGAGAGGCCCTGCTTGAGCAGGTTGCCCAGCAGCTGGGCCGCGTCGTAGGTGTCGCCGGCCGCCGGCGCGGTCAGGTCGAGCTTCGTCCCGAAATCCGACAGGACGTACTCCTGCTCGACGGTGCCGCCGGGCACGCCGTTCTGGGCGGGGAGCTTCACGGTGCTCGTGATCTTCCGCGCGACGCCGTCCTCGCCGACGTACAGGTCCGCGGGGATCTGCGTGTCGAGCCCGAGGGCCTCCGAGCCGCCCGCGAGCTTCTCGAGGTCGCCGAGCAGCTTGTTGATGCGGTCCTTCTGCTCGGCCGGGAGGGCGTCGATCGCCTGCTGGGGCGAGTAGGTGCCGCGGAAGTGGGTGGTCGGCTGTCCGTCGACCTGGACCTCGCCGACCTTCTTCAGCGTCCCGATCGACTCCAGGAGCTTCAGCTGGCTGGCCGGGTCGACCGAGTAGAGCTTGTCGAGGCCGGTCGTGTCGACCCCGGCGGACTTCGCGAGCGCGCCGATGTCGAGCTTCAGCCACTCGGCCCCGCCCGGGAGGGCCGGGATGCCGGCGCCCTGGGGGAGCTTCACGTTGACGACACCGCCGTCGTAGAGCACCTCGACGGTCCCGGAGAGCGGCGCACCGAGGCTCTGCGCCAGCGGCGCGAGGTCGATCGTCATCCGGCCGGCGGGACGGTCCAGCGCGGTGACGCCGGACGCCTTCAGCGCGATCGGCTTGGGCAGCCCGGCGCCGCTGATGCGGACGCTCAGTGCGAGCTTCGCGCTGCTCTTCTGCGCCGTGCGCTGCGCGGCCTGCGCGACGCTGACGACGCCGCCGTTGGTGCCGCCCCCGCCGCCGTCGCCACCGTCGTCGTCGCCGCAGCCGGCGGCGAGGAGGGCCCCGGGGGCGAGCAGGGACGCGGTGGCCAGTGCGGCGACGAGACGCTTCATGGGGCCGAGGCTACCCGTCGGGAGCGCGAATCATGCCGCTCGCCGGTACGGTCACGCGATGCCCGAGCAGCAGTCCTCCGCCCCCGTCGCCGTCTACGGCGCGACCGGCTACACCGGCAAGCTCGTCGTCGCGGAGCTGCGGCGCCGCGGACTCGAGGTCGTCGTGAGCGGCCGGTCCGCCGACTCGCTGGCCCGCGTGGCCGCCGACAACGGGTTGCCGTCGAGCGCCGTGCGCCCCGCCCCGGCCGACGACGAGGCCGCGCTCGCCCGCGTCTTCGAGGACTGCGCCGCCGTGATCGCGTGCGCCGGCCCGTTCCTCCAGGTCGGCGAGCCGGTGCTGCGCGCCGCCATCGCCTCCGGCACCCACTACGTCGACACGACCGGCGAGCAGCCGTTCATCAAGCTCGCGCTCGAGCGCTACGGCGTGGACGCGGCGCGGGCCGGGGTCGCCGTCGTCAGCGGCCTCGGCTTCGACTACCTGCCCGGCGACCTGCTCTGCGCCGTGACCGCCGAGGGCCTCGGGCCGCTGCGGGAGCTGCGGATCACCTACGCGGTCCAGGGCTTCGGCGCGACGCGCGGCACGATGCACAGCGCGCTGCTGATGATGGGCGGCGAGGAGTGGGAGTACCGCGGCGGGCGGCTCGCCAAGGCGCCGCTGCGCCAGCCGCTGGGCGAGACCGCCGACATCCCCGGCCTCGGCCGCGTGCCGGTCGCCCGCTACCCGTCGGGCGAGGTCGTGACCGTTCCCCGTCACGTCCACACGCAGGAGATCGTCTCGCGCATCACGGCGGCGACCTTCGCGCCGCACCCGCGCGCCGCGAAGGCCGTCCCCGCCCTGACCCCGGGCATCGCGGCACTGCTGCGCACGCCGCTGCGCGGGGTCCTCGACAAGGCGATCGACCGGCTGCCCGCCGGCCCGCCCGAGGACGCGCGCCGGGCCGCCGCCTACACGCTCGTCGCCGACGCGGTCCCCGCCAACGGCTCCGCCCCCCGGCGCGGCGTCCTGCGCGGCACCGACGTCTACGGGATCACCGCGGTCACGACCTCGCACGCCGCGCAGCTCCTGTCCGACCCGGCCTACGACCGGGCCGGTGCCCTGGCGCCCGCGGAGGCGTTCGACGCCCGCCCGTTCCTCGACGCGCTCGGCGAGCACGGCATCAGCTACGAGGTGGCGTGACGGTCTGCCCGGCCTGCGGGGCGCGCGTCGCCCCGTGGCGGGACGTGCCGTCCGGCGAGCCGGGCGTCGCGCCGCTGCCGGTCGGGCGCTGCGCGGCCTGCGGCACCGGGGTGACGCTCGCCGCCCCGGCCGCGCAGGAGGACTTCCACGAGTCGGGCGCCTACGCGCCGGTCGCGCCGCGCGGCGCGGCGCTCGCCGCACCGCTGCTGGCGCGCTTCGACCGGCAGCGCCTGCGGCTCCTGGCGCGCGCCTGTCCCGCCCCGGCCCGCGTCGTGGACGCGGGCGCCGGACGGGGCCGCTTCGTCGCCGCCGCCCGGGCCGCGGGCTACGACGCCACCGGCGTCGAGCCGACCGCGCGCGGCGTCGACATGGCCGCCTCGCGGTACGGCGTCGCGCTCGTCCGCGCCGCGATCGAGGACGCGCCCGTGCCCGCCGCGAGCGTCGACGCGGTCTCGCTGTGGCACGTGCTCGAGCACGTGGATGACCCGGCCGCCACGCTGCGGACCCTGCGGTCCTGGCTGCGGCCCGGCGGTGTGCTGCTGCTCGGCGTCCCGAACCTCGCGAGCTGGCAGGCGCGGATCGGCGGCGACCGCTGGTGGCACCTCGACCTGCCCCGCCACCGCACCCACTTCACGACGACCGGGCTGCGCGCGCTGCTGCGCCGCGAGGGCTTCACGGTCGAGCACGAGCAGCACCTGCTGCTGGAGCACAACCCGTTCGGGCTCTGGCAGTCCGCGGTGTCGCGCGTGACGCCGACGCCCTCCTGGCTCTACTACGCGCTCAAGCGCGTCGCCCCGCTGCGGGCCGCCGACGCGCTCCCGACCGTCGCGGCGATGCCGCTGCTCCCGGTCGCCGCGGGCGTGGAGGCCGCGGCCGGGCTCGCCCGGCGCGGCGGCACGGTCGCGGTGCTCGCGCGCACCTGACCGGCCGCTGCGCGGCGCGTCAGGCGCCCTTCGGCGGAAGACCGGCCACGACCGCCAGCCCCCGGTCCACCCAGGCGCGCAGTGCGGCGTCGTCCTCCAGCTGCGCCGTGGCGACGCGCAGCCAGCCGTCCATCTCGCGGCCGCCCATCACCATGCGCTCGACCCCCTGCTGCTCGACCAGCGCGGCCGAGGTCGCCGGGTCGACGCGCACGAGCAGGCCGCCGGTGCCGGACGCGCAGACCGCCATGTGCCCGTGCACGAGGAACGCGAGGCCGCCGAACATCCGCTTCTCGGTCACGGCGTCGCGGTCGGCGAGCGCGGCGCGCAGCCGCAGGGCGAGGTCCTCGTCGTGGGCCATCAGGGGATCCTGACGCGGGCGGCGAGGCGGCGGTAGCCGGCGACCGACGGGTGGTCCCCCTCGATCGTCAGGTCCGTGCGCATCCGACCGGGCGCCGCCGGGTCCTCCAGCGCCGTGTACCAGGGGGCGACCGGGACACCTTCCCGCCGGCCGATCGCGCGGATCCGCCGGTTCAGGTCGTCGATCAGCGGCGCCGCGGCGGGGTAGCCGTTGTTCCACGGCAGCAGCTCGACCATCGCCACCCGCAGGCCCGCGGCCTTCCCGCGCCGCACCATCGTGTCGAGGTCGTCGGCGGCGTCGGCGACCGGACGGCCCTGGGCGATGTCGTTGATCCCGCCCTGCACGACGAGCACGTCGGCCCCGCGCGCGCACCCGTCGAGGCGCTGCGCGATCTCGTCGGTGCGCTGCCCGTTGATCCCGCAGTTGCGCACCTCGGTCCCGGGGTGGTCGCGCTCGTACCAGTACGCCCACTGGGAGCGCTCGTCGAGCGCCGGCCCGATCTGGGCGCGCACCGACGGGTCGGGATCCCACAGCGGCGTCCCCGCGGTGATGGAGTCCCCGAGGGCGGCGACGACGGTCGTCGCACGTCGCTCGGCGGGCGGGTCCGGCCGGGGACCGGCCCCGGCACTCCCGGGGTCGTCCCCGCACGCGGCGAGCAGCAGGGAGAGCGCGAGGAGACCCGCGAGGGCGAGGAGGCGCATGTGCGACGATCTGGTCATGGACGGTTTCGGTGGTCTTTTCGGCGATCCAGAAGAGCTCCAGAAGCGGATGGCGGAGTTCGCGGATCAGATGCAGGGCCAGCAGCGCCTGGCCTGGGCGGACAACGCGATCAAGCTCGCGGTGGACATGACGGTCGCGGCCGTCAACCGGATCAACCTGCAGGGAGACGCTGAGGCCCAGGCCCAGCAGATCCGGCAGGTGATGGCGGTGGTCTTCCCGGAGGCGGTCACGTTGGTCCGCGAGGCGCGCCAGGGCCTGCAGTAGCGCTCAGCGCTTCGCGCGGCGCGACGCCCGCCGAGCCCGCCGCTCGGCGCGGTCCCGTGCGGTCGCGGCCTCCTCGTCCAGCCAGGACTCGCCGGGCGGGGCCGCCGCGCGCGCACCCGCGGTCGCGACGACCGTCTCCCCCTCCGGCGCGAACCCGACCTCGGCGTCCTCCCGCCCCCGCGCGGCCTTCCCCGCGTCGATGACCTCGCGGAACGAGCGGAAGCGGAAGATCGTGACGATCGCGAGGAAGCCGAGGCCGATGCTGAACGCGGCGATCGCGATCTGCTGGCCGACCGAGTAGGCCGCCGCGCCCGCGCCGAACACCTTCACGAGGAACGCCTGCTGCACGCCCGCACCGCCGGGCGTGAACGGCACGATCGCCGCGACCGCGTTGACGCCGAGCACGAGCAGCACGTTCTTCACCGAGCCGCCGATGTTGAACGCTTCGAGCAGGCACCAGAACGCCGTGAAGCGGAAGCACCAGCCGTAGAACTGGAAGGCGAAGACCTCCCGCAGGTAGCGCGGCCGGTCGTAGAGGATCGTCAGACCCTGCTGCACGCGCGCCCAGAACGCCTGCACGCGCCGCGACAGCACCGCGAAGAGCACGAGCGAGAGCACCCCGAGCGCGGTGAGGAAGAACAGCGTGAACCGCGGATGGCTGGCGAAGAAGCTCAGGTCGAACGCGCCGAGCGCCGCGAAGTCCGGGGGCTTGGGGAAGACGCCCTGCGAGAACGCGAAGGTGAGGATGAAGATCCCCATCGTCAGGTCGAAGACGCCCTCGACGAAGAACGCGGCGCCGACCGCCGGGTAGGACGAGCGGGGCACCGACGTCTTCGTGAGGAACAGCTTCATCACGTCGCCGCCGCGCGCCGGCACGACGTTGTTGAAGCCGTACGCGGCGACGTACGCGCCCCAGATGCGGCGGAACTCGATCCGCTCCGCCGGGTACGCGGCCCGCAGCACGTGGAAGAACGCGCGGGCGCGGAAGCTCAGGTAGATGCCGAACGCAGCGAGGCCGAGCGCCAGCCACTGGAACTGCACGTCCGCGAGGTTCCCGACGAACTCCTCGACGGCGTCGACGAACTTCGAGACGTCCTCGCTGATGCTCGCGATCGGCACGGGCCACGAGGGTACGCGATGGCCGCGCCGGGGCTCGGGGTCGCGGGCGAGGACGGCGGCGCCGTGCGATCATCGCGCGCCCATGGGCATCCAGGAGACGATCGGCACCCCGGGCACCGCAGGCGCGACGCGCCTGGTGCTCCTCGGCAGCGGCGAGCTCGGCCGGGAGGTCGCGCTCGAGGCGATGCGGCTCGGCGCCGAGGTCGTGGCGGTCGACCGCTACGCGGGGGCGCCCGCGATGCAGGTCGCGCACCGCTTCCACGTCGTCGACATGACCGACCCGGCGGCGCTCCGCGCCGTCCTCGAGGAGGAGCGCGGTCGCCCGTGCGCGGCGCTGCACGTCGTCCCCGAGATCGAGGCGATCGCCACCGAGGTGCTCGTCGAGCTCGAGGCCGACGGCCTGCTCGTGACGCCGACCGCGCGCGCCGCCCGGCTGACGATGGACCGGGAGGGCATCCGCCGGCTCGCCGCGGAGGAGCTCGGGCTGCTGACGTCGCCCTACCGGTTCTGCGAGAGCGCCGAGGAGGTCGACGCCGCCGTCGCCGCGCTCGGCGTGCCCTGCGTGGTGAAGCCCGTCATGTCCTCGTCCGGCAAGGGCCAGTCGGTCGTGCGCAGCGCCGACGGCGGCCGCGCCGCCTGGGACTACGCCCAGGAGGGGTCGCGCACGAGCATCGCCCGCGTGATCGTCGAGGGCTTCGTCGAGTTCGACTACGAGATCACGCTGCTGACCGTCCGCCACGCGGGCGGCACCTCGTTCTGCGCCCCGATCGGGCACGTGCAGGAGGACGGGGACTACCGCGAGTCGTGGCAGCCGCAGCCGATGAGCGACGCGGCCGCCGCGCGCGCCGAGGAGGTCGCCCGCGCGGTCACCGAGGCGCTCGGCGGGCACGGCCTGTTCGGCGTGGAGCTGTTCGTCGTCGGCGACGACGTGCTGTTCAGCGAGGTCTCCCCGCGCCCGCACGACACCGGGATGGTGACGATGGCGACGCAGGCACTCAGCGAGTTCGGACTGCACGCCCGGGCGATCCTCGGCCTCCCCGTGCCCGCCGGCCGGGTGCCGCTGCGCGCCCCGGGGGCGAGCGCGGTCGTGCTCGGGTCCGACACGGTCGAGGCCCCGGTCTTCGCCGGGGTCGCCGCCGCGCTCGCGACCGACGACCGGATCGACCTGCGCCTGTTCGGCAAGCCGGAGTCGCGGCCGGGCCGCCGGCTGGGCGTCGCTCTCGCGACCGGCCCGGACGCGGACGCGGCGCGCACGCTCGCGCGGGACGCCGCCGCGCACGTGCGCGTGGAAGCCGGGCTGCGCTGACCCGGCTCCCGGGGCCGGGGCTGGCTCAGCGCAGGCCGAGCGCGGCGTGGACCGCGTCGTCGGCGAGCGAGCCGGCGAGCAGGTCCGCGTGCGGCAGCTCGGTCCCGGGCAGGTAGGGCACGCCGATCACGAACATGCCCGCGGCGTGGGCGGCGGCGACCCCGGGGGGCGAGTCCTCCAGGCCCGCGCAGCGCTCCGCGGGCACGCCGAGCGCCGCGGCGGCGGCGAGGTACAGGTCCGGTGCGGGCTTGGGGTGCTCGACGTCGTCGGCGGTCAGGACGATCGCGAAGCGGTCACGGACGCCGCCGACGGTGAGCGCGCGCTCGCAGAAGGGCCGCGAGCTGTTGGACGCCAGCGCGAACGGGCGGCCGGCCGCCTCGAGCGCGTCGAGCAGCTCGAGCGCCCCGGGGCGCGGCGGGCAGCCGCCGAGCAGCTCCTCCATGACGAGGTCGTGCAGCTCGTCCATGAGCGCGATCCCCTCCCCCGGCCGGTCGAGCATCTCCTCGAGCTTGCGGGCGGCAACCGCGCGCGAGCTGCCGATGATGTAGCGCTTGTGCTCGTCGGTGAACGTGCGGTCGCGGCGGGCGAAGAGCGTCACCTCGGCGCGCGTCCACGCGACCTCGGTGTCCAGGAGCAGGCCGTCGTTGTCGAAGACGACGGCGTCGGGCGGCGTGGCGGTCACGACGCACATGGTGGCCGATCGACCCCCGCGAGCGTCGTTGCGCCAGATCGACTCAAGCAGCGCCGGCGCTGGCCGACCACGCGCGTAGATGCTCCTGCTCGTCGTCGCGCTCGCCGGCTGGGGACTCGCGGCGGCGGGTGCCCTCGTCGCGCTGCGCGCCCACCGGGCGGCCCGCCACGCCGAGCGGGAGGCGCAGGCCCACCGGGCGCAGCGCGAGGAGACCGAGGGCCGGCTCGGCGCGATCGCCGCGATCGACGCGCAGACCGGGCTGCTCAACCACCGGGCGTTCCACCAGCGGCTCGAGGACGAGGTCGGGCGCGCGCTGCGCCACGAGCGCCCGCTGAGCGTCGTCGTCCTGGACCTCGACCACTTCAAGGCGATCAACGACCGCCACGGGCACCCGGCCGGTGATCGCGTCCTCGCCGAGGCGGCCGCGCGGATCACGGCGATCGCCCGCGTCGGCGAGCACGTCGCCCGGGTCGGCGGCGAGGAGTTCGCGCTGATCCTCCCGGACGCCGACGGCGTCGGCGCGTTCGCCGCGGCCGAGCGGCTGCGGCAGGCGATCGCGGCGCGACCGTTCGCCGAGGTCGGCACGCTCACCGTGTCGGTGGGGGTGTGCGCGCTCAGCACCGCCGGGTCGGCCACCGAGCTCTACCGGCTCGCGGACGTCGCCCTCTATTGGGCCAAGGACCACGGCCGCAACATGACCTTCCGCTACACGCCCGAGGTCGCCGCCGAGCTGCAGCCGCAGCGCGAGCGTGACGGCGCGTCGGATCGCGCGCGGGCACTCGCGAGCCTGCGGGCGCTCGGCACGCTCGTGGACGACCGGCACCCGTCGACCGTGGGGCACGCCGAGCGCGTCGCGGCGCTCGCGCACGCACTGGCGCTCGAGGCGGGCTGGTCACCGGACCGGGCGCAGCGCCTGCGCGACGCCGCGCTCGTGCACGACGTCGGCAAGGTCGCGCTGCGCGAGGAGGTCCTGCTGAAGACCGCGCAGCTCGACAGCGACGAGCGCGCCCACGTGCAGACGCACGCGATGATCGGCGCGCGGATCGCCTCCTCGGTCCTGGACGAGGAGCAGCTGCGCTGGATCCGCGGGCACCACGAGCGCTGGGACGGCACCGGCTACCCGGACGGCCTGGCGGGCGACGCGATCCCGGACGGGGCGGCGCTGCTGGCGCTCGCCGACGCGTGGGACGCGATGCGCAGCGACCGCTGGTACCAGCGGTCGCGCGATCCCTCCGGGGCGCTGGCCGAGGTCCGCCGCGAGGCGGGACGGCACTTCGCCCCCGGCGCGGCCAGGCTCCTGGAGGGCCTGGCGGCGACGGGGCGGCTGCGCCGGATGACCGGCGTGCGCTGAGCCTCAGCGGCCGGGGCGACCGCCGCCCCGCTGGGGCGGCAGCTTGCGGGGCACCTGCCGCACGACGCGGTGGGTCGGCGGCTGCTGGAGCCGGCGCGGGGCGCGCCGGCCGGTGGGGAATGGGTCTCGCTCTCGCACGAGCGCTCCTCTCGGAAACGGGGTCGACCCCGCGACGGGGTCCGGATGCGGCGACACGCCCGGGCACGGACTGGTCACGGACGGTGCCGGTAGTAGACGTCGCGGGCGCGATGGCGGAGCGACGTGCTGCACGCTGCGAGCGCCTGGTCGGCGCGAGCGATCGGGCGCGCGGCCCGTCTACAGGAACATGGAGTCCATGACGCCCCGACCGTAGCGCAGCCACGCGCTGCGCGCAACCGCGTCACCCGTCGCGTATCGCGGTGGTGGTGCCGTCGAGGCCGGACTGCTCGTGAGCGGTCGGCACGGTCCGGTCGTCCTCGCACCGTGGCGGGCTCCGCGAACGACGCGCGCATCCGGGCGCAGGTCCTCGACATCGTCCGCGGGCTCCAGGGGGTCGGCTCACCACGCACCAGGCGATCGGGGACGAGCTCGACGTGCCCGCCCGCCACGCTGCGTACATCCTCTCCCGCGAGGACGCCCCGGCCGTCCCGGTCCACCGGGTCGTCCGCGAGGACGGCTCCGTCGGCGGCGGCCGCCGCGCAGCGGCGCTGCGTGCCGCGCTGCAGGTCGAGGGCGTGCCGCTCGGCGACCGCGGGCGCGTGACGGACCTGGCGGCGCGGTTCGAGCGGCCGGTGCTCGACGCCGAGAGCCGCGCCGACCCGGCGACCCCGCTGGAGCGGTCCCCCCTCGCGGAGCGGTGAGGTCGCCCGGCGCCCGTCAGCCGCCGACCGGCCGCCACATGCCCCAGAAGTGCGGACCGCCGAACGGCGCGTCGTACTCGCAGGCGGTGCGGAAGCCGAACCGCTCGTAGAGGCGGACGTTGTCCGGGTCCGACGCCTCGAGCCAGCACGGCATCCGGTCCGCGTCCGCGCGGGCGACGCCCTGCTCGAGCAGGCGGCTGCCGACCCCCAGGCCCTGGTGCGCCGACCCGACGCCGAGGTAGTGCAGCCACCAGAAGCGGTGATCGGGCGGGATGTGCCCGGTGACGGCATGGTCGACGACCGCAGCCCGCCACGTCCCGACCCCGAAGATCCGCAGCATCGCGACGGTCTCCGCGAGCGGACGCACGGCGGGCGTGCGGAACCCGGGCGCCTGCCAGAGCGCGGCGCCGCGCACGACGCCGTCCTCCCCGGCCGCGACGTCGACCGGACCGGTGTCGGCGTCCTGCGGTGTGATCCGGGCGAAGAACGCCGCCAGGGCACGGGTGCGACGGGCGGCATCCGGCACGATGAAGCGGAACGCCCGGTCGACGAGGAACGCGTCGGCGAGCACGCCGGCGACCGCGGCGTGCTCGGCCGCGCCGGCCTCACGTGCGGACACGACGGGACGCTCGGCGCTGCGGGAACGGGCCATGCGGCGACCCTACCGGCGGGGCGCCAGCCGGACGGGCGGGCCCGGCCGGGCCCGGCCCGCGCGGCCCGCGGCGCGTCAGCCGACGCCGAGCTCGTCCAGCGCGGCGAAGACGAGCTGCTCGTGCTGCTTGGGCTGCACCTTCGGCAGCACCGCGGCGATCGTGCCGGAGCCGTCGATGATGAACGTCGCGCGCTGGGCGCCCCAATAGGTCTTGCCGTACATCGCTAGACAACTGAGGGGAGCAATGCGAATATCGGCGGCCTTATGGACCGCAAGCTCCGCGTCGTCATCGCCATCCGCGTCTCGTCGGAGGCGCAGGTCAAGGAAGGCTACGGCCACGCAGCCCAGCGCGAGAGCCTGCCGAAGCTCGTCGAGGCGGCAGGGATGGTCGTCGCCAAGCGGCCCGACGGGACCGAGGCGATCTACGACGAGGGCTTCGCGTCGACCACGGCACCCGACGCGAACGAGACCAGCCTCGACCACCGGCCGGTCTTCCAGCAACTCCTCGCCGAGCTGAAGGACACGCAGCCCGACTACCTCGTCTGCCGCCAGCTCGACCGCCTCCGGCGCGATACCTACGAGCACGAGTTCATCGTCAAGAAGCTGCGAGCTGCGGGCGTGCGGGGCTTCGGGGAGGCCCCGACGCTCCGCGAGCTGACTCTGCGCGAGATCGGCGACGACCGCGACGCCGCGATGGCGACCATCGAAGCGGTCTTCAGCGGCCTCCAGAAGGCCGACACGAAGGTCAAGCTCATCTCGGGCCGGCGGCACCGCGCCTTCACCGAGAAGCTGCCGAACGGCGGCAAGACGCCATACGGCTACCGGCGCCAGGGCAAGAAGGAGCCTCTGGCCGTCGACGAGGACGAGGCAGCGACCTACCGCCTGATGGTCCGGCTGGTCATCGACCACGGGCACGGGCCGGCCGCGATCGTCAACGAGCTGACCAGGCGTCGGGTCAAGACCCGGGGCGGTGGCGGCTGGCAGGCAACGACGGTCAAGCGCATCCTGGAGAGCAAGGCCCAATGCGGCTTCATGCGGGTCCGCTTCGCCGAGGACGGCGAGGGCTTCAAGTGGGTCCCGGCCGCCGGACAGCCCAAGATCATCGAGGAGGATGAGTGGACCCAGATGCGGGCCGTGCTCGACGCCCGTAAGCGCGGCAGCGGCGTCAACCAGCGCAGGCATGTGCTCGCCGGGCTGCTCCGATGTGCCGAGTGCGGCATGACTCTCAAGGCCAACCCGGACCGACGCCGCGACAAGGACGGAAAGCGCTACATCAACTACAGCTGCCGGGTCTACAACAGCGGCTGCCCGAAGGGCCACAGCATCTCCGAGCGCAAGGCGCTGCGCGAGCTGGAGACGTGGGTCGACGAGTTCTTGGCGGCCACCGACGCCGAGGGCTGGCGCGATGACCTCGCCACCGTGCAGCCGGCCGACGTCGGCTTGCTGGAGGAGCGCATCGCCACTCTTGCGGGCGCGCTCAAGAAGGCCAAGCGCGCCTACGATAAGGCGTACTCAGCCTGGATCGACGCCGAGGGTCGGCACGAGGACCAGGCGCTCGTCGAGCGTGACCGGCGCCGAGACGAGGTGGCGCGCATCGAGATCGAACTGCAGGACGCGCAGGAGCGCTACGGGTCCTTGCAGACGTCGTCCGCGCTGGACGTCTCGCTCGACGAGCTGCGCGAGCTGCTCGACGGCTGGAAAGACTTCCCGGCCGCAGAGAAACGGGAGGCGCTCGGCATTATCATCGACCACGCCGTGCTCGGCCCGCCCGGCCCCGGCGCTCGGCTGACGGTCGTCGCGTCGGACGGCGTGCCGGAGGCCGCCAAGACCCGCGCGCACGGGACCCGGGCACGGAAGGCCAAGCTGGCGACGGGGGCGGATGCGGACGCCGCCTGGACGGCCTCCACCAAGACGGACGCCGAGGGAGGCACGACGTCGACCGAGGGCGACGCGCCAGACGCCTGACCGGCGTCGACCGCCTCGATAGTGGCGGGGTGCGGCGTCGGCTTGGCCGGCCGGGACGCCGGGACCTCGTGCAGTGCGGCGCCGGCGGGGTCCTTGCCCTCCCGCAGCAGCTTGACGCGCAGGGCCACCTCCAGCAGCCGCTGCTGCTGGTAGCGCGTGCCGGGGCGGACGCTGGGGCGTCGCTCGTGGTCGCGGGTGGTGGTGGCCGGGTGCCTCACGTTGGGACAGTCAGTCGTCGTTCGACCTCCACCGGGCGCCTTGGCTGGCGTGGTGTCGGTCGTCGTGAGGCCGGGCTTCAGGCCGGAACAGGTCCGCCTCTAGGCGGCCTCATTCCAATCTACCCGCCCGGCGCTGCCTTGCTGGGCGGCTCGTCGAGCCATCCTGGAACGCGCATCCAGATGAGGTCATCCATGCCGTTCAGGTTGGGGTCATCACCGACGGCCTGCGCCTCGGCGTCAGCACGGGTGCGCGCTTGAAGGGGTAGCCGCAGCCGAGCGCGGTCGACGCGCTGCGCGAACCCCTTCTGACCGCCGGAGCGACTCATGTAGTCAGACAACTCCGCGAGGACCGCGTCCAGGTCGTCGGTCCCACGCCGGGCGGCGTAGGCAGCCAGAACACCCCCGAGCTGCGCGAGGAGCGGACCGGCGTCGGGGCTGCGGCGCGGGCGCCGCACGAGCGGGCCGGCCGTGTCGCGCTCGCCGAAGCCGCCCGAAGTGCTCAGGGCTGCCCACCAGCCTTGGGGCTTACCCCGACTGAGGCGCGTAGTCGAGCCGGGGACCTTCAGGACTAGCCACTTCGTCGTCAAGTGCTCCCAGACGGCATCGAGGTGGTGCTCCAGGAAGGCGCGCGGGTCGGCGTCCATGAGCTGCTGGTCCCCGACGGCCAAGTCCCGCAGGAACTTGCCGCGCAGCTCGAACTCGACCCGCCACGCCTGCTCGTCCGCACCGACCGGACGGCCGAGCTGGGCAGCCCAGTGATCGCGGATCAGCGCGTCGGGATCCGCCTCCAGAGACTTGTCGTACAGGCGCGCGTACACGGCGGAGCCGCGCTTCCCGAAGGTCATTCCGGTCAAGCGCCGGCCGACGAGGTGGACCTGGGCCGCCCCGCTCACGCCTCGCCCTCCGGCTCATCGTGCAGCGCCCGTCGGGCGTTGGCCCTCGAGACGAAGTGCGGCAGGCGGTTCGGGGCGAGTTTGGCACCGAGGACGTCGGCCGCCAGGTCGATGCGGGCGATGCGCCAGCACGGCTCGTCGTCCTCCTCGGGCAGGCCGCCGACCCACGGGAGCAGCTGCTCCTCGACCCAGGCGGTGACCTCGTCCCACGCGGCAAGCCGGCCGACGCGCAGCAGGTACTCGGCGCGGCACTGCACCGTGATGCGCGGGCGGCGGGAAGAGATGGCGGCGACGAAGAGCGTCCAGTCGCCGCACTCCAGGCAATACCGCTGTCCCCGGCGCATCGCGCCGGGATGCAGGATCACCGGCTCCCCCGCTCCCCACGTCCAGTCGGTCTCGACGGCGCACTGCGGCGCCTGGCTGCGCGCGAGCTGGACCAGCTCGGCCAGCTCGCGCTCCAGGGCGTCGACGCCGCCCTCGTCGAGCAGCAGCCGTACCTGCCCGAGCGAGCAGGTGATCTCCAGCGCATCGACGTGCAACGACAGCAGGCGTACGCCGCGCGCCAGCGACGGTGCGCCGTTCACGGGCTGGCCTCCCGCGCCCAGTCGAGCGCGGCCTGGAGGACGACCCACGCAGCGAGGTGAGCGGGCTGAGCGGTGTATGGGTCACGTGCGTCCTCCTCACGGAGCTGGAACCAGCGGTTCTCCACGGCCTCGTCGAGCCGGGAGCGGATGGGATGGCCAGGCTTGAACAGCTTCGCCGTGTAGCGCCACACAGCGGTCTCGCAGTCGGACAGCTGCTCGGGCGAGAGGGCGGCAAGTTGCCCGGTGGCCGCCAACAGCGTGCGCGCGCGCTCGTACAGCTCCAGGCTGCCGAGCGGGTGCAGCGGGAAGCAGGCCGAGGCCGACGGCTTCGGCCACGGCGCCATCTGAATGGCGAGCAACGGCGTGGCGATCACGGCGGGGACCGGCACGGCCGGGTTCGGCGTGATCCGCATGCGACTGCCGTCCTGCGCCCGCGCGGCACCGGGAGGCACGAACGTGCCGAAGGACCACGCCGCATAGGCGTTCGGCGTGCTCATCGCGCGTCACCTCCGGCGCGGGCGAGGGCAGCCTCGACGGCCGACCGGTCAACCTGACCGATCAGCTCGCCCCGGCCGCGACCGGGACGGACCGCATCGACGTGCAGCTGGACAAGGGTGCCCGGGACCGCCGAAGCGAGGCTATCGGCCGGCCCGTCGAGCCAGAGGACGACGGACTGGCTGAGACGGCGCGGGTCGCGCAGCTCGACGACCGTCCGCTCGATGCCGTCCTTCGTACGAATGGTCCGGACGTCATCGGCCAGGAGCCACGCGAGGTGGAAGCCACCGAGATGCGGCGGGTTGTGGTTGGACGTGGGGGTAGTGGATTTGATCTGGGACATGGTTAGAGGAGTGGCGGGCCTCCTGGCCCGCATCGGGTTCTCCTCAGACATACCTCGCGGGCAGGGACTTGCAATGGCCTTCTGCCGCTATCCGCCGAACTTCTTCGGCGAGGACCCCCTTCGGTGGTCTTTAGACCCCCTCTGTTAGACGCTGCCACCGCCCTGACCAGCCCGCCGGTTCCGGGCCTCGCCTGCGCTCCCGCTGCGCTCCGCTTGGCGCGGCGCGGACCGGCGGGGCTACAGCTCGTACCAGGCCAGCTCGGCGCCGGGTTCGTCGGCGTACCAGGCGAAGGTGCCCGCCGCCAGATCCTTCAGGCGCCGCCGCGCTGCCGCGCTGTTTCTCGATGCGAACGCGGACAAGAACTCGCACCCCCCATCGGGGATGCGCTGACTCTGCGCCCACTGGATCAACGCACGTTTTCGATCCTCGGTCACCGCACCATCGGTCGCAACGGCCTCGACGATCCAGAAGACCGGCGGCTGCTGTGCGATGTCGACCAGCACAGCGTCCGGCAGCAGCGTCGCCTGGTCGATGCGCAACCCCAGCTGGCCGAGCACCTTGGCGTCGGCCACGTAGATCTTGTCCCCTGGTTCGGAGACGGTGAGCACCACCGCGTCCTTGAGCCGAGCGGGCGCCCAGACCTCGATGACGCCCTTGAGGATCACCGACGCCTCCCCCGGTTCCAGCTCGCGGACGGTGCCGTCGGGCAGCGTGACGCGCACGGCATGTTGGGTCTGCTCGCGCTGCTGGGCAGTCAACGCCTTGAGCTTCGCCCCGGGCGTCATGTGGGCGTCGCGCCAGGCGTCGATGGCCGCGACGAGCTGGTCTCCCAGCAGGCGCGGGTCGAACAAGTCGGCGAAGGACTCACACAGCGCCCAGCGAGGCGCCGGGCTGGTGGTCTTGACCCCTGGGCGGACGCGCATCGCCCCGTTGTCCAGCCAGCCCGGGAAGGTCTCGTCCCGCAGCGTCTCGCGTGTGTTGTCGCCGTAGAGCGGCACGTGAGCGTGACCCCAGGAAGCATGCAGCGCAGCGACCTTCTCCTTCGCACGTGCGCCGACGGCGGCTCGGTAGTACGCGGTTCTCGACGCCGCGTCGGTCCGCGCATAGGCAACCTCCGAGAGCCACAGACATGTCGTCGGCCGCACCCATCGAGCGTCATCGGGGACCGGCGCGTTGTCGGGGACGACGGCGTCCACGTAGAGCATGGCCGCGACGGCCGCGCCGGCGCCGGGCGACGACAGGACGGTGTCGAACGCCGAGCGCGGGAAGATGCGCTCCAGGCGCTCCGCGCATCTGTCAATCCTCGGAAGTGCTCGGTAAGCCATCCTCAGCCCAACCGGTAGGCGCGGTGCACAGCCGACTCTAGGACGGCTCCTCGCAGTCCCTCCCAGGACCGCAGTACGTCGGGCGGAGGAAGCGGCAGCGCCTCCAACTCGTAGGCGCTCAACGCGACGGAACCGGACACGCACCGAACGACCCGGTCGATGCACTCCGTCGCCAGCACGGCGCACAGCAGACCGCGCGAGACTATCGGCGCGGTGTTCGGGTCGCGCGGACGCAGCACGTTGACGTGGTTCTCGACGACGACCTGGCCGCCCCAGCGATGCAGGTCATCCTCGGTCAGCTCCGCCGCCACGACCCGACGAGCCTGCTCGGGCGCGGTTGTCCGCTGGACGAGGATCGCCGGGGAGCGCAACGCGAGCACCTCGGCGTCCCTGTCGTCACGGAGCGTGATGTAGCGGAAGGCGTCACGGGACGGGTCGCGGTGGAGGCGTCCGCCATCGAGATCCGCCGCCCAGATGATCGGGCAACGGCCCTCGCCAGCTTCGTCCGCGAGATCTGCGCGACGGCGGTTCCAGACCAGAGGACCCGTCGAGGCGCGCCATCCCGTCGCGCCCAGGTTGAGCGGCATTGCTGCGGCAGCTGCCGCGATGGGCGCGTCGTCGGAGCGACGTGGAAGCAGCCACGGCGCGCCGCCGCGAGGAGCCGCGAGCTTGGCGACGTCTACGACGCGGCCGTTCATGCTCGCCACTGACACCTTGCGTGCCTTCCGTCGGGAGAAGACAGCGAGGCACGTCTCCTGGAGCACGCCGGCGAAGACGCCGTCGCGCTCCTCCACGAAGGTCGCGTCGCGCAGCGGGGCGGTGGCGGCGAGCGTCGTTCTGAGGTTGCTGAAGTAGCGCCCAGCCAGAAAGGACGTAGGCACGAGCGCTCCGAGGACGCCCTTCGCATCCAGTTGCTCGACACCGGCGCCCATGAACAGCGTGTAGAGGTTCGCGTGGCCGTAGAGAACGTCCGCGAAGCGCGCGCGCTCATCCGGCGCCAGGCGCACGCGACCGTAGGGCGGGTTCATCACGACGGCACGGGCTGAGCGCTCCTGCGCTTCGAGACCGTCTCCGACTCTGGCGAGCGCCGGTAGAGGCCGGCGCCGCGCCTCGGGCACCAGCGCAACGAGCGGCAGCAGCTCGGCAGCTAGTACGACGTTGGTCAGCCAGACCGCTGCTGGGTCGGCGTCAATACCTTCGACCAGGTTGGGGATCCCCGCGAGGGTGACGCGCGGGTCCGAATGAGCGAGCGCCTGAACATGCTCGCGGACAGGCGGCAGCAGCAACGCTCCGGCCCCACAAGCGGGGTCGCGGAGAAGACCGGGCAGCGGACCGAGCCGGCCTCGGACAAGGCCCAGGCTGGCTCGCGTCATGGTCCATAGCCGCACCGACAGCTGTGGCGGTGTGTAGTGCCGACCGTGCCGTGCCCGCACGCCCGCGTCCAAGGAAGCAACGTACGCCGCCCCGAGATCCTCGGCGGTCGACGTCACTAGATCGAGCCGCTTGGTGCGACTTCCGCCGCCAGCTGCCTCGGGCGCCGAGGCGTCGAGCGCCTGCTCAAGGTCCAGCCAGCGCCCCGACAGTCCGAATGCGCGCGCCTGCGCCTCCCACCACGCCGGGACCACCGCCAGCACATCGCAGGCGGACGCCGGGAGCGGGCCGGCTGGGTCGGCCTCGCCGACTGGGTTCCGCGAGCCGCGCGCTCCAAGTTCCCTTGCCAGGCTCAGCTTTGCCCGCTCTGCAGGCGCGGTCATCGATGCTGGGCGGCCGAGCGAGTCATCTGGCGCCATCCTGCCAGTCTCGGCCGACGGTATGACCACCCGGCCCGGCGGCTACGCACCCGCCTGATCCATGTCCCGCAGCGCCGCGAGGACCTGTTCGTCGTGCTCGGCGGGCTTGACCTTCGGGATCACCTTCCGGATCACGCCAGTCTCGTCGATGATGAACGTGGTCCGACTGCTCCCCCAAAATGTCTTTCCGTACATCGACTTCTCGACCCAGACGCCGAACTGCTCGCACACCGCGTGGTCCTCGTCGGCGAGCAGCGTGAAGTTCAGAGATTGCTTGTCGTGGAACTTCTTGACCTTCGCGACCGGGTCGGGCGACACGCCGATCACGACCACGTCGCGGTCCGCGTACGCCGCCGACGCGTCGCGCACGCCGCACGCCTGCGTGGTGCAGCCGGGCGTGTCGGCCTTGGGGTAGAAGTAGAGGACCACCGTCTTCCCGGCGTGGTCGGCGAGCGCGACGGCGTCGCCGTCCTGGTCGGGGAGGGTGAACGCGGGGGCTGGGGTTCCGGCTTCGAGCATCACGCCAGGGTACGTCCCGGGGTGCGTCGAGGATCGTCGGCACGCCGTGTTCGAGGTCGTCCTCCTCCATGAGGACCACGATCTCGGTCCCTGACCGGAAGTTCGCCCGCGGCGAGGACGCCGCGCGCTCCGACAGGCCCCGCCCGCCCGCCCCGCGGCGTGTGAACGGACATTTCCAGACCCTCCGGGGGCGGAAGATGGACAGGCTGGAGCGGTATCCGTGCGGGGCGCGGGAGCGATGCGACGGGCGGCAAACGGTCGCCCGGACTGTCCATCTCCTGCCCCTCCAGGGTCTGGAAATGTCCGTTCACCGCCCGCCCGCCCGAAGGGGCGGCGTGAGGATCCCGTGAGAAGGCGTGGTGTGGGACGGGGGGTCGCGGGAAGGATCGGGGGCATGACCGCTCCCGCCCGCCCGCTCACGCCGCCCGGCCGCACGCCCACCCGCGCCACCCGCAGCGGACAGGCCGGGCGGATGCTGCGGCGCGGCGCGCTCGCCGTCGTCGCGCTCGGCCTGGCCGCGCCGACCGTCGGGAGCGTCGCGCCCGCCTCCGCGTCGACCTCGGTGCGCGTCATGACCTTCAACATCGCCCAGCTGCGCGTCGAGGACAGCCGCGACCGGATCGTGCGGCTCATCCGCTTCTACGACCCGCAGGTCGTCTTCCTCAACGAGGTCGACGGTCCGAACGACCAGCGCAACCAGGCGCACAGCCTGGCCGCCGCGCTCGGCATGCAGGCCCAGACCTACCTCACCGAGCGGCACGGCAGCGTCCTGCGCGGCAACGCCATCCTGATCCCGAAGCGGCTGCGGTTCCTGCGCGTGAGCCGCAGCCGGCTCACGCCCAACGGCTGCTACCTGCGCGGCGTCGTCGGCGCGACCGTCGACCTCGGGGCCGCGAACGTCAACCTCGGTGTCGCGCACCTCGACGGCAAGGAGGCCGGGGCGAGCTGCTCCAACGACCCCGGCTACCCCGTCACCAGCGCCGACGCCGCGCTCGAGCAGGCCAAGCAGCTGCGGCGCATCGTCGGCAACCCGAGCTGCGCGACGTTCGTCGGGGGCGACATGAACCGCGTGCCCGGCAGCTCCACGCACCGGGTCCTGACCACGTTCCTCAAGGACACGTGGCTGCAGCGCTTCGACGGTCGCCCCGTCCACCGCGGCGGGAACCAGTACACCTACGGCTGGGCGACGGGCGGCACCCCGGCCAAGCGCATCGACTACCTCCTCTACGACAACGCCACGCCGATGAACGCCGACGTCCCGGACGACGGCCTGCGTGTGCCCGGCGGCGAGCCGGACGACTACGGCGCGGGCACCTTCCCCTCCGACCACAAGCCGGTGATCGCCAGCTACCGCATCCCCGCGGCCCGCTCCTGCCCCGCGGGCTAGGTCCTACGAGGGCGCTCGAAGCTCGGACCGACGCGGTCCGAGCGGTGGCATCGCGCCCAGCGGGTGCGCGGTCTGGACCCGGCCGAGCGACGTGCCGTCGACGTCGCGGACCGTGACGCCGCGGACCCGCACCCGGACCTCGGAGCCGTCCGCGCGCACGATCAGCAGCTCCGTCTCCGCCGTGCCCTCCGCGTCGAGGCGGGCCGCGTAGGCGAACGCCTCGTCCAGCGTGGCGGTGCGGATGAAGAAGTACGGCCGCCGCGCACCGATCAGCTCGTCCTCGCGGTAGCCGGTGAGCGTGCAGAACGCCTCGTTGACCGCGACGACGACCCCGTCGAGCGTCTGCAGGAACGGCTCCTGCATCGCGTCGCGGATCGCCTCCGACAGGTCGCGCTCGGCCACGAGCCGGCGCTCCGTCTCGCGGCGCTGCGTGATGTCCTTGAACGTCACGAGCCGCAGCCCGCGTCCTCCGCGCGGGTCCTGCACGAAGCGGACGCTCACGATCACCGCGACGCGGCGACCGCCGCGGCAGTAGAGCTCGTGCTCGGCGGTGTGGTCGTCGTGCGGATCGCGCTCGCGGATTCGTGCCGCGTCCTCGATCGCCGTCTCCGGCGGCAGGTACGGGAACTGGCCGGGTGACGCGCTCAGCAGCTCGCCGCGGGTCCAGCCGGTGAGCGCGACGAACCGGTCGCTCACGTCGATGATCCGCGCGTCGTCCCCGAGGACGATGAACGGGTCGGGGAACCCCGCGACGAGCGCCGCGTTCCACTCGCGCTCCCGCCGCAGCGAGGACTCGAGCTCGCGCCGCGCTTCGATCGCGGCGTCCCGCAGGCGGACCGTGACGCGGCAGCCCGCCCCCGGCGCCGTGTCGATCTCGAGCTCCCCCTGCAGGTCCGCCACCCGGCGCCGCAGGCCCGCGTGCCCGAGGTGCCCGGACCGCTCGGCGTCGACGAGCTCCGCGCGCGTGAAGCCCCGCCCGTCGTCGGCGACGCGCAGCAGCAGGCCGCCCGCCTCGCGACGCAGCTCGACGGCGAGCTCGCTCGCCTCGGCGTGCCGCTCGGCGTTGGCGACGAGCTCCCGCAGGATCGGCAGCACGACGGTCGCGACGTGGCCATCGATCTCGGGGTCGACCGCCACGTGCGCGGTCAGGCCGGAACGGCGGACCGCCTCGTCGACGATTCGGCCGATGCCCGACTCGAGGCCCGCCGCCTCCAGGGCGTCGTCGTGGACGACGTGGGTGAGGCTCCGCAACGCGCGCGTCGCCTCGGCGAGCCCGTCGCGGACGTGCTCGAGCGCCGACGGGTCGCTCTCGGCACCGTCGAGGTCCTGCCGGGCGGCCAGCAGCCGCTGCAGCGCGTCGTCGTGAAGCAGCTGGGCGATGCGGACGCGCTCGCGCCGCTGCAGGTCCTCGGCGTCGGCCTGCAGCGTCGCGGTGTGGCGCTCGAGCGCGACGAGTCCGTCGAGCCGCTCCCGCATCTGGCGGGCGACGACCGCGCAGACGCCGACGACGACCGCGATGAAGAAGCCGTTGCGGGCGGCATCCGCGACGCCGTGATGCACGAGCTCGACGGGGACGATCGCGCCCGCGATGCCGACGCCGCGCGCCGCGAGCGCTCGCGGCGACAGGAACATCGACCAGACGACGAACAGCAGGATGAGCGGGACGAGCGCGGCGACGCTGCGGCTCGGGTGCGCCGCGACCGCCAGCCCGAGCACCATCGCCACGTCGAGCGCCGAGACGACCGCGGAGGGCAGGGCGACCCGGCGACGCACCAGCAGCCAGACCCCCGTGGCGTAGGTCTGACAGACCGCTGCGGCGAGGAGGAAGGCGCCGTCGCGCAGCGCCCCGTCGTCGAGCGCGAAGCTCGCGCTGCAGGCCAGCGGGACGGTGCTCAGTCGCGCGGCGGCGATGACCGCCGCGCGGTCACGGCGCGGCAGCCGCATCCGGTGGGTGAGCCCACTCGGCTGCGCGGAACTGGGCGGTGACGCCACGCCTCGACCCTACCCCAGCCTCGAGCGGTCCCCCTGGACGTGCGGCCTCGGCTGCCGCAGGCGCGGCCGCAGCCTCGCCGGGTGCAGCGCCGCGAGCTCGTCCCGGAGCTCGGTGCCCGTGGAGAGGTCCTTGAACGTCACCAGGTGCAGGCGCCGCCCGCCACGCGGGTCGACGACGACCGATGCGGTCGCGAGCACGTCGACGCGACGCCCGTCCTTCGTGGCGATGTCGTAGCGCGTCTCGTGCTCGAGGTCGGCGCTCAGGTCGGTCGCGATGCGCCGGATCGCCGCGCGGTGCTCGGGCGGCCAGTACGGCAGGTCACCCGCGGGCGCGGCCAGCAGCTCCGCGCGGGTGAACCCGGTCAGCTCGACGAAGCGGTCGCTGACCTCGACCAGACGCAGGTCCGGGGTGGCGACGACGAACGCGTCCGGGAACCCGGCGACGAGCGCGGCGTTCCACCCGCGCTCGTGGCGCAGCGCCTGCTCGAGCGCGCGGTGCGCGCGGACGTCCGCGTCGGCGAGGACGACCTCCACCCGGGTCCCGGCACCGGGCCGGGCGTCGACGGTCAGCGAGCCGTGCAGCTGCTCGACCCGGCGGCGCAGCGCCGCGTGGCCGAGGTGCCCGGCGGCCTGCGCGGTCCCGAGGTCCTGGAGGCGCAGCCCACGGCCGTCGTCCTGCACGACGATCGACACGGCAGTGCCGTGACGCTCGACCGTCACGTCCAGGCAGGTCGCGGCCGCGTGGCGCTCGACGTTCCCGACGAGCTCCCGGACGACCGCGAGGACGAGCGGGTTCGCCGCCCCGGCCGCCCCGGCGTCCACGCCGACGGTCGCCTCCAGGTCGGCCCGTCGCGCGGTGTCGTCGACGAGCCGGCGCACGGCGGCCTCGAGGCCGGCGGCCTGGAGCGCCTCGTCGTGCACGACGCGGGTGAGATCCCGCAGCGATGCGGTGGCGGCCCGCAGACCCTCGCGGGCGCGGTCCAGCGCCTCGGCGTCGCCGGACAGGCTCTGGTCGAGGTCCTGCCGGGCGGCGAGCAGCCGCTGCAGCGCGTCGTCGTGCACCAGCTGGGCGATCCGCTCGCGTTCCCGGCGCTCGAGGTCGGCGACCTCGACGAGCAGCTCGTCGGCGCGCTGCTCGACCTCGGCGGTGAGCCGGTCGCGGCGGCGCAGCTCGGCGGCGACGAGCGCCCCGACCCCGACGGCCACGACCGACCCGGCGAGCGTGCGGAGGTTGGGCTCACCCCCGCGCAGCAGCAGCTGCAGGACCGTGACGGTCGCGGCGATCCCGAGGCCCGAGACGACGAGGTGCCGGGGCGTGCTGGTGAGCGCCCAGGCGCCGATCGCCAGCAGGGCCATGGCCCGCCCGGCCGGATCGACGCGCGGGTTCGCGGCGACGATCAGCACCACCAGGACGACGAGGTCCGCCGCGGTGGATCGCGTGCCCAGCGTCGCGCCGCGACGGGCCAGCTCCCAGCGCACGAGCGCGTACGCGAAGCACGCGGCCGCCACGCCGAGGAACACGGGGTCGCGGGTCGCGGGACCGTCGGCGGCGATGCTCGACAGCAGCGCGATCGGCACGACGAGCAGCCGCAGCAGGGCGCCGATGCGCGCGTGCCCGGCCGCATCCGGCCCACCGGCCGGTCCCCTGTGGTCGTGCCGCACCATCGCCGCCGGTCATTCAACCAGCCGCGGAGCGGTACGTCACCGCGCGGCTCACTTCAACAGCCGCGACAGGCGACGATCCTTCAGCACCTTCCCGTCGGTCTGGCACCACGGGCAGTAGCAGAGCACCTGCTCCTCGTAGTGGACCGCCTCGATCGTCGTGCCGCAGCGCGGGCACGGCTCACCGTGATGCCGGTGCACGAGCAGCGGCAGCGGCAGCTTGTCCGGGATCGGCAGCCGCACGACGTCCTCGTAGTGCGCCAGTGCGGCCCCGAGCCGGTCGACCATCGCGGCACGCAACGCGGCCGCGTCCTCGTCCGAGAGGCCGCCGGCGCGCGCGAACGGCGAGAGCCGCGCCTCCCAGAGGATCTCGTCCACCCACGACCGACCGATCCCGGCGAGCACCCGCTGGTCACGCAGGACCGCCTGCAACGGCCGGGCCTTCTGGGGGCCGAGCACGTCGCGCAGGTCGGCCGGCGGGTCGGGCCACGCCTCCGGGCCGAGCGTCGCCAGCGCCGGATCGGCGGCGAGCTCGTCGGCGCGCAGGAGCTTCGCCCACGCCGCCTGCTTCGTGCCGAACTCCTTCAGCCGCAGCTCCCGGTCGGGCGGCCGGCCGTCCTCGTCGGCGATGCGCAGCAGCAGGCGGTTGGCGCGGTCCTTCATCGAGGCGCGCTTCTCGAACAGCTGCAGCCGGCCGGCCGACATCAGGTGCAGCAGCAGCGCGACCGGGCCGCCCGCCGCGGGCGCGTCGAGGTCGACCACGAGGTGCTTGCCGATCCGTCGCACCCCGGTGATCGTGGCGCCTTCGAGCGCGTGCAGGGGCGGGTCGAACGTCTTCAGCGTGTTGAGCCCCGGCGCAAGCGCCGACGCGACCGTCGCGCCCTCCAGGGCCGCCGAGAGGCGGCGCGCGGTGATCTCGACCTCGGGCAGCTCGGGCACGGCTCAACCTCCTGCGGGGGTGAGGATGACGTCGTAGGCGCGTTCGGTGCGGCGCAGGCGGCAGGCGTCGGGACCGCAGCTCGCGGCGCGCAGCTCGAGCGTGATGCGGCCCGATCCGGTGCCGAGCGGGACCGCGACGCGGGCCGGCAGCGCGTCCAGCCACCACGTCCGCTCGCCCGGCAGGAGGGCCTCGTCGGTCGCGCGCGCGGTCACGCGGACGGGCGGGCCGCCGGCCGGATCGAGCGCGTCGCCGTCGAGCGGGACGTCGAGCGTCGCGTGCAGGACGCCGTCCTCGGCCAGGATCGCGGTCTCGGCGACGACCGGGGCCCCGGGCTCGTCGCGCGAGGGTGGCCGGCCGACGTCGATCGCCTCCGCGCGGGCGGCGACGGGGTCGACGAGCACGACGCGGTGCGCGCCGGTGTCGGCGACGACGAGCCGACCGTCGGGCAGGACGTCGAGGCCGCCAGGCTCGTCGAACCCCTCGACCGGCACGGTCCACAGGTGCTCCCCGCGCCACACGCGCAGCCGGTGGTTGTAGGTGTCGGCGACGAACAGGGAGCCGTCGGGCGCGGCGGCGAGCCCGAGCGGGTGCTGCAGCATCGCGCGGTCGCGGTCCCCGTCGCTCGCGCCCCAGTCGAACAGGCCCTGCCCGGCGAGCGTGCGGACGGTCCCGGCCGGACGGTCGAGCACGCGCAGCGCGGAGCTCTCGGCGTCGAGGAACGCCAGCTCGTCCCGGGCGGTGACCGCGAGCGCACTGGGCTGGGCGAGCAGCGCGCGCAGGGCCGGCCCGTCGAGCAGCTCCTCCGCCCCGGTCCCCGCGATCACCTGCGCCTCGCCGCCCGCGTCGATCGCGCACAGGACGTGGCGGCCGGCCCCGGCGATGACGACGTGCCCCTGCCAGCGCACGACGTCCCACGGGCTCTTCACCTGCTCGGTGAGGAGCGTCCGCGTCCCGCCGGGCAGCTCGATCCGCCAGACGCGGTCGCGCGCGGTCTCGCAGACCAGCAGGGCGTCGGGGCCGTCGAAGCGCACGCCCTGCGGCTGGTAGAGCCCGCCGAGCTCGACCAGGACGACCCCGTCGAGCGTGGTGACGAGCACGCGGTCGTGGCCGCTGTCGGCGACGACGAGCCGCTGCCCGTCGGGGGCGATCGCGACCTTGCCGGGGAACGCGAGCTCGCCGCGCCCGGCGGCGGACGGACGGACGGACGGCAGCGGGCCGGGCGGGCCGAGCGTGCCGGCCTCGCGGGCCTCCTCGACGAGCGCCTCGATCGCGGCGGCGAGCTCGACGGCGTGGCCCTCCCCCGCCACCGTCGCGGCGACGCGGCCGGTCGGGTCGATCAGCACGAGCGTCGGCCAGGCGCGCACCCCGTAGGCGTCCCACAGCGCACCGTCGGGGTCCTCGAGCACCGGGTGCTCGAGCCGCAGCCGGGCGGCGGCCGCGGCGACCGCGCCGTGGTCGCGCTCGTGCGGGAACTTCGGGGTGTGCACGGCGATCGTGGTGAGGACGTCCGCGAAGCGCCGCTCCAGCCCGCGGAGCTCCTCGGCGACGTGCAGGCAGTTCACGCAGCAGCTCGTCCAGAAGTCCAGCAGCACCACGCGGCCGCGCAGGTCGGCGAGCGTCAGCGGCCCGCCGCCCGACCAGCGGCCAGTACTCCGGAGTTCTGGCGCACGGACGCGCACGCGGTGGATGTCGAGGGGTCCGGACACCTGCGGGAAGTATCCTCCCCCCGCGTGACCGGTTCCGCAGGACAGGAGCTCGACGACCCGCGGCGGCTCGCCGCACTCGAGCGCCGTGGCCTGTTCGCCTCCGCTCCCGACACCTCGTTCGACCGCTTCACCCGCATCGTCGCAACGGTGCTCGACGTGCCGCTGGCGCAGCTGTCGCTCGTCGGCGAGCACGAGGAGCGCTACCTGAGCCGTCGCACCGACGACCCCGACCTGGCGGCGATGCTCTCCGGCCCGGTGGCCGACTCGGCGTGCCAGTGGGTCGTGCGCAGCGGCGCCGAGATCGTCGCCGAGGACGCCGAGTCCCACGAGCTGCTGGCCGACAGCCCGGCGATCGGCAAGGGCCTGCGCGCGTACTGCGGCTTCCCGCTGCGCCGGTCCGGGGGCGAGATCATCGGGACGCTCTGCGCGATCGACTTCGCGCCGCGGCCGTGGACCGAGGAGCACGTGAAGCTCGTCTCCGACCTCTCCGACATGGTCGTCACCGAGATCGAGCTGCGCGACGCGCTCGAGCTCGCCACCGAGCGCACGCAGGAGCTCGAGGACGCGGCACGCGGCCTGCGGACGCTGCAGGACGTGCTCGACGAGTCCGAGCACGAGCGCGACCGCACCGAGCGCGTGTCGATCGACCTCGCGTCGACGATCGCGCACGAGCTGCGCACGCCGCTGTTCGCGATCCGCGGGCTCGCCGAGGTGATGCTCGCCGAGGCGCCCGCGTCCGGCCTCGCCACCGACGTGGCGATGATCGACCGGACCGCGCAGGAGGCGCTCGAGCTCGTCAACGAGCAGCTGCAGCTCGCGCGGACGGAGGCCGGGCACGCGGTCGTCGACGCCTCCGACGTCGCGCTCGAGGAGGTCCTCGGCGCGCTGCGCGGCATGATGGCCCCGGTCCCGCGCGCACCGGGCGTCGAGCTCGTCGTCGAGCCTGCGCCCGCCGACGTGCCGGCGCTGCGCACCGACCCGGGGAAGCTCGCGCAGATCCTGCGCAACCTCGTCGCCAACGCGCTCCGCCACACCGAGCGGGGCGAGGTCCGCGTCGCGGCGCGGCTCGTCGACGACGGCACGCGGGTCGCGTTCACGGTCCGCGACACCGGGGCCGGGATCCCGGCCGACGACCTCGAGCGGATCTTCCAGCCGTTCGAGCGGGCGGGCGACAGCGAGGACGGGCGGGGCACCGGGCTCGGGCTGCCGCTGGCGCGCAAGCTCGCCGACCTGCTCGGCGGCACCGTCGACGTCGAGAGCGAGCCGGGCGTCGGCTCGACGTTCACCGCGACGGTCGCGGCGCGCTACGGCGCGACCTGAGCGCGCCGCCGCAGGAGCAGCAGCACGCCGAGCGCGCCGCTCACCAGCGATCCGACGAGGATGCCGACCTTGGCGATCGCGATCTGCGCGCCGTCGACGTAGGCGAGCTGAGCGATGAACAGCGAGACGGTGAAGCCGATCCCGCCGAGCGCCGCCGCACCCCAGACGTGCCCGCGGTCCACGCCGTCGGGCAGCACGCCCCAGCCGGCGCGCAGCGCGAGCATCGCCGCGCCGCCGATGCCCGAGAGCTTGCCGACGACGAGGCCGAGGACGATCGCCCACGCGAGCGTGCTGGACGCCGCGTCCTGGAGCGTCCCGCCCCCGAGGTCGACCCCCGCGTTGGCGAGCGCGAACAGCGGCACGATCGCGAACGCGGTCACGTTGTGGAGCCGGTCCTCGAGCTCCTCCAGGACGTTGCGCCCGTCGATCTCCCCGGTGGGCATCAGCAGGCCGATGAGGACGCCGGCGATCGTGGCGTGCACCCCGGACTCGTGCATCGCGACCCAGACGACGATCGCGAGCGGCACGTACTGCCACGGCCGGGTGGCGCCGAGCCGGCGCAGCTCGACCATCCCGACGAGGCCGAGCGCGGAGCCGGCGAGCCACAGGATCGACAGGTCGTCCGCGTAGAAGACGGCGATGATCGCGATCGCGAGGATGTCGTCGACGATCGCGATCGTCAGCAGGAACAGCTTGAGACTCGCGGGGATCCGGTCGCCCAGGAGGGCGAGGACGCCGACCGCGAACGCGATGTCGGTCGCGGCGGGGATCGCCCAGCCCGGAGCGTCCGGCGTCCCGGCCGTCAGGAGCGTGAACAGCAGCGCGGGGAGCGCGACGCCGCCGATCGCCGCGACCACCGGCAGCGTCGCGGTCCGGCGGTCCTGCAGCTCGCCGCAGACGAGCTCGCGCTTGATCTCCAGCCCGACGACGAAGAAGAAGATCGCCATCAGGCCGTCGTTGATCCAGTGGTGCAGGTCCAGCTCGAGCCCGAGGTCGAGCTTCGTCTCCCACAGCGCCACGTAGTCGTCCCCGAGCGGGCTGTTCGCCCACACGAGCGCGACGACGGTCGCGAGCGCGAGGACGATGCCGCCGGCGGCCTCGTCGTGGAGGAACTCGGCGAGGGCCGTGCGCTTCACGAGGCGCGGTCCACCACCCGGGCGGCGAGCTCGCGGAAGAACGCGGAGCGCGTCACGACCCCGACGACGTGCCCGTGCTCGAGCACCGGCACGAGCAGCACGCGGTGGTGCAGGAAGACCTCGGCGAGCTGGGCGTCGCCCGCGTCGACGTCGACCTCGACGTGCTCGGTGTTCGCGTGCGACCCGACGGACTCGGCGATGCAGCCGGCGCGGCGGTCGATCGTCTCGTCGAGGGTGTGGGTGAGGAACCGCATCGACGTCATCTGGTCGAGGTAGCCGGGGAACAGCGCGGCGATGAACTCGCGCTCGCCGAAGATGCCGTGGTAGCGGCCGTCGGCCTTCAGGACCGGGACGGCGGGCAGCTTCGTCGTCGCGAGGATCTCGAGCGCGGCGGAGATCGGGTCGTCGACCGTGACCGTGGGGGTGTCGCGGACGATGGCGATGTCGGTGATCGAGCGGGGCATGGTGCAGGGACTCCGGGTGGTCAGACGTAGCGGATGCTCACGTACGCGGTGGCGACGAGCAGCGACAGCAAGGTGACCGGGACGCCGATCTTCAGGAACTCGACGAACCCGATCCGCCGACCGGCGCGGGCGGCGAGCCCGGAGGCGGCGACGTTGGCGGCGGCGGCGATGATCGTGGCGTTGCCGCCGAAGCAGGCGCCGAGCGCGAGCGCCCACCAGTAGGCGTCGTCGTCGCTCTCGTTGAGCTGCTCGACGACGGGGATCATCGCGGTCGTGAACGGGATGTTGTCGACGAGCCCGGAGGAGATCGCGCTGAACCAGGTGATGCCGAGCAGCTCGGCGGTGCGGTCACCGCCGGTGACGTCGGCGATGCCGTCGGCCATCTCGCCGATCGCGCCGGTCTCCTCGAGCGCGCCGACCATCACGAACAGGCCGACGAAGAAGAAGATCGTCGGCCACTCGACGCTCGCGAGCGTCTTCTCGAGCGTCTGCGTCGTGAGCAGCAGCATCAGCGCGGCGCCTGCGAGCGCCACGGTGGCGGGCTCGATGTGCAGCGGCTTGTGGACGAAGAACAGCAGGATCGTCCCGAGGAGCACCGGGAGCAGCTTCTTCAGCTCGGTGGCGTCCTCGATCGCGCGGTCGGCGTCGAGCTCCATCACGCGGCGGCGGGCGTCCGGCGCGACCTGCAGCCGCGACCGGAAGACGAGGTAGAGCAGCGGCACGACGACGAGCAGCGTGACGATCACCACCGGCGCGAGGTTCGTGAGGAACGCGCTGAAGCTGAGACCGGTCGCCCCGGCGATGAGGATGTTCGGCGGGTCGCCGATCAGCGTGGCGGTGCCGCCGATGTTCGACGCGAAGACCTCGATGAGGATCAGCGGGATCGGGTCGATGTCGAGCGCGTCCGCGAGCAGGAACGTGATCGGCACCATCAGCAGCACCGTCGTCAGGTTGTCCAGGAACGCGCTGAGCAGCGCGGTGGAGCCGGCGAGCAGCAGCACGAGCGCCAGCGGCCGGCCGCCGCTCGCCTGGCCGGCGCGGATCGCGAGGTACGTGTAGAGCCCGGTCGTCTCCGTGAGCTTGACGACGATCATCATGCCCACGAGCAGGCCGATGGTCGCCCAGTCCACCGCCTCGATCGCCTGCTCCTGGTCGATCGTCTGCGTGAGCAGGACGAGGACCATGCCGGCGAGCGCGACCTTGGTGCGGTCGACCTTCTCGCTGGCGATGAGCGCGAGCGCGAGGGCGAAGAGGACGATGGCGAGCGTCACGGGAGGGGCGGCTCCGTTTCGGGCAGGGGTCGACGACGTGCCGACCAGGCTTCCCGGCTCACCTGTACGAGAGTCTACCCGGGACCGGTCGCCCCACCCGCCCTGAGTAGGAATTGCTCATGGTGCGCGCGACCGCCCGGGCCTACCGTCGGCCGGGTGCTCCACCCCCGCTCGCTCCTGCCCATCCCGCTCGCCGTCGCGCTGACGCTCGTCCCGGCCGCGACCGCCTCCGCCGCCACGCCGATACCGCTCGGGACGGTCGCGGCCGCCGACGTCGCCGTCGACGCGGCCGGCGCGGCGCACATCGCGCTCTCGGGCACCGACGGCGCCGTGTCGCACTGCCTGATCCCCCGCGACGGGACCGGCTGCGTGCGGCGCACCCCGATCGCGATGCCGGGCGCGCCGATCGGCTCGGAGGTGCACGTGCAGGTCAACGGGGCCGCGGTGCTCGTCACCGCCGCCCGGTCCACCGGCGATCCCGACGGGGACGGTCCCGCGGTCGCCGTGTCCACCGACGGCGGGGCGAGCTTCGCCCCGGGCGTCCGGGTCGGCTCCTCGCAGGTGCTCGCCGGCCAGCAGGTCGTCGGCCCCGACGGCGCGCTGTGGCACGGCGTCATGTCCGGCGGCTTCCTGAACGTCGTCCGCGCCGCGTTCGACGGCTCCACCCCGACCTCGACGCCGCGGCTCGTGTTCGACGGCCCGGGCGCCGGGGTGGACCCGGCCGGGTTCGCGATCGTGGACGGCGTCGCGGTCGCCGTCCGGCCGACCGACCCCGCGGCGTTCTTCGCCCACCCGCTCGGCAGCGGCGACCCGCACATGGCCACCTCCTGGTCGCCGCCCGGGACGCTGACCCCGACGGCGGGGCGCGTGATCGGCGAGCCGAGCCTCGCCAGCGGCGGGCGCGGCATGGTCCTCACGACGCTCGAGAACGGCTCGCTGGAGGCCGCGATCACCGCCCGCCGCTGGACCGGCGCGGGCTTCGGGCCGCCGGTCGTCCTCTACCGCAACCAGGGCGGCTCCAACAACGCCAACAACGGGGAGATCACCGCGGACCCCGGCGGCCGCTTCCACGCCGTCTTCACCGGGGACAACGGCTCGACGCTGCGCTACGCGCGGTCGGCGGACGGGGGCGCCACGTGGAGCCCCGCGCAGGTGCTGACGACCTCGCCCGACCGGTCCGTGCTGCGGGCGCGCGCGAGCGCGGCGGCGGACGGGCGCGGCTTCGCCGTCGCCGTCCGGGGCGAGGAGTGGTTCGCGCTGCCGCTGGAGCCGAGCGCCGGGCTGCCCGGCGAGCCGACGGTCACGACCAAGGTCACCGAGGGCGACACCGACCTGCTGCTCGGCCTGCCCCGGGGCTGCCTGCCCGCGGGCGACGTGCGCGTGACGCTCACCCAGAGGGCGCGCAAGGTCAAGACGCGGCGCAGCACCGGCAGGCGCGTCGTCGTCAAGGTCACGCGGGTCGACTTCTCCGTCGACGGCCGCGACGTCCGCACCGACCGGCGCGCCCCGTTCACCCAGACGCTGCGCCTCGTCGGGCTCGCACCGGGCTCCACGCACGTCGTGCGCGCCCGCGCGTTCCTCAAGGTCCGGACCGGCAAGCAGCGGACCCGCTCGATCCGCCGGTCGGTGCGGATCTGCGCGTGAGCGTCGCTAGCCCGCGGGCTCGCCGTCGAGCGCGGCGAGCGCCTGGGCGAGCTGCCCGCGGTCGGTGAGGTCGAGCTTGCGGTAGACGCTCGCCAGGTGGTTGTCGACCGTGCGGGTCGACACGCCGAGCGCGTCCGCGATCTCGCGGCTGCGCTCGCGGCGCGCGGCGCGCAGCGCGATCTCGTGCTCGCGCCGCGTGAGGAGCCGCGGCCGGTCCGCGGCGCCCGCCGCCCCGTCCAGGCCCGCGCGCAGGGCGGTCGCGCGCAGCAGGGCGCGCCGTGCGTCCTCGGCGCGACGCTGCGTCCCTTGCAGCTCGGCGAGCTGGACGGCGGCGTCGGCGGCGGCGAGCGGGATGCCGGTGTCCGCCAGCGCGCCGACGACGGTGGACAGCGCCTCCGCGTCCCGGCGGCGCAGCGCCGAGGCGTGCGCGGCGAACAGGGTCAGCAGCCCCGGGTCCGCCCGCCGGGCCGCGGCCTCGAGGTCGACGGCCACCGCGTCGGCGCCGCCGAGCCGGACCGCCTCGTAGCTCGTCAGCGCCCCGAGCAGCACCTGCTCGGCCGCGAGCCCGTCCGCTCCGGCCGCCGCCAGCAGCCGCACGGCGCCGGCACGGTCGCCGTCGTGCACGAGCAGCCAGGCGCGCGCCTGCGCGTGCTGGAGGGCCGCCTTCGGGTCGGCGAGCTCGTCGGGACCGATCGTGTCGAGCACCTCCCGCGCGGCCGTTGCCCGGCCGAGCTGCGCGAGCGCGGTCGCCCGGACCGCCCGCGCGACCGGCCGCAGCCCGACGAAGTCGCGCCACTCGAGCGCCCGGCTCGCCTCGAGCGCGCCGGTCGCCGCGACCCCCGCCCGACCGACGTGGAGGTCGAGCACCGCGGTCGCGTAGGACCACAGGCCCAGGGGCTCGTCATGGCGCTCGGCCACCCGGGCGACCTGCCGTCCGACGTGCGCGCGCGCCTCGTCCAGGCGCCCGCCCGCGACGAGCGCGAGGAACTGCGCGAGCTGGAGCAGGTCGCGGGCGTTGGGCAGCAGCTCGCCGTGCTCGGCGGCCAGCGGCAGCCCGGCACGGACGGCGCGCTCGCAGTCGGCGGAGCGCGCGCCCATCGCGCTGACGAGCGCGGTGAGCAGGTGCGCGTTCAGCTGCGCCGGCCCGCCCGCCCCGTCCTCCGGGGCGAGGTCCTCGACCTGCTCGCCGCGCATCATCCGCCACTTCGCGAGGTCGGCCTCCACGAATGCCGCCCAGTCGGCGTCGACGATGCGGTCGAGCGCCGCCCGGGCGACGGCGATCGCCCCCGCCGGGTCGCCCGCACGGAGGGCCAGGTGCAGCCCGTGGCGCTGTGCGGCGAGCGCCCGCTCCTCGTCGTCGCCCGCCAGCGCCGAGGCGTGCTCGAGGGCGGCGATCGCCCCGGGGTCCTCGAGGGCGGAGAGCGCCCCGGCGCGGACGCGCGCCGCCCGGAACGACCCCGGCTCGACGGCCAGGACGGCCTGCGCGATCCGCGCGGCCAGCGGATGGTCCAGGAGCGCGAACGCGCGCTCCGCCGCCCCGATCGCCGCGGCGGGCTCCGGGGTCTCGCCGACGTCGAGCAGCAGCGCGACCGCGCGCAGCCGGGCGTCCTCGTCCTCGCGCGCGAGGAGCATGCCCGCGGCGCGCCGGGCGGCGGTCGCCCACCGGTCCGTGGGGGTGGTCGCGCGCAGCGCCTCGTCGTAGAGCGGGTGCGCGAGCCGGATCTCGACGCCGTCCCCGGCGGGCTCGAGCAGCACGAGCCCGGCCTGCTGCAGCGCGGACGCGGTCCGCGCGTCGGCGCCGCGCGGGTCGAACGGCAGCGGCTGCCCGGCGGCGACGAGCTCGAGGAACGTCCGCGCCCCCCGGTCCAGCCCGGCGAAGCGCGCGACGACGAGCTCGAGCAGCCGTCGGCTCGGCACCAGGGAGCGCAGCGCCCATCCGCCGGGTCCCCGCGTCAGGCCGCCGGCCTGCTGCGCCCCGGCGACGAGCTCGTGCAGGAACAGCGGGTTGCCGCCGCTCTCCTCGTGCAGCGTCCGGGCCGCGGACGGGTCGACGGGTCCGCCGAGCACGGCGGCGACGAGCTCGCCGGCCTCCGCGAGGGTGAGCGGGCGGACCGGGTGCGGCTCCAGCCTGCCGTCCTCGACGAGCCGCTCGATCTCGGGCGGCAGCGACATCCCGTCCCGCGCGGTGAGCACGAGCCGCACGGCACCGCCGAGCGCGAGCTGCTGGACGGCCGCCGTCGACGCGGGGTCGAGGGCGGGGACGTCGTCGACGACCACGACGAGCCCGGGGCGCGCGGCGGCGCGGGCGTGCAGCGCCGTGAGCGCCGCGGACGCGCTGTCGGCGCGGATGTCGAGCGCGGCGAGCAGCGGCGCGAGCGCGCCGAGCGGGATCTGGCGCAGGCCGGGGCCGGCGTGCAGCTCGACGGCGTCCGGGTCGGCGCGGCGGGCGGCCGCGACCGCGAGGCGGCTCTTGCCGACGCCGGCCTCCCCGGTCAGGAGCAGGCCGGCGGGTCGGGCGTCGCGCAGGCGCGACGCGAGGCGCTCGATGTCGTCGTCGCGGCCGACGAACGGCCGGGTCCCCACGGTCATCGCCGCGGATCCTGCCGCATGCGGGGGTGCCCCCGTCGCACCAGCCCGGCGTCGCGCTCAGGCGCCAGCGATCGCGCGTAGCTCGCGCGGGCGCAGCAGGACCGCGAGCTCGCCGCGGGAGCCGTCCATCCGGACGACCGCGATGCCGCCCTTCTTCATGTCGATCCGGGCGCCGGTGAGGTCGTGCACGACCTGGCTGAAGTCGGGCTCGTGGCCGACGAGGAGGATCCGCTCGCCGTCGGAGGCGGCCTCCAGCAGGGCGAGCGCCTCGCCGGCGTCGAGGCCGACGAGGGCGTGGTGCACGACGGGGTCGCCGGGCAGCGCCGCGCAGGCCAGGGCGGCCGTGTCGTGCGCACGGACCTTCGGGCTCGTGAAGACGATGACGGGCGCGGCGTCCAGGGCGGCGATCGCCTGACCGGCGGCGCGCGCCTGGTCCTCGCCGCGGGCCGTCAGGCGCCGCTCGGCGTCGGCGCGTGTGCCGTGCGGCTCGGCCTCGCCGTGCCGCAGGAACCAGAGCTGTCGGGACATACGCCGCGAACGGTAGCCCGTCGGCGTCCCCGCGCGTGAAGGATCTGCGTCAGGGGCCGACGCTCACAGGTCGAGCTCGATCCGGTAGACGCCGGGCGCGTCGGGATCGGGCGCGGGCGGCGTGCGCGCGATCCGGGCGTCGACCGCGACCTCGAGGCGCCGGCGGGCGGCGTGCGCGGCGAGCGCCCCGGTCCGCGGCACGTCGACCCGGACGCGCTCGTATCCGTCGACGTCGGGGACCGGCACGTCGGCGAGGACGCCGCCGTCGACCCCGAGCAGCCGCAGGCGCCGCCCCTCGCAGCGGCCGACCTCGGTGCAGAGCAGCTCGAAGCGCAGCGCCTCCGCGGTCACGACCGGGAAGGCCGGGACGCTGGCGCCGTCGCCGACGTCGCTGACGAGCAGGCGCTCGCAGCCGCGCGGGATCCGGGCGACCCGGTCGTCGGGGTCGACCACGTCGACGCCGGTCCCGCAGGTGGAGTCCGGATCGCGGAAGCTGACGCGGTCGTCGCCCGGCCCACCACTGACGCGGTCGCCCAGTACGACGTCGCCGCCGCCCCGGCCGCTGACGACGTCGTCGCCGTCGAAGCCGCGCAGGTCGTTGGGCCCGTCGTCGCCGAGCAGGACGTCGTCGCCGTCGCCGCCGAGCGCGTCCTCGATCCGGTGCAGGCGGTCCTCGGTCCCGCGGCGGCCGCCGCGTCCACGGGCGAGGTCGACGCGCACCGCGGTCGGGCGCCCCTCGTAGGTGATCGTGTCGCGGCCCCGGCCCCCGTCGAGGAGGTCGCGGTCGATGCGTCCGTCACCGCCGTCGCCGTCGAGCGTGTCGTCGCCGGTGTCGCCGCGCACGCGGTCGGCCCCGGCGTCGCCGGCGAGCGTGTCGTCCCCACCGCCACCGGCGAGGCGGTCGTCACCGGGACCGCCGCGCAGGGTGTCGGCCGCGCGGCCGCCGAGCAGCGTGTCGCGCCCCTCGTCGCCCTGGGCGACGAGCGGGGTCCGCGTGGCGGTGATCCGGTCCTCGCCCGTGCCGCCGCGGACCTCGATCGCCAGGCCGAAGCGACCGGGCGCGTCCAGCCGGTCGTCGCGGTCGCCGAGCCGCACGGCGATCCCGTCCAGCGGCAGCCCGGCCGTGCAGCGCACACGGGAGCGCGCGGTCCGCGCGCAGTCGCGACCGGCGGCGACGGGACGGCGAGAGCCGCGGTCCTCGACCGTCACGCTGCCGTCGGCGGCCTCGCGGACGACGACGCGGTTGGCCTCGCCGGGCGCCGCGGTCACCCGCAGGGTCGCGACGACCTCGTCCTCGCGGTCGCCTTCGACGGTGCGGACGTCGACGCGGACGGTCGTGGCCTGGGCCGCGGCGGGCGCGAGGAGGGCGAGCAGCACGGGCAGCAGCCAGCAGCGGGCACGGAGCGTGGTCATGGTGGGACAACCGCGGTGGCCGTCGCGAGTTACGGCCCCCCTCCGCGGTGCGCTTGACGGGCACCGCGCACTTCGCATACTGTCGGGTATGTGAGCGCCCCGCCCGCCCCGAGCTCCCGCGCCGCGACGGCCGCCGCCACGCGCACGAAGCTCATCGACGCCGCGATCGAGCGGTTCGCCACCGACGGGCCCGACGCGAGCTTCGACCAGGTCGCCGCCGACGCCGGCGTCACCAAGGGCGCGCTCTACCACCACTTCGCCTCCAAGGACGGGCTGATCGAGGCCGTCTACCGCGAAACAATCCGGCGCCACAGCGAGCAGGTCATCGCGCGCTCCAGCGACGGCGACGGCCGCACCCGCCTGCTCGGCCTCGTCGACGAGAGCGCCCGGCTCTACGGCTCCCGGACCCCGTTCTACTCGCTGCTGACGCGCCTGCACCTCGAGGCCGGCACGTCGCGTCCCAACCTCGCCGCGATCGCGCGCCGCGTCCAGCAGCGCCAGCGCGAGTACATGATCGACTGCGTCCGCTCCGGCCAGGAGGACGGGTCGATCGACCCGTCGCTGGACGCGGTCGCGGTCGGCCTCACCGTCAACGCCGCGCTGCAGGGCTTCCTCGTGCAGCAACTCGAGGACCAGGCCACCCAGCTCGACTGGGTCACGCGGTTCCGCTCCCTCATGGAAGGCATGCTGTGATCGACTTCACGATCCCCGACGACGTCCAGGAGATCCTCGCGCGCATCGAGCGCTACATCGAGGAGGACGTGCTCCCCGCCGAGGCGGAGATCGCCGACCCCGACGACGTCCTCACGAGCTGGCACGTCGTCGAGCGCCTGCGCGACCGCGCACGCGAGCTCGGCATCTACACCCCGCACCTGCCCGTCGAGTGGGGCGGCCTCGGGCTCGGCGTCCTCGCGATGTCGCTCGTCTCGCAGGCCTGCGGCGTCTCCGGCCTCGCCTCGCTCGGCCTCAACGCCATGGCCCCCGACGAGGGCAACATGCACACGCTGCTGATCGCCGGCACCGACGAGCAGCTGGAGGAGTACCTGCGCCCGCTCGCCGAGGGCCGCACGCGCTCGTGCTTCGCGATGACCGAGCCCGACGTCGCCTCCTCCGACCCGACGAACCTCGAGACCACCGCCGTCCGCGACGGCGACGAGTGGGTCATCAACGGCCGCAAGTGGTGCATCACCGGCGCCGAGGGCGCCGCGTTCGCGATCGTCGTCGCGAAGACCGGCAGCTCCGAGCCCGCCACGCACCGCGACTACTCGCTGATCCTCGTGCCGTGCGACACGCCCGGCTGGGCGATCGAGCGCCACCCCGAGTGGATGGGCTCCCACTCCCCCGGCGGCCATCCGATCGTGACGCTCACCGACGTGCGCGTCCCCGCCGGCAACCTCCTCGGCGGCGAGGGCGAGGGCTTCGTCATCGCGCAGAAGCGCCTCGCCGGCGGCCGCCTCGCGCACGCGATGCGCTGGATCGGCGTCTCGCAGCGCGCGCTGGACATGACGAGCGAGCGGCTGCTGCAGCGCCGCTCCTTCGGCAAGGAGCTCGCGCGCCACCAGGGCCTGCAGTTCATGATCGCCGACTCCGCGATGGACCTCTACGCCTCCAAGCTCATGGTCCTGCACGCCGCCTGGAAGGTCGAGAACGGCCTCCCCTACCGGCAGGAGATCGCGATGACCAAGACGTTCGTCAGCGAGGCCTTCGGGCGGATCGTCGACCGCGCCGTGCAGATCCACGGGGCGGCGGGGATCGCGATGGACCTGCCCATCGCCCGCTGGTACCAGGACGCGCGCGCCGCGCGGATCTACGACGGCGCCAGCGAGGTCCACCGCATGACGATCGCCCGGGAGCTGCTGAAGCTCTCGATGCAGGGACAGTCCACCCGCCAGGCCACCGGAGACATCTTCTAAGCCATGCCGTCCATGGAACTCGCCCACGACGACGTCGTCGAGACACACGAGGAGGGCGCGGCGAACGACCGCGTGCCGCTGCTGGTGCTCTCGTCGCTGCGGACCTTCTTCGACGGCGCCGGCATCGGCACCGGTGAGCAGGAGATCGGGGTCACCCCCGTCGGCGACGGGCACTCCAACCACACGTTCATCCTCGACCGCGGCGCCGACTCCGTGATCCTGCGGCGCCCGCCGCGCGGCCCGCTGCCGCCGTCCGCGCACGACATGCTGCGCGAGGCGCGCGTCCTGCGCGCCGTCCAGACGACCCCGGTGAAGGCGCCCGCGGTGCTCGCCACGTGCGCCGACGAGGCGGTGATCGGCGCGCCGTTCTACGTCATGGAGAAGATGGACGGGCACGTCATCACCGACACGGTGCCCGACGTCCTCGACACGCCCGAGCAGCGGCGCGCCCTGTCCTTCGAGCTCGTCGACGCGCTCGTCGAGCTGCACGCCGTGGACTGGCGGGCCGCCGGTCTGGGCGAGGGGTTCGGCAAGCCCGCCGGCTACCTGGAGCGCCAGGTCAAGCGGTTCCTCGGTCTCTGGGAGCACAACCGGACCCGCGAGATCCCCGAGGTCGAGCGCGTCGGCGCCTGGCTGCGCGAGCACATGCCCGCCCAGACCGACTCGACGATCGTGCACGGCGACTTCCGCCTGGGCAACGTCATGTACGCGCCCGAGGCGCCCGCCCGGCTGGTCGCGATCTTCGACTGGGAGATGTCGACGATCGGCGACCCCCTCGCCGACCTCGGCTACCTGCAGATGATGTGGAGCGAGGCGACCGACCCCGACGGCGGGATGTTCGAGCTCAACCGCGTCACGCGCGCCGAGGGCTTCCCGACCCGCGCCGAGATGGTCGCCCGCTACGAGGAGCGCTCGGGCCGCTCGATGACCGACATCACCTGGTACACGACGCTCGCCCTCTGGAAGGCGATCGTGTTCATGGAGGGCAACTACAAGCGCGCCACCAGCGGCGCGTCCGACGACCCGTTCCTCAAGACGTTCGGCGACGGCGTGATCGAGCTCGCCCGCCGCGCCGAGGAGGTGTCCCGGGGTGGCGCGTAAGGGCCTCATCATGGACTGGGGCGGCGTCATGACGACGTCGCTGTTCGCCTCCTTCGCCGCGTTCGACCGGGCGAGCGGTCTGGCCGACGGCACGGTCAAGCAGGCGTTCCGCACCGACCCCGAGGCCCGCGCGGCGCTCGACGACCTGGAGTGCGGCCGGGCGACCGTCGCGCAGTTCGAGGAGCGCTTCGCGGCCGTCCTGGGCCTGGACTCCGGGGACGGCCTGGCGCTGCGGCTGTTCTCCGGCGTCGGCCCGGACGACGCGATGCTCGACGCGGTCGAGGCGTTCCGCGCCGCCGGCGTGCGGACGGGCCTGCTGTCGAACTCGTGGGCCGACGAGTCCTACGACCGTGGGCGCTTCGCCACGCTGTTCGACGTGCTCGTCATCAGCGGCGAGGAAGGCATGCGCAAGCCCGACCCGCGGATCTACGAGCTGGCGGTCGAGCGGATGGGACTGGCCGCGCAGGAGCTCGTGTTCGTCGACGACATCGGGGGCAACCTGAAGGTGCCGCGGGCGATGGGCATCCACACGGTCCTGCACGTCGACGCCGCCACGACGCTCGCCGAGCTGCAGGACGTGCTCGGCGTGCAGCTGCCCGCCGCCGCGTAGCGCGCGCTCAGCGCCGCGTCGCCCGGTCGGCGCGCACCGCGCCGACCAGGTCGCCCGGGAGCGTGCCGAACGCGGTGGCCGCCCACGGCGTCTCCTGCTCGAGGTACGCGCGACCGCGGTCCTCGAGCACGTCCGGGCGACGGCCGGCGGCGACGTCCTTCGCGCACGCGGAGCAGACCGGCATGCGCGGCGCGCCGCCCCAGCGGGCCTGGGTCGTGCTGCGCCCGTGCGTGGGGTTGAGGCCGCACGGGGCCGGCGCGGGGGTCGGCTCGGCACGCCCGGCGTCCAGCGCGGTCGCGGCGCCGAGCTGCGCCCGGGCGGCGTCCTCGAGCACCAGGGCGCCGACGAGGTCGACGTCACGGGCGTCCGGATCGCCGGCGATCGCGGCGGCGACGTCGCGGATCTCCAGGGCGCGCTGCCAGTGCTCGGCGGCCGCCCCGGACTCGGGGGTCGGGGTGCGGTCGAGCAGCCCGGCGAACGCGACGAGCTCGTCGTCGAGCGTGCGGCGCAGCTGCGCGTGCCGGGCGTTGCGCGCCGCGGCGAACACGTGCGCGGGCAGCACCGGCGCCCCGTCCGGGGCCGGGGTGGCGCGCCGTCGCGCGAGGAGCAGCGCGCCGACCCCACCCGCGAGCACGACGAGCGCGACGCCCAGCAGCACGAACGGGACGGTCCCGCCGCCGTCCCCGGTCTCGTCGCCCCGGGCCGGCGTCGTGCCGGAGTCCTCGGCCTCGGAGCTGAGCTTGTCGCGGGCGCGCTGGGCGCGCGCGAGGACGTCGGGGTCGTCGAGCGCGTCGAGGAACCGCTCGATCGTGATGGCGACCGGCTCGCGGTACTCGCCCTCGAGGCTCGCGACCGTCGAGGCCGCGTAGGTGCGCGCGTCCTCGACGTCGGCGGGCTCGACCGTGAGCGACGAGTTGTCGGCCGCGACGAGGGTCGCGTCGGTGTCGAGCCGTCGGCGCAGGACCTCCAGGAGCTTGCGCGGCTCGCCGTCGACCGCGTCCCCGGGCACGAGCGGGATCACGACGACGAGCACGGGCGGGCGCCGGCCGCGGAGCTTGCGCAGGATCGTGCGGCGCTCCGTCGCGTCGAGGGACGAGCGGACCGCGTCGTCGACGTACAGCGGCGCGTCACGCAGGGCGTTCGCGGCGGTGTCGACGTCCTGGGCCTGCGCCGGGGTGGCGGTCCCGAGCGCCGGGAGGACGAGCGCGAGGGCGGCGATCAGCGCGCCGAGGCGACGGCTCACGACCGGCCCTTCCGCCCGCGGCCCGCACCGGCGGCCGGACGCCGCACCGGCCTGGGACGCCGCACCACCCACCAGGCGGCGCCGAGCAGCGCGCCGCTTCCCCAGAGGATCACCATGACCTCCCATCCTGCCCCATCGCCGTCCTCCTCCTCGTCGTCGGGCAGCAGCGAGAAGACCGGGTCGACCGGGCCGTCCGGTCGCGACAGGCCGAACGTCTCCCCGCGCGGCGCGGCCGCGACCTGCTGGATCACCCGGTCCAGCCGGACGCGGAGCTGGTCGAGGCTCTCGCGCGACGACGGGCCGTAGCGCAGGTCGAAGTCCAGCTCGACGTCGCGGTCGACCCGCGAGGGCAGGACGTCCACGACGCCGCGCTGGCTGACGAGGACCAGCACGGTCGGCTCCGGCCCCAGCCGGTCGGCGAGCCCGTAGAGGACGCGTTCCGCGTCGCCGCCGGACTCGTCCTCGTTGAGCAGCGGCAGCACCGCGACGAGCAGCCGGAACGGCGGATCGAGCTGCGCGATCCGCTCCCGGGTGGCGCGGGCGAGCGCGGGCGGGAACGCGTCCTGCATGTCGATCGACACGAAGACCGGATCGGTGCGCAGCGCCTGCGCGACCGTGTCCAGGCGCCCGGAGGCGCTCGCGGGCGCGGGCCCCGTCCCGAGGAGCACGGTCGCGGCGGCGAGCAGCAGCAGGACGGCGCGGCGCATCAGCGACCGTCCTGCGCGAGCGCGCGGCCGACGTCGGGATCCAGCGCGCCGAACCCGGTCCGCGCCCAGACGCTGCGCCGCTCCCAGTAGGGGCGGCCGTCGTGCAGCAGCGCCGACGGGGCACGGCGACCCGCGATGTCCCGGGCGCACGCGCGGCAGGCCGGGACGGCGACGGTCTCGCCGTCCTGCGACCAGCGGGACTCCGCCTTCGCCCGGCCGTGCCGGGGGTCGTAGAAGCAGCGCGGGTCGGCGTGCCCGCGGCGGAGCACGTCGAGCCCCATGCCCGCGAGCACGAGCGCCCCGAGGTCGTCGAGCTCGCCGTCGCGGTCGCGGTCCAGGGCGACGCTCGCGGCCGCCGCGAGCTCGAACGCCCGCTCGGGCGGACTCGTCGCGCGGTCCAGCGCGGTGGCGAGACGCTGCACCGCGAGCTCCGCCTCCGCGCGCGTCCCGGGATCGAGCGCCCGGCCGCGCGCGGTCGCCCGGGGCGGCGCCCCGGGTCCGTGGCGCAGCAGCGTGCGGCGCGTCACGACCGCGGCCACCGGCAGCCCGAGGATGCCGCCGAGGATCCACCAGACGCCGCTGCCGCCGCCCTCGTCCTCCTCCGCGCGGTCGTCCTCGAACGGCGGACCACCCTCGTTCGGGGGGATCTGGCGGCGCTCCGCGCGCGGCAGCCGCGGCTCGCCGCGCATCAGCCCGAGCACGTAGAGGACCTCGCGGGCGGGCCGGATATCCTCGGGCAGGTCGAAGAAGGCGGCGAGCGTGGCGTCGCGGCCGTCCAGCCGCGGCCGGACCCCGAACGCGTCCGCCTCCGGCGAGGTGCCCTTGCCGACGACGTACAGGCCGTCGCGGCCGAGCGCGTCGCGCAGCTGGGCGGCCCAGCCGTCGGAGGGCTGCTGGATCGCGGTCGGGCCCGGCGGGGTGATCCCGGGCGCGAGCACGACGTAGGTCGGGAACGGCATCCGCGCGACCGCCCGCCGCAGGGCGGCGACCTCCTGCGGGCTGACGATCCGCGAGAACGAGTCGCTGACGAACACCGGGTCGCGGCGCAGCTCGCGCGCGACGAGGTCGACCCGGTCCGGGTCGGCCGCCAGGGCGGTCGCGGACGGGCCGACGGCGAGCAGCGCCGTCAGGACGGCGAGGACGAGCTGAACCGGCCGGCTCACCGCGCGAGCCGCTCCCCGGCCGCGCAGGCGGCGCGCAGCTGCTCGAGGCGGCGCAGCCGGGTGTCCGGGCGCTTGGCGTTGCCGATCCAGAAGACCATCTGCCGTCGATACCCCGCCGGGCAGGCATCCCAAAACTCCGCGGCCCGCGGATCCTCCCGCAGGCGCGCCTCGTCGGCCTCCGGCAGCCGGTCGGGGGTCGCGGCGATCGAGTACCCGGGGTCGTCGGGGTCGCGGGCGGCGAACGCGGCGCGGCCCGCGTCGGTCATCCGTCCCTGCGCCTCGAGCTCGGCGACGAGCCGGACGTTCACCGCGCTCCACCGCGAGCCCGGCCGGCGCGGCGTGAAGCGGACGGTGTGGCGCTCGTCGTCGATGCGGTTCAGCCGCCCGTCGATCCAGCCGAAGCACAGCGCCTCCCGGACGCTCTGCTCCCAGCTGAGCACCTGGCGGCCCGTGTGCGCCTTCCAGTAGCCGACCTGCACCTCGGTCGCGGTCGCGTGGTGCGCCGCGAGCCACGTGCGCCACGCGGCGGGACCGTCGAAGAAGACCGGCTCGCCGCTCACGCACCGGCCGCCCGGTCGTCGATCCGCGCCCGCAGCTCCTCCCCGCGGCCGGCCGCGACGGCGCGGCGCGCCCGGGCGGGGTCGAGCGTCACGCCGCGGGCGGCGGCGTGCTCGAGCAGCAGCTGCTGCTCCTCGCTCTGGCGGGCGGTGCGCAGGAACAGGACGGCGAACAGGCAGATCGTCAGGATCGACTCCTCGACCATCATGACGGTCCCGGCCGTCACCTGGTCGGCCTCCCGGGAGAGGTCGAAGACGCCGGGCGTGTAGCCGTCGTAGAACGCGCCGCCGCCGAACAGGAAGACGTTCGCGAGGACGGCGCCGACCATCCGCACCATCAGGACGTAGCCGAGCGCCCACGCGTTCGTGAACCAGGTCGGGCGCGGCAGCGGACCGAACAGCGGCATCCACACCGCGGCCCCGAGCGAGACGAACGTCAGGTGCTGGACGGCGTGCACGACCTCGCTGTCGAGCGCCGCCTCGTGCACGACCGGGACGTGCCACAGCGCGAGGTTCGCCGCCCACAGCACGACCGCGACGACGGGATGCGTGACGATCCGCAGGCGGTCGAACGCCCGGATCCGCAGGACGGGCGCCAGCAGCGGCCCGGTGAGGCCGAGGACGAGCAGCAGCGCCCCGAGGTCGGCCATCAGGAGGTGCTCGGCCATGTGCGCCCAGAACACCTCGTCGGCCATGTGGCCGAGCGGCGAGGTGAGCGCGACGGCGATGAGGCCGAGGCCGCCGAGGAAGCACCCCTGCCGCCAGCCGGGGACCGCGCGCGGCGTGCCCGCCAGGGTGGCGCAGCGGCGCAGGTACAGGACCGCGACGACGAGCTGCGGGAGCAGCTGCAGCGGGGCGAGCTGGACCCCTCCGACGTGGGCGAGGACGGCGGTCACGGGACCGCGAGCCTACGGGGCGGGCGGGGTCCCGCTCGCCGGCGCGGGGACGGCGGGCGCGGGCGTGGCCGCGGGCGCCGCGGTGCGCGGGGGCGCGACGAGGTCGATCACCGTGCCGACGGCGTCCGCGGTCGGCCGCCCGAGGATCGGCAGCGGCCGGACGATGTCGTCGACCACCTCGCCGAGGCCGCGCACGATGTCGGCGACCGGCCGCGGCCGCGGGGTCGGGGTGGCGACGGGCTGCGGGGTCGCGGTCGGCTGCTGCGGGGTGGCGGTCGGGGTCGGCGCGGGCGTGCCGGACCCGCCGCCGCCCGGGTCGCCGGTCCCGCCGCCGCCGTCGCCGTCGCCGGGGTCTGCGGTGGGCGCGCGCCCGTCCTCCCCGTCGGTCCCGGCGGCGGGTCCGCGGCCGCCGCGCTCGCGGTCCGCCGTGGTGGTGGCGGTGGTGCCGGCACCCCGGGTGCGGGCGGGCGTCGCACGCGGCACGGCGGGGACCGCGGACGGCGACGTCGCGGTGCCCGAGCCGAGCGCGATGACGACCGGGTCCTCGCCGGGGAGGGTCGGTCCGCCGACGAGCTGGCCGAGGCCGCCGAGGCCGCCTCCGCCGACGCCGGCGGCGACCGCGACCGCGACGAGCAGGCCCACGGGGACGAGCGCCGCCGCACCGGCGGTGCTCAGGATGGTGCGCAGCAGTGTCCCTCGACGACCCATCGCTCCCCACCGTAGTCGGTCGACGCCCGGCGGGCGAGCGCGTTCCGGCGTACGATCGCTCGCGCATGCGGCGTCTGTCGATCGCGCGGTCCCTCCAGCTGGCCCTCCTCGGGCTCACCGTCGCGCTGACCGCGATCGCCGCGCTCGGGGTCGGCGCCCTCTACCAGTCGCGCCAGGACTACGAGGACCGGCTCGCCGAGGGCCTGCAGCTGCAGGCCAGCGCGGGCCGGCTGCTGGCCGCCGGGGTCGTCGAGGAGGCGACGCTGCGGCTGCGCCGCGGTCCGGACGGGCTCACCGAGCGCCGCCGCGCCCGCGCCGCGTACCGCGCGGCGAACCGCGAGGCGCTCGCGCTCGCGCAGGGCGACGCGGCGAGGCGATCACCGCCGCGGCCGCCGGCCAGCAGCTCCTGCGCCTGCGCCCGACCTCGGCGACCGCGCCGCTGGCCGCCCGCGAGCCGCTGGCCCGGCTCAGCCGCCGTCAGACGCAGCGGATCGCGGACGCCCGCGACGAGGCGCAGAGCGAGACACGCCGGGCCGTGATCGCGATCGTCAGCGGCGGCGGTCTGGCGTTCCTCGTGGCGCTCGTGCTGATCGCCGCGCTGGTCGCCGCCGTGCGCCGCCCGCTGGACGACCTCGTCGGCGCGAGCGCCCGGCTGGCCGGCGGCGAGGACGACGCGCGCGTGCGCGAGGACGGCCCGGACGAGCTGCGGCTGCTGGCCCGCTCGTTCAACCAGATGGCCGGGGACGTGCAGGACGCGGCGACGCGGCTGCGGCGCGAGCGCGACCGCCTCGACGTCACCGTCCGCAGCCTCGGCGACGCGCTCGTGCAGACCGACGCCGACGGCCGCGTGGTGAGCGCCAACCCGCGCGCGGGCGAGCTCGTCCCCGAGCTGGCGGTCGGCACCGTCCTCGACGCGGCGAGCGCGCCCGCCGAGCTCGCGCAGGCGCTCGAGGGCGAGGTCGTCGTCGAGCAGGACGAGACCCGCACGCTCGCGATCACCGCGGCGCGGCTGCCCGAGCAGGGCGGGGTCGTCTGGACGATCCGCGACGTGTCCGAGCGCGCCCGGCTGGAGCGGCTGAAGAGCGAGTTCGTGGCGACCGCGTCGCACGAGCTGCGCAGCCCGCTCACGTCGATCAAGGGCTTCGTCGAGCTGCTCGCCTCCGGCGAGGACCTGCAGCCGCGCCAGCGGGAGTTCCTCGACATCGTCCTCGTGTCGACGAACCGGCTCGTCGACCTCGTCAACGACCTGCTCGACGTCGCCCGGGTCGAGGCCGGCCGGCTGGAGATCCACCGGCGTCCGACCGCGCTGCACGAGGTCGTGCAGGAGGTGACGACGCTGTTCGGTCCGCGGCTGGCGACGAAGCGCCAGCGCCTGTCGGTCGACGTCCCCGAGGACCTGCCGCGCGCGCACGCCGACCCGGCCCGCGTCCGGCAGATCCTCACGAACCTCCTCACCAACGCGCACCTGTACACGCAGGAGGGCGGCGCGATCTCGATCACGGGGCGCGCCGACGGGCGCTCCGCGGTGCGGTTCGACGTGGCCGACGACGGGCGCGGCATGAGCCGCGAGGAGATCGCCACCGTGTTCGACCGCTTCGTGCGCGTCGGCGGCGAGGGCGACCGCACGACCGGCTCCGGGCTCGGCCTGTCGATCGTCAAGTCGCTCGTCGACCTGCACGAGGGCCGGGTCGACGTCGAGAGCGCTCCCGGCGTCGGGACGACGTTCTCGGTGCGGCTGCCGGTGAGCAGCGCGGTCGGCACGGCGGGCGCGGCGCGCGACGCGCTGCGCGGCAAGCGGGTGCTCGTCGTCGACGACGAGGAGGACGTGGCGCGCCTGGTCGCCGAGCGGCTGGTGGACTTCGGCGTCCAGACCGAGATCGCCCGTGACGGCGCCGGCGCGCTGGAGCGCCTGCGCGCGGAGCGGTTCGACGCGGTGACGCTCGACATCCTGATGCCGGGCATGAGCGGGTTCGAGGTGATGCGCGCGCTGCGCGCCGACCCGGACCTCGCGCGGCTCCCGGTGGTCGTGGTGTCGGTCTTCTCGGGCCGCGAGGCGCTCTCGGGCGAGTGGGTGGTCAGCAAGCCGATCGACCCGGGCGAGCTCGCCGACGCGCTCGGGGCCGCGGTGCTCGCCGACCGGGTGCGCGTGCTCGCGGTCGGGCGCCCGGAGATCCGCGACGAGCTCGACCGCGGCCTCACCGCGCTGGGGATCGAGCACGAGTGGGCGACCTCGCCGCAGGAGGCGACCGCGCGGTGCGCCCAGCGCTACTACGAGGTGGCGCTGGTGGACGCCGGACTGCCCGACGCCGCGCAGGTGATCGCCGGCCTGGACCTGCGCGGGCGGCGGCTGCGCCGCTCGGTCGTGGTGTTCGGCAGCGCCGACGACGAGATCTCCGGGTACGCGCGCCTGGACGCGGAGCCGGTGCCGATCAGCGACGCGGGCGCGGTGGTGCTCGGGCTGCTCGATGCACCGGTCGGCAGCCGCGCGCAGGACGGATAGGCTCACAGCGGGATGGACGACACCCTCGACGAGCTCGCGACGCTGCGCCACCAGCTCCAGACGCACGAGCGGCTGGCGGCGGACAAGGAGCGCCAGCTGGAGCGCTACGCCGCCGACCTGCGCGAGACGTTCAAGCAGGAGCGTGCCCGCACCGAGCAGCTGCGTGCCTCCTACATGGCGACCGTGCGGGCGCTCGCCAACGCGGTCGAGCGCCGTGACGCGTACACGGGCAAGCACGCGGAGCGCGTCGCCGCCTACGGGCTGGAGTTCGCGCGCGCGGCGGGGCTGAAGCTCGCGGAGGACCCGGAGATCGAGTTCGGCTTCCTCCTGCACGACGTCGGGAAGGTCGGGGTGCCGGACGCGATCCTGTTCAAGCCCGCGCCGCTGGACGACGCCGAGCGGCGGCTGATGGAGCGCCACCCGGTGATCGGCGACGAGATCCTGCGGGAGATCGACTTCCTCGGCGTCGCGAAGGAGGTCGTGCGCTCCCACCACGAGCGCTGGGACGGCACCGGCTACCCGGACGGGCTGGCCGGGGAGGCGATCCCGCCCGCCGCACGCATCTTCGCGGTCGCGGACACGCTCGACGCGCTGACGACGGCGCGTCCGTACCGGCCGGGGCGCAGCTTCGCGGTCGCGCGCGAGATCATCGTGGCGGGCTCGGGCACGCAGTTCGACCCGGCCGCGGTCGAGGCGTACGGCCAGGTGTCCGACGAGCGGCTGCGCGAGATCCACGACGAGCTGAGCTGATCGCCCCGTGCCGAAGACCGTCCTGATCGTCGACGACGACCCGTTCATCCGCAAGCTCATCGCGACGACGCTCGAGGACGTGGCGGGCTTCGAGCTGCACGAGGCCGCCGACGGCGAGGAGGCACTCGAGGTCGCGGACGCCACCACCCCGTCGATCGTGTTCCTCGACATCGACATGCCGCGACGCGACGGCATCAGCACGTGCGCGGAGCTGCGTCGCCGTCCGGCGGGCGCCGACGCGACGATCGTCATGCTGACCGCCGCCGCAGGCTCCGAGTACGAGGCGGGCTCGCGTGCGGCGGGCGCCGACCTCTTCCTCACCAAGCCGTTCAGCCCGCTCGACCTGCTGCGCCTCGTCGACGAGCTCGGCGCCTCCTAGCCACCGGCGCCGGCCGACTGCCGCGCGCCACGATCAGATCCTCTGCACCTCAGCTCATCGCAATGGTGAGCTGACGCGCACTCGGCGTCGACGACGCGCCCGCGGAGCGAAGGCTCTGCTGACACGGCGCGGCCGCCTGCGCGCGCGGTCAGCTGCACCACGCACCCGCGCAGCGGAAGGGGGCTTGCGCGCAAGCCCCCTTCGCGCCGGACGCCTAGTCGCGCTTGCCGCGCCCGTAGAGGAGGTTGAACGTCTTGCCCAGGAGCTTCGTGACGCGGGAGTTGTACGGGTACATGTACAGCTCCTTCTTCATCGCGAAGCGGGTGACGACGATCGCCTGCTGCTGGCAGTACTTGCGGATGCCGCCGGCGCCGTGCCGGGTGCCGAGGCCCGACGCCTTCGCGCCGCCCATCGGCAGCTCCAGCGCCGTGTAGTTGACGAGCGAGTCGTTGATGCAGACGGCACCGGACTCGAGGCGGCGGCCGACGGCCTCCGCGCGGTGCACGTCCTTGCCGTAGACCGAGGCGCCGAGGCCGTACGGGGAGTCGTTGGCCAGGCGGATCGCCTCCTCCGCGTCGGAGACCTTCATGATCGGCAGCGTCGGGCCGAACGTCTCCTCGGTCATGCACTCCATCGTGTGGTCGACGTCGACCAGGACCGTCGGCTCGAACCAGTAGCCGGCACCGGAGCCGCGCTTGCCGCCGACGAGCACCTTCGCGCCCTTGGCCTTCGCGTCCTCGACGTGCCGCTCGACGATGTCGACCTGCGGCGGGAAGGTCATCGAGCCGACGTCCGCCGTGCCCATCTCCCCGGAGCCCTGGCGCAGTGCGCGGGCCTTCTCGGTCACCTTCGCGACGAACGCGTCGTAGACGGGCTCCTCGACGTACACGCGCTCGACCGAGATGCAGGTCTGGCCGCCGTTGAACATGCCCCAGTAGATCGCGCTGTTGGCGGCCCGCTCGAGGTCGGCGTCGGCGAGGACGATCAGCGGGTCCTTGCCGCCGAGCTCCAGCGAGACCGGCGTCAGCGTCTCGGCCGCGCGCTGCATGACCTTCTTGCCGGTGGCGGTCGAGCCGGTGAACATGATCATGTCGACCTCGTCGGTCAGCGCGGCGCCGGTGCCGCCACGGCCGGTGGCGACCTGGAAGACGTGCTCGGGGACACCGCACTCGCGCAGCCCCTCGAGGAGCTTCAGCGACGTCAGCGGCGTGACCTCGGACGGCTTGAGGATGACCGCGTTGCCGGCGGCCAGCGCCGGGATGCAGTCGCCGAAGGAGTTCGTCAGCGGGTAGTTCCACGGGCCGATCACGCCGACGAGGCCGAGCGGCTTGTAGCGCGTGATGAGCTTCTTGCCCTTCACCAGGACGTTCGCGGACTTGACCTTCTCGTCGGCCAGGTAGACCGGGGCGTTGTCGGCCCAGAAGCCGAACGCGGCCGCGCCGTAGGAGATCTCGGCGAGCTGCGCGTCCTCGTAGGTCTTGCCGGTCTCCGAGCGGATGACCGCGATGATCTCGTCGCGGTTGTCCAGGACCCACTTCTGCATCCGCTTGAGGATGCGCCCGCGGCCCTCGAAGCCGAGCGCCTCCCACGCGGGCTGGACGGCGCGGGCCTTGCGCGCCATCTCCTTGACCTCGTCCGCCCCCATGTCGGGGACGTGCGCGATGACCTGGCCGGTCGCCGGGTTCTCGACCGGGATCTGCGACCCCTCGGGCGCGCTCCCGTTCGTCTCGACGACCTGCTCCTCGACGCTCGCCATCAGCCTCTCCCTCTCCAACGTGTTCGACAACGTGTCACGGACACCGTACCGCGTCCTGGCCACCCGGCCAGGGAGATCGCGTCAGGAGCGCGCGGAGACGTAGTACCAGTGCCCGTCCTCGCGCACGAACGTGCTGTGCTCGTGGAGCGCCCCGTCGCGGTGGCGGGCGACGAACCGGACGGTGTCCTCGGTGGCGGCGAGGACCTCGAGCCCCAGCCAGGCGTCGCCGTCGTCGAGGACGAGCCGGACCGGTCGCGTCGACGGGTGCCAGGTGGCGAGCAGGTAGTCGACGTCCTCGACGACGTAGGCGCTGTAGCGGGAGCGCATCAGCCGCTCCGCGGTCGGCGCGGTCGGGCTGCCGGCGCGGCGGCCGCGGTGCAGCGGCCCGCAGCAGTCCGCGTACGGAGCGCCGCTGCCGCACGGGCAGCCGACCGGCGGTCGCGGGGCGCCGAGCAGCGGCACGTCAGGTCAGCGGCTCGGCCGCGAAGACGCGGTCGGGCGTGACGAGCTGGTCCTGCGCGGCGACGAGCAGGATCTCCCGCGAGCCGGCGTCCGCGGTCGCCTTCAGCACCCCGTAGGTGGCCGACGCGGCGTGCGCGAGCGCCTCCTGCGGGCTGCCGGTGCGGGCGAGCTGCACCGAGAAGAGCGCGGCGATCATGTCGCCCGCCCCGTTGACCGAGACGTCGAGCTTCGGGGTGCGCACCCGCCAGGTGGCGCCGTCCTGCGAGACGACGAGGTCGATCGCGTCCGGCGGCGTGTCCTCGAGGTGCACGGAGGTCGCGAGGATCGTCGACGGCCCGAGCGCGTGGACGGCGGCGAGCGCGTCGGCGAGCGCGGACCGCGTGCGGCTCTCGATGCCGGAGAGGTAGTCGAGCTCGAAGTGGTTGGGGGTGACGACGTCGGCGCGCGGGACCGCCTGGTCGCGCATGAGCTCGGGGATCCCGGGACGGACGAAGACGCCGCGCCCGACGTCCCCGATCACCGGGTCGCAGCAGTAGCGCGCCTGCGGGTTGGCGGCGCGGACGCGGTCGACCGCGGCGAGGATCGCGCTGCCCACGTCGGCGGAGCCCATGTAGCCCGACAGGACGCCGTTGCAGCTCGGCAGGACGCCGCGGGCGGTGATGCCGTCGAGCAGCTCGTCGACGAACGGGCCGTCGAAGACCCGGCCGGTCCAGTCCCCGTAGCCGGTGTGGTTGGAGAACTGGACCGTGTGGACCGGCCACACCTCGACGCCGAGGCGCTGCATGGCGAAGGTGGCGGAGGCGTTGCCGACGTGCCCGTAGGCGACGTGCGACTGGATCGACAGGACGTTCATCGGGGTCGATGCTACGCCGCGCGCGGTCCGGGGGTCCGGCACCCCGGGACGGACCCGGGGAGCCGGAGGTGGTCCGGCGTCAGTCGGTGATCGTGACCGTCTGGATGCCCATCGGCTCGACCGGGCGGTCGCGCGCGTCGGTCTGCGTGCCCTCGATCTTGTCGACGACGTCCATCCCGGACGTGACCTGGCCGAAGACCGTGTGCTTGCCGTCGAGCCACTCGGCGGCGCCGATGGTGACGATGAAGAACTGCGAGCCGTTGGTGTTCGGGCCGGCGTTCGCCATCGCGAGCGCACCGCGGACGACCTTGTGGTCGTTGAACTCGTCCTCGAACGTGTAGCCCGGGCCACCGGTGCCGGTGCCCTGCGGGCAGCCGCCCTGGATCATGAAGTCCTTGATCACCCGGTGGAAGATCAGGCCGTCGTAGAAGCCCTTCCCGGCGAGGTCCTTGAAGTTCTGGACGGTCTTCGGCGCGTCCGCGTCGAAGAGCTCGAAGACGATCTCGCCCTCGGTGGTGCTCATGGTGGCAGTAGACATGCCACCGACCCTACTTGAGCAGGCTCAGCTCCTGGATGCGGACCGTCGGGGACTTCGTCGGCGGGGTCGTGATCCAGACGAGCACGTACCGGGCGTCGCGCACGCCGCGCAGCGAGATGCGCTCCTTGGCGTCGTCGGCGACGTTGCCGTCCTTCGTGCTCTCGTCGACCTTCGAGCGGTCGGCGTAGTGCTCCCAGCGGGTGTCGATGACGTCCTTGGGGATCTCGCTGCTCTTCGTGCCGTAGAGCTCGACGCGGTAGCCGGGCGTGTCGGTGAGCAGCTCGATCGCGCGGACCTTCGTGGCCTTCTCGAGGTCGATGACGAGGCCGACGCCCATCGGCTTGGCCGGGTCGGCGGTCGAGACGCGGAAGGCGGTGTCGCGGTCGTTGTCGTAGGCGTCGACGGGGTCGCCCTTGGCGGTGACGCGACCGTACGGGTCGTAGATCGAGACGGTGTCGGCGCCGAGCTCGATCGCCGTGAGGGACGGCGTCGTCTCCTTCGTGTCGTCCTCCTCCGTCGTCGTGTCCGTGCCGGAGTCGCTGCCGCCGCCGGTGGAGCCGGAGCCGCCGGAGCTGCCGGTGTCGGTGTCGGTCGAGCCGCCGCCGCTGGGGGTGACGGGCGTGATCGGGGTCGACGGGACGACGGGGGTCACGGGCGTGGACGGGGCGGGCTTCGTCGCCTCGGGCAGCGTGACGGTCGGCAGGGCGGCCGCGCCGGTCGGGGCGGCGGGCGCGCCCGCGGCGCCGGTCGGGGCGGGCGGCACGGAGGCGGGCGGGAGGTCGGGGACGGCCTGGGCGATCGGGCCGGCCGCGGCGGGGGCCGGGCCACCCGCGTCGATCTTCGCGTCCTCGCTCAGCGCCGCGTAGCTGGCGGTGATCGCGCCGCCCGCGAGCAGCAGCGTCGCGCCGGCGACGCTGAGCATCGCGCGCAGCCCGGGACGGGTGCCGAGACGGCCCGGGGCGGCGGTCCCGCACTCCAGGCACCAGTCCTGCTCGGCGGCCATCGTCGAGCCGCAGGTGTCGCACACGCGGGGCGCGGCCTGCGGCGCCTCGCTCCCGGGCGGGAGCTGGCCGTCGGCCGCCGTGCCGGTGGCGTTCTCGTGCTCTCCGAGGACGGGCTGCATCGCACCCAGGGTCGCACATCGCGGCGCCGCGGGGCAACGAGCACCCCGCGCCGCCGGGCCGGTGCGGGCGGTCAGCCGCGGGCGCGCTGGAGGCGCAGCGGCGCCCCCGCGAGCTCGGTCCCGTCGATCTCGGCGAGCACGCGCTCGACCTCGGCGCCGGGGACCTTCAGCAGCGTGAAGCGCGTCAGGACGCGCACGTCCTGGACGACCTCGCCGTCGAGGCCGGTGACCTTCACGACGTGCTTGACGACCGCGGGGACGTCGATGCCGTCGGCGGTGCCGAGCGCGGCGAGCAGCGTCACGGGGGGCTCGTCGCCGTGGGGCGTGAGCTTCGGCTTGGTGTGGCGACGCGGGCGCTTCTTCGGCGCGGGCTCGGGCTCGGGCTCCGCGTCGGCCGCGGGCTCGTCGGCCGCGGGCGCCTCCTCGCCGGCGACCTCCACGGGAGCCGCCGGCTCCTCCGCGGGCGTCTCCTCGGCGACGGGCTCCTCGGCGGGCGTCTCCTCCGCGGGCGTCTCCTCGGCGGGCGTCTCGTCCTTCGTGGCCTTCGCGCGGCGCGTGCGGCGGCGCTTGGGCGCGGCGGGCGCCTCGTCGGCGGCCACCTCGACCGCCGGGGCCTCGCCCTCCGCCTCGGCGACGGGCGCGGCGTCGACCACCTCGGGCTCCGGCTCGTCGCCGTCGCGCACGACCCCGGGCGACCACTGGCCGATCTGGTGGTTGATGTGCGCCTCGATCTTCGCCATGTCCTCGGCCTGCTTGGGCTCGACGAACGTGACCGCCCGGCCGGTGCGCCCGGCGCGGCCGGTGCGGCCGATGCGGTGCACGTACACGTCGGGCTTCGGCACGTCGTAGTTGACGACGTGCGTGACGGTCGAGATGTCCAGGCCGCGGGCGGCGACGTCGGTGGCGACGAGGATCGGCACGCGGCCGCCCTTGAAGCCGAGCATGACGCCGTCGCGGCTGCCCTGGCTCATGTCACCGTGCAGCGCCTTGACGTTCAGCCCCTTGTCGCGGAGCGTCTTGTAGAGCTGGTCGGCGCGGATCTTCGTGCGGACGAAGACGATCGCCTGGTCGGGCTTCTCGGACTTCAGGACCTCGACGAGCTTCGCCGGCTTGTCCTTCTGCCCGACGGTCGCCTGGAACTGCGCGACGGTGTCGACGGTCAGCGTCGCCGCCTGGACCTTCACGTGGACCGGGTCGTAGAGGTAGTTGTCCGCGAGCTTGCGGATCGGCGGCGCCATCGTCGCGCTGAACAGCGCGGTCTGGCGGCTGTTCGGGGTCAGCGACAGGATCTTCGCGACGTCGTCCAGGAACCCGAGGTCGAGCATCTCGTCCGCCTCGTCCAGCACGACGAAGCGGCAGTCGTGCAGCACGAGCGAGTGCCGGCTGATGAGGTCGAGCACCCGGCCGACCGTGCCGACGACGACGTGGCCGCCGCCCTTCAGCTGCGCCTGCTGGGTCTTGATCGGCGCGCCGCCGAACACCGCGACGACGTCGACGCCGTGCGGGGCGCCGTAGCCGCGGATCGCCTGCGTGACCTGGATGCAGAGCTCGCGCGTGGGCGTCAGGACGAGCGCCTGCACCTCCTGCACGTCGGTGTCGATGTACTCGACGATGGGCAGGCCGAACGCCGCGGTCTTGCCGGAGCCGGTCTGCGCCTGGCCGATCACGTCCCGGCCCTGCAGCATCGCGGGGATGGCCTGCTCCTGGATCGGAGACGGCTTCTCGTAGCCGACGTCCTTGAGCGCCTTGAGGGTTGCCTCTTTGAGCCCGAGGTCGGCGAAGGTCGTCATCTCGCCTCCCAGCTTAGGGGCCGGGCGGCATTCCCGCCTGCGGGGTGGGCCTCAGCGTCGCGGGTCGAGCAGCAGCTTGCCCTGGGTGCGACGGCCCACGAGGTCCTCCTGGGCGCGTCGCGCGTCGCTCAGCGCGTACGTCTCGCCGACCACGACGCGCAGCCGTCCGGCGGCCGCGTGGGCGTACAGGTCGTCGAGGGCGCGCGCGACGAGACCGGGCTTGTCGTGGCAGTGCCCGAACCAGAAGCCGGTGACCGTGAGCGAGCGCCGCAGCAGCTTGCCGGTGCGGACCTCGTTCTGGTCCTTGGAGGCGATCCCGTAGGCGATCATCCGGCCGAACGGGGCGAGCGCGTCGAGGCACCGGTCGAACACCGCGCCGCCCGACATCTCGAACACGACGTCGACCGGCTCGCCGCCGTTGGCCTCCAGGATCCGCTCGGTCAGGCCCTCCGCGTCGGTGTCGGTCGCGGCGTCGGCGCCGAGCTCCAGGCAGAGCCGGCGCTTGTCCTCGCTGGAGGCGGTGGCGATGACGCGCCCGGCGCCGAGCGGCCGGCCGAGCTGCACGGCGAGCGAGCCGACGCCGCCGGCGCCGGAGATGACGACGACGCTCTCGCCCTCGCGCACGTGGCCCTGGTCGTACAGCAGCCACGCGGTCAGGCCCTGGAGCAGCAGCGCGAGCGCGGTGCCGTCGTCGACGCCGTCGGGGATCGGGTAGCAGCGGTCCTTGCGCACCGCCGCGTACTGCGCGTAGCCGCCGGCGCCGCCGGTCATCGCGACAACCCGCTCACCGGTGTCCTGGCGGATGCCCGCGACCTCCGCCCCGGGGATCAGCGGCAGCGAGGCCTTCTGCACGTAGGAGTTCTCGCGCGTGTGCGTGTCGGCGAAGTTCATGCCGATCGTCGTGACCTCGACGAGCACCTCGTCGGGGCCGGGCTCCGGGATCGGGAGGTCGACGACGTGGAGGACCTCGGGTCCTCCGAACTCGGTCTGCTGGACGGCGCGCATAGGGCGTGAACGGTAGCCTCGCCCGCCTATGAGCGTGACCGTGGTCGGATCCATCGCCTTCGACGGCGTCAAGACGCCGTTCGGGGAGCGCGAGCGCATGCTGGGCGGCGCCGCGACCCACTTCGCCCTCGCGGCGTCGTTCTTCGACGAGATCCGCGTGGTCGGTCCGGTCGGCGACGACTTCGACGACGCCGCGTGGAAGACCCTGCGCACGCGCGGGATCAACACCGACGACGTCGAGCACGTCGCGGGCGGCAAGACGTTCTTCTGGAAGGGCGTCTACGGGGAGAACCTCAACTCGCGCGAGACGCTGGAGACGGACCTCAACGTCTTCGAGACGTTCGACCCGAAGCTCTCCCAGGCCGCCCAGGACGCCGACGTCCTGTTCCTGGCGAACATCCAGCCCGACCTCCAGTACGGCGTCCTGCAGCAGTGCACGAAGGCGCGCTTCACCGCCCTGGACTCGATGGACCTGTGGATCAACATCGCGCGCGAGTCGCTCGAGAAGACCATCAAGGCGGTCGACTGCCTGATCCTCAACGACGAGGAGCTCGAGCAGCTCACCGGCAAGCCCACCACCTACGGCGCGGCGCAGGAGATCCTCGGCTGGGGCCTGAAGGCGGTCGTCGGCAAGCAGGGCAAGTACGGCGCGGCGCTCTACACCGCCGACGGCGTGTTCGCGCTGCCCGCCTACCCGATGACCGACGTCGTCGACCCGACCGGCGCGGGCGACACGTTCGCCGGCGGCTTCGTCGGCTCGATCGCGGCGACCGAGGGCGAGATCACCCACGACGTGCTCAAGCGCGCAATGGCCTACGGCACGGCGATCGCCTCGTTCAACGTCCAGGAGTTCGGGACCGAGCGTGTCGAGCGGCTCACCGGCGACGAGATCGCGGCGCGCGTCGCGGATCTCCAGGGCATGACGGCGTTCGACGCCACGCCCGTCGCCCTCCGCGGCTAAACCTCGATCGCGAGTTCGTTCGCGCCAGCTTGGGATCGTCGCTGAACCGGCGGCGGTCCCTCGTCGCACGCCCCTCCGCAGGTTCCACACACCATCAGACCTTCGGAGGGTCCGTTGACCGATCACCTCAAGGCCGTCGACCATCTGGTCGAGGACGCGCCCAACCTCGATCTCCGCAACTGGGACGGCACCAACCGCGCGCAGTTCCTCCGCCGTGCGGGTGGCGGCTTCGCCCTCGTCGCCGGCGGCTCGGTCCTGGCCTCGGCCACGCCGACCTACGCGCAGTCGTCCGGCCCGACCGCCAAGGAGATCCTCGACACGGCGTTCATCGCCGAGAACCTCGCGGTCTTCGTCTACACCGCGGGCGCCGGCCTGAAGTTCGCCAAGAGCAACTCGCGGACCGGCGTGAAGAAGGGCCAGAAGTTCTTCACGGGCCGCAACGCCGTGTACCTGAAGGCCGCGCTCAAGAACGAGCAGGACCACCGCGACTTCCTGGGCAACGCGCTCGGCTCGGCCAAGCCGACCGTCCCGCAGTTCCAGGTGCCCAAGTCGGCCGTCGCCTCGCCGCTGGCCGTCCTGAAGTTCGCGCTCGCGCTCGAGACCGCGTTCGTGTCGACCTACCTCGGCGCGATCAAGTCGGGCGCCCTCGACGCGGCCACCACCCTCGTCGCGGCGCAGGTCGCGGCCAACGAGGCCTCGCACCAGGGCTTCTTCTCCTTCGCCACCGGTGGCAAGGGCGTCACGAAGTCGCTGCCGGACACGGTCACGCTGGCGCAGGCCACCACGGCGCTCTCGCCGTACTTCAAGTCGTAGCACCGCAGTACCGGAACGGAACGGAACGGCGAGGCCGTCGCGCCCTGGGCGCGACGGCCTCCGTCGTTCCGTGATCCGGTGCGCCGTCGCGCACGCAGTGATGGACATGACCCGTCACGCACGTCACGCCCTCCTCGCCGGCGCCGCGGCCGCCGCGCTCGTCCCGGTCGCCCTCGCGTCCGCGCAGGACGGGCCGCCCACCCCGACCGCGTCGGCCGCCGCGACGAAGACGGTGACCATGCAGGGCGTCGCCTTCTCCCCGAAGACGGTGCGCATCTCCAAGGGCGGCAAGGTCCGCTTCCGCTGGGCGGACAACGGGATCGTCCACAACGTCACCCCGGTCGGCAGCAAGCGCTTCAAGCTCGTCGTCAACGGCCGGTCGCGCGCGACCGCGTCCAACCGCACCAAGGGCACCGTGACGACCGCGGCCATCACGAAGGCCGGCACCTACACCTACATCTGCACGATCCACGCCCAGTCCGAGCCCGACGGCTCGTTCGCGCCGGGCAGCATGGTCGGGCGGATCATCGTCAAGTAGCGACCCGCAGGCGCAGCCGCAGGGTCCGCTTGCTGCGCTGCCCGTCGGGCGCGGAGACCGCGACGGTGACCGACATCGTCGCGGTGCGCGCCCGCCGGATCCCCTGCCGCTGCGCCTTCGTCAAGCGGACCGCGACGACGCGCTGGCGTCCCGCCTGCAGCGAGAAGGTCGCCCGGCGCAGCGCGTAGGAGGTCAGGCGGCGCCCGGTGCGGCCCGTCCGCAGCACGCGCGCGCTGATCCCGGCGTCGCAGGCGACCCCGGGGCAGGCGAGCACCATCAGCGAGACGACGTCCCGGTTCGGGACCGTGATCGTGCCGGCGCCGCTGCGCGCGGCCCGGTCGACGTAGCCGACCCCGGGCGTGAGCGTCGGGGTGAGGCGGAAGACCTTGCGCCCGATCGCCTTGCGCGCGGCGGCCAGCAACTCCGCGCCGGTCGGGACGGCCGTGGGCGTCGCGGCCGGGGTCGGGGTCGCGGCCGGGGTCGGGGTCGCGGCCGGGGTCGGGGTCGCGGCCGGCGGGGCGGGCTGGACGGCGGGCGGCGCCGTGACGGTCACCGGCGCGGCGACCGTCTGCCCGTCGAGCGTCGCGGTGACCGTCGCGGTCCCCGGCTGCTCGCCGGAGACGAGCGCCGCGGCGGCCGCCCCCGCGCTGGTCGCCGCGGACGAGGGGGTGACCGTCCCGAGATCGGTCGTGAAGGCGATCGGGGTGCCGTCGGGGAACGCGGCCCCGAGGGCCGTGCCGCCCGCGTCGCGGACGACGTCGGCGGTGAGCGCCGCGCGGGCGCCGCCGGTGGCGATCGCTCCCGGGCCGGCGGCGAGCCGCAGGACCAGCGGCGAGGCCGCGTCGACCGACGGGTCGACCGTGCTGCAACCCGGGCTGCCCGGGCCGCCGTTGCAGCCCCACCAGACGCCGCGCGCGTCGACCGGCACGTCGGCGACCACCGCGGTGCCCGCGATGCCGACGATGCGGTCGGCGCGCAGGGTCACGGTCGGTCGCGGGGCGCCGGTCGCGGTGTCGCGCACCTCGACCGCGCGTCCGCCGCCGGTGATCGCGGTGCCGGAGACCACGGCCTGGGTCGCCGCCGGACCGACGCCGGCCTCGGCGTCGAGCACCTGGATCCCGGCCCCGTTGTCGGCGAGACGGCCGTCGAGGACGTCGAGGCGGTCGGCTCCGGCCGCGCGGACGCCCACGGCGTGCCCGCTGACGGCGACGCCGACGAGCGCCGCGGAGGCGCCGACCACGCGCACACCGGCGTCCGTGACCGCCAGCGGATCGGCGGGCGGCGGGCACGCGGGTCCGCAGCTGCCGGTGACCGACACGCCGCGCAGCGTGGCGACCGCTCCGCCGTCGACGCGCACGCCGGTGGCGGCGCCGCTCGCGACCGCGACGCGGTCGAGCGTGACGTCGGCGCCGCTCACCCGCACCACCGGGGAGCCACCGGAGAGGGTGGCACCCGCCCCGGTGAGCGTGAGGTCCTTGCCGACGAGCACCGGGCCGGCGTGCTGGCCGGGGAGCAGCGTCACGGTGTCGCCCGGCGCGGAGGCGTCGACGGCCGCCTGGACGCTGTCGCCGGGGGTGACGTCGCGGTTGGCCGCAGCCGCCGTCGCGGGGACGGCGGCACAGGTCAGCAGGGCGAGGAGGGCGGGAAGCGCACGCATCGCCGCGGATGATGGCGGAGCACGGTGCCCGGGGGCGCCGTGTCCCGCGGGACGGCGTCGGGCTAGACGCCCCGCATGATCGACATGACGATCCGCGCGGCCTTCTTCTGGCCGACGGTGCCCGCCGCGATCTCGGGCAGCATGCCGAAGACGAGGCCGCCGAACGCGGCGACGTGCATCGCGCCGGTGATGTCCTTGCGGAGCTCGCCGGCCTTCTGCGCGCGCTTGATCACGACCGCGATCGGGGCGTGGACGTCGGCGCGCTCGTCGTCGATGCCCGGGCCGAGCATCGTCGTGAAGCGGTAGATCCGGTACCGGTCGCCGACGTCGAAGAGCGCGAGCGCGATCTTCTCGAGCGCCGCCATCGGGGCGAGCGACTCGTCGGCGGCGAGCCGCTCGACCTCGACCTGGGTCTCGCGGAACGCCTGGATGCGGACGGCGTGGATCAGCTCGTCGCGCGAGGCGAAGTGGCGGTGGACGGTCGCGCGGTGCAGGCCGCAGGCGACGGCGACGTCCTGCACCGAGGCCGACGGGTTCTCCGCGAGGACGCGGCTGGCGGCGTCGACGATGGCGCTGGCGTTGCGCACGGCGTCGGCACGGCGACCACGGCTGACGGCGGTGGCGCTGGCGATCTCGGACATCTGGTTGCTGACCTCGTTGCTCGAAGAAGTTGGGGAACGGTTGGAACCGCGACAAGGATACGCGTTCAAGGGGGTCGCGGACCACCCCGAAGAAGTGGGGATCTGCGTCCTACGTCACATGTCCATCCCACGGACGGGACGCTGGAGGGCCCGCGGCGCCCCCGCCGATCCCCGGAGCACGGCGACCACGGACGGTCGCCCATCGAACGCCAAGGAGGCACCCGATGCTCCGCCGCTCCCGCGTCGGTGCGCCGCTGCGCACCGTCCTGCACGTCCTCGTCACGCTCGTCGTCTGCGCGCTCGCCGCGACCCCGGCCCTCGCGGTCCGGCCCGACGACCCGCGCCTGGCCGACGTCTGGGCCTTCGACGGCGACGCGCCGATGGGCATCGACAGCGCCTGGGACCAGACCGTCGGCGGCGACGTGGTGGTGGCGATCCTCGACACCGGCATCGACCTCACGCACCCCGACCTGCGCGACAACCTCTGGACGAACCCCGGCGAGATCCCCGGCAACGGCCGCGACGACGACGGCAACGGCTACGTCGACGACGTCCACGGCGCCGACGTCGTGAGCGGGGACGGCGTCCCGCAGGACGACAACGGGCACGGGACACATGTCGCGGGCATCATCGCCGCGCGCGGCGGCAACGGGATCGGCACCGCCGGGGTCGCGTGGCGGGCGCGGATCATGCCCGTGAAGGTCCTCGACGGCGGTGCGGGCGGCGACACCGGCGGGGTCGCACGCGGCGTCGACTACGCGATCTCCAAGGGCGCGCGCATCATCAACCTCAGCCTCGCGGGCAACCAGCGCAGCCCGGTGCTCGACGACGCGCTGCAGCGCGCGCAGGACGCCGGGATCCTCGTGGTCGCGGCGGCCGGCAACCAGCACCGCGACCTGGCGATCCTGCCCTCCTGGCCCGCGGCCTCGCCGCTGGACAACGTCGTGTCGGTCGCGGCGACGACGGTCGAGGGACTGCTCGCGTCGATCTCGAGCTTCGGCTCGCCGGTCGACCTCGCCGCCCCCGGCGACCTCATCCTCTCCACGGCGCTGGGCGGCGACTACGAGTGGCGCACCGGCACCTCGATGGCCTCGCCGATGGTCGCGGGCGTCGCGACGCTCGTCGCCAGCGTCGCCCCGACGGCCGACTGGCGCACCCTGCGCGACGCGGTCGTCGGCGGCGCGCGGCGCACCGTCCTGCCGATCGGGGGCGGCACGCTCGACGCCGCCGGCGCGCTGCGGCGCGTGATCCCGGCCGACCGCTGGCGGGCCCCCGGGGCCGCGGCGCCGGCGCCGACCACGACCGGCGCGCGGACGACGCCGACCGCGACCGCCTCCGCGACGCAGGAGCGCGACCGGCAGGCCAAGGCGCTCGCCGCCGCCACCGCGGACGCGAAGGCCGAGGCGACCCACGAGCTGCGCCGCTCGCGGCTGCAGGCGCGCAGCGCGCGCCTGGCCCGCTCCTCGCGCGGCGCGCGGTCGCGGGCGCTGCTGCCCGGGGTCGTGCCGGTGCGCGCCGCCTGACCGGCGCGCGCCGTCGCCCCGCCCCCGGCGCGCCCGGTTTCCCCATCGATCGAGGGCACCCGGGTACCCTCGGGCACGTGGGCTGGACGTTCTTCTTCCTCATGGTCGTGCTGAAGCTCCCGATCGCCGCGCTCTTCTGGATCGTCTGGCGGGCGATCAAGGACGTCGACGAGCCGGCCCCGGCGGACGGCGAGGACGGCGGCACGAAGACGCCCCCGCTGCCCGAGGGCCCCTCCTCCCGCCCGCGCCCGCCGCGCCGCGGTCCGCACGGCGACCCGCCGCTGCCCTCGCCCCCGCGCACCCGGACGCCCGCGGTCGCGCGGCGCCGTGTCGGCGGCCGCGGCTGAGCCCCGCAAACTGCGGACGTTTCGACGCCGCCCCGGTCCGCCCGGGGTGCGACACTTCAGCCGATGACCGCCTCCGTGCTCTCCGACGGGACGATCCGGCGCCTCGTGGACGAGGGCCACGTGCGCATCGACCCCTGGGACCCGACGATGGTGCAGCCCGCCAGCGTCGACCTGAAGCTCGGGAACACCTTCCGCGTCTTCCACAACTTCCGGGTCGCGGCGATCGACCTCGCGGAGCCGCCGACGAACCTCACCGAGCTCGTCACCTGCGAGGAGGGCGAGTCGTTCGTCATCCACCCGGGCGAGTTCGTCCTCGGCCGCACCGAGGAGTGGGTCGAGCTGCCCGCCGACCTCGTCGCCCGGATCGAGGGCAAGAGCTCGCTCGGCCGCCTCGGCCTGATCGTGCACGCGACCGCCGGGTTCGTCGATCCGGGCTGGAAGGGCACGCTGACGCTCGAGATCACGAACCTCACGCGCGTGCCGATCGTCCTGTGGCCGGGCAAGCCGATCGCGCAGCTGTCGTTCATGACGCTCGACCGGCCCGCCGAGCGCCCGTACGGCCACCCCGAGCTCGGCAGCCACTACCACGGCCAGGTCGACGCGACGGAGTCCCGCTACGAAGGCGGCCCCGCGCAGTCCTCGGTGGGTTAGTCTCGCCGCCCATGCACGCACTGCTCACCATCGCCACCACCGAGGGAGCAGAGGAGACGTCCAAGACGCTCTTCTACGTCCTGGGATCCGCCCTCGCCGTCTTCGCGGTGCTCCTCTCCGGTCTCGGCATGTCCCGTCCCGACTTCCCGGGCACCGACGGCGCCGCCCGCGCCACGATCGGCACGGCCGTCGTGCTCGTGGTCGCCGCGATGGCGGCCGTGATCATCACCGCGTGACCGGGCGCGACGACGGCCCGGCGATCAGCTTCAAGGTGCTCCGCCGGGGCACCGTCGTCCGCACGTCCGACGGCGTCGAGATCGGCAAGGTCCGCCGCGTCCTGGAGCTCGACCGCGAGAACCTGTTCGACGGGATCGAGGTCGACACCGCGGACCGCCGGATCTTCGTCGACGCGCCCGAGGTCGACCACATCGCCGAGCGCGCGGTGACGCTGTCGATCGACGCGGCGGAGGTCGCGGCGCTCCCGGACGCGCAGTCGCGCCTCAAGGCGCGCGTGGAGATGGCACCATCGGTCCGCCGCGCAAAGCGGTTCGGCCGCAAGATGAAGGATCGATGGGAGAAGCGATGAGCACCACCAACGGCACCACCGCGGCAGCGGCCCAGGCGACGCTCGCCGAGCGGGCTGCCGCCCTCAGCTGGTACCACACGCTGGATCTCCCGGGTGGGATCGAGACCGCCGGGCACTTCGACACGCGGCCGACGGTCGCGAAGGTCCCTCTCCCCGCCCGCCTGGACGGCAAGCGCTGCCTGGACGTCGGCACCTGGGACGGGTTCTGGGCGTTCGAGATGGAGCGCCGCGGCGCGGCGTCGGTGACGGCGATCGACCTCGACGACCCGTCGCGCTGGGACTGGCCGCCGGAGGCGCGCCTGCGCCTGGACCGGGACGCCGACCGGCTCGCCTACCTCGAGCAGTACAAGAAGGACGCGGCCGGGTTCCGGCTGGCGAAGGAGGCGCTGGACTCGAAGGTCGAGCGGATCGACTGCTCGGTCTACGACCTCGACCCCGCCGTCCACGGCACCTTCGACGTCGTCTTCCTCGGCTCGCTGCTGCTGCACCTGCGCGACCCGGTCAGCGCGCTCAGCGCCCTGCGCAGCGTCTGCTCCGGCGAGGCGATCATCGCGGACACGATCGAGCTGCTCCCGTCGCTGCTGCGCCCGCGCACGCCCAGCGCCCGGCTCGAGGGCCTGGACCAGTCGTGGTGGTGGCAGCCCAACGCGGCCGCGTTCCGCCGCATGGTGCGCTCGGCCGGGTTCGACATCGTCGAGCAGACCGGCATCTACTTCCTGCCGATCGGCGCCTCGCACCCCAAGCCGCCCGTCCTGTCGCGCGCGACCTGGCGCGAGCTGCTCACGGCCGGCGGCCGCGAGAAGGTGGTCATCCGCCTGAAGGGCATCCCGCACACCGCGGTGCGGGCGACGCCGCAGCGGTAGCGCCCGGGCCCGCCCGGTGACGGGCGTGGCCGCTCGTGGCGGCCCGGCGCCGGAGCGCCGGGCGACGCGCACCGGCTAGTAGCCGCGCCGCTGGATGCGCTCCTCGCGCTCCTTCTTGCGGCGCTCCTCGCGCTCCTTCTTCTCGGCCTCCTTGGCGGCGGCCGCGTCGACGATCTGCAGGCCGGCGAACGGGGAGTTCGACGGCTTCTCGTCGGCGAACGTGTAGGTTTCGGGCTCGGCGTTGTCGTCGCGGCGCGGACGGCGCGGACGGTCGAAGCCGTCGCCGCCACGACCGCCGCGGTCGCCACCGGGACGGCCGCCGCCGCGGCCACCGCGGTCGCCGCCGGGCCCGCCGCGGCGCGGACCGCCGCGACCGCCGCGCCCCTGAGGCGCGGGCTGCAGGGCGGCGACCTCCGCGGCCTCCTCCTTGGAGAGGAGCGCGAAGCAGACGTCGAGGTTCTCGGCCGTGGCGAGCACCTGGTAGGCGAGCGCCCGATCCAGGGCGCGGTGCGCGAGCGCACCGCCGCCGCGACGGCGCAGCTCCTTGCGCCAGTCCTCGGCCTCGCGGAGCATCTTCGCGAACGTGTCGCGCTCCTTCTGGTGCAGCGCGGTGACCGCGTCGCGGCAGGCGCGGCGGCCGCCGAACTGCTCGAGCAGCGTGCGGCCGGCGTCGCGCAGGTCGTCGAACGGCAGCGGGCCCTCGATCGGCTTCATCGGCGGGCGCTTCGGGCGCGGCCGCTTGCCACCGCCGGGCTGCCCGGGCTGGCCCGGCTTGCGGGCGGCCTTGGCGGCCTTCTTGCCGGCGCCGCGCAGGCGCGGCTGCTCGCCGGGCCGCGCGACGGCGATCGGCCGCGTCGGGATCGACGGGTCGACCGACGAGGAGATCGCCTGGATCTCGGCGACGGACTGCCCGCGCTGCTCGCCGGCTGCGGGGGCGTCACCGGCGGGGGCGTCGCCCTCCGCCGCCGGGGCGGCCTGCTCGGGCGCGGGCGCCGGCTCCGGGGTCGGCTCGGGGGCCGGGGTGGGCTCGGGAGCGGGGGCGGGCTCGGGGGCCGGGGTGGGCTCCGGCACCGGGGCGGGGTCGGGCGTCGGCACCTCGGCCGGGGCGGGCTCCGGCACGCTCGGCACCGGCTCCGCGGGCGTCGCGGGCTCCGCGGGCGTGGCCGGGACGGGCGTCTCGGGGACCACCGGGGTCGGCGCCTCCGCGGGCGGCGCCGGCTCGGCCGGCTGCGGCACCTCGGCGGCGGGCGGCTGCGGCGCGGCGGCCGCGTCCGCCGACGGCGTCTCGCCGGCCGGCTCGTCGGGGGCGGGCGGGGTGGTCTGGGGATCCTCGACGCTCATGACGGCTCCGATGATCGCGGGTTCGCGCGCGCGGCGTCGAGCGACCGCCGATGCGCGACGTCCGCGCGCGCCCGCGCGACGGGGCGCGGGCGTCCTCAGACGGGCCGCGCGGGGCTGCCGCCGACGTGCGCGCCCGGCGGCACGTCCTTCGTCACCACCGAGCCCGGACGCACCACCGCGCCAGCCCCGATCGTCACGCCCGGGTTGACGATCACGCCGGTGCCGAGCGTCGCGCCGTCCTCGATCCGCACGGGCCGCGGCGCGGCCATCGGCTGCTGCGCGACCGGCGTGTCCGGGTCCCGGTAGTCGTGGTAGGTGTCGCCGATGAGGATCCGGTCGCCGCCGAGCACGTCGGCGCCGATCGTCACCTCCCCCAGGCAGGCGATCGTGAGGTCGCGCCCGAAGCGCGTGCGGTCCCCGATCGTCAGCCGCGGGTCGAACGCCTGCCGGGGCACCGCATCGCCCTGGGTGACCTGGACCGAGCGGTCCTGCGTCAGCGCGAACCACGTGTAGTCGCCCAGGTGCACGTCGGCCCCGATGAACACGCACTCCGGCTGCGTGACCGTGCGTGGCCAGCCGATCGTCGACCCGGCGCCGAACGCGCCGAACGGCGGGATCCGCCGGCGCCGCCGCCAGCGCTGCCGCCACGACAGGCCGCGGTCGCGCGCCGCGTGGTCGATCACCCCGCGCCGATCCGTAGAAGAGGGAGATTGAGCCGCCATCGCGCGGGAAGGCTATCCACGCCGACTAGTATGCGGCTGACCCCGAGAGAGACCCCGAAGGAGCACGTCAGTGAGCACCGAGACCCAGCAGGACGGCGCCGGCGTAGGCACCGGCCAGAACACGCTGAGCATCACGGACAACCGGACCGGCAAGACGTACGAGATCGAGATCACCGACGACACGGTCCGCGCGATCGACCTTCGGCAGATCAAGGTCAACGACGACGACTTCGGCATGATGACCTACGACCCGGCGTTCATGAACACCGCGTCGTGCCGGTCGTCGATCACCTACATCGACGGCGACAAGGGCATCCTCGAGTACCGCGGGTACCCGATCGAGCAGCTGGCGGAGAAGTCGACCTACCTCGAGGTCGCCTACCTGCTCATCCACGGCGAGCTGCCGAACCAGAAGCAGCTCGACGAGTGGACCTACCAGATCACGACGCACACGTTCGTCCACGAGAACCTCAAGCAGTTCTGCGAGGGCTTCCGCTACGACGCGCACCCGATGGGGATGCTGCTGGCGACGACCGGCGCGCTGTCGACGTTCTACCCGGACGCCAACAAGATCGACGACCCGGAGATCCGCTACAGCCACGTCGTCCGGCTGATCGCGAAGATGCCGACGCTCGCCGCGTTCGCCTACCGCCATGCGCGCGGCATGCCGTACGTCTACCCCGACAACGACCTGAACTACCCGGGCAACTTCCTCGGGATGCTGTTCAAGATGACCGAGCTGAAGTACCAGCCCGATCCGCGGATCGAGCGCGCGCTCGACATCCTCTTCATCCTGCACGCCGACCACGAGCAGAACTGCTCGACCAGCGCCGTCCGCGCGGTCGGCTCCTCGCAGGTCGACCCGTACTCGGCCGTCGCGGCCGGCGTCGCGGCGCTGTACGGCCCGCTGCACGGCGGCGCCAACGAGGCGGTGCTGCGGATGCTGCGCCGCATCGGCACGCTCGAGAACGTGCCGGCGTTCGTCGAGGGCGTCAAGAACGGCAACGAGCGCCTGATGGGCTTCGGCCACCGCGTCTACAAGAACTACGACCCGCGCGCGAAGATCATCAAGAAGGCGTGCGAGGACGTGTTCGAGGTCACGGGCACGAGCCCGCTCCTGGACATCGCGGTCGAGCTCGAGAAGATCGCGCTGGAGGACGAGTACTTCGTCTCCCGCAAGCTCTACCCGAACGTCGACTTCTACTCGGGCCTCATCTACGAGGCGCTCGGGATGCCGGTCGACATGTTCCCCGTGCTGTTCGCCATCCCGCGGACCAGCGGCTGGATCGCCCAGTGGCTGGAGATGACGCAGGACAAGGAGCAGAAGATCGCCCGCCCGCGGCAGATCTACACGGGCGGCCGCACGCTCGACTACGTGCCGATCGGCGACCGCTAGGCCGATGGCCCCCTCCGCCGCCCACGCCGACCGGTTCCGGGAGCTCGCCGCCGGCGGGACCCCCGTGCCGGTCGCGGACGCCCACGCCCTCTTCGACGCGCTCGACGCCGTCGACTGCGAGGAGATGCTGGGCGAGTGGGACGGCGGCGTGATCGTGACCGGCCACCCGGGCGAGCAGCAGCTCGGCGCGCTCGGGTGGGCCGGCAAGTCGTTCCGGGGTCGCGACGACGTCGACCCGATCGTCTGCCGGACCGCCGACGGCGGCCGGGAGGCGAACCCGATCCTCGGCGCGGCGACCTTGCGCGCGGTCGAGCACCGCGGCGTCGTCACCGCGACGATGGTCTACGACAAGCACCCGGTGTTCGACCACTTCCGCCGGGTGGACGAGCGGACCGTCCTGGGGCTGATGGACCGCAAGGGCGACGCGCCGCTCTTCTTCTGGCTCACGCGCGCCTGAAGCTGACGCCGGCGTCAGTCGGTGACCGCACGCACACACGTTCGCCCCGATCGGCGTACCGTTGGGTAGGTGTTCGCGCAACTTCTTGGATATCGCTTCATGTCGCTCCGCGACGGCCGGCGCGTCCTCGTGCGGCCGGTCAGTCCCGACGACAAGGCCCTGATCGCCTGGGGCGTCTCGCAGCTGTCCCGCGAGTCGTCGTACCTGCGGTTCTTCTCCACCCGCAACAAGCTCTCCGCCGGGGAGCTGCGCTATCTCACCGAGGTCGACCACGTCGACCACGAGGCGCTCGTCGCCGTCCTCGCCGACGACCCCTCGACGCTCGTCGGGGTCGCGCGGTTCGTCCGCCAGACCGACGACCCGGAGGCGGCCGAGGTCGCCATGACGATCGGTGACCCGTTCCAGGGCCAGGGCGTCGGCCGCGAGCTGCTCGAGCTGCTGATGGAGGCCGGGCGCGAGCGCGGCATCCGCCGCTTCGTGGCGATCATGCTCGCCGAGAACACCGGGGCGCAGCGCCTCTTCGGCAACGCCGGGCCGGTGCTCGAGATCCGCCGCGACGGCGGCGAGGTCCGCCTCGTGTTCGACCTCGGCACCGAGCGCACCCGCCCGCGCGCCGAGATCCCCGAGCTGCTCGCCGCCGCCTGAGCGGCCGCTAGGGTCGGCGTCCCCATGGATGCCCACCTGAAGCTGCTGGCCGAGGCCGGCCTGAAGATCGGCGAGGCGGAGGAGGCCCTCGACGAGGGCGTCTTCACCCACGCGCGCGACCTGCTCGACGAGGCCGAGGCGGCGCTCGCCGCCCTGCGCGCGGCGTGGCCGGACATGAGCGCGGCCGAGCGCCGGATCATCGGCGCGTCGGCCAAGCCCGTCGCCGACCGGGCCGCGGCAGCCGCCGCCCGGATCCCCCGGCGGCGGGCCCTGTCGGAGGGTGCGCCCGAGGTCGACCCCGACGAGGACGTCGAGCCCGGCGCGGCGCCCGTCGTCACCGACCAGCGGACCGACGGCGCCGGCTGACATGGCGCTGACCGTCGTCGTCCGCGTGCGCGGGAAGGTGCACAAGCACCCCTGCCCGGACCTCGACGAGGCGCTCGCGGTCCTCGAACGCGAGCTGCGCGCCACCGCCACCGCCGTCGGGCGCACCGGCGACACGACCGTGCTCGGCCGCGACTACGCGCCCGAGGCCCAGGTCGTCGTGCGCGGCGAGCTGCGCGGCGGTCCGCGCCACGCCGGCATCGACGTGCGCGGGGACGGCTCGGCGCAGGCCTGGACCGGCCGGGTGCGCAAGCAGCCCGTCGCGCCGCAGGGCCGCGAGGACGCCTACCGGGCGCTGCGGCGCGCGCTCGGCGCCTAGGCGGCCGGGACGCCCGCCGTCCGGGACGATCAGCCCGTGATGCGCCGCCCCGTGTCCGGGTCGAACAGGTGCAGGCGCTCGACGTCCAGCCACAGCTCCAGCGGCCGCCCCTCGCGCGCCTCGGACTCGGGCGCCAGGCGCGCCGTGACACGGCCCGTGTCGGCGGCCGACGGGATCTCGCCGAGGCCCGCGTCCGCCGCGACGTCGGCGAGCTCCTCGTTCTCCGCCCGGCCGCTCTCGTGGGTGAAGTACGCGTAGAGCTCCGAGCCCATCGACTCGACGAGCTCGATCGTCTCGGTGAACGTGAACGCGGCGCCCTCCTGGTGCTCGCCGACGAGCGCCGCGTCCTCGAACGACTCCGGCCGGATCCCGACCAGGACGTGCCGGTCGCCGACGCCGCGCAGACGGTCCGGGAGCGGCACCTCCCCGAACGGCAGCACCACGCGGCCGTCCGTCACGTCCGCGGCGAAGAAGTTCATCGCCGGCGAGCCGATGAAGCCCGCCACGAACAGGTTCGCGGGCTCGTTGTAGAGCACCCGCGGCGCGTCCACCTGCTGGATCACGCCGGCGCGCATCACCGCGACGCGATCGCCCAGCGTCATCGCCTCGACCTGGTCGTGCGTGACGTACACCGTCGTGGTGCCCAGGCGCGCCTGGATCCGCGAGACCTCCGTGCGCATCTGCACCCGCAGCTTCGCGTCGAGGTTCGAGAGCGGCTCGTCCATGAGGAACGCCTTCGGCTCCCGGACGATCGCGCGGCCCATCGCGACGCGCTGGCGCTGACCGCCGCTGAGCTGGGACGGCTTGCGGTCCAGGTGGGCGTCGAGGTCGAGGACCTTCGCGGCCTCGGTGACCTTCGCGTCGATCTCCTCCTTCGCCACCCCGGCGAGCTTCAGCGCGAACCCCATGTTGTCCCGCACCGTCATGTGCGGGTACAGCGCGTAGTTCTGGAAGACCATCGCGATGTCGCGGTCCTTCGGCGCCCGGCCGTTGACGACCTCGTCGCCGATCCGCAGCTCGCCGCTGGTGATGTCCTCGAGTCCCGCGATCATCCGCAGCGCCGTGGACTTGCCGCAGCCCGAGGGCCCGACGAGGATCACGAACTCCCCGTCGGCGATCTCCAGCGAGACCTCCTTGACGGCCTCGTAGCCGTCGTCGTAGACCTTGCTGACGCGATCGAGCGTGATGCCGGCCATGTGTGCTGCCACCTACCCCTTGACGGCGCCGGACGTGAGCCCCGCCACGATCCGGCGCTGGAAGATCAGGACGAAGACGATGATCGGGATCGTCACCAGGATCGCGGCGGCGGCGATGTTGCCGGTCGGCGCGGTGAACTGGGACTCCCCGGTGAAGAACGCGATCGCCGCCGGGACCGTGCGTGACGCGTCCGACGAGGTCAGCGAGATCGAGAAGACGAAGTCGTTCCAGCAGAAGATGAAGACGAGGATCGCCGCCGTGAACATGCCGGGGGCGGCGAGCGGCACGATCACCTTGCGGAACGCCTGGAACGGCGTGGCGCCGTCGACCTGGGCGGCCTCCTCGAGGTCGAACGGGATCTCGCGGAAGAACGCGACGAGGATGTAGATCGCCAGCGGCAGCGCGAACGTCAGGTACGGGATGATCAACCCGAGGTACGTGTCGTAGATGTGCAGCGCCCGCCACATGTCGAACAGCGGGCCGACCGTGGAGATCGGCGGGAACATCGCGATCGCCAGCGCGCCGGCGAGGATCGCGCGACGGCCCGGGAACTCCAGGCGCGCGATCGCGTAGGCGGTGAAGGACGCGAGCACGATCGCGATCGACGTGGCGATCAGCGCGATGAGGATCGAGTTGATCAGCGGTCGCAGCAGCGGCGAGTCGAGCCCCCCCTCGAACAGGGTCGTGTAGTTGTCCAGCGTCCACTGCGCCGGGACGAGCCGCCCGTCCCCGACCGTCGCGGGCGTCTTGAACGACAGCATCAGCAGCCACAGGACCGGGGTCAGCGCGCTGATCAGCACGGCCGCGAGGCCGACGGTCCAGAAGAGCTTCTCGCGACCGGTGGACCGCACGGCTAGACCTCCCGGCCCGGGGCCTGGGTGCCGAGGCCGCGCGTGAAGACGACCGCGATCGCCACGACGAGGACGAACAGCAGCACCGACACGGTCGAGCCCAGCCCGAGGTTCAACCGCGAGATGAGCTGGTTGTAGCCGAGGATCGACACGGACTCGGTGTCCTGCGCGCCGCGGGTCATCACGAAGATCGAGTCGAAGACCCGGAAGGCCTCCAGCGTGCGGAACAGCAGCGCGACGAGGATCGCCGGCCGCATCAGCGGCAGCGTGATCCGCGTGAACCGCTGCCACGCGTTCGCGCCGTCGACCTTCGCCGCCTCGTAGAGGCTCTCGTCGATCGTGGTGAGACCGGCGAGCAGCAGGAGCGCCATGAACGGCGTGGTCTTCCAGACCTCCGCCATGACGATCACGACCATCGAGGAGAACCGCTCCCCGAACCAGGCCTTGTCGTCGTCGACGAACGGCAGCCCGTTCACGAACCCCGCCGACGGGTCGAAGGCGTAGAACCACGCGAACGCGGCGACGACCGTGACGATGCCGTACGGGATCAGGACCGCGGTGCGCGCGACGCCGCGGCCGAAGATCGCCCGGTGCATGACCATCGCGAGCGCGAGGCCGAGCACGAGCTCGATCGCCACCGACACGACCGCGATCACGACCGTGTTGAACAGCGCGGTCCACCAGAGCTCCGAGGTGAGGACCGTGACGTAGTTGGCCAGGCCGACGAAGCCGCCCTCGCCCGGGAAGCGCAGGTCCTTCTCCTGGAGCGAGAGGACGACCGCGTAGCCGATCGGGTACGCGGTGACGAGCAGCATCACCGCCACCGCGGGGGCGCACAGCAGCAGGCCCAGCCGCCGCTCGGCGCGGGCGCGCTCGGACAGGACCGGCTTCGGGCCCGACGCGCGGGCCATCTACAGCAGCCCCTCGCGGTCGATCGCCTGCTGGACCTTCTCGCGCAGGTCGTCGTAGGCCTTGGCCGGGTCGAGCTTCGTCAGCGGGTGCAGCGCCCGCTGGATCGCCAGCGACACGTCCTGGTAGGCGGGCGACTCCGACGGGCGCGGCTCCGCGTCCTCGATCGACTCCCGGATCGTGCGGGCGAAGCCCGGGTAGGCGTCCTTCACCGTGCGACGGTCGAACAGGTCGGGGCGCACGGGCGGCAGGCCCTCGCGCTTGGTGACCTCGAGCTGGTTGCGCGACGAGACGAGGCACTCGATCGCGTCCCAGGCGCGGTCCGGGTCCTTCGCGTAGGACGACACGCCGAGGTTGAAGCCGCCCAGCGGCGGGTTGCTCGGCCGCGAGGGGTCGACGCGCGGGTACTTCGCCGCGGCCATCTGCTCGTACACGGCCGGGGCGTTGGCCTTCGCGGCCGGGTAGACGAACGGGTAGTTCAGCTCGAACGTCGCGGTGCCCGCCTCGAAGCTCTTGCTCGCCGAGTCCTCGTCGGAGGTGTCGATGTCGGCGGTGCCGTGGGTGCGGGCGAGGCGCGCGAGGATCTCCAGGGCGCGCACGGTCGGGGCGCGCCGCAGGCCGAGGCGGTCCGGACCGTCGAGGACGCGCGTGCCGGCGGAGTTGATCAGCGCGCTCGCCAGCACGACGAGGCCCTCGTAGCGGGAGCCCTGGATCGCGACGACCCCGTCGTCGCCGAGCCGGTCGGCCTCGTCGAGCAGCTCGTCCCAGGTGCGCGGCGCCCGGTCGACCCGGTCCTTGCGGTACCAGAGCAGCTGCGTGTTGGACCACAGCGGCGCCGCGTACAGGCGGTTCTCGAAGGTCGCCGTCCGGCGGACGCTGTCGAAGACGCCGCGGGTGAGCGTCGCGCGCCGGGCGGCGGGAACGGGGCGCAGCCAGCCGGCGTTCGCGAACTCGCCGGTCCAGACGACGTCGGCGCCGATGATGTCGATCGTGTCGTCCTCGGCGCCGAGGCGGCGGACGAGCTGCTCGCGCTGCTGGTCGGCCTGGCTGGGGAGGTACTCGAGCCGGATCCGGTAGCGGCCGTCGGACTGCCGGCTGCAGCGGTCGGCGAGCACGTCGAGCGCACCGCCGGGCTGCTTGGCGATGAACCAGGTCAGGGTGCGAGAGCCGGAGTCCTCGCCCGACCCGCACGCGGACAGCGCGACGGTGGCGAGCAGGACGAGGGTGAGTGCGGTGACCCGGCGCATGCCTGCCGCTCGGTACCCGGCGCATCGCGGCGGCGAACGCGGATCGCGCGCCGAGGCGCCCGGCCTACAGGTGCAGCCCGGCGCCGTTGGCCTTCAGCCAGCGCTGCGGCTCGCGGTAGCCCGGGCAGTGCCGGGCCACGAGCGCCCAGAACCGCGGGCCGTGGTTCATCTCGACCAGGTGGCACGCCTCGTGCCAGATCACGTAGTCGAGGACCGGTTCGGGCGCCAGCAGCAGCCGCCAGTTGAAGCTCAGCGCCCCGTCGGAGGTGCACGAGCCCCAGCGGGTCTTCTGGTCGCGGATCGTCAGCCGCGTGACGGTCCGCCCCAGGCGCGTGGCGGCCGCGTCGACGCGCGGCCCGATCTCGCCGCGGGCGGCGCGCCGGTACCAGCGCTCGAGCGCGTCGCGCTGCCCGGCCGCGGCGGGCGGGACGAGCAGCACGTCGCCGCGACGGTGCACGCGGGTGCGGCCCGGCTCCTCACGCAGCCACAGGTCGAAGCCGAGGTAGGGGACGACGCCCGGCGGCCGCTCGAACCGCGCGAGCAGCGCGGCCTGCTCGGCCAGGCGCCGCTCGATCCACGGGCGCAGCTCGACGATCGCGCGCTCCGCCTCGGCCTCCCGCGCCCGGGCCGGGAGCACGACCTCGACGCCCTCCCGCGGGTCGACGGTCACCCGCACGCGCCGCGCCCGCGGCGAGCGACGGATCGTGTACGGGATGTCGTGCGAGGGCCGGGACGCCACGGGCCCGCAAGGGTACGACCCGGCGCCGACGGGCCCGCGCCCGTCGCGCGGGCGCTCAGAGCAGCTCGGACAGCGCGTGGATCAGCAGGCCCGCGAGGCCGCCGACGACGGTGCCGTTGATGCGGATGAACTGCAGGTCGCGGCCGACCATCAGCTCCAGCCGTCGCGCCGCCTCGTCGCCGTCCCACTGGTCGATCGTGTGCGTGATGACGGTGGTCAGCTCGGCCCCGTAGGTGTCGACGAGGGACGTGACGGCCTCCGCCGTGCGCTCGTCGACGCGGGCGCGCAGCGCGTCGTCGGCCAGGAGCCGGGCGCCGAGGTCGGCGAGCAGGACGCTCGCGCGCTCCTGCAGGGCGCCGCGCTCGTCGCGCAGCGCGGCGGTCAGCGCCTCCCGCACGGAGAGCGTCAGCGACGTCGCCGCGTCGGCCGCGGCGCGGCCGGCGAGGATCCGGCGCTTGAGCTCGTCGGCCCGGGCGCGGGTGCGCGGGTCGTGCTGCAGGTCGCGGGCGAGGCGGCGCAGCAGCTCGTCGGCGGCGGCGCGCGCCCGGTGGTGCGGGTCGTCGCGGATCTCGGCGACGAACCGCACGAACTCGCGGTAGACGCGACGGGACACGCCGCGCTCGACGAACCGCGGCGACCACTCCGGCAGCCGGTCGGTGACGAGCTCGGTGACCGTGTCGGCGTTGTCGACGAGCCAGTCGTGCGTCTCGACGATCACGAGGTCGACGACGACCGTGTGGGCGCGGTCGTCCAGGACCCGCTCGAGCACGTGCCCGACGACCGGGGCCAGCGACTCGTTGGCCAGGCGCGGCAGCACGGCCTGCTCGACGATCGCGCGGACCTCGTCCTCCTGCAGGCCGTCGAGACCCCGGGCGAGCGTCGGCGCGGCGCGGCGCACCACGCGCGCCGCGTTCTCGGGGCGGCCGATCCAGGTGCCGGCGCGACGGGCGGGCTCCGCGTCGAGCACGCGGTCGCGGACGATCTCGGCGGTGAGGAAGTTCTCGGTGACGAACGACTCGAGGCTGCGGCCGAGCTGCTGCTTGCGCCGCGGGATCAGCGCCGTGTGCGGGATCGGCAGCCCGAGCGGGTGACGGAACAGCGCGGTCACCGCGAACCAGTCCGCGACGGCGCCGACCATCGACGCCTCGGCGGCGGCGTTGACGTAGCCGAGCGCGCCGTCCTGCCCGAAGGTCAGCGCGTAGACGGCGGCGGCGAGCAGCAGCAGGCCGAGCGCCACCGCCTGCATCCGTCGCAGGCCGCGCAGGCGGGATTCGTCGGTCTCGTGGAGGTCGTTCATGGGGGGCTCTGGAAGGTACGGTTCGGGGATGCCGGGCCCGCGCTCGATCGTCCGCCTCCCGCCGCAGGTGCGACCGCCGTTCCGGGTGTTCGTCAGCGGCGTGCCGCAGCGGGAGGGCGAGGACTATCTCGTCGAGGACGGGTTCCTGGTCTTCCCCGGGCGCGAGCTGCGCAAGGACCGGGTGAGCGGCTGGCGCTGGTTCCTCGGCGCGTGGGGCGTCGGGACCTATCGCCAGGACGACTCGGTGGACGTGCAGTACGAGCTCGACGGCCGACCGCTGGTCGCGGAGGGCCTGGAGATCGAGCTCGGGCCGTGACCCGGGCGCCTCAGGCGGTCGCCTTCTCCGGCGGCACGGCGAGGCCGGTCGCGCGCTCCCACGGGCGCCAGAGCTTCAGGGCACTGAGGATCGCGCGCGTCGCGGGCGAGCGGTTGAGCGTGTAGAAGTGAATGCCGGGGCAGCCGCCGGCGAGCAGGTCGGCGCACTGCAGCGTCGCGTAGGAGACGCCGAGCTCGGCGACCGCCTCCGGGTTCTCGCGGCGGGCGTCCAGCGCCTGCTCGAGGCCCGCGGGGAGCGCGCAGCCCGACAGCGTCGTCATCCGCTTGATGCCCTCGACGTTCGTGATCGGCATGATCCCGGCGATGATCGGGACGGTGATCCCGGCCGCGCGGGCGCGCTCGACGAAGTCGAAGTAGAAGCGGTTCTCGAAGAACAGCTGGGTGACGAGGAACGTCGCGCCCGCGTCGACCTTCTGCTTGAGGTACTCGAGGTCGGCCTCGGGCGAGACGGCGTCGATGTGCGTCTCCGGGAAGGCCGCACCGGCGATCGCGAACTCCGGGTACTCCGCGGCGAGCAGCTCGACGAGCTCGCGCGAGTACTCGAGGCCGCCGTCGGTCTTCGTCCAGCGCGTCTCGCCCGCGGGCGGGTCGCCGCGCAGGGCCAGGACGTTCTCGACGCCCGCGTCGCGCAGCTGGTCCAGCGCGCCGCGCAGGTCGTCGGTCGTGGCGTTGACGCAGGTGAAGTGCGCCATCGCCTCGAGGCCGAACTTCTCCTTGATCGTGGAGACGATCTCGATCGTCTTCTCGCGGGTGCTGCCGCCGGCGCCGTAGGTGACGCTGACGTACGCGGGCTCCAGCGGCTGCAGCTCGCGCAGCGCCGCGTAGAGGTTCTCCTCCCCCGCCTCGGTCTTCGGCGGGAAGAACTCGAAGGAGAACGTGGGGTCGCCGTTGCGGGCGAGAAGCTCGTCGATCCTCATCTCGCGGCGAACCTTAACACGGTCGTGTCAAGGTTGGGTAGGGGCGACCTCCCACCGCTCCGGAGCGCCCTGCTCGCCCGCGACCCGCGCCGCCCGGCCGAGCGCCTCGAGGTGCGTCAGGTACGACAGCGTCTCCGTCATCCGCCACGCCGCGTTGAGCGCGCTCGTCGCGTCCCCGTACACGCGCGGCAGCGCGTCGAACGCCGTGATCGGCCCGTGCTCGGAGAGCACGAGCTGCACCCGGTCCAGCCGCTCGTGCACGAGCTCGCGGTTGGCGTCGATGTGCGCCTGGACGTCGGTGAACGTCCGGCCGTGCCCCGGCAGGCACAGGCGCGCGTCGAGCCGCTCGACGACGTCCAGCGAGGACAGGAACTCCCCGACCGGGTCCGGCGAGTAGCCGTAGTCGTAGTAGAGCGACACCCGGCCGAGCAGGTGGTCGCCGCTGATCAGCAGCCGCCGGTCGCGCTGGTGCAGGCACACGTGCGAGGGCGCGTGCCCGGGCGTCTCGTGGACGGTCCAGGGCCCCAGGTCGGTCTCCACCACCACGCCCGGGACCAGGTCGCGGTCCGCCACCACGACCTCCTCGATCCCGTAGCCGCGCGTCTTCGCCTCCGCCGCGTACGTGCGCAGCGGCGCCTCCGGCACCCCGGACTGCAACGCCACCTCGATCCGGCGCTCGATCGCCGCGTCCGGATCCGACGCGTTGGCGGTCATGTGCTCCACCGCCGGGTGCATCCACAGCTCGCAGCCGCTGCGCGCCATGATCGCGGCGGCCTGCCCGTAGTGGTCGGAGTGCGCGTGCGTGCAGACCAGCAGGCGCACGTGCTCCAGCCGCAGGTTCACCTGCGCGAGCGCGCGCTCCAGGTGCGCCAGCGACCCCGGCTCGTGCATGCCGCAGTCGAACAGCACGATCCCGTCACCGCGGGCGACCGCCCAGGCGTTGACGTGCGGCACACCGGGCCACGGCAGGGGCAGACGCAGACGCCAGACGCCGGGCATGACGCGCTCGCCACGCCCCACCTCGCGCTTGTGGGAGGGGGAGGACACCGCCGGGAGTCTAGGATTTCGCGATGGCCGCCACCCCGACGAAGGTCGCCGACGCGTACTTCGACGCGATCGCCCGACACGATCTCGAGGCCGCCGTCGCGCTCTGGGCGCCGGGCGGACGCGAGCACGTCCGCGGACAGGTGGACACCGTCGCCCCCGAGGGCGTCCGCGCCTTCCTCGGCGGGCTGCTCGCCGCCGTGCCCGACCTGCGGTTCGAGGTCGTCGCCAAGACCGTGCAGCGCGAGCGCGTCGCCGTGCGCTGGGTCGCGACCGGCACGTTCACCGGTCAGGCCTACCAGGGGATCGCCGCCACCGGCGCGCGCATCAGGCTCGAGGGGATCGACGAGCTGCAGGTCCGCGACGGGCTGATCGTTGAGAACAACGCGTACACCGACGGCATGACGTTCGCGCGGCAGATCGGCCTGCTGCCCGAGCCCGGCACCCCCGCCTACGGACGGCTCGCCGCCGCGGCCAACGCGCGGACCCGCGCGACCCGCCGCCTGGCCGGCAGCCGCCCGGAGGAGATCGCCGACGGCGTGTGGCTCGTGCGCGGCGGCGTCCCGCGGTCGATGAACGTCTACCTCGTGCGCGACCCCGCCGACGGCCGGATCGTCGTCTTCGACGCCGGCATCCGCGCGATGACCGCCGCGGTCGCGCGGGCCGGCGCCGCGCTCGGCGGCATCAAGCAGGTCGTCCTCGGGCACGGCCATCAGGACCACCGCGGCGCCGCGCCCGGCCTGCGCGTCCCCGTGCTCTGCCACCCCGACGACGTCGCCATCGCGCAGGGCGACGGCGGCTTCTCGGGGTTCGACCTCTCGCTGCTGAAGCCGCCGGCGCGATGGCTGTACCCGCACCTGCTGAAGACGTGGGACGGCGGCCCCGTCGAGATCGCCGGGACCGTCCAGGAGGGCGACGCGGTCGCGGGCTTCGAGGTCGTCCACTGCCCCGGGCACGCCGACGGGCTCATCGCTCTCTGGCGGTCCTCCGACCGGCTCGCGCTCAGCAGCGACGTCTTCTACACCGCCAATCCCGAGACCGGGCAGCACGGCGCGCCGCGCGTGCCCCTGCGCGCGTTCAACCTCGACCACGAGCAGGCGCGCGCCTCGATCCGCAAGCTCGCCGCGCTCCGGCCCGCGGCCGCGTGGCCGGGCCACGCCGAGGGCATCAGCGGCGACGTGGAGTCCCAGCTCCTGCGTGCGGCGGAGACGACCTGATGGGCAAGCGCTCGCGCCGCCGCGGCGGCCCCGCCGACGACGGACCGTCCTCGTTCGCCGACCTCGGGATCGACCTCGACCTCGACCTCGACGCCGAGCCCGAGGTCACCCGGACGATCGGCGAGCACGGCGTCCTGACGCTGCGGCTCGGCATGTCCCCCGGCACCCGCAGCGAGTACGACCAGCTGCTCAAGGGCTTCCGCTCCACCGCCGCCGCCACCCAGGAGGACCGCTGGGCGCGCGCCGTCGAGTTCCTGTTCGAGCGGCTCGTCGTCCGCTGGGAGGTCGCCGGCGTCGCCACGAGCGGGCAGAAGGACCTGCTGCGACGCCTGCGCGTCGCCACCCGCGACGAGCGCCACGCGATCCGCGACGGCCTGCGCCAGCACCTCGCCGAGCACCTGCCGGACGTCCCGGCGCCCTGAGCGGCGGGCGCCCTACGAGGCCGCGAGCGCGCGGTCGATCAGCAGCGCGGTCACCAGGTCGGTCCGGCGCTGCGCCAGCGGCGCGCCGAGCGCCTCCTGCGCCTGCGCGAGCCGGTGGCTGACGGTCTTCTCGTGCACCCCGAGCAGCGCCGCCGCGCCCGTCTTGCGCTCCCCCGCGTCGAAGTACGCCCGCAGCGTCTCGCGCAGCCGCACGGCCCGCGGCGTCGCGGCGCCCAGCTCCTCCCCGAGGACCGTGGCGACCAGGCGGCGCGCCGCGTCCTCGTCGGCCAGGAGCGCGGCGAGCACCGCCACGTCCGGGTAGGCGACCGCGGCGCCGCCCGGATGGATCCGCTCCAGGGCGCGCAGCGCGACCAGCGCGTCACGGGCACCGCCCACCAGCTCCCCGACGCCGGGACGGACGGTCGCGACCACGCACCAGGTCCCGGCCGGTACGGCGGCGAGCGCGGTCGCCGCCGCCCGGCGCGCGTCCGTCCCCACGGCGAACCAGCTGACGTGCGCGCCGTCGACGAGGTCGAGCCCCATCCGCGGCGGGTCCGCGAGCGCCGCGGCGACCCGTCCGACCGCCGCCGCCGGGCCGCCCGTCGGCGCGCGGACCGCGACGACGACCTGCGCGCGGTCGAGCGGGTGGTCGAGCAGCGCGGGGTCCGCGGGCTCCCCGGCGAGCAGGGCGCGCAGCAGCGCCTCTCGCCGCCGTCCGGACACCGCCGCCTCCGCGGCGATCGCCGACCAGCGCCGCACGATCAGCTCGCTGATCCGGTCGACGTACCGGGCCAGGTGGTCCGCCGAGGCGCGGGCCAGCCGGTGATGGGTCGCCGCGTCGGCCCCGCTCGCGGCGATCCGGTCGAGCCACAGCAGCAGCAGCGCGGCCGCCCCGAGCCGGTAGGCGCGCAGCATCACCGGCAGCGCGTCCTCCTGCGCGGCGAGCCGGTCCAGCAGCTCCAGCGCGCCCTCGGGCACGTCGAGTCCGTCGGCCGGCATGCCGCCCGCCAGGGTCGTGACGATCGCCTGCACGTTCGCCCGCGAGGTGGAGCGCACGAGCTCCCGCAGCGCGCCGTCCGGGCCCGCCAGCTCGGGCTGGCGGTCGAGGATCGCGGCGGACACCGCGTCGGTGAGCGCCTCGAGGTCGGGGAGCGCGGCGAGCGCGAAGGCGCGCAGCGCCGCGTCGTCGAGGTCCTCGCCCATCGGCCGATGCTATGCGGCGGACACGACCTCCCCGTCACGGCGGGCGCGGCCCCGCTTGACGGCATGCCGGCGGCAGACGAAGAACGGGTCCCAGTCGGGGCCGTGGTCGGGCAGCGCCGCGCGGTCCGCGATCACCTCGCCGCCGTGGAACGCCGCCATCAGGTCGCGGCCGACGATCGCCGAGGCCGTGCCGACGCCGCCGCGCATCGTGAACGCGATCCCGTACAGGAACACGGTCGACGCACCCGCCAGGTACAGCCCGTCGATCTCGGTGCGGACCGGCAGCCGCCGCCCCGGCCCGATCTGCTCCTTGCTGTTCAGCGGCCCGTACGGCATCCGCGAGAGCGTGTACCGCTCGTGCGTCTGCGGCGTCGCGGACTCCTGCCAGACCACGTGCCCGCGCAGCTCCGGCAGGGCCTCCAGCGTGCGCTCGAGCATCACCGCCTCGACCTCGGCCTTGCGCTCCTGGTAGGCGGGCCGGTCCTCGTAGTCCTCGCCCGCGTACGGATCGCCGCCGCCCCAGAACGCCGGATCGTCCGGGACCGTCGTGAACGCCTCGATCGACGAGTGGCCCGGCGTGCCGAAGTGCCGCACGCCGCCGGTCTTGAGCGTCGGGGAGCTGATCGCCAGCCAGCCGTCCGGGTCCCACCGGCCACGGTCCATGAGGTCGAAGGTCGTCTGCTGGTCGTAGCGGCGGTGCAGGACGTAGTTCGTCGCCGGCCGCGTCGCCGACAGGTCGATGTCGGCCGCGAGGTACAGCGAGAAGATCGAGTGCGGTCGCTCGAACCGCCGGATCCGCCGCACCGTCCGGGCCTTCAGGTGCTCCGGGCCCACGAGGTCCAGGAACGTGCGGTGCGCGTCGGCGTTGCTGACGACGACGTCCGCGGCGATCCGCTCCCCCTCGTCGAGCGTCACCCCCGTCACGCGACCGGCGACGACGTCGATCGACCGCACGCGCGCCTTCGTCCGGACCGCGCCGCCGTGGCTGCGGATCACCTCCGTGAGGTTCGCGGCGAGCACCTGGCCGCCCTGCGTCGGGAAGAACGCCCCCGCCTTGAAGTAGTGGCGCAGCAGCGCGGCGACGAGCAGGGCGGGCGTGCGGTCCGGCGGCGTGTTGTGCAGGTGCACGAGCGACACCAGCGCCGCCGACGCCTGCGGGCTCAGCCCGTTGCGGGCGAACAGCGCGGTGATCGGCTGTTCGAGGCCGCGCACGATCTGCGCGAGCTCGAGCGGGCGGCGCGCGAGCGGCAGCATCGCGCCGACGGCGTGCGGCACGTCGTTGATGCGGTCGAACCCCTCCCCGATCAGGCGCAGGTACGCGACGCAGCGGCGCAGCCCGTCGGCGTCCGCCGGGAACGCGGCGGCGAGGTTGTCGGCCAGGCCCTCCCACGAGGTCGGCACCCGGAACGCGTGCTCGGGCAGCTGGACCGTGTCCATCCCCGCGTCGTCCATCCGCGACCAGGCGATCCGGTCCTCCACCCCGAGACCGCGCAGGACCGTCGGGATGAGGCCGTCGGACCCCGGGACGCAGCCACCGACGTAGTGCACGCCGACGTCGAACTCCCAGGCCTTGCGGCGGCGGAACACCTGCGAGCAGCCGCCGAGCATCTCGTGCTGCTCGAGGACGAGGACCGAGCGGCCGCACGCGGCGAGGCACGCCGCCGTCGTCAGGCCACCGAGACCGGAGCCGACGACGATCACGTCGTGGCGGGGGACGGAGGAGCTCATGCCCGCATGCTCCCCGCGGCGCCGCGGCGACCGCAAGGGCGGGTTGGGAGCGCCACAGGCTCCGCCCCGGACAACGCGGCCCCGTAGGGTTGCGCCATGCCCGTCACCGTCCCTGATCGCCTGCTGCTCGGCTCCGGCCCGTCGCCCGTCCCGCAGCAGATCCTCGACGCCCTCGCCCGGCCGACGATCGGGCACCTCGACCCGGCGTTCGGCGCCCTCATGGACGAGGTCGCCGACGGCCTGCGCACCGCGTTCCGGACCGCGAACCGCGTCGCGTTCCCGGTCAGCGCGACCGGCAGCGGCGGCATGGACCTCATGGTCGCCAACCTCGTGCAGCCCGGGGACCGCGTCGTCTGCGGCATCCACGGCCTGTTCGGGCAGCGGATGGCCGAGGCGCTCGGCCGGCAGGGCGCGCACGTCGTGCGGGTGGACGCCGAGTGGGGCCGGGCGATCGACCCGCAGGAGCTCGTCACCGCGATCCACGCGGGCGACACCGCCGCGGCGTTCGTCGTCCACGGCGAGACGTCCACGGGCGTCGCGCAGCCCCTCGACGGCATCGCCGACGCCTGCCGCGAGCACGACGCCCTGTTCCTCCTGGACTGCGTGACCTCGTTCACCGGGCACCCGCTCGACCTCGACGCGAGCGGCGTCGACGCGGCGTTCAGCGGCAGCCAGAAGTGCCTCAACGCGCCCCCCGGCCTCGCGCCGTTCACGCTCGGCGACCGGGCGATGCAGCGCGTCGACGGCGGCTCGCGCTCCTGGTACTTCGACCTCTCGCTGGTGCTCGGCTACTGGCGCGACGGCGGCGCCGCGGGCGGCGCGCGCGCCTACCACCACACCGCCCCGATCAACAGCGTCTACGCGCTGCACGAGGCGCTCGAGCTCGTCCACGACGAGGGGCTGCAGGCGCGCTGGGACCGGCACGCCACCGCGCACGCCGCGCTGCGCGACGCGCTCGCGGTGCTCGGGCTGCCGCGCCTGGCGCCCGAGGGCGAGCAGCTCCACCCGCTGCTCGCGGTCACGCCCCCGCCGGACGTCGACGAGGCGGCCGTCCGCGGCGCGCTGCTGCAGGACCACGGCATCGAGATCTCCGGTGGCCTCGGCCCGCTCGCCGGCCGGCTCTGGCGCGTCGGGGTCATGGGCGTCGGCGCGAACCCCGAGCCACAGGAGCGGCTCGTCACCGCGCTCGCGACGCTGCTCGGGCGCGAGGCCGCCCCCGCGCTCGATGCGCTCGCGGCGGGCTGGGCGGCCGCGTGAGCCACGAGGAGGACACCGCGACGGTCGCCGGGATCGTCGACCCGGCCGCGTTCGCCGACCTCATCGCGGGCTACTGCCTGGAGGTCGAGCCCCACCAGCAGGTCACCGTCCGCTCGACGACGCTCGCCGCCCCGCTGCTGCTGGAGCTGCAGCGCGCGATCCTGCAGCGTGAGGGCTGGCCGCTGCTGCGCGTCGAGCTCCCGGGACAGACCCGCGGGTACTACGAGCACGCCGCCGACTGGCAGCTCGACGACTTCCCGCAGCTGACCCTCACCGAGGCGAAGAAGCTCGACGCGACCGTGGCGATCCAGGCCCCCGACGACGTGCACGCTCTCCAGGGCCTCGACCCGCAGAAGCTCATGCGCGCCCGCCGCGCCCGCGGGCCCGTCTCCGAGGCGACGATGAAGAAGCGCTGGTGCACGAGCCTGTGGCCGACCGCGTCGCTGGCCGCGGGCGCCGGCATGAGCCTCACCGAGTTCGCGACGTTCGTGCGCGGCGCGCTGTTCCTCGACCGGCCCGCCGGACCGGTGGCGGCCTGGAACGAGCTCGGGCACTTCCAGGACCAGCTCATCCGGCGCGTCGCGCCGGCGAGCGAGATCCGGATCGAGGCACCGGGCACCGACCTGCGGCTCAAGGTCAAGGGGCGCGGCTGGGTGAACTCCGACGGCAAGCGCAACATGCCCTCCGGCGAGGTCTTCACCGGCCCGCACGAGCGCAGCGCCACCGGGCACATCCGCTTCGACGTGCCGTCGTCCCCCGCCGGGGTCGAGGTGTCCGGCGTCGAGCTCGAGTTCCGCGACGGCGAGGTCGTCAAGGCCCGCGCCGACGTCGGCGACGCGTACCTCCAGCAGGCGCTCGCGACCGACGACGGCGCCCGCCGCCTGGGCGAGCTCGGCATCGGCACGAACTTCGGGATCAACCGCCCCGTCGGCGTCATCCTCTTCGACGAGAAGATCGGCGGCACCGTGCACTGTGCGCTCGGACGCAGCTACGACGAGACCGGCGGAAAGAACCGCAGCGCGCTGCACTGGGACCTCATCTGCGACCTGCGCGGAGGCGGCCGCCTCACCGCCGACGGCGAGGTCTTCCAGGAGAACGGGAAGTTCGTGCTGTGACTCGCCAGGACGTCTGGTTCACCAGCGGCGGCGAGCGGATCGCCGCCTGGTGGTACCCCGCCGCCGGCCGCGCCGACGGGGAGCGCGGTACCTGCGTCGTGATGGCCAACGGCTTCAGCATGACCCGCCACGACGGGCTGCCCGCCTACGCGCAGGCGCTCAGCGACGCGGGCGCCGGCGTGCTCGTCTTCGACCACCGCTTCCTCGGCGACAGCGGCGGCACGCCCCGCCAACGGTTCCGGGCCGGCGAGCAGCTCGAGGACTGGCGCAACGCGCTCGCCTACGTGCGCGGCCGTGACGACGTCGACCCCGCGCGCGTCGTCGCCTGGGGCTTCAGCTTCTCCGGCGGGCACGTCACGAAGCTCCTGCAGCGCGACCACGGCCTCGCGGCCGGGCTCCTCGTCTGCCCGTTCGTCGACGGCCCCCGCCGGGTGCTGAGCGCCGGCCCGGCCGACATCGCCTGGCTGCTGCCGCGCGCGCTCGCCGACCTCGCCGGCCGCCACACGACGATCCCGGTGACCGCCCAGCCCGGCTCCCGCGCCGCGATGACGCTCCCCGGCGAGGCCGACGGCTTCGCCCGCGCCGTCCCGGCGGGCTCGCCCTGGCGCAACGAGATCTCGCCCGGGCTGTTCGCCACGGTCGCGCTGCACGCCCCGTGGATCACCGCGGCACGGATCCGCGTGCCGGTGTGGATCGCGCTCGGCGAGCGCGACGTCAGCGCCCCCGCGGCCGGGATCGAGGCGCTCGCCCGGCGCGCGCCGCACGCCGAGCTGCACCGCTACGACCACGACCACTTCGATCCGTTCGTCGGCGAGGAGCCCGCGCGGCTCGCCGCCGCCCAGATCGCGTTCCTGCGACAGCGGTCACTGTTGCACTAGAATCCCGTGGCGGATGGGACGCCACGGATGAGCGAGACCATGTACGGCCCCGGCGGGCGCATGTACGGCTTCCCGCCGGGCATGCGCGCCGTCCGCCACGACGACGACGTGCACGCGCTCGCCGGCGCACGGATCGACGACGTCGAGGGACGCCGGATCGGCACGATCGCCGCGATCCTCGTCTCCCGCCACGACGGGCACAACCGCTTCTTCCTCGTCCGTCGGCGCGGGCGCAGCGGCGGGCTGTGCGCCGTGCCCGTGCAGGGCGCGGTCGCCGGTGGCGGCCGGGTGTGGTGCCCCTACCCCGGCCGGCAGATCGACCGTGGGCCGCGGCTGCCCGAGCACGGCGTGCTCAGCCCCCGCGTCGACCGCGAGCTGCGCGGCCTCTTCGGCCTCCCCGCCCCCGCGACCGAGGCGCCCGCCTGGGAGCGCCGCGCGTCGGTCAGCCGCGCGCAGCGCGACCCCGCCCGTCCCGAGGCGATCCTCTGGATCCCCGGACCGCGCGCCGCGGACGACCGGCGCTCCGGGCTGGACCGGCGCACCGGCGAGCCCGCCCCGGGAGCGGCGCCGACCGGCGACGGCGCGCTGCCCGTCGCGCTCGAGCGCCGACGCCAGGGCCGCCGGATCACCGACCTGCTGGACGGATAGCCCTTCAGGCCGGGGACCCGCCTGCCGATATCCGTCCAGGGCCGTCCACCGCGCCGGAACCTCCCGCCCGTCGCGGGGTTGGCAGCTCCGAAACCCGGCAGTCATGGAGGCACTGCAATGGCCCGTCCCACGGCCCATCGACATCACCCCAGCCGTCGTCTCGCCCTCGCGCTCGTCGCGAGCGCCGGACTCGCCGCCGCCGCCCCGGCCGGCGCGCAGGCCGCCACGAACCCGTTCAACTGCGACGCCAGCGCGCTGCGCGGCGTCGTCCTGGGCACCGCGTCGCTGGAGCCCGCCTCCGCCAACCGCGGCCAGGCGTCCTGCCAGAACGCCACCGGCGGCCTCACCGGGGTGCTGCCCGCGCCGCTCGCCGCGTCCGCGGTCGTCGCCCGCACGATCTCCGGCGGTCCCGCCGACCGCCCCGACCTGCGCACCGCGCTCGCCATCGGCGGCCTCGCCGACGTGAAGATCGGGGCGCTCGGCCTGCCGCTGCAGCTGCCGGTCGACACCGTCCTGGACTCCGTGCAGCCGCTGCTCGTGCCGCTGAACGGCCTGCTCGCGCCCGTCGCGTCGCTGCTCGGCGTCCCGAACCTCTCGCTGGACCTGCGGCCCGCGCTGGCCCAGCTGCTCCCCGACGGCGGGCTGCCCGACAGCATCGTCTCCGCCGACGCCGTGCTCGCCTACGCGGGCGCCCGCTGCACCGACGGGAAGGCCGTCCCGTTCTCGACCTCCTCGGTCACCGGGCTGAAGGTCCTCGGACAGCCGGTCGTCGTCGACTCCGCGCTGCAGGACACGCTGAACCTCATCGACACCGCCTCGATCGACCCGTCGCGGCTCGACCCGCTGGCGCTCCTGCCCACCGCCACGCTCGACACGCTCACCGGGACCCCGCTCGTCAGCGGGCTCGTGAACACCGCGCTGCGGCCGCTGATCCAGTCGCTGCTCGACGCGCTCCCGAACATCGAGGTGCCCGCCACCGTCGCCAACGTGAAGATCACCGCCGGCGGCCGCAGCGCGGAGGACGGCGTCCTCACCCAGCAGGCGCTGCGCGTCCAGATCAGCGTGCTGAACCAGGCGATCGCCGACGTGACGATCGGCGAGGCGCGCGTGAACACCGCGGGCGCCGACTGCACCCCGCCCGCCCCGGCGGTCACCCCGCCGACCACCACCGACCTCGCGCTGCAGTGCACCACGCGGCGGCTCGTGCTCGAGGACGTCATCGCGCGCGGCGACCGCGTCTCGCTCATCGGCGCGGCCGACCGGGCGCTCGCCGGGAAGACCGTGTCGATCCGCTTCCTCGCCACCGGCCGGACCGTGGCGCGGGTGCGGATCGCCCCCGACGGCAGCTTCCGCGCGACCGCGCCGCTGCCCTCCCGGAGCGTGCGCTCCGGCAACCGCGCGCGCTACCAGGCGGTCGTCGGACGCGAGAAGTCCCTCGACCTCAAGCTCGAGCGGCGGATGGTCGTCAGCGGGGTCTCCGTCCGCGACGGCAAGGTCACGATCGCCGGCCGCGTCACCCGCCCGCTCGCACGTCCGGCCGCGACGATCACCGTCACGCGCCGGGTGTCCTGCAAGAAGATGGCGGTCGTCGCGCGCGTGAAGCCCCGCTCGGACGGCAGCTTCCGCGTGACCGTGCCCGCCCCCGAGGGGCAGCTGGCCGCCGTGTACCGGCTCGGGACGCGCGTGCGCAAGACCGCGGGGAACGCCAAGACGTTCCCGACGTTCACGCTGCCGCGCGCCGTCGACCTCTCCTAGAGGGAAGCGCGACGGTCCCCCGGGCCGACCCGGGGGACCGTCGCGCGAGGTTCACGATCTGCGCCGTGCGCGCGAGTAGGGTGCGGTGCAGTCATGCGCAGAACGAAGATCGTCGCGACCATCGGCCCCGCCTCCCGGGATCCGGAGACCCTCGCCCGCATGGTCGACGCGGGGATGGACGTGGTGCGGCTGAACTTCAGCCACGGCTCCCACGACCAGCACCGCGAGACCGCGCAGATGGTCCGGGAGGCCGCCAACCGCGCCGGGCGCCCCGTCGCGATCCTCCAGGACCTCCCCGGCCCGAAGCTGCGGATCGGCCCGCTGGCCGACGACCGCGTCGACCTGAACCTCGGGGACGTCGTCACCTTCACCTGCGGGGAGGACGACCCGCCCCCCGGGACCGCGACGCGGATGAGCATCACCTGGGACGGCCTCGCCGACGCGATGGAGCCCGGGGACGTCCTCTACCTCGCCGACGGCACGGTGCGGCTGCGGACGCTCGCCTCCCGCCCCGGCGAGGTCGACGCCGAGGTCGAGATCGCCGGCAGCGTCGCCAGCCGGCAGGGGCTGAACATCCCCGGTCCGGTCGACCAGCTTCCCGCCGTCCCGGCGGAGGACCTCGAGCACCTCAAGGCCGGTCTGGCGATCGGCGTCGACCTCGTCGCGCTGTCGTTCGTGCGGCGCCCGGAGGACATCACGTCCGTGCGCGAGCACACGCGCGTGCCGCTGATCGCGAAGATCGAGAAGCCGCAGGCCGTCGCGCGCGCCGAGGAGATTCTGCGCGCCGCCGACTGCGTCATGGTCGCCCGCGGCGACCTCGGGATCGAGCTGCCGATCGAGGAGGTGCCGATGGTCCAGAAGCGCCTCCTGCGGCTCGCCGGGTCGCTGGCGCGCCCGGCGATCACCGCCACCCAGATGCTCGACTCGATGGTCCACTCCTCACGCCCGACGCGCGCGGAGGTCACCGACGTCGCCAACGCGATCCTCGACGGCACCGACGCCGTGATGCTGTCGCAGGAGACCGCGGTCGGCGCGTACCCCGTCGGGGCGGTCGCGATGCTCGACGCGATCGCGCGGCAGACGGAGAAGGAGGCGCCCTACCGGCGCTGGAACGAGTCGCGCGTCGCCCGCGACGCCCGCGATCCCTCCTACACCGTGGCGCACTCCGCGTGCGAGGCGGCGCGGGACCTCGAGCTCGACGCGCTGGTCGTGCCGACGCTGTCGGGCCGCTCGGTGCGGCTCGTGAGCGCGCACCGCCCCAACGTGCCGATCTACGCGCTCTCCCCGGGCAAGGAGACCGTGCGCCGCTGCGGCCTCATGTGGGGCGTGCGGGCCGCGTCGCTGCGCCGCCACGAGGTCACCGAGGAGCTCATCGCCGACGCCGCCCGGCGGGTCGTGGAGCTCGGCTGGCTGCAGCCCGGCCAGCGCGTCGGGATCACCGCCGGGCTGCCGAGCGGCCGGCCGGGGTCGACGTCGCTCTTCCAGGTCCAGACGCTGCCGCAGCCCGGCGAGACGTGGCCAACATGAGGGCCGTCCGCCCGGCGGCGCTCGGCCTCGCCGTGCTCGCCTTGGTCCCGGCGAGCGCGGCCGCCTCCGAGAAGGTCAAGCTCTACTACACGACGGGCGAGCAGTTCCGGACCGTGACGCGGACGCTCCCGGCGGGCGGGTCGACCGTCCTCCCCACCCTCAAGGCGCTGCTGAGGGGCCCGACCGCCGCCGAGCGCGCCAAGGGCATCGACACGCAGCTGCCTAAGGGCGTCACCGTCTCCTCCTTCACGGTGACCGGCAAGGGTGAGGTGCGGCTGACGATGTCGAAGAGGCTGCTGCAGGGCATCCCGGCGGACGCGGACGAGCGCACGAGCGACCAGACCTCGCTGCTACGGGCGCGGCTCGGGCAGCTGATCTACACCGTCACGCAGTTCGGGGACATCACGTCCGCGCGGGTGCTCGTCGGCGGGAAGGTCGTGCAGGACGACCTCCAGCGCGAGGACTACCAGCCGCCGAAGCCGTCGCTGGGCAATACGCCGACGACCCCGGCGGAGCCCGGGCCCGCCGTCCCCGGCACGCGCGAGATCCAGCAGCGGCTCGCCGACCTGCGCTTCCTCCCGCAGGACGCGGTCGACGGGCTCAACGGCTACCGCACCACGCAGGCCGTCATGGCGTTCCAGGCGTGGCACGGGCTGCAGCGCGACGGCGTCGCCGGGCCGATGACGCAGGCGAAGCTCGCGAAGGCCGGCGTGCCGCAGCCGCGCCTGGGTGGCCCGCCCCGGCGCATCGAGGTCTTCCGTGACAAGGGCGTCATCCTCCTCGTTTCCGGCGGCCGGACCGTCCGGGCGATCCACGTGTCGACCGGGGCAGGCGCGAACGCGACGCCGACCGGGCGGTACACCGTCTCCCGCAAGGAGCTGCGCTCGTGGTCGGTGCCCTACCGGGTGTACCTCCCCTACGCGTCGTACTTCAACCAGGGCATCGCGTTCCACGAGTGGTCGGACGTGCCGGCGTTCCCCGCGTCCCACGGGTGCGTGCGCATCCCGTCACCGGAGGCGCCCGGGGTCTACGCGTTCGCGAAGACCGGCACGGCGGTCGTCGTCGCCTGAGCGGCCCGCGATGACTTCTCGACGCGCATGCGGTCTCAACGGTCCATGAGGATCACCCCGTACCGCGTCGCCGACCTGTTCGTCGGCGAGGCCGAGCGCATTCCGGTCAACGTCCACGTCATCGACCATCCCGACGCGCGCGTGCTGGTCGACACCGGCGTCGAGCAGCTCCACCCGGCGATCGCCGACATGGATCCGCGCATCGTGCCGCTCGCCGGACGGGAGGACCTCGACCTCGCGTCGATCGACCTCGTCGTGTGCACGCACCTGCACGCCGACCACTGCGGCGGCAACCACCTCCTCGCCGGGAAGCCGATCCATGTGCAGGCGATCGAGCTCGAGGACGCCCGTTGGCCGCAGGGGTACACGATCCGCGAGTGGGTCGACGCGCCCGGTGTGGAGTACGTCGTCGTGGACGGCGAGCACGAGCTGCTGCCGGGTGTCCGGCTGCTCCCAGCGCCGGGACACTCGCGCGGCATGCAGGTGGTGGTGGTCGACGACGAGCGCGGCGATCGGCCGGTCGTGGTCGGCGGTGACGTCGCGGTGTGGTTCGGCGAGCTCGACGAGCCCACGACGGAGGGCCAGCACCGCGTGCTCGGCCTCGACCCCGAGCTGGCCTGGCTGACGCACGTCGACGAGCCGTGGCGGCCGTCGCGACCTGCCGGCCACGACGATCCCTAGGATCGGCGCGTGCCGTCCAAGGTGTACATCCGGGCCGACGAGGACGCGATCTGGTGCGACGACCCGGCCGACGTCGTGGTGAAGCGCGTCGAGCAGGCGGGGGCGGAGGACTTCGTCCAGGTGACGCTGATCTCCTACGGCCCGGCGGACCCGCACCGGACGGCGTACGTCCGCGCCGGTGACGTCACGGCCGTGCTGCCGATCGGCCGGCTCGAGATGGAGGCCGTGCTGGAGGACCCGCCGGACTGGTACCACGACTGACGGAGCGCCGCGGCGCTCGCGCGGGTCACCCGCGACTACACGGTCGAGCGGTCGCCGGGCCCCGACTTGTCGGCGGCCAGCCTGTCCCGCCGAGCGGCCAGACGCGCCTCGCGACGGGCGAGCAGCAGCCCGCCGACGGCCATGAGCGCGAGCACCGACACGGCGACGATCGCCTCGGGAGAGGTGAGATCGTCCAGCGATCCTCCCAGCGCCGTATAGGCGAACGCGCGCGGGGCGCAGCCCAGCGCGGTCGCCGCGACGAACGCACGCAGCGTCACCGGCGCGAGCCCGGCCGCGTAGTTGACGAGGTTGTACGGGACTCCCGGGGCGATCCGCGCGTAGAGCACGCTGAGGAAGCCACGGGCGCCGATCCACTCGCGTACCCGCGTGGCGCGCGCGTTGCGCGCGACCAGCTCGGCGACCGCGTCGTGCGCCCACCAGCGGCCGAGCGAGAACGCGAGCACCCCGCCGAGGACGAAGGTAACGATCGTGATCGGGGTGCCGAGCGCGGTCCCGAAGAGCAGCCCCGAGGCGCCCGCGGTCAGCGGCCCGGGGAAGAGGCAGACGGTCAGCAGGGCGCCGGCGAGCACGAACGCGACGGGTGCGGCCGCCCCCGCGCGGTCGACCTCGTCGCGCAGCCCGTCGGCCGACACGTCGACCGCGAACGCGAGCGTCGCGAGGAGCGCGACCAGCAGTCCCGCGAGGACGCCGACGCGGGCGACCGGGGCGGTCAGCCGTGGCGGTCGGCCAGCCACGCGGCCTCGAGCTTGCCGAGCTCGGTGACCGGTTCGTCGCCGTAGACCCACTCGCGCGCGATGCGGTGGAAGTTCGCCTTCGCCTCGAGCTGGCCGAGGACGGCGAGCGTCAGGTGCTCTAGGCGCCGCCCGAACAGGTACTCGGCCGGCATCGACTCGTGCCGGAAGCGCGCGAAGTGCTCGCCCATCGGCGTGGACACCCCGAGCACGACGTCGGAGGCCAGCTCGGGCGTCAGCTGCACCTCCTCGTCCTCCGTGTACCAGCCCGACGCCATGCTGACGAAGTCGAGCAGCCGCTCGACCTCCATCTCGCGCTCGCTGGAGAGGAAGCCCTCGCGCACCCAGAGCTCGCGCAGCTCCTCCCCGCGCCCCTCGTGCGCGAGCCGCTGCGAGGCGGTCTCCACGTCGGCGACCGACCGGTCGATCGTCTTGAACAACCCGAAGTCCAGGAAGCAGACGCGCCCGTCGGGCATCACGAGGAAGTTGCCCGGGTGCGGGTCGCCGCTGAACTGCAGGAACCGGTACATCGACCCGAAGTAGAAGCGGAAGACGATCTCGCCGAGCCGGTCGCGCTCCTCGTCGGTGCAGCGGGCCTTGAACGCCTCGAAGCCCTCCCCGTCGACGAACTCGGTGACGATCACGCGCTCGCGGCACAGGTCGGTGACCACGCCGGGGATGACGATGAACGGGTGGTCGCGGTAGATCCGGGCGAGCCGTTTCTGGTTGGACGCCTCGAGCTCGTAGTCGAGCTCCTCGACGACCCGCTCCCGGATCTCCTGTGTGAGCGCCTGCGTGTCGAGGCCGGGCATCAGCCGGCTGATCAGCCGCATGATCATCCCGAGGTTCTGCAGGTCCGCCCGGACCGCGGCGTTCACGCCCGGGTACTGGACCTTCACCGCGACCTCGCGACCGTCCTCGCGCAGCCGCGCGCGGTACACCTGGCCGATCGACGCGGCGGCGATCGCCTCCTCGTCGAAGTCGCTGAAGACCGCGGAGAGCGATTCGCCGAGATCGGCCTCGATGACCTTGCGCATGTCCTTGAAGGCGACCTTCGGGGCCGCGTCGCGCAGGGCGGCGAGCTTCGCCTGGAACTCCTCGCGGTGCTCCTCGGGCACGATCCCGACGTCGAGGAACGAGAGCACCTGGCCGAGCTTCATCGCGGCGCCCTTCATGGTCCCCAGGACGGTGACGAGCTGCTCGGCGGCTTCGAACTGCCGGCGCTCCATCGCGCGCCGGGCGGCGTCGTCGGAGCGCACCGTGTTGGCCGCGCGCGTGCCCATCTGCTTCACCGACTGGGAGGCGGCCATCCGCCCGACCCGCGCGGCGCGCGCGTAGCGGTTGGTCGGGACCTTCTGCTCCTTCTCCGCCATGACCGGGAATCTACGCGACGGGTACGCCGGGCTGTTGCCCGACGGGCGCGTGCAGGCGGTCGCGGAGCCGGCGCGTCGCGGGGGCGGCAGCGCGATGGTGGAGCGCCGCCGCCCGCGCCGCTAGAGCTGCTCGATCTTCGAGCCCGGCACGATGTCGTCGCTGCCGTCGGGCCAGCGCACCCAGGCCTTGTGGCCGCCGTCGTAGTCGTCGCCGAGGTGGATCAGCGTGGCGTCCTCGTCGAGCGCCTTGCAGGGCGCGGAGCCCTCGGGGTCCAGGCCGCGCCAGATCCGCACGAAGCTGTTGTGCTCCCACTCGTCGGCGACCGTGGTCGGGTCGGTGTGCCCGGGGCGGATCACGGTCTCCGGCGGCAGCGCGAGCAGCACCTCCATGATCGAGTGCTTGATGTCCGCGAACGTCGTGTGCCCCGGGGCGCGGACGCCGCCGACGGAGTTCTTGAACAGGGTGTCACCGGTGAACACCTCGCCGCCGACGTGCAGCGACAGCATCCCGAGCGTGTGGCCGGGCGTGTGCAGCACGTCGATCTCGAGCTCGCCGATCGTGAGCCGCTCGCCGGGCAGCACCTCGCCGGTGACGAGCGCCGCGTACTGGTCCTCCAGCAGCGCGGTCTCCGACGGGTTGGAGAGCACCTCGACGCCCGGGTAGGCGTCGACGACCGCCTGCAGGTCGCAGACGTGGTCGTAGTGGTGGTGGGTCAGCAGGACGTGGGTGACGGTGACGTCGAGCTCCTTGGCGCGCTCGATCAGCGGCGCGACGGGGCCTCCCGCGTCGACGAAGAAGGCGGTCCCGCCCTCCTTGTCGGCCACGAGGTACGTGTTGGTCACGAAGTCGGGGAGCAGGCTGCGTTCGGTGATCACGCCCCCAACCCTAGCCCGCCGGGTCGGCCGGCTCGGCGGGCACCGTCGCGTGGAGCAGCCCGTCGCGCTCACGCACGATCCCGCGCGCGGCGAGTCCCGCGACGAGCTCGTCGACCGCGCCCTCGACGGGCAGGCCGACGGTGGCGGCGACGTGCCGCGCCCACGGGAGCCGTGCGAGCGCCGCGGCGTCGCGCGGGGCGTGCACGAGCGTGTGGACGACGGCGCGGCGGCCGGCGTGCCGGGCGGCGGCGGGCAGGTCGTGCTCCCAGGCTGCGTAGCGGTCCAGGCTGCGGGCGATCGCGGCCGGCACGTCGGTCACCACCGGGCCGTGGCCGGGGACGACGATCCGCGGGCCGAGCGCGGCGACCCGGTGGACCGCGGCCGCCATCGCGGCGACGCCCCCGGGCTCGTGGAAGCGCGCCCACGCGACGTCCCCGTCCTGGACGAGGTCCCCGGTGAGCGCGATCCGGTCGACCGGCTCCCAGTAGACGACGGCACCGGGCGTCTGCCCGCCGACGTGCACGACGTGCAGCTCGCGGTCCCCGGCGGCGAGCACGTCCCCGTCGGCGAGCACGCGGTCGACCGGGAACGGGGGCACGTCGAAGGCCAGGAACGCGCGATCGCACCGGTGGTCCAGGTCGGCGGCGTGGAGCGCGACCGGCACCCCGTGCTCGCGCGCGAGCCGGCCGACCCCGCCGACGTGGTCGTCGTGGGCGTGGGTGAGGAGCACCGCGGTGAGGTCGCCGGGCCGCAGACCCGCGTCGGCGAGCAGCGCGTCGATCGCGGCGCGGGACGCCACCCGGCCGGAGCCCGCGTCGACGAGCACGGGGGCGCGCCCGAGCACGAGCGCGACGGTCGCGCTCGGCGTGCGGCCGGGGAGCACGCGCAGCCAGGGAGGGAGCATCGGTGGAGGGTAGGGTCTGGGTCATGCCCGCCCTTCTCCACACCTGCTACCGCATCGGCGACATCGATCGCTCGGTCGCGTTCTACGAGGCCCTGGGCTTCGAGGAGCTGCGCCGCATGCCGATCCGCGACGAGGCGATCAACGTCTTCATGGGCCTGCCGGGGGACGGCGCCCGGCTGGAGCTGACCTACAACTTCGGGGTCGACTCCTACGACCTCGGCACCGGCTACAACCACATCGCGATCACCAGCGAGGACCTCGACGCGACGCTGGCGGCGCTCGCCGAGAAGGGCATCGAGCCGGAGAAGCCGCCCTACAGCATCCGCGAGGGCGGCTCCCGGCTGTGCTTCGTGCGGGATCCGGACGGCTACCGGATCGAGCTCATCGAGACGTCCGGGTAGCACACGGGACTCCCGCCGCCGGATGCGCGAGGATGCGGGCCGTGACGGAGGTCCCCGCATCCCCCGCCCGCCGTCGGCTCGCCGTCTGCGACCTCGGCTCCAACTCGTTCCGCCTGGTCGTCTTCACGGCGGTGGACGGCTGGTGGAGGCGCACCGACGAGATCTACCAGCCGGTCCGCATCGGCGAGGGGATGGCGGCGACCGGCGCGCTGGGCGCCGAGCCGATGAAGCGGGCGCTCGACACGATCACGGTCTTCTCGCACTTCTGCGCGGCGAGCGGCCTGCAGCCGGACGAGATCGACGCGGTGGCCACGAGCGCGATCCGCGACGCCACGAACCAGGCGACGTTCCTGCAGCGGGCGCGCAAGAAGGGCGGCATGGACATCCGCGTCCTGTCGCGCGAGGAGGAGGCCCACTACGGCTACCTGGCCGCGGTGAACTCGACGACGCTCGCGGACGGCGCCGTCCTGGACATCGGCGGCGGCTCGATGCAGCTCGTCGGGGTCACGGGCCGCCACGCGACCGACCGCGCCTCCTGGCCGCTGGGCGCTGTGCGCATGACCGAGCGGTTCCTCGACCACGCCGGTCCGGCGACGCCGAAGCAGCTCGACCGCCTGCGCGCGCACGTGGCCGCCGAGCTCGAGGCGCACCCGTGGATCGGGCGCAGCGGCAAGCGGCTCGTCGGGGTCGGCGGCACGGTCCGCAACCTCGCGGTCGCCGCGCAGCGGATGGCGGACATGCCCGCGGGGGGCGGCGTGCAGGGGTACGCGGTAGAGCGGGCGTGCGTCGACGAGCTGGTCGAGCGCGTCGCGGCGCTCCCGCGGTCCGAGCGCGGCAGCGTCCCGGGCGTGAAGCCGGCCCGGGCGGACGTCATCGTCGCGGGGCTCACGGTCATCCAGTCGGTCATGGAGATCGGGGGGTTCCCGGCGATCGAGGCGACCGAGGCCGGGCTGCGCGAGGGCGTCTTCTACTCCCGGTTCCTCGAGGACCGCGGCGATCCGCCGCTGTTCGAGGACGTGCGCTCGGCGAGCGTCCTGAACCTCGCCGCCCAGTACGGGGTCGAGCCTGCGCACACCGCGCACGTCGCCACCCTGGCCCTCGGGTTGTTCGACGACCTCGCCGCGGCGGGCCTGCACCCGGGCGACCCGATCGAGCGCGAGCTGCTGTGGGCGGCGAGCACGCTGCACGACATCGGCGTGGCGATCGACTACGACGACCACCACAAGCACACGCGCTACCTGATCCTCAACGCCGGCCTGCCCGGGTTCTCGCCGCGCGAGGTGGCGATCGTCGCCCAGGCGGCGCGCTACCACCGCAAGGGATCCCCGGACCCGGGCCCGCTGGCGCACCACTTCCGTGCGGGCGACGGGCGCGTGCTCGACCGCTGCGCGGTGCTGCTGCGGCTGGCGGAGGACCTGGAGCGCTCGCGCGACCAGGCCGTCCGGTCGGTCGGCGTGCGCGTCGACGACGAGCGGGTGGAGCTGACGCTCGACGCGCTCGAGGACGTCAGCGTCCCGCGCTGGGCGGCGCAGCGCGAGAACCCGCTCTTCACGCGCGCGTTCGACCGGCGGCTGGTCGTCGTCTGAGCGGCGCCGGGGCGCGCCGCGCTCAGGCGCGGCGCTGCAGCAGCCCGGCGGCGATCACGACGTCGTAGCCGGCGCAGAGCGCGGGGTACCAGGCCGGGATCAGGCTGTGCCCGCCACCGTCGTGGAGGGCGTCGAACGCGGCGTGGCTGGCCCAGCCGGCGGCGAGCAGCCGGGCGGCGCGGTCGCGGTCGGCACGGCTCGACGCGAGGACCCACGCGCTGTACGCGGCGAGCGCCGCGACCTCGCGGCGGGCGTGGTGGCCGTGCCGGTCACCGCTGCGGGCGGCCGGGTAGATCGCGGCGGCCACCGGGAGCCCGGCGCCGAGCAGGGCCAGGCGCCGGCGCGGCGCGTGCCGACGGACGAGGACCTCGGTCCCGACGGCGGACGCCACCCCGACGAGCAGGCCGGCCACGTGCTGGTCGATGCGCATGGCGCGAGCCTACGCGCCCGGGCCGACCGTGCGCGCGAGCCAGGCGGCCGCGATCGCCGCGGTCCCGGCGACGTCGCGCTTGAGCCCGTGGTCCCCCGCCACCACCACGACCTCGCGCGCGCGGTCCGGGTCGGGCGCGGGGACGCCGAAGCGGTCGCTCTCCCCCTGGACGACGAGCACCGGGACGCCGGCCGCGTCGAGCTCCGGCTGGCGTGAGGGGGCCGGACCGCTGCGACGCGGCGGCGGCTGCAGCGGGAAGGCGAGGCACAGCACCGCGTCGGCGCCGACCGCGGTCGCGGTCCGGCAGGCCACGCGCGCACCGGAGGACCGGCCGCCGCAGACCAGCCGCGGCACGTTCGCGAGCGGCCCCGCACGCAGCGCCTCGAGGACGGCGAGCCACGCGGCGTCGAGCGTGGGGGCGCGGGGCGCCGAGCGCTTCCCGGCGACGCGGTAGGGCTGCTCGACCAGCACGACCGAGCCCCCGTCCGCGACGACGCGCGCGGTGACCGCCTGCAGGTCCGGGGCGGTCACCGACCCCCCGGCCCCGTGGCCGAGGACGAGCGCGACCGGGGCGTCCGGGCGCAGCAGGCAGTGGGCGCGGGCCGGCCCGTGGGGGGTCGAAAGCGCCAGGACGTCGGTCATCCGGGCCGAGTGAACCAGAACCGGCGGCCGCGCGAAGAGCGGTGCACAGGGATCCCCACCACCTTCGGGAGGACGAATCACATGCAGGGACGGACGCGGCTCATCGCCGCAGCAACCACGGTGGCCACGCTCGGGCTCAGCGCCCCGGCGATGGCGGACACCGCGTACGGGCTGCTCGCGAGCGGCACGAAGCTGACCACCTTCGACACGGCCACGCCCAACCAGCAGGCCACCGCGATCGACATCAGCGGTCTGGCCACCGGTGAGAAGGTCGTCGGCATCGACGTCCGGCCCGCCAACGGCGTGCTCTACGGCCTCGGGGTCTCGGGGACCCAGGGCCGCCTCCTGCGCATCAACCCGGCCACCGGGGCCGCCACGCTCGTCGGCGTGCTGAAGGACGGCAGCGCCGCCGGCGCCGACATCGCCATCAGCGGCACGTCGTTCGACCTCGACTTCAACCCCGCCGCCGACCGGCTGCGGATCGTCAGCGACGCCGACCAGAACCTGCGCGTCAACCCGTCCAACGGCGTGACGGCCCAGGCGGTGCCCGGGACCCCGGGCGACGGGACGCTGGCGTTCGCCGGCGGGGACGCCAACGCGGGCGACAACCCGGACGTCGGGCACGCCGCGTACACGAACTCGTTCGCGGGCACGACGGCCACCACGCTGTACAACCTCGACGCGGGCAACGACGTCCTCGTCACCCAGACCCCGCCGAACGCGGGCACGCTGAACACCGTCGGCGCGCTCGGCGTGGACATCACGAACGTCGGCGGCTTCGACATCGTCCCGGGCACCAACCGGGCGATCGCGCTGCTGAACACGCTCGGCGCCACGCCCGCACGGCGCTTCTACACGGTTGATCTCACGACCGGCGCGGCGACGGCGACCTCGGGCGCCCTCGGGCAGGCCGACCCGCTCGTCGACTTCGCGCTCGCCCCGAAGGACACGGTCACCTTCCTCGGTCTCGCGACGGACGCGAACGGCGGCCAGCAGCTGTTCCAGTTCCGCTCCGACGACCCGGGCACGGTCTCCGGCACGGTGCCGGTCACGGGTCTCCCCGCGGGTGAGCGCCTGGTCGGGATCGACACCCGTCCGCGCACCGGCCAGGTGTACGGCGTCAGCTCGACCGGCAAGATCTTCCTGATCGAGCCGAACTCCGGGGTCGCGACCGCCGCCCCGAACAACCAGATCCCGGTCGCCCTGGACGGGACGCGCTTCGGCGTCGACTTCAACCCCGCCGCCGACCGGCTGCGGATCGTCTCCGACAACCGCCAGAACCTGCGGATCAACGTCGACAACGCCGCGGCGGGCACCGCGATGAACGGCTCCCCGGACGCCGCCTTCACGGCCCCGACCCAGAAGATCACCGAGGTCGCGTACACGAACAACACGTCGGACACGGCGACCACGCAGATCCAGTACATCGACTCGACGACCAACGAGCTGCTGACCGCCGCCGACGCGAACAACCCCGGCGTCCCGACGCCGCTGGGCACCGCGGCCGCCGGCAACGTCGCCGGCGCGCTGCAGGTGGACGTCACCGACCGCGGGGGCTACGACATCGTCGGCCCGTTCAACCGCCGCGTCGGCGCGTTCGCGACGGCGGCCGAGCCGAACGTCTACCGGCTCTACACGATCGGCGCCGAGGGTGGCCTGAGCAGCGAGGCGAAGGCGATCCCGACCGGCACGATCGCGCAGCCGGCGGGCACGGTCGTCGACGGCCTGACGGCCTTCACGGGCTCGACCGTCCGCTTCGGCGCGGCCTCGACGGCCGTGGCGGAGAACGGCGGCACGGCGACCGTGACGATCGTCCGCGAGAACGGCGCCGACAGCGCCGCGACGGTCTCCTACACGACGGCCGACGGGACCGGGAAGGCGGGCACCGACTACACGGCGACCTCCGGCTCGGTGACGTTCCAGCCCGGTGAGACGGTGAAGACCGTGTCCGTCCCGGTGATCGACGACGCGGTCGCGGAGGGCACGAAGACGTTCGCCGTCGCGCTGACCGCCTCGACCGGCGGGGCGCGGATCAGCACCCCGGCGCTGACCGCGGTGTCGATCCTCGACGACGAGATCCCGGCCAGCGTCGGGACCGGTCCCGGCCAGACCGTGACCGTCACGGTCCCGGTGCTCGTCCCGGCGACCGCGCCGTTCGTGTTCGTCCGCGCGGCGACCGACGAGATCCGGCTCAGCACGCTGCGCAGCAAGGGCATCCTCGTGCGGCTGTACTGCACGCAGGCCTGCGAGGTCAGCGGCAACCTGACCGCGAGCTCGGCACTGGCCAAGCGGTCCGGCAAGAACATCGCGACGCTGAAGGCCACGAAGGTCTCCGCGGGCGCGACGAGGCTCGTGCGCCTGAAGCTCACGAGCAAGGCCCGCACCGCGCTCGGCCGCAAGAGCCTGCGCTCCGCGACCTTCAAGCTGCCGCTGAAGGTCAAGGACCCGTCGGGCAAGACGACGAACGTCACGGCACTGACCGTGCGCGCGTTCAAGTAGCCCCGGACCCCCCGTCCGGCAGGACCCCGGGGGTCGGCGTGCGCGCCGACCCCCGGGTCGTCCTCAGGGTCATTCCGGATGGTCGGCGACGGCCACGCCCGGCAGCATCCGGGCCATGATGGCGACCGATCCTCCCTCCCCCTCCACGGCGCGGCCCCGGCTGGTGCGCCCCCGCCACGACCGGGTCCTGAGCGGCGTCTGCGCCGGCATGGCCCGCCACCTCGGCATCGACGTCGGCCTCGTCCGCGTCGCGACCGTGGTGCTGACCTTCCTCGGTGGCGCCGGCCTGCTGGCGTACCTGACGGTGCTGGTGCTCGTGCCCGAGGAGGGCCGCGACCAGCCGTTCGCGCGGTCCGGCCGCCTGGACGACGACGACCGCGCGCCGCTGATCCTCGGCGGGCTCGCGCTCGCCGCGGTGGTCTTCGGCGCGGGTCCGCTGCCGTGGGACTGGTGGGACGGCGGGCCGTGGCTGGCGATCCTCGCCGCCGGGGTGGCGCTCGTCGTCCTCAGCGTGCGCAACGACCGCCGCCGCGAGACCGTCGTGGCGGCCACGGCGACCGCTCCGGCGCCCACCGCGGACGACGAGGCCCCCACGACCGTCGCGCCCGGGCCACCGACCGCGGAGCAGCCCACGGCCGCCTCGGACGACGAGCCGACCGTCGTCCTCCCGCCGGACTGGCCCGACGGCGGCGGCCCGGGCGGGCCCGCCGCGCCACCCGACCCGTTCGGCCGCGCGGAGCCCCCGCGGCGCGGCGTGCAGGCCCGCGTCGTGCTCGGGCTCGTCCTGCTCGCGCTCGGGGCGCTGGGCGCGCTGGTCTCCGTCGCGGGCGCGGACCTCGGCGGCGGGACCGCGGTGGCGATCGGCGTGCTCCTGCTCGGGGCGGGTGCCGTGGCCGCCGCGCCGTTCGGCGGCTCGCGCGCCCTGCTGCTCCTGGGCTTCGCGACCGCGTCGATCGGCGGCTTCCTCGCCGCGACCGACCTCGACCTGGAGGGCGGGATCGGCGAGCGCCGCGAGCGTCCCGCCACCGTCGCCGGTCTGCCCGCCGACGGGTACCGGCTGGGCGTCGGCGACCAGCGCATCGACCTGCGCGACGTGGTCTTCCCCGTCGGCACGACGACCGTGAAGGTCCGTCAGGGCGTCGGCGAGCTGCGCGTCCGCGTGCCCGCCGGGGTCGCCCTGGTGGCCCGGGGACGGGTCAGCGGCGGCGCGCTCGAGGTGCTCGGACGCGAGGAGGACGGCAGCGACGCCGACCTCGAGGTGCAGAGCCCGGTGCGCAGCCTGCGCCGGGTCGTCGTCGACGCGAAGGTCACGTTCGGCGAGATCCGCATCCAGCAGGACGGCGTGACGGAGGGCCGCACGCGATGAGGCGCCTGGACCTCACCTCCCTCGTCGGCGGCGTCGCGCTGCTGGTCATCGGCCTCTTCCTGCTGCTCGACGGCACCGGCGAGGTCGACCTCACGCTCGGCTGGACGGCGTCGCTGGTGCTCGCGGGCGCGGGTGCCACGCTGCTGGTCGGCGGGCTGCGGGACGGGTCGTAGGATCCGGTCGTGGCGACCGCCGCCTCCGATCCCGCGACCTCGGCCCCGGCCCGGACGGGGCGCAGCCTGCGCGGCGCGCAGCGCACCGGCGACGGGGCGGTGCTGGCGGGCGTCTGCGCCGGCCTGGCGCGCGCCCTGGACCTCGACCCGCGGCTCGTCCGCGTCGTGGCGGTCGTGCTCGGGCTGTCCACGGGCGGGGCGGGGATCGGCGGGTACCTGCTGGCGTGGACGTTCATGTCCGGCGACGCGACCGCCTCCCCGAGCCCGCAGGCGCTGGGCTGGCGGGTCGCGGCCGGGGCGGGCATGCTCGCGGCCTCCGTGGTCCTGGCCCTGCAGGAGCTCGGCGCCGCCCCCGACGGCGCCCCGCTGCTGTGGCCCGTCGTGCTGACCGTCGCGGGTGTCGTGCTGCTCTGGCGCTCCGGACAGCCGCTCGCCGACCCGGCGCCCGCGCCCGCCCTGCCGACCGACGAGGGGCGCTGGCGCGGGCCCGGTGGGGCCGGGGCGGCCTCGGGCCGTGCGCTGCTGCGCGAGCTGCCCGGGCTCGGCCCGCGCACGCTCGCGGGGATCGCCCTGATCGCCGCCGGGCTCGTCGCGCTGCTCGAGGCGACCAACGCGATCGGCACGCTGCGGGACCTCGTCGTCGCGGGCGCGATCGTCCTGGCGGGGGTCACGTTGATCTTCGGCAGCTCGTGGCTCGGGCTGCTCTCGACGCTGCGCGAGGAGCGCGCGCAGCGCATCCGCTCGGAGGAGCGCGCGGAGATGGCCGCGCACCTGCACGACTCGGTGCTGCAGACGCTCGCGCTGATCCAGCGGCGCGCCGGCGACGACCGGGAGGTCGCGACGCTCGCCCGCCGGCAGGAGCGCGAGCTGCGCGACTGGCTCTCGGGGCGCGGTCAGGAGGCCGGGGGCGCCACCACCCTCACGGGGGCCCTGCGCGCCGCCGCCGCCGACGTCGAGGAGCGGCACGCCGTGACCGTCGAGGTGGTGACCGTCGGCGACGTCGCGCTCGACGACCACGTCGCGGCGCTCGTGCGCGCGACGGGCGAGGCCGCGGTGAACGCCGCGAAGTTCGCGGGGACCGGCCGGGTGGACGTGTTCGCCGAGGTGGGCCCCGAGCGCGTCGAGGTGTTCGTCCGCGACCGCGGCGCGGGCTTCGACCCCGACACCGTCCCGGAGGACCGCCGCGGTCTGCGCGAGTCGATCGTCGGGCGGATGGCCCGCCACGGCGGCCGCGCCGTCGTCCGCTCCGCCCCCGGAGAGGGCACCGAGGTGGAGCTCGTCCTGGACCGTCCCGAGGCAGGGAGCCGCTGATGCTGCGCGTCGCGATCGTCGACGACCACGACCTCGTCCGCTCGGGCGTGCGCGCCGAGCTCGGCGACGCCGTCGAGGTCGTCGGGGACGCGGGGACGGTCGCCGCGGCGATCGAGCTGATCCGCGCCACCGCCCCGGACGTCGTCCTGCTGGACGTCCACATGCCCGACGGCGGCGGGGTGGCCGTCCTGCGCGGCGCGGGCGACACGCCCGGCACGCGGTTCCTGGCCCTGAGCGTCAGCGACGCCGCCGAGGACGTCATCGCCGTGGTCCGGGCGGGCGCGCGCGGCTACGTGACGAAGTCGATCGCGGGCGACGAGCTCGCCGACGCGGTGCGCCGCGTCGCCGACGGGGACGCCGTGTTCTCCCCGCGCCTGGCGGGCTACGTGCTGGACGCGTTCGCCGGGCGCGAGCCCGTCGCCGACCCCGAGCTCGACCTCCTCACCGACCGCGAGCGCGAGGTCCTGCGCCACATCGCCCGCGGCTACATGTACAAGGAGGTCGCCCACCGCCTCGGCATCTCGGTCAAGACGGTCGAGGCGCACGTCAGCGCGGTCCTGCGCAAGCTGCAGCTCTCCAGCCGCCACGAGCTCGCCCGCTGGGCCTCAGCCCGCCACCTCATCGACTAGGTCCGGCGCCCGCCAGCGGCCGAACAGGGAGTTCTTCCGGTCAGAGGCGAAGAACTCCCTGTTCGACGCCTGCGGGGCGGGGCGGGGCGCCGTCAGGCGCGGGCGGCGATCCGGGCGTGGAGGTACTCCACCGCCGGGGTGGCGATGCCGTGCCGGGCGGCCGCGCGCAGCACCGCACCCGGGATCGCGTCGAGCTCCGGCGCCCGCGCGGCTGCGACGTCGCGGGCCATCGAGCTGGACTGGTCGCCGCGCAGTGCGTCGACCTCGGCGATCGTCGTGTCCGTGTCGACGTCGGCGCCCTCGGCGCGGGCGACCGCGGCGGTCTCCGCGATCGCCGCGTGCAGGGCGGACAGGCGCGACGGGTCCTCGCGGATCTCCCCGAGCGTGGCGTCGAACGCGGTCGTCGCGCACGCGATCGCGTTGAGGCGGGCGAGCTTGCTCCACAGCACGTCCGCCTCGCTCGCGCCCGTGCGCGTCTCGATGCCGGCGCTGCGCAGCGCGCGCGCGAGCGCGGCGACGGGCGGGATGTCGGTCTCGGGCCCCGCGATGTCGATCCGCACCGCGGCGCTGTCCTGGACGATGCGACCGACCGCGGGACGGTCGCTCTGCACGCGGATGACCCCGGCGCGCGTGCGGGCGTCCCCGAACCGCGCGCGGAGCACCTCCATGTGGTCGAGGCCGTTGAGGAGCGGGACGACGAGCCGCGGCGCGTCGGGGGCGACCCGCTCCAGCGAGGCGCTCAGCGTGGTCGCCTTGCTGGCCACGAGCAGCGCGTCGACGGGCTCGTCGAGCGTCGTGGCGATGCGCGGCCAGGCGACGAAGTCCTCGTCGAGCGCGCGCGAGGTCACGTGCAGCCCGGTGCGCGCGAGCGTGTCGGCGGTCTCCTCGCGGCAGAGCAGGACGACGGGCTCGCCCGCGTGCGCGAGCGCCCCGGCCACGAGGCCGCCGACGCCGCCCGGTCCGAGGACCGCGATCAAGAGGCGGCGTAGGGGTCGTTCTCGCGCGTCGGCCCGACGGGCACGACGAGCGGCTCGGCGGGCGCGGTGATCGTCTCGGTCTGCTCGATCTCGAGCTCCGGCGGCTCCATGCCGTCGCAGACGAGACGGAACGACCCGGTCCCGACCTTGCCGTCGGCCTCGAGCACGAGACCGGCGATGGTGTCGCCCTCCTCCCACTGCATCCGCTCGATCTCGAACGGGTTCATCCGCACGGTGTGCGGCGGGAACGGGCAGCTCTTGTTGTGCTGGTCCTTGGCCTTGACGATGGCCTCGAAGTTCTTCGCCTCGGGGTTGCTCATCGCACCTCGTCCGATCGCATCGTCACCGACTTGTAGCGCACGTAGCTGTCGGTCGAGGCCTTGTAGCGGTAGAGCGCCTTGGACACGAAGCTCGGGCAGCAGCCCGCGTCGCGGGACGTGTACCAGGGCTGCAGGACCTGCAGCTCCTTGCCCTTGAAGTCCTTGCGGAGGTTCTCCGCCACGACGTCCCCGGTGCTGTGGTACTTCGCGCCCTTGGGCCGGACCGTCGCGGCCCGGAACGGGCCGAGGCTCAGCAGGCGCTTGACGCGCGGGCAGCCGTCGCCGCGGTCGCGGACGTCCCCGACGACGATCTGGCCGTTGCGCCCGCTCGCCCCGCTGGCGGCGGCGATGATGAACTCGCGGTCGGCGGGGTCGCCGTCGATCTCCAGGGACTGCGCGCCACTGACGAAGTTCTCGGTCCGCACGAGCAGGGGCGTCGCCTTCTCGGCGCCGTCGCAGACGTTGACGAGCTCGACCATGATGTCGCGCACGCCGTCGGGATCGGCGCAGGGCGGCGGTGACGTCTCGCCGTCGACGTAGCAGCGGACCGTGCGGACGCGGATCGTCTCGAGCTCCGGGTCGCGGTCGACGTTCAGCTGCAGCGGCTCGTCGAGCGGCAGCGGGGTGTCCTGGGCGTCCGCGGGCCCGACCGCGAACGCGGCGGCGGCGAGGACGGGCAGGACGAGGAGGCGGCGCATGCCGGGCAGCCTACGCCTCAGCGGGCAGCAGCACCCCGGGGTTCATCACGCCCGCCGGGTCGATCGCGGCCTTCGCGCCGCGCAGCGCGGCGGCGAACACGTCCGGTCGCTGCGTCTCGTAGTAGGGGCGGTGGTCGCGTCCGACCGCGTGGTGGTGGGTGATCGTGCCGCCGGCGGCGACGATCGCGCGGCTGGCCGCGTCCTTCATCGCCTGCCACTGGGCGACCTCGTCGCCGCGCCGGGCGGGCGCGATGACGGTGTAGTACGGCGCGGGGCCGTCGGGGTACACGTGGGTGAAGCGGCAGGTCACGCGGCACGGCTCGCCGAGCGCGGCGCGCGTGGCGCCCACCACCGTCTCGTGGAACGCGGGGAACCGGTCCCAGGTGATCGCCGTCTCGAACGTGTCCGCGAGCACCCCGACCTGCATGAGCGTGTCGCGCAGGTACGGCATCGCCAGGAACGCGTCGCGCCAGGCGGAGACGGCGCCGCCGGCGCGCGGCTCGTCCGGTGAGCCGCCGTGTTCCCGGCAGATCGCCAGCCCGCGGTCGAGCCGGTCGGCGACGTCGTGGTCGGTCGACTCGAACCCGAGGACGAGCAGCGCGGTCGTCCCGTCACCGGCCCCGGTCTGCTGCGCCTCCAGCGGGTCGACGAGGCGGCAGTTGGCGGGCAGCAGCCCGCTCTGGGACAGGGCGCGCACGGCGTCCGCCCCGGCGAGGAAGGTCGGGAACCGGACCGCACGCGAGGCCCGGTGCTCGGGCCGCGGCTGCACGCGCACCCAGGCCTCGGTGATCACGCCGAGCGTGCCCTCGCTGCCGAGCAGCAGCCGGTCGGGGGACGGTCCGGCCCCGGAGCCGGGCAGGCGCCGCGACGCCCACGCCCCGATCGGGGTGATCGCCCGGACGCTCTCGACGAGGTCGTCGACGTGCGTCCAGACCGTCGCGAAGTGCCCGCCGGCGCGCGTGGCGATCCAGCCGCCGAGGGTCGAGAGCTCGAACGACTGGGGGAAGAACCGCATCGTCATCCCGTGCGCCCGCAGCTGCTCCTCGAGCCGCGGGCCGCTCGCCCCGGCGCCGATGCGCGCCGCGCGCGAGACGTCGTCGAGCTCGTGCAGGGCGTCGAGCGCCCCGAGGTCGACGGAGACGGCGCCCTCGAACCGCGGTCCGAGCTCGCGCGGCTCGACGCCGCCGCAGACGCTGGTGCCGCCGCCGTAGGGGATGACCGCGACGCGGGCGTCCGCCGCCCACGCCAGGACGGCCTCGAGCTCGTGCTCGTCGCGGGGACGGGCGACCGCGTCGACGGGATGCTCGATGACGCCGCGGAAGGCGCGGACGGTGTCGAGGTAGGACTTCCCCTGGGCGTGGCGGATCCGCTGCTCGCCGTCGGTGGTGAGGATCCCCCGCAGCGCCGCGGGGACCGGGACGCGCGGCGCGGGGAGGGTCGCGAGGACGTCGGCGAGCCGGGCGGGCTCCTCCACCTCGGCGCTGCCGAAGCCGAGCTGCTGCACGATCGCCGGGGCGGCGGCCCGCAGCGCCTCGACGGGCTGGTGCCCGTCGTCGTAGCCCCAGCCCCACCAGCTGCGTGTCCGCGCGCTCATGCGCTGACGCTATCCGGACGGGCCGCGCGTAGCCTGTGGAGCATGGCGGTGTGCCCGAACTGCAAGGAGCCGGTCAGTCAGTTCGCGGCGGGGTGCGCGGTGTGCGGCACCGACCTCGAGGCGCACCGTCGCGCCCGGGCGCAGCGCCGCGGGGTGCGGCTGCCGGGCCTGCCGCGCCTGGTCGAGGCGGACCTCGTCGTCGGGGTCGTGGCGCTGGCGATCCTCGGGCAGCCGCTGATCGGGATCGTCCTGGCGCTGCTGGCGCTCTACCGGCACCCGGACCTGATCTTCCCCGGCCCGCGGCGCACCGCGCTGATCGCGCTGTGCGGGATCGGGGTCGTGCTGCTGCTCGCCACCGGCGGCGTGGGGATCCTCTTCTACGGCGGCTGATCAGGCGCGGCCGGCGGGTGCGCGCAGCGGCATCCGCCCCTGGCGGAACGCGGCGAGCTGCCCGGCGGTGCGGCGGCGCACGAGCAGCCGCAGGACCGGCGAGTGGCCGAGCACCTTGCCGAGCGGTCCCATCGCCTGCGCGGCCCAGGCGTGCAGGTCGAAGCTGTCGCGGTGATCGGCGATCAGGCCGTCGCGGAACACGTACCGCGCACGGATCTCGTTGACCACCGGGCGGCCCTGGAAGTCGTAGCGGGCGATCCAGCGGGCGTGCCCGGTCTGCTCGTCGGCGTCGCGCTCGGGGACCTCGACCTCGACCCCGGAGGCGCGGGCGGTGAGCATCCGCCACATGTCCTGGGCGGCACCGTCGCGCAGCTCGCCGAACGCGGGGTCCTCGAACACGGCGTCCGGGGTGTAGCAGGCGGCCATCGCCTCGCCGTCCCCGGCGGCGAGCGCCGCGTACAGCCGGTCGATGACGGCGACGTGCTCCTGCGCGCTGGACATGGCGCGATCCTATGCGGCGCCGGGCAGCATGCGCGAGGGCAACGGCGCGCCGTGTCGCGCCGCCTCCTCGCGCAGCCCGTCCCACGGGACGAGCGGCACGTCGAGGTCCGCGGCGATCGCCTCGACGAGGCGGCGGCGCTCGGGCTCGTTGCGCGGCGGGTGCGCGAGCGCCTGGATCCGCGCGTGCTGCGCGCGCAGGCCCTCGCGGTGCGCCTCGATGCGCCCCCAGGCCGTGACGACGCCCTCGACCCAGTGCCACTCGCCGTACCAGCGCTGCGTGCCGGGCGCGTGGTAGGCGTAGACGCCGCACTGGCAGTCCGGGTGCGGCGACTCGTGCGGCGCGTCGAGCCAGCCGACGCCTCGGGTGAGCGTGCGGTTGGCGGGGTAGCAGACCGCGTGCATGTCGCGGCCGTCCCAGGTGCACGGGATGTACGGGGAGTGCAGCCGGTCCTTGACGATTCGCCAGGCGCGGAAGCCGACGACCGGCTCGATCAGGTCCGGGGCCGCGCTCACGTGCGGACGGGCTCCCGCTCGGGAGCCGGGGTGGGCGCGGGCCGCGGCGGGGCGGCGGGCTCGCGCGCGGGCGCCGGCGCCCGGTCGGGGACGACGACGGGCTCGACGACGATCGTGCGGGACGGACCGGTGAGCGACACCTCCCCTCGAGGGTAGCGCCCGGGCCGACCCCGCTCCCGCCAAGCTCAGGCGGTGGCGCCCGAGCCGAGCAGCACCGTGCACTGCGACGACCACGCACCGCCGTTGCCGTGGACGAGCGAGACGTCGCGGCCGACCTCGCGGACCTGGCGGACGCCCTCGACGAGCAGCGGCAACCCGTTCATCCCGGGGTGCTGGAAGCTCAGGCCGCCGCCGGTGGTGTTCACGGGCAGCGCGCCGCCGGGGGCGATCGCGCCGCTCGCCACGAACGGGCCGCCCTCGCCCTTGGGGCAGAACCCGAGGTCCTCGAGGAACACGATCGGGGTGATCGTGAACGCGTCGTAGAGCTGGGCGACCTGCACGTCGGCGGCGGTCAGGCCGGCCTCCGCGTACGCGCGGGCACCGGACTCCACCGCGGCGGTCGTGGTCAGCGAGGGCATCGAGGAGACGTGCCGGTGGGAGAGCGCCTCGCCGATCCCGAGGACGAGCACCTCGGGGACCGCCGGTCCGAGCAGCTCCCGCGCGCGCTCGCGGGCGACGACGACGATCGCGCCACCGCCGTCGGTGACGAGGCAGCAGTCGCGCACCCCGAGCGGGTCGCAGACGCGGGGCGCCGCCAGCACGTCGGCGATCTCCAGCGGCGTGGTCGACCAGGCGGCGGGCGTGCCCTCCCAGGCGCGCGCCCAGGCGCGGGCGCTCACCGCGACCGCGGCGAGCTGCTCGGGCGTGGTCCCGTACTCGTGCATGTGCCGGGAGGCGGCGAGCGCGTACGCGGCGATCGGCAGCGGCGGCCGGTAGGGCGCCTCGTAGGGGTCGACCTCCTGGACGGAGGCGGCGGCGCGGCCGACGAGCCGCTGCGTGGAGCCGTAGGCGATGAGCGCCACCTCGATCTGCCCGGCCGCGATGAGCGCGCGGGCGTGGTTGAGGTGCGCGATCGGGGACGAGCCGCCGACCTGCGTGGAGTCGCTGACCCGGGGGCGGATGCCGAGCTCCTCCGCGAGCGTGACGCTCGCCCACGGCAGCTGCGTCGACGCGGCGAACAGGCCGTCGACGTCCTGCACCCCCAGGCCGCACTGCCCCAGCGCGCGGCGCGCCGCCTGCGCGGCGAGCCCCGCGGGCGTGGTGCCCTCGGGCACCGCCCCCATGTCCGAGAGCGCGGCGCCCGCGATCGCGACCTGCGCGCGCAGGCTCACGACGCACCGGCGGGGTCGTCGCCGTCGGCGACCGGCCGGAAGACCGGAACGTCGCCCTCCCACTCGACCTGCACGCGGGCGCCGATCCGGACGGCCTCCGGCGCGACGCCGACGACGCGGCTCATCATCCGGAAGCCCTCGTCGAGGTCGACGAGCGAGACGTCGTAGGGCTCGCCGTCGCGCGGGCGCACGGTGCAGGTCGCGTGGACGCGGCCGCGCCCGGTGCTGATCGCCCACGCGCCCGCTCCGACGCGCGGGCGGAACACGGCGGTTCCGTCGGGGGCCACCTGGTAGGCGAGGCGGCCCTCGCGTGCGTGCGCCAGCCAGGTCGCCGAGGGGGCGGGATCGAGCTCCATGACCGGGACTCTGACGGACGCGACCATCTAGGGTTTGGCCCATGGCACCGTCTCCCGGCATCATCGCGCGCGGACCCTGGGTGCCGTCGGCCGTCGAGGCCCGCTGGCTCGACGACCACTACGAGCCGCCCGCCGCGGCGACCGCCGCCGCCGACGCGGCGATCACCGCGCTGGCCGAGCGCGGCTCCCCCAGCCACGACGGTCTCGGCGCCCGCTTCGTGTCGCACCGCGAGGTCGACGGGCGGCTCGTGATCGAGATGCAGCCGGCCCGCTGGGGCCTGCGGCTCGTCGACGGGGACGCGTCGCAGTCGATGGCCGCGCTCTGCGTCACGCGCGCGCACGACGGGCGCTGGCTCGCCGGCCGCCGCGCGGCGTGGCTGTCCACCTGGGCGGGCCGCTGGGCGCTCGGCGCCGGCGGTGCCGTCGACGTGGGCGAGTCGCCCGCCGAGACGCTCACGCGCGAGCTGATGGAGGAGTGGCAGCTGACCGCCGATCGCGTCCAGGTCGACGCGCTCGTGCGCCTGCCCCACCAGATGATCATGGTCGTCGGCCAGGCCTGGCTGCCCGAGGGCGCCGACGAGCAGCTCGTCATGGACTCCGAGCACGACGCCTACGCGTGGTGGCCGGCGTCGGTCGACGACTGGCCGCCGGAGGCCGACGAGCCCCTGCGCCGCATGGCGGCGCTGCTGGCGTCCGCCGGGCCCGCGTGACGTGCTGACCCGTCCGCGCCTGAAGTGGGCGTCGTTCACCCACTCGACCGTCTACCTCGTGCTGCTGGTCGCCTGGGCGATCCCGGGACTGGCCGGCGTGGAGTTCGTCTTCGGCCTCGCGCACGGCCTCGGCTGGTTCGCGATGTGCGCCCTCGCGTTCGAGGGGGTGCGGCGCCGGCTGATCGACCTGCGGCTCGCCGTCGCCATCTCGGTGCTGGGCGCGATCGGGCCGTTCATCGGCTCGGCGGAGTTCATCCGCCAGGACCGCGCGCGGCGACCTGTGACCTGACCCACATGTGAACGTCCTGTCTTGGTGCAGGACGCCGTCCGACCGGGGCGCACCAGCGCGCTAGAGTCAGTCGCATGGCGGTCGAGTCGACGATTCAGGTGGTCGCGCCCGGTGCGGGCGAGTCCGTGACCGAGGGCGAGATCCTCGAATGGCACGTGCAGGAGGGGGACGTCGTCTCCGAGGGTGACACCCTCGTCGAGATCTCGACCGACAAGGTCGACGTCGAGGTCCCCTCCCCCGCCTCCGGGAAGGTCGTGAAGCTGCACGTCGCCGAGGGCGAGACGATCACGGTCGGCCAGCTGCTCGCCGAGCTGTCCGCCGGGGACGGCGACGCGGCGGGCGGCGGCGATCCCGCCGACGAGCTCGCGACCGCGGGCGTCCCCGACGAGGGCGACGGCTCGCAGTCCGCCGCCGACACCGAGGCCCAGACCGCCAGCGCGGGCCAGGTCATCGACATCGTCACCCCCGGGGCGGGCGAGTCCGTCACCGAGGGCGACATCCTCGAGTGGCACGTGCAGGTCGGCGACACCGTCGAGGAGGACCAGACGATCGTCGAGATCTCGACCGACAAGGTCGACGTCGAGCTGCCCGCCCCGGCCGCGGGCACGATCACCGAGCTGCTCGCGCAGGAGGGCGACACGGTCACCGTCGGCCAGGTCATCGCCCGCATGGAGACCGGTGCGGCGTCGTCGGCGTCCGCCCAGCCCGCCGCCCCCGCGGCCTCCGGCAACGGCGCGTCCGCCTCCGGCAACGGGAACGGCAACGGCGCCGCGCCCGCGATCGCCGACGGCACGAAGATCTCCCCCGTCGCCAAGCGCGTCGCGGCCGCCGAGGGCGTCGACGTCGCCGGCCTGACCGGCACCGGCCCGGGCGGCCGCATCACGAAGGCCGACGTGCTCGCCGGCCCGTCGGCGGGCAACGGCGCCGCGTCGGGCGGCGCGACCGCGACCGGCACGTCGAAGGCGATCAAGGGCGGCGCCGCGATGCTCGCCCGCTACATGGACGAGTCCCGCGCGATCCCGACCGCGACCTCGTTCCGCACGATCACCGTCACCCAGATGGACGGCCGGCGCAAGCAGCTGAAGGCCGCCGGGCAGAAGGTCTCCTTCACCCATCTGATCGCCTACGCGATCGCGCTCGCCGCCACGCAGGACATGCCGGTGATGGCGCACCACTTCGAGGAGGTCGACGGCAAGCCGCACCGCGTCGACGACGGCGCCGTGAACCTCGGCATCGCCGTCGACGTCGAGAAGAAGGACGGCAGCCGCACCCTGATGGTGCCGGTGATCCGCGACGCGGGCCGGCTGACCTTCCAGGGCTTCCTCGACGCGTTCGGCGACCTGATCTCCCGGGCGCGCGACAACAAGCTGACCGCCGACGACCTCGCGGGCGCCAACATCTCGCTGACGAACCCGGGCGGCATCGGCACGGTCGCGTCCGTGCCGCGGCTGATGGTCGGCCAGGGCACGATCATCGCGACCGGCTCGATCGCCTACCCGGTCGGCCTGGGCAACATCGGGGCCGCGATCGGCGCGGAGAAGGTCATGTCGATGACCTCGACCTACGACCACCGGATCATCCAGGGCGCCGAGTCCGGGCAGTTCCTCAAGACCGTGGAGGAGTACCTCCAGGGCGAGCACGGCTTCTACGAGAAGGTCTTCGCCGACCTCGGCGCGACCGCCGGGCCGGCGATCCCGCTGCCCGAGCCGACCGCCGCGCTCGCGCCGGCCGCCGCGGCCGCGCCGTCCGCCATCGCCGCCGCCCCGTCGGAGGAGCTGCTGCAGGCCGTCCAGGCCGCGACCTCGCTGCTGAAGGCGCACCGCACGCACGGGCACCTCGCGGCGACGCTCGACCCGCTGGGCTCCGCGCCCGAGGGCGACCCCGCGCTCGACCCGGAGCCGCTGGGCCTCACCCCGGAGCTGCTCGCGCAGATCCCGGTGAAGATCCTGCGCACGAACGTGCCGGGGGCGACGCTCGCCGAGGCGCTGCCGCACCTGCGCCGCACGTACTGCGGCACGATCGCCTACGAGGTCGAGCACATCGCCTCGCACCGCCAGCGCACGTGGCTGCGCGAGAAGATCGAGTCGGGCGCGTTCCGCACGCCGCTGACCGGTGACGAGCAGAAGGCGCTGCTCAAGCGCCTCGTCGAGGTCGACGCGTTCGAGCGGTTCATGCACAAGGCGTACCTCGGTCAGAAGCAGTTCTCGATCGAGGGCCTCGACATGACGGTCCCGATGATCGACGAGATCATCCAGCTGTCGGCGTCGCACGGGGCCCGCGAGGTCGTCGTCGGCATGGCGCACCGTGGCCGCCTCAACGTGCTCGCGCACAACCTCGGCCGCCCCTACGAGACGATCTTCGCGGAGTTCGAGGGCGCCTCGACGCTCGAGGCGATCACGACGATCCCGCAGGGCGGCACCGGCGACGTGAAGTACCACCACGGCGCCCAGGGCAGCTACCAGCTGCCCGACGGGAACTCGATCCTCGTGAACCTCGAGAGCAACCCGTCGCACCTCGAGTTCGTCCACCCGGTCGTGCTCGGCGCCACGCGCGCCGCGCAGACGCAGCGTCAGGGCCCGCACGCGCAGCGTGACGTCGCCGAGGCCGTGCCGATCGTCCTGCACGGCGACGCCGCGTTCCCGGGCCAGGGCGTCGTGGCGGAGTCCCTGAACCTGCAGGCGCTCGACGGCTACCAGGTCGGCGGCACGATCCACATCGTCCAGAACAACCAGGTCGGCTTCACCACCGACCCGGAGGACTCGCGCTCCACGCGCTGGGCGTCGGACCTCGCGAAGGGCTTCGACGTCCCGATCATCCACGTCAACGCCGACGACGTCGCCGCGTGCATCGACGCGGTGCGGCTCGCGTTCGCGTTCCGCCACGAGTTCGGGCACGACGTGCTGATCGACCTGATCGGCTACCGCCGCTTCGGCCACAACGAGGCCGACGAGCCCGCGTACACGCAGCCCGAGATGACCGCGAAGATCAAGAAGCACCCGCGCGTCACCGAGCTGTTCTCCAAGGAGCTGATCGGCTCCGGCCTGTTCACGCAGGAGGAGTACGACGCGGGCGTGCAGCGCATCTGGGACGAGCTGACCGCGCTGCACCAGAACCTCAAGGCGCAGATCGCCGCCTCCGAGGAGGCCGGCACGGTCGAGCAGAAGACCGGCGAGTACCAGCTCGACCGCTCGCCCTCCCCGGAGGTCAAGACGGCCGTGAGCGCCGACCGGCTGCAGGTCCTCAACGAGGAGCTGCTCACGACGCCGGACGGGTTCACGGTCCACCCGAAGCTCGTCAAGCAGCTCGAGCGCAAGCGCAAGGCGCTGGGCGACGAGGGCGGCATCGACTGGGCGCACGCCGAGGCGCTGGCGTTCGCGTCGCTGCTGACCGAGGGCATCCCGATCCGCCTCACCGGCCAGGACGTGGAGCGCGGCACGTTCTCGCAGCGCCACCTCGTGCTGCACGACGCGAAGACCGGCCAGACCACGTCGCCGATCCAGAACCTGCCGGGCGCGCTCGCCCCGATCGAGCTGCACAACTCGCCGCTGAGCGAGACCGCCTGCCTGGGCTTCGAGTACGGCTACTCGCAGGAGGCGCCGGAGACGCTCGTGCTGTGGGAGGGCCAGTTCGGCGACTTCGCCAACGGCGCCCAGGTGATCATCGACCAGTTCATCGTGTCCGGCCTGGCGAAGTGGGGCCAGTCCTCGCGCCTGACGCTGCTGCTGCCGCACGGCTACGAGGGCTCCGGCCCGGAGCACTCCTCCGCGCGCCTGGAGCGGTTCCTGCAGCTCGCGGCGGAGGGCAACATCCGCGTGGCGAACCTGACGACCCCGGCGCAGTACTTCCACCTGCTGCGCCGCCAGGCCCGGATCGCCAAGCAGCGCCCGCTGGTCATCATGACCCCGAAGTCGCTGCTGCGCCTGCCGCAGGCCACGAACCGCATCCAGCACCTCGCGGACACGCAGTTCTTCCCGGTGCTCGGCGAGCCGCGCGTGCCGCACGAGAAGGTCACGCGCCTCGTGCTGTGCACCGGCAAGGTCTACTACGACCTCGTCGGTCACGAGTCCCGCAAGGACAACGAGGCGGTCGCGGTCGGCCGGATCGAGCTGCTCTACCCGTTCCCGGAGGGCCAGGTCCGCGAGCTGATCGACTCCTACCCGAACCTGCAGGAGGTCCTGTGGGTGCAGGAGGAGCCGCGCAACATGGGCGCCCGCGCGCACATGTTCCCGCGCCTCATGCAGATCCTGCCCGAGCACCTGTCGCTCGGGTACGTCGGCCGGCCGGAGCGCGCGAGCCCGGGCGAGGGCTACCCGGCCGCGCACAACACCGAGCAGACGCGGATCATCCGCACCGCGCTCGACACGTCGGTTCCGGTCTCGCTGTACCCGAAGAAGACGCCGGGCGAGCGGTAGCCCGTCGGGGCCCGGGCGCCGCGCGTGCGGCGGCGCCCCGGTCCTAGCGGACGACCAGCAGCACGACGACGAGCGCGATCACGAGGTCGACCGCGACGAGCCACGGCAGCCACCGTGGCACCCCGGTCCGTGGCCCGGCGCTCGACGACGTCGCGCCCGGCGCCACCTCGTCGGTGGGGCGGCCCTCGTCGGTCTCGCGGCCGAACGCGTCGCGCGGGCTCACGCGGTCAGCCCTAGGTCCCGCGCGACCGCGCCGGCGACCGGGCTGATCTCCGCGGTGAGCCGCGGGAGCAGCTCGGCCCAGCCGGGCTGCGCGGCGATCGCGCCGCGGACCTGCGCGAGCCCGGCGTCGCGGTCGCCCGCCGCGTAGGCGGCGAGGCCCGCCCAGAACAGCAGCTCGTGGTTGCCCGGCGCCAGCGCGGCGGCCGCGGCGTAGCGCACGCCCGCCTCGCTCAGCCGGCCCTCGCCGGTGAGGTCGTCCCCCTCGGTGGCGAGCGCGTACGCGTCCGCGAGGTCGAGCAGCCGCTCGAGCTCGTCCAGCGGCTCGGGGTGGTCGTCGACGCGCACGTCGGTGACGGTCCGCCACCGCTCCCCCGACGGCGGCGCGACCACCAGCGCGGCGGACTGGCGGCCGCGGACGTCGCCGCCCGCGCCCTCCGCGCCGCGCAGCGCCGCGAGCAGGCGCCGGGCGAGCGGCTCGTCGGGTCGCGTGGCCTCGAACGCGGCGCGCATCGCCGGCCACACCTCGGGCGAGGCCATCATGTTCGCCTGCACGCTGAAGCCCGCGCCGATGCTGTGACCGGCGAACGCGATGCAGCCGTCCCCGGTGTGCGTCGCGACGCTGCCGCGACCGTCGATGACGGCGACCTGGCGGAAGCGCGCGGCGGGGTCGGCCCGCAGCAGCGCGTCGAGCGCCTCGCGCGGCCCCTCCCCCGCCTCGAGCCGGTCGAGCAGCCGCGGTCCGAACGCCTTCTCGGCGACGGACTGCGTGCAGACCGCCCCGATCCCCGGGCGGACCCACGGGACGATCGGCCCGACCGCGAACCAGTGCGACTGCACGGCCGCTCCGAGCTCGCCGGTGTGGGCGTCGCGTGCGACGATCGAGTAGGTGCCCCGACGGATCACGGACGCGACGATACAAACGACGGCCGCGGAATCCTCCGACTGGCGGTCGAGGATCCTCGCGCGCGTGGAGCGCGTGCCGCCCGGGTTCGTCACGACCTACGGGGACGTCTCCCCCGGGGCGCCCCGGCAGGGCGGCGCCGCGCTGCGCGGCGCCGGCGACCGCGTGCCCTGGTGGCGGGTGGTCCGCGCCGACGGCTCGCTCGCGGTCGGGGACCGGCAGCGCGCGCTGCTGGAGGCCGAGGACGTGCCGTTCCTCCCGAGCGGACGGGTGGACCTGCGGGCCGCGCGGATCCCGCCCGAGGTGCTCTGAGGAAGGGCCTACAGTGCAGGCATGTGGCTCTCCCGCGACCTGCCGCTGGCCGCCCGGCCGCGCGGCGTCCACCTGATCACGCGGGAGGTCCTCGCCGCCGTCCCCGAGCTCGCCGACCTGCGGGTCGGCCTGCTGCACGTGCACATCGCGCACACGTCCGCGTCGCTGACGCTGAACGAGAACGCGTCCCCCGACGTGCGCCGCGACATCGAGACGTGGATGAACGCGGCGGTCCCCGAGCAGTTCGCGTGGACGCACACGCTGGAGGGGTCCGACGACATGCCCGCGCACGTCAAGGCGTCGCTCATGGGGCCGTCGCTGACTCTGCCGGTCCGCGACGGTGGGCTGGCGCTCGGCGTCTGGCAGGGGATCCACCTCTGCGAGCACCGCGACCGCGGCGGCTCGCGGACGCTCACGCTGACGCTCAACGGCGAGTGACCGCCGCTCAGGAGCGGCCCAGGCGCATCCGGTGCGCCTGGCGGAACTCGAGCACGTCCGGGGGCGTCGGTCGCTCCGTGCGGCCCGCGTGTGGCAGGAACGTCGGCAGCAGCGGCGTCCGGACGACCTCGCTGCCGTCCGCCGACGGCTCGACCTTCCACGCGCGGGCGTTCGGTCGCGAGCTGACCGCCCGCTCGAACGAGGTGCCGCGGAACAGCAGGCCGCAGCCGTCGTCGGCCGCGTACCCGGGGACGACGGCGCCGGTCCGGACCGCCTCGCAGTAGACCGGGAGCCGCTCGGGCTCGCCGTCGGCGTGCACGGTCAGCGACGCGGGCAGGAAGCCGAGGCCGTCGACGGGCTCGGGCACCCCGGTCGACTTCGTCACCCCGTGGCTGAACCAGCACATCGCGCCCGCGCTCAGCCCCGCGAGCACCACGCCGCGCTCCCACGCCTCGCGCAGGATCTGGTCGAGCCCGTACTCCCGCCAGATCGCGAGCATCAGCCGCATCGAGCCGCCGCCGACGTACACGATGTCCTGGCTGAGGACGAGGTCGCGCAGGTGCACCGGACCGGTGCCGCCGAGACGGAACAGCGAGAGGTGCGCGGGCTCGCACGGCCGGTCGCCGAAGCAGGCGTAGAAGGCGGCGATCTGCGCCTCCTGGTCCCCACCGGCCGTGGGCAGGTGCAGGACCTTCGGCTCGCGGCGCTGCGCGAGGCCGAGGATGAACTCGTCGAGGGCCGGGTTCTCCGGCTCCATCGTGAACCCACCGCCGCCCATGGCGAAGATCGTGCGCATGCGGTCCCCGAGCCTACCGGCCCTCGGGGGGTCTTCGCGCGCCGATCACGCGACGAGCGCCACCTTGGGTGCGCCCAGGTACCGCACGGGAAGCGCGGTCTCGACCGCCTCCCCGTCGACGGCCGTGACCTGCACGGCGCCCGCCTTCGGGCGCGAGCTGACGACCTCCACGAGCTCGTGCCCGATGAAGTGCAGCGCGGCGCCGTCGTCGGCCCCGTAGCCCGGGCCGACGTCGCCGGACGCGACCGCCTGGCGGAACTCGACCGCGCGCTCGGGCTCGGCGTCGTAGTGCACGCAGTTGGACCACGGCAGGAAGCCCATGCCGGCGACCCGCTCGGGCGGGCCGTGGAACGCGGTCTGCGCCTCGTGGAACCAGCACAGCGAGCCGGCGCTGAGCCCGCACATGACGACCCCCGAGCGCCAGGCGCGCTCGAGCATCCGGTCGACGCCGTGCGCCCGCCAGGCGCCCAGCAGCGACAGCACGCTGCCACCGCCGACGTAGACGAGGTCCTGCTCCATGAGGTGCGCCTCGATGTCCCCCTCGACCGCGCCGGCACCCCGGTCACGGCGGAAGAGCGACAGGTGCGAGACCTCGGCGCGCGCCGCGAACTCGCGGTAGAACCGCACGACGTAGTGGTCGGCGTCACCCGAGGCGGTCGGGATGAAGCAGACCTTCGGGCGCGCGACGCCGGTCAGCTGGAGGACATGGTCGTCGAGCAGCGTGTTGCCGGCTTCCATCGAGAAGCCGCCACCGCCGAAGGCGACGATCTGCGGGGGACGAGTGACCACGGGCCCAGAGTAGGGCCGCGGTCGCCCGCCCGCCGAGATTTCAGCCTTGGGGCGAAGGCCCCTGGACCGCGTGGATAAGCGGCCCTACTTCCCCTGCCAGACGGGGTCACGCTTCTCCTTGAAGGCGATGGCGCCCTCCTTGGCGTCCTGCGACATCATCACGGGGCCCGCGAGCTCGCCCTGCTTCTCCCACATGTTCTCGAGCGTCCAGTCCTGCTGCTCCTGGACGATCTGCTTGGAGACGATGAGCGACAGCGGCCCGTTCTTGGCGATCGCGGCGGCCAGCTCGAGCGCGACGTCGACCGCCTGGCCCTTCTCCGCGATGCGGTTGACGATGCCGAACTCGTGGAACCGCTCGGCCGGGAGCGGGTCACCGGTGAGCGCGAGCTCCATGACCACGTGGTACGGCATGCGGCGCGGCATCCGCAGCAGCGCGCCGCCCGCGGCGATCAGCGAGCGCTTGCTCTCCGGGATGCCCATCTTCGCGCCCGTGGCGGCGACGATCATGTCGCAGGAGAGCGCGATCTCCAGGCCGCCCGCGACCGCGAAGCCCTCGATCGCGGCGATCAGCGGCTTCTTGGCCGCGCGCTGCGTGATGCCCGCGAAGCCGCGGTCGGCGAACCAGGGACGCTCGCCCTTGGCGAACGCGCCGAGGTCCATGCCGGCGCAGAAGAAGCCGCCGGCGCCGGTGACGATGCCGACGGTCAGCTCGGCGTCGGCGTCGAGCTCGTCGAGGGCGATCGCCATCCCCTCGGCGACCTGGCCGTTGACGGCGTTGCGCACCTCGGGCCGGTTGATGGTGATGAGGAGGACGGAGCCGCGGCGCTCGGTGAGGACCGCGGGGGCGGGATCGGACTCGGTCATGGCCTGACCCTATGCGACCCGCCGCGACGTTGGCACGGCGCACCCCCCGGACGTCCGTAGGATCGTCCGCATGGAGCAGATCGCCCCCGACGTCTTCCGCATCCCGCTGCTGCCGCGCGACGGCGTGAACGCCTACCTCGTGGGCGACGTGCTCGTCGACGCGGGCATGAAGGGCAGCGCCAAGAAGATCCTCAAGGCGCTCGACGCGGCGGGCGTGACGCTGTCGGCGCACGTGATCACGCACGCCCACGGGGACCACGTCGGCGGCACCCCGACGATCGTGGACGCCACGGGCGTCCCGGTGAGCGTCGGCGCCGGCGACCGGGCGGCCGCGGAGGCGGGCGAGCCGGTGCTCTCCGCCAAGGCCCGCAGGCCCGGCCTGCACGGCATCCTGAAGTTCGCGGGCGGCTTCGACGGCTTCTCGGTCGACCACTCCCTGACGGAGGGCGACGACATCGGCTGCGGCTTCACGGTGCTCGAGACCCCCGGGCACTCCCCGGGGCACGTGTCGTTCTGGCGGGAGTCCGACGGCGTGCTGATCTGCGGCGACGTGGTCACCGCCATGCACCTGCTGACGACGAAGGCCGGCCTGCACCAGCCGCCCGCGCTGCTGACCCCGGACCCGGAGCGCAACCGCGAGAGCGAGCGGCGCCTGGCCGGGCTCGAGCCGCAGATCGTGCTGGCCGGCCACGGCCCGCCGGTCCGCGACGCCGCGCAGGCGATGCGGACCTTCGTGGCGGGCCTGTAGCCGGGACCGGCTAGCGGACGGCGTGCGGGCCGGCGAACTCCGGCGCGGCGCGACGCCCGCGCTTGAGCGCCTCGTTGTCGGTCAGCGGGGCACGGCGCTGCGCGAGGGTGATCGTCGCGTGCGCGGCGGCGTCGGCGAACTCCGAGAGCGCCTGCTGGTTGATCGCGCCGAGGGTGTCACACGACGTGTGGTAGCAGGCGTCGTAGGGCTCACCCGCGGTGCCGCCGAACAGCGTGGCCTCCTCCGCGGTCTTGACGCCCTCGGCGCCGGCGAAGAGGCCGCCGGCCGGGATGCCCGCGGCGATGAACGGGCCGTAGTCGGAGCGTCCGTCGAACGCGGTCGGGGCGCTCGCGAGGCCCTTCGACGCGAAGTGCTCGGTGAAGATCCCCTCGATGAGGTCCGAGCCGACCGGGCCGGCCCCGACGTCCGGGTTGTCCGAGCCGTCGCCGTCGTAGACGAAGCGGACGTAGTTCTGCGACGCGGTCATGTCGAAGTTGAGGTTCGCCATGATCTGGTCACGCTGCTCCTGGGTGAGGCTCTCGACGTAGTGCGTCGAGCCGAGCAGGCCCGACTCCTCCGCGCCCCAGAAGGCGAACCGCAGCGCGTTGCGCGGCTTCTTCAGGGCCTTCGGGAGCTCCTCGGCGATCTCGAGGTCCTGCGCGGTGCCGGAGCCGTTGTCGTTGATCCCGGGACCGTCGACGACGGAGTCGAGGTGCGCGCCGACGACGACCGTGCGGTCGGTGCGACCCGTCCTGGAGTCCGCGAGGACGTTGGCGGTCATGCGGGTCTCGCTCAGGGTCTGCGTCGTGATCCGCACGGTGGTCGTGCCCGCGGCCGCGAGGTCGACGAGCTCCTTGCCGTCGGCGTAGCTCGTGCCGATGACCGGGACGGTCAGGTCGGGACCGCCGAGGGTGCCGGTCAGCACCTCCTGGCGCCCCTCCTGGCCCTCGTTGAAGATCACGACGGCGCCGGCGCCCGCGGCCTGCGCGTTCTTCGCCTTGGTGGCGAAGTCGCAGGTGCCGCGCTGCACGAGCGCGACCGCGCCCTGCGGGAAGCCGGCGAAGTCCGCGGCCTCGCAGCCGGAGGTCGACGACGGGGTCGGGGCGGGCGGAACGGTCACGTCGACCGGGACGACCGTGCCGGTGACGTCGCCGCTGCCGGAGTACTCCATCGTGGCGAAGTCGGTCTCGGGCACGTAGGTACGGGCGTCCGGCGCGGTGCGCGCGAACGACGCGGGCGCCGTCTCCTGGAAGTACGGGAACGAGAACGGCTGGACGGTGACCGCGTACCCGGCCGCCTTGAGCCGCTCGGAGACGTAGGCGACCGACCGGTCGTAGCCGACGGTGCCGGAGGCGCGGTTGCCGCCGTTGCGCTCCGCGATCGACTGGAGCTCGCGCAGGTGCCGGGTGATGCCCGTGGGCGTCACGGCGTCCTGCAGCTTGGCCGAGGCCTTCGCGGTGGCCTTGTCGGGGGTCGCGGCCTTCGGGGCGGCGAGGGCGGCGCCGGGGAGCGCCAGGGTGGCCGTCAGCGCGCAGCCGACGGTCGCGAGCGTGGCTCGCTGCATTCGTGGGTCCTCCTCCATCGGGGGTCCAAGGGGTGGGTGGCGTCGGTCGGACGCCGCCGGATACCCGAGCCCTTATCCACGACGGCGGTCGCGGAAACCCGTGTTGGCGCGTCAGCGGTCGCCGGTGTCGGCGAAGCGGCAGCGCTCCGCGAGCCAGTCGAACACGACGGCCCCGCGCGGCTCGTCCATGCGCAGCTGCAGCGTGCCGGCGGGCCCGCCCGCCGGCGTCAGGCGCACGAGCAGGATCGTGCCGGCGCGGTCCTCGGCGACGACGTGGACGTCGCAGCGGTTGGGGACGAACCGCACGCGGGCGCGCAGCGGCGGCCCGCCGGGCGCGAGCGTCCGGCCGATCCGCTCGCTGCCCCCGACCGGCGCGAGCAGGGTCGTGCCGAGCACCCGGTCCACGCGCACCGGCGGACCGCCGGCGCGGGCCGCGAGCACGAGCTCGACGTCCAGGCGGGCGTCGGTGCCGCGCCCCGAGACCGCGACGCGGCCGAGCTCCGCGGTGCGCAGGTGGCTGCGGGCGCAGTCCCCGGCGAGGAGCCGACCGACCCCGTCGTAGCGGTCCCGCACGGGCGCCTGCGAGCGTTGCACCGGGCCGCCCTCGCGGTGGGCGGTCAGCACGACGCGCGCGCCGAGGCCCTCGCCGTCCCGCGCGCAGCGCCCGGTCCCGAGCGGGACCGTGAGATTCGTCGCCGCGCCTGCCGCGACGAGTGCGGGACCGCGGTAGCGGGCGACCGTGCGCACGCGCGAGGAGCGCAGTTCGGCGGCGTCGACCGTCAGCAGGCCCGGGCCCGCGTTGCGCACCTGGATCTGCACGCGACGGCTGCCCTGGTCCTGGCGGGCCTGGTCGAGGAAGACGGTGACGCCCGTGGGCAGCGGGCCCGGCCGGTCGGCCCCGTCGGCGCCGCCGTCGCTCCCGCACGCTGCCGCACTGAGCCCGAGGCCGAGGGCGACCACCACGGCCGCCGCGCCGCGACGGTGGGAGGACCGGACCGGGGCCCCCGGCGCCCGCACCGCTACACCGCGAACAGGGTCAGATCGGGTTCCCGCTCCCCGCGCAGGACGGCCAGGTCGACCTCGACGCAGCGCAGCCCGCGGGACTCCGCGAGCGTGCGCGCCTGCGGCTTGATCTGCTGGGCGGCGAGCACGCCGCGGCAGCCGTCCATCGCCGGGTCGCGGCGGATGAAGTCGAGGTAGCGCGTGAGCTGCTCGACCGCCTCGATCGTCGCGACGCGCTTGATCTCCACGGCGATCCAGCCGTCCTCCTCGTCGCGGCACATGAGGTCGACGGGGCCGATGTCGGTCGGCCACTCGCGGCGCACCAGCCGGAACCCCTCCCCGCACCAGTGCGGCGCGGCCGCGAGCTCCTCCTGCAGGTGGCGCTCGACGCCGTCCTTCTCCAGCTCGGCCGCCTCGCCCATGTCGTGCGTGACGTCGCTGACCACCTCGACGATGCGGATGTCGAGCCGGTCCTCGGTCTTGCCGGCGAACTTCCGCACGACGAGGCGCTCCAGCGGCTCGCCGTCGAACTCGAGCACCGTCGGGGGCGTCATCCAGTTCTGCGGCTTGTAGCCGCCGGTGTCGGCGTGGACCATCACCGACCCGTCCTGCTTGATCATCAGCAGCCGCAGGGCCTCGGGCAGCACGGCGGTGAGCCGGCCGGTGTAGACCACCTCGCAGCGGGCGACGATCAGACGCATGGTTCGGCACCGTACCGACCGGGTCGGACCGCCCCGGCCGGGCGCGCGCCGGTCACCTCGACCCCGTGCGCAGCGGCGCGTCCGGCTCCCGCGGGCCGAGCGCGAACATCGGCTGCGGTGGGGCGCCGTCGATCCACGCCTCGACGTGCTCGGCCAGCGCCGGGCCGTGCTTGAACGCGTGCCCGGAGCCGCCGCCCAGCAGCCAGACCGCGCCGTCGTGGTCCGGGTGCGGGGCGATCACGAAACGGCTGTCCGGGGTCGTCTCGTACTGGCAGGTCCGAGAGAAGACGACGGGCGCCCGCGCGAGCGCCGGGAAGCGGTGGGCGAGCGCCGCGCGGGCGGCCTGCTCGTGCGCGGCGTGCGGGAGCCGCCGCAGTGCGTCGGGATCGACCTCGGGGCCCGGCCCGTCCGGCGCGACCTTGAAGCCCCGGCCGTCGAGGTCACCCAGGCCGTAGACGCCTGCGTCGTAGTCGACCCAGCCGGGCACCCCCGGGGTGGCCCACGCGCCCGGAGCCCCGTAGAAGAGGACGTCCTGCTGGGTCACCCGGACCGCACCCAGGTGCTCGGGGAAGAGCCCGGGCATCCAGGCACCGCACGCCCAGACGACCACGTCGGCCCGCAGCTGCCGGCCGGTTTCCTCGAGCACGACGACCGACGCGTCGCCGCCGGCCGGGCGGGCCGTCCCGACCTCGAGCTCCGCCCCGTGGGCGACGGCGCGGGCGGCGAGCGCGCGCACGCCCTCCCGGGCCCGCAGGATCCCGGCGTCCGGCTCCCACAGGACGAACGCGAGGTCATCGGTGTTCAGGGACGGGAACCAGCCGCGCGCCCGGGCCTGCGCCGGGGTCAGGCGCTCGACGGCGATCCCCTCCTCGCGCAGCACCCGCTCGCTCGCCGCCTCGAAGCCGTGCTCGTCGCGGACGAACCAGGCGACGCCCGCGGGCACCCGCACGGTCGGGTCGAGCTCGTCCCAGAGGATCGCGGCGCGGACCGCGCTGCGCACGTGCCAGCGGTCGTCCCCGTGGCAGTGGCGGATCAGCCGCGACTCGCCGCCGGAGCCCGCACGGACGTGACCGGGCGTGACCGGCTCGACGAGCGTGACCGCCCAGCCGCTGCGGGCGAGGCGGTCGGCGACCGACGCCCCGAGGACGCCGGCGCCGCAGACGATGGCGCTGCGAGCGGACATCCGCCCACGGTACCCCCGCTCAGCGCGCGGTGAACGCGATCGGCTTCGCCGACGTCGTGCGGTAGGGCGGCTTGGCGTCGTGGGTCAGCACGAGCTTCCAGCGGCCCGGCTTGCGCAGCTGCTGCCTGAGCACCGCGACCTTGTTCACCGGCTTGGTCATCTTGTGCAGCGTCTTCCAGCGGCCCGGGATCGCCGCCTTGCGCACGCCCTTCTTCTTCGGCAGCGCCGGCGACCACCAGACCCACTCGGCCCGGACCTTGCCGGTCAGCGACGACCCGCCGGGCGCCTTGCCGAGCGACACGCGGAAGCTGCAGACGCGCGTGCGGGCGCAGCTGACGCGGCGGCCGACCTTGAAGCGCGCGACGAGGTTGCGGGCGAGCTGGTCCTCGGTGACCCGCTGCACCGGCACGTCGACGGTCCGGCGGTTGCCGTACAGGTCGATCGCCGTGACGTGCACGGTGTGCGGCCCGAGCGGCAGGTCGTCGGAGCCGAACCAGGGCGTGAGCTTCACCTCGACGCCGTTGCCGACCTCGGCGCCGGTGAAGTTGCGGATCTGGTTCGTGCCGTCGAACTGGAAGGTGATCCGTCCGACCTTCGCGGGGTCGGTCGCGCGGGCACGCAGGTCCAGGCGGTCGCTGTAGCGCTCCCCCGGACGGGGGCTGAGCACCTCGACGGCGGGCGGCTCGAAGTCCCCGCACGGCCCGGCCAGCGGGTCCACCCCGCGGGCGGCCTGCACGAACGCGTCGTAGGCGGGACGGCGCGAGCCGTCGGTGCGCAGCAGGCCGAAGCGGTGGTCGGGGGTGTCGCTCTGCCCGCGGTCCTGGACCTCGAACCAGTACGCGGTCTCGACGTAGGCGTCCTCCTTCAGGCAGTGGGCGGCCTCGCGCAGGTACTGCGCCTGCTGCGCCTCGGTCACGCCGCCGGGCTTCTGGCCGGCCTGCAGGCCCTGGTCGCACAGCGCCCTGGACGTCGACCAGCCGAGCTCGAGCAGGATCGGCTTGTCGTCCCCGTTGGCGAGCATCGTCTGGCGGACCTCGCGGTAGCCGAGGAACGTCACCTGCCCGATCCGCGCGGGGTCCTGCTGGTCGCGGTAGTACTCGTAGGGGGAGACGAGGTTGCAGGCCGTGTCGGCGTCGACGCCGATCGCGTCGAAGTGGCCCTTGGCGCCACGGTCGTAGGCGGCCTGCAGGAAGCGCCAGTTCCCGGCGGTGAGCGGCGTGAAGACGACCCGACCGGACGGGTCGGCGGCGCGGATCGCCGCCGCGGACTGCTTGAGGAGGTCGACGTAGCGGTCCGGGTCCGGGCCGCCCTTCCAGAAGACCGCCTCGTCGGCCTCGTTCCAGACCATGTAGGAGACGCCCAGGCCGCGGAACGCGGTCGCCAGGCGGCCCATCGCGAGCGCGAAGCCGGGCACGCTGTCGGGCGGCATGCGGTCGCGCGTGGCGGGATCCGGGTGCGTCCAGGCCTCGGCGCCGAAGAACACGACGGTCGTGGCGATCCCGCGGTCGCGCAGGCGCCGGATCGTCGTGACGTACTGCGCGATCTTGCCGTCGTCGAACCCGACCGCGGTCGGCTGCACGACGTCCCAGGTGATGAAGATCTTCGCCGTGCGCGCGCCCTGCGCGGCGAGCTGGTCGACCTCCGCCATCAGCGGGTTGGCGGGCTGCAGGTCGCCGGGCATCACGACCCCGAAGCTCGCCGCGCGGGCGGGCGTCGGGACCGCGGCGAGCGCGAGCAGCAGGGCAGGGAGCAGCAGACGACGGGGGCGCATACGTCCCCCGTGATCGGCACCGGGCGCCGGCCGTGAAGCCGGCGGCCGGCCGCCTGGACTACTTGATGGTGAAGGGGATGTCCTTCGCGCTGTAGGTCTTGTACGGGGCGCTGGCCTGGTGGGTCAGGCGCAGCCGCCACTTCCCCTTGCGGGAGACCTCCTGCTTGAGCGTGAAGACCTTGTTCGCCGGCTTCGTCGCCTTGTGGATCGTCTTCCACTGGCCGGGGATCGCCTTCTTGCGCTTGCCCTTCTTCTTCGGCTTCGGCGGCGAGTACCACTGCCACTGCGCGAGGACCTTGCCGCTGACCGACGGGCCGTTGGCCGCCTTGCCCAGCGAGACGCGGAAGGAGCAGACCCGCCGCTTGCAGCTGACCTTCCGGCCGATCTTGAAGACCGCCTGGAGGTTCGCGGCGATCGCGCCCTCCGGGACCTTCTCGACGTTGATGACCTTCTCGGCGGTGTTGCCGAACGCGTCGATCGCGATGACCTTCACCGTGTGCTTGCCGATCGCGAGCTCACGCGACTTGAACCACGGCTCGAGGCCGACGATCTTGTCGTTGCCGACGTCGCCGCCGGTGAAGTTGCGGATCTCGTTGGCGCCGTCGTACTGGAAGGTGATGCGGCCGACCCCGGCCGCGTCGGAGGCCTTCGCGCGGATGTCGAAGCGGTCGGTGTACTGCTGGCCCTCGACCGGGCTGATGACGGTCAGGTCCGGCGCCCGGAAGTCGCCGCACTCCTGGCCGGCGAGGACGTTCGCCCCGCCCGCCGCGGCGACGAACGCGTCATGGGCGGGCTTGTTGCGCCCGGCAGGGTCGATCAGGCCGAAGTTCTCGTCCGGGTGGGTGCGGTCCGTCCCGCGGTCCTGGAGCTCGAACCAGTAGGCGGTCTCGACGTAGTCGTCCTGCGAGAGGCAGTTGACCGCCTCGCGCAGGAACTGGGCCTGCTGCGCCTCGGTGACGCCGCCGGGCTTCTTGCCCGCCTCGAGCCCCTGGTTGCAGTTCGTGTCGCCGATCGCGGTCGACCAGCCGATCTCCAGCAGGATCGGCTTCGGGTCGCCGTTGGCGAGCTGGGTCTTGCGGACCTCGCGGTAGCCGAGGAAGGTGATCTGGCCGAGCTTGCTGCCGTCCTGCTGGTCGCGGTAGTACGAGTACGGCGAGGCGATGTTGCAGGCGGTGTCGACGTCGACCGGGACGGCGTCGAAGAAGCCCTTGGCACCGCGCTCGTAGGCGGCCTGGAGGAAGCGCCAGTTGCCCGCGGTGAGCGGCGTGATCCCGACGCGGACGGTGTCGTCGGCGCGCTTGATCGACTCGTAGGACCGCTTGAGCAGGTCGACGTACTTGTCCGGGTTCGCGCCACCGGCCCAGAAGACGCCCTCGTCGGCCTCGTTCCAGACGGTCATGGTCGTGCCGCCGGCGCCGAACTCCTTCATCTTCGCGGCGAACGCGCCCATGACCGCGGCGAAGCGGCCGTTGTCGGTCGGGGGCGTGCGGTCGCGCGTGGCGGCCGGCAGCTCCGGCTCGCCGCCGAAGAAGACGATCGTCGAGCTGATGCCGTTGGCCCGCAGGTGCTTCACGGTGTCCGCGTACTGGACGATCTTCGCGTCGTTGACGGTCGACCCGCCGGCCCCCCCGGCGATGACGTTCCAGGTGACGAAGAACTTCGCGGTCTTCGCGCCCTGCCTGCCGAGCTCGGTCGTCCGGGTGATCAGGGGGTTGTTCGTCTGCAGGTCACCGGGGATGACCAGGCCGAGCGAGGCGCCGTGCGCCGCGGGGGCGGCGGCGAGCAGCGTCAACGATGTGGCCAGCAGGGCGAGGGACGACGACAGGCGCATGCGAGTGGACCTCTTGGAGCAACGGACGGAACGACTGGAACCCTGTGCGCGGGAGGGGCGAGCATAGCCGCGGAGGCGACGAACCGCGACACACGGGTCGTTTGTCCTATCGGCAGGTCGGCGGGAGTCCTGCAGTCCGGCGGGTGCCCGCGGTCACGGCGCCGCCCACGCCGGCGGGCCCTCACGGTGCCAGCGGGGCGAGGTGGTGGGCGGCGGCGCGAGCGCCGCGGCGGCGACCAGGACCGACGGCGCCGGGTCGGCGAGGTGCGCGGCGAGCGCCGCGCCGAACGCGTCCCCGAGTCCGTCGACGCGCTCCGCGCGCAGGCCGAACGCCTGCGCCAGCGCGACGTGGTCCGGACCCGCCAGGTCGACGCCGAAGCGCGGCGTGCCGGCCCGGTCCTGGTCGTGGCGGAGCATGCCGTAGCCGCCGTCGTCGACGACCACGAGCGTCAGCCCCAGCCGCTCCTGCTGCACGGTGGCGAGCTCCCCGCAGGCGAGGAGCAGTCCGCCGTCCCCGCAGAACGCGACGGTGGGGGTGCCTGTGGCGGCGGCGCCGATCGCCGCGGGCAGCGCGTACCCGAGCGTGCCCCATCCCATCGGGTACTGGAAGCGGCGGGGGCCGGGGACCTCGTGCAGGGCGGCGAGCCAGTACCCGGCCACGCACATGTCCGCGACGACGGTGGTGCCCGACGGGACCGTGCGGGCGACGACGTCGACGAAGGCCAGCTCGGCCGGGTGCTCGATCCGCAGCCGCCGCACGGCACCGGCCCGCAGCGCCGCGAGGTCCCCGTACCAGGCGCTCGCCGTCCCGCCGAAGAGCGCGTCGGAGTGCGTGTCGGCCGGCTGCGGCGGGGCGTGGCCCGCCTCGTCGAGCCCCTCGAGCAGCTCCTCGCAGCCGAGCACCGCGTCGGCGACGACGACCGCGTCGGCGCGGTAGTTCTTCGTCGCGTCCGCGGCGTCGACGTTGACCGCGACGAGCCGGGGCGGCTGCGGCAGGCGCCAGTTCATCGTGCTCATGCCGTCGAGGTCGCTGCCGACGGCGAGCACGAGGTCGGCCCGGTCCCACAGCTCGCCCGCCTCCGGGACGTGCGGCGGCAGGCCGACGAGGAACGGGTGCCCGGCCAGCAGCCCGCGCGCGGCGTAGGTCGTCAGGACCGGGGCGCCCAGGCGCTGCGCGAGCGCCGCGACGGTCGGTCCCGCGCCCGCGCGCAGCGCGCCGCCGCCGGCCCAGACGATCGGCCGCTGCGCGGCGAGCAGGTGCGGGAGCGCCTGGTCGACGTCCGGGGTCTCCGCGTACGCGGGCGCGCCCGCGGCGGTCGGCTCGTCCCCGGTGACGGCTGCGGCGAGGACGTCGGTCGGGACCTCGAGCAGGACCGGCCGCTGGGGCGCGGCGAGCGCGGTCGCGAGCGCCTGCGCGGTCGCGTGCCCCAGGTCCGCCGGGTCGGTGACGCGGACGGTCGCCTTCGTCACCGGCGCGAACATCGCGCGCTGGTCGGCCGACTCGTGCAGCGCGCCCCCGACGATGCCGGGTCGCTTCAGGGACGCGGGGACGTCGGTCGCGATCACGACCAGCGGCGTGCCGCTCGCCCACGCCTCCCCCACCGCGCCGAGCGTGTTCGCCGCACCGGGCCCGGTCGTGACGAGCGCGACGCCGACCTCGCCGGTCGCCCGCGCGTGACCGTCGGCGGCGTACGCGGCGGCCTGCTCGTGCCGGACGCCGATCGTGCGGATCGCGGAGCTCGTGCGCAGCGCCTCGAACGCGGCGAGGTTGTGCACGCCCGGCAGGCCGAACACGACGCGCACCCCCGCGCGCTCGAGCGCGCGGACGAGGAGATCGGCGGCGACGGGCACGGCGGCAGCCTACGCGGCCGGCCCGTCCCGGTGGACGTGAGCTCGCGGGCCCCGCGAGCTGCGGTCCACCGTGCGGGCCGCCCGGGGCCCGTCCCGGCCGGTCCCGCCCGGTCTACGCCGCGGGGAGGACCCGCGCCTCGACCTCGCGCAGGCGCTCGATCAGGTGCGCGATCTCGGCGTCGTCGGGGCCGAGCGTCAGGGCCTTGTCCGCCGCGGCGATCGCGTCGGAGACCCGGTCGGTGCGAGCGAGGGCGTGCGCGTAGCGCGACCAGGCCTCGTGCGAGTCGGGCGCCAGGAACGTCGCCTGCTCGGTCGCGGTGACCTCGCCGCCGAGGTCCCCGGCGAGGTGCAGGGCGGTCGCGAGGTCCAGGAGACCCTCCATGCTCGGGCCCAGCTCGCGCGCGTGCTCGAGCGCCGCGATCGCGCCGCCCCGGTCCATCATCCGCAGCTTCACGCGGCCGATCCGCTCCCACGACGACGCGTCGTCCGGCGCGCGCTCGGCGACGCGCTCGGCCGCCTCCAGCGCGAGGTCGAACGCCCGCATGTCCTCGTAGATGCGCGAGGCGAAGCGGTGCGGCGCCGGCCGCTCGCCCTCGACCCGCGCCCAGTCGCGCACCGAGCGCCCCGCCGCGTTGAGGTTGCCCGCCTGCCAGAACGCGAGCGTCATCAGGCGCAGCACCGACGGGTTCTTCGGGTCCGCGTCGCGCGCGTAGATGAGGCGCTGCGCCGCGAGCGCGTAGTCGTTGTCGTGCATCGCGTGCTGGGCGGCGACGAGGAACCGCTGGACGCGGTCGGCGCCCGGGTCGGGCTTGGAGAAGTCGACGAAGGTGAGCGAGTCCGCCGGCACCGTCCGCACGCCGATCTCGAACTTCAGGCGCGCCCACTGCTGCACGTCGTCGCCCGCACCGGTGAAGTAGATGCCGGTGACCGAGCCGACGCCCCACTCCGGGTAGGCGGCGCAGCGCGCGTAGCGGTGCACGACCGAGTGGTCGGGGACGCGCGCGCCGAACGGGTCGTTCTGCGCGCGGTCGGCGGCCTGCTCGCGGGCGCGCTGCTCGGCCTCGTAGGCGCGCCGACCGGCCTCCTCGCGCGCGGCGCGAGCCGCGGCCGCGCTGACCTTGACGGCCGCGCGGGAGACCTGACCGCCGCGCGAGTCCTCGGCCAGGCGCTCGAGCTGGTCGGCCGCCTCGTTGATCGCCTTGAGGTGCCTCTCGTGCGCGAACTGCTTGCCGGGCGGCGCGAGATCCGGGTGCCAGATCTTCGCCAGCCGCCGTCGCGCGAGCTGCACCTCGCGCTTGCCGAACGGCGGCTCCAGCTCCAGCAGGAGAAGGGACTGCTCGATGTCGAGGACCTGCGCCACGACCACCCATGGTACCGCGGCCGACCCGCCGTCCCGACGGGCCGGGCGGGTTCGAACCCACCCGTCCGCGGCGCGTTGCGCCGCCCCGGTGCGCGCGATGGACGGTCCGCCGTCCGTCCGCTAGGTTCCGGGGCAGATGCCGTCCGTCGCCCGTCGCTCCCCGATCGCCCGCCCGGCCCTGCCGGCTGCCGCGGCGACCCGTGCGACGAACCCGACGACGAAGCAGAACCCGAAGACGAAGACGCGCTCCGCGGACTAGGCCTCACGAGATGCCACCGTCCGCGAAGCTCGCGGACGGGGCACGGACCGGCAGGTCGGCCTCCACCCGCGAGGAGATCCTCACCGCGATCCGCCGCTGGAACGACCTGTTCGGCGAGCCGCCCTGCACCGCCGACTGGAACCCGTCGGTCGCCCGCTGGCGCGCGCAGGAGTGGCGGATCGAGCGGTACGCCGCCGGGGACCCGGACACCGGGGCGCGCTGGCCGTCCCTGAACGCGGTCAAGCGCCGCTTCGACGGCAGCTTCGACGCGGCCGTGCGGGAGGCCGGGCTCGTGCCGCGACGGCCCGGGCCGCGGCGCCGCGCCCCCGGGACCGCCCGGCCCGACGTCCCGCCGCGCGAGCCGCTCCCCCCGGTCGCGCTCGACGACGCACTGCGCGCCGCGCACGCGCTCGTCGCCGCCGCGGACGCGCGCGCGGCGGAGGCGGAGCGGCGAGCCGAGGACGCTCTGCGACGGGCGCGCGCCGAACGGGCCCGCGCCGACCGCGAGCAGGCGCGCGCGGCGGAGAGCCGGCTGCGCGCCCGACGACTGGCCGACCGCGCACGCCGGGCGATCGAGGCGCGAGACCGGGCGCGCGAGCGCGAGCTGCGCGTGGTCGCCGCCGCCCGCGCCGCCTGCGAGGACCGGCTCGCCGCCGCGCGGGCGGACGCCGACCAGCGGATCGCGGCGGCGCGCGCCCGGGAGCAGGCCGCCTCGCGCCGGGCGGACCGCGCCGAGGAGGGGGCGGCGCGCCTCGTCGCCGCCACCGGCGACCCGACCGCGCCCGCCGGTCCCGCGGTCCTCGCGGCCGCCCTCACGCGCCTGGCGCGCGCCCGTGCCGCCGGGGGCGCACCGGGCGATCTGCGGGGCGCGCTGCGGGAGGTCTCGCTCGCGGCGTCCCGCTGGGCGCAGCGGCTCTGACCCGCGCGACGTGCCGGGATCTCCCTGCCTCGATCCACCCGGTCGGGCGGGGGCAGATGCCCGCGAGCGTGCGACGCCCGTGAGGATCCTGGCCGCCCCACGTATCCTGGGTGGAGATGAGCTCCCAGTACGTGTTCCAGATGATGGGCGTCACCAAGCGGTACCCGCCGGACAAGACGGTGCTGAACGAGGTGACGCTGGCGTTCTACCCGGGCGCCAAGATCGGCGTGCTCGGCTACAACGGCGCGGGCAAGTCCTCGCTGCTGAAGATCATGGCCGGCATCGACGACGACTACCGGGGCGAGGCGATCCTGGGCACGAACAAGACCGTCGGCCTGCTGGAGCAGGAGCCGCACCTGACCCCCGGCTCGACGGTCAAGGAGTGCGTCGAGGAGGGCGTCGCCGAGACGAAGGCCCTGCTGGAGCGCTTCAACGAGCTGGCCGCGAACTACTCCGACGAGACCGCGAAGGAGTTCGCGCGGCTGCAGGAGCAGATCGACGCGGCCGACGCCTGGAGCCTCGACACGCAGCTCGAGTACGCGATGGACGCGCTGCGCTGCCCGCCGCCGGAGACGATCGTGGACGGCCTGTCCGGTGGTGAGCGCCGCCGCGTCGCGCTCTGCCGGCTGCTGCTGCAGGCCCCCGACCTGCTGCTCCTCGACGAGCCGACCAACCACCTCGACGCCGAGTCCGTCTCGTGGCTGGAGCGCCACCTGCACGACTACAAGGGCGCCGTCGTCGCGGTCACCCACGACCGCTACTTCCTCGACAACGTCGCCGGCTGGATCCTCGAGCTCGAGCACGGCCGCGCGCACCCGCACGAGGGCAACTACACGAGCTGGCTCGAGGCGAAGGCCAAGCGGATGGAGATGGCCAAGCAGCAGGACAAGGCGCGCGAGCGCACCCTGAAGGCCGAGCTCGAGTGGGTCCGCACGAACCCGAAGGGCCGCCGCGTGAAGAACAAGGCGCGCCTGAACCGCTACGACGAGCTCGTCGAGGCGGAGAAGCTCGTGAAGTTCGACGAGGTCACGATCCACATCCCGGCCGGTCCCCGGCTGGGCGGGAACGTGATCGAGGCGAAGAACCTGACGAAGAGCTTCGGCGACAAGCTCCTGTTCGAGGACCTGAGCTTCACGCTGCCGCCCGCGGGCATCATCGGCGTGGTCGGCCCCAACGGCGCCGGCAAGACGACGCTGTTCAAGATGATCGCCGGGCAGGAGCAGCCCGACAGCGGCACGGTGAAGCTCGGCGACACCGTGCAGCTCTCCTACGTCGACCAGGCCCGTGACGCGCTGGACCCGGACAAGACCGTCTGGGAGGAGATCTCCGAGGGCTACGACTACATCAAGGTCGGCAAGCGCGAGATGCCCTCGCGCCAGTACGTCGCCGGCTTCAACTTCCGCAAGGGCGACCAGCAGCAGAAGGTCGGCACGCTCTCGGGCGGGCAGCGCAACCGCGTGCACCTCGCGAAGCTCCTGCGCAGCGGCGGCAACCTGCTGCTGCTCGACGAGCCGACCAACGACCTCGACCACGAGACGCTGCAGGCGCTCGAGAGCGCGCTCGTCGGCTTCCCGGGCTGCGCGGTGATCATCTCCCACGATCGGTTCTTCCTCGACCGGATCTGCACCCACGTGCTCGCGTTCGAGGGGAACTCGCAGGTCGAGTGGTTCGAGGGCAACTTCGAGGCCTACGACGAGTACCGTCGCGAGAAGCTCGGCGACGCGGCCGACCGGCCGCACCGCATCGGCTACAAGAAGCTGACGCGCAACTAGCGTCGCGCGCGTGCAGGTCGAGCTCGCCGCTCCGTCCTGCACGCTGCGCGGTCACGTGCTCGCCTACGCCGGGTTCGCGTCGCGCGACCCGGCGCCGGTGCGCCGCGCCGAGCTGCCGTTCGGCGGCGTCGCGGTGATCCTCGCGCTCGACGGCGGCTGGCTGATCGACGGGGAGGCGTTCGGCTCGTTCGCGGGCGGCCTGACCGAGGTGCCGGTGATGACGGAGAACGTCGGGGCCGCCGAGCTCGTGCAGATCGACCTCACGCCGCTGGGGGCGCGAGCGCTGCTCGGCGTTCCCGGTCGCGAGCTGACCGGTGCGGTCGTCGCGCTGGAGGACCTGCTCGGGCGCGAGCTGCCGCTGCTGGTCGAGCGCCTGGCGCTGACCGCGTCGTGGGCGGCGCGCTTCGCGCTGCTCGACGCGTTCGTCGCCCGGCGCGTCGCGGCGGCGACACCGGTCGGCGCGGACGTGGCGCGTGCCTTCGCGCGCCTGCACGAGACGCACGGCGCGCTGCGCGTCGACGCGCTCGCCCGCGAGCTGCACTGCAGCACCCGCCACCTGTCGCGGCGGTTCGGCGAGGCGGTCGGCCTGCCGCCGAAGGCGTACGCGCGGCTGCTGCGGTTCGAGCGCGCGGCCGCCCGGCTGCGCGCCGCGCCCTGCGACCTGGGCCGGGTCGCGGCGGAGTGCGGCTACGCCGACCAGGCGCACTTCAACCGCGACTTCCGCGCGTACACCGGGACCACGCCGACCGCGCTGCTCGCGACGACGCCCCCGCCGGTCCGCGACCTGCGGTCCGATCCGTCCAAGACCGTGGGGCCACCAGCCCGTACGGTCGGCGCATGACCGTCTTCCCCTGTCTGAAGATCAGCTCCCGCGACCTGCTGCGGTTCTACCAGGAGGCGTTCGGGCTGCGGCTCGTCGCCGTCTTCCCGCCCGAGGGCGAGGAGGTCGACCACGCCCAGCTGCGGCTCGGCGACGGCGCGATCATGTGCGGCACGCGCGGCGCGACCGAGCAGCCGCTCGGTGCCACGCTCACCTACTGGGTGCTGCCCGACGCGGCGGCCGTCGACGCCCTCTACGCGCGGGCGATCGCCGCCGGCGCCACGAGCGTCCGGGAGCCGTACGTGCCCGACTACGGCGGTCGCGAGTGCGGGCTCGCCGACCCCGACGGCAACGGCTGGAGCTTCGGCACCTACGCGGGAGAGCCCGGCTGAGCGGACCGGGGTCCGGGCTGTGCAAGGCTGTCCGGCATGGCCCTCGCGCACCTGGAGATCACCGAGTACACCGACCCCGCCTGCCCGTTCGCGTTCAGCGCCGAGCCCTTCCGGCTGCGGCTGCTGTGGGAGCTGGGCGAGCAGGTCCGCTGGACGTCGAAGCTCGTCGTCCTGAGCGAGTCCTCGCAGGAGTACCTCGACAAGGGTCTCGACGCGGCGTTCCTCGCCTCCTCGGGCGTGCAGCTCGGCGAGCGCTTCGGCATGCCGATCGACGGCACCGTCAAGGAGCGCCCGCCGGCGACGCGCCCCGCCTGCGAGGCGGTCGTCGCCGCGCGGCTCCACGCGCCGGAGCGCTACGAGCGGCTGCTGCGCGCGCTGCGCGTGCGGAACTTCTCCGGCGAGCTGCTGGACGAGTGGGACACGATCGCGGCCGCGGCCGCCGACGCGGACATCGACGCGCAGCAGCTGCGCGGCTGGGTCGGGCAGGAGGACGTGCAGGCCGCCGTCGAGCAGGACATGCACGACGCCCGCCACCCCAGCACCGCCGCGCTCGCCATGGACCACAAGCTCGCCGGCTGGGAGCGCGACGGCAGGAAGGGCCGCCGCTACACCTGCCCGAGCCTGACCTTCACGCGGCTGTCCGACGGCGCGACGATGGTCGCCCCCGGGTTCCACCCGTGGGAGGTCTACGACACGATCGTCGCCAACCTCACGCCGCTCGTCGACCGGCGCCCGGCCGACGACGTCGCCGAGGTCCTCACCTGGGCGGGCCACAAGCTCGCCACCCAGGAGGTCGCGCAGATCACCGGCCGCAGCCGCGACGAGGCGCGCGAGCAGCTGCAGGCCGCGGGCGCCGTCGAGGAGCCCGTCGGCACCGACTCCTACTGGACCCTGCCGGCCTGAGCGGCCGGCGCGTTCACCGCAGCCGCAGCGGGCGGCGCGGCTCCGCGTTGCCCCAGCGGTCCACCGAGGCGAAGCTCGCCCGGCGGGCCTGCGCCGCGGTGAGCACGACCGGGCGCCGGTAGCGCCGACGGCGCTCGCCCACGAACACGTAGGTGCCGGTCACCCGCGACCGGTCGCGGGCCGCGAGGGCCACGCGTACCCGCCCGCCGGCGAGGCGCACGATCTGCGCTCGCGTGCGCGGGGCATCCCGCTCCGCGCCCCGCGAGGGCCGCAGCACGCGGCCGCCGGCGCGCAGGGTCGTGGCCGCTCCCGCGTCGAGCACCGTCGCCCCGGTCAGGTCCCCGAAGGTGCGCACGGGGCCGCGGCGCGAGCCGTCGAGATCCTGCGTCGTCATCGCGTACGGCTTCCCGGAGCGGTCGGCCGGCACGGTGAGCTGCACGGGGCGGCGGTCGTCCACGACGATCGTCGTCTGCCCGCCCGCCTGCACGAGGTCGATGAGCCCGGCGGCCTGCGCCTGCGCGGGGGTCATCGCCGGACCGGTCGCCCGGCCGGTCGCCGCGGAGCGGGCGCGCACCCGCGCGGCGCCGATCCCGCTGCGCGCGGACGCCGCGGCCGCCACCGGGTCCGTCAGGTCGAAGCCGAGCGCCGTCGCGGCGTAGACGTTCACGACCGTGGCGGCGACCGGGCAGTCCCGGCCCTGCGGGTTCGGGCGCACCGGCTCGCCCATCGTCACGAACGGGTCGATCATCGCCGTGGTCTGCGGATCGGCGGTGAGCGGCACGTGCGAGATGCCGCAGACGTGGTGCAGCCGGTCGGCGGGCGCGTCGAACTCCGCGCTCTTCAGCGGCACCGTCTGGTCGCCCTCGCCGAAGGTCGCCTCGACGCGCTCGTCGGCGCCGTAGAGGAGCTTCACGTCGGTGATCGTCGCCATCCCGCGCCCGGCGACCACCTGGTAGTCGACGCCGTTGAGCGAGCCGAACCGGTCGTAGAGCTCGCGGTGGGCCTGCGCCTGCTGGCGCACGAGCAGCGCGTTGCCGCCGATCGCCGCGTAGAAGTCCGGCGCGCTGTCGGCGTCCATCCGGGTGCTGCTGAACGTCGGGACGTCGAGCCATGGCCCGTAGGCGGGGGACGGCGCGAGCGAGAACCCGCCGGAGAGGTTGCGCGCGAGGACCTTGAGGTCGTCGTTGTCGAGGAACACGTCCATCCCGAGGCCGCCGATCGGCGTCTCGACGCCGCCGACGAGCGGGAAGATCGACTTCGGCGAGCCCCACGTCGGGGTGCCGACGGTGACGAGGCGGCTGACCTTCGCCGCGCGGGCCGGGTCGGCGACGTACGCGCGGCTGAGCAGGCCGCCCTGGGAGTGGGCGACGAGCACGACCTTGCGCACCCGCGGGGCGTCGCACGGGGTCGGTCCCTGGCAGCGCAGCTCGTCGATCGCCCGGTCGAGGACGTGCACCTGGCTGCGCGGATCCTTGCGCCAGTCCCAGGCGATCGCCCGGAAGCGCTCGGCACGCGCGAGCTTCGCGTAGTGGCTCACGGACGAGCCGTAGATGTCCTTGCCGGCCGCCTGGAGGATGAGCCCGCCGGTGGGCCCGGCCTGCTCGGAGCAGCGCGTGCCGCCCTGGGCGACCGTCATGTTCGAGCGGCCGTCCGGCCCGAGCTGCATGTCGAGCAGGTCGGCGCCCAGCCCGTCGAACCACGCCTTGTTGCCCGGGCAGCCGATCTCCGAGCCCAGGAAGCCGTGCACGAAGACGATGGCCGGCTCGCTGATCATCCGCTGGTCCAGCGTGCGGAACTCGCCGGCGCCGAGCGGCGGGACGGTCTCCTCGCACGACAGCGGGCGCTTGCAGTGGAAGCCCTGCGGGTTGTCCGAGCGCACGGTGAGCGCCCGCCCCAGGAGCGTCACCGGGACCTCGATGTCCCAGGCGCCGTGGAACGGGACGAGCGTGGTCGGCTCGCCGCGGTCGTAGCTGCGGCTGCGGTCGACGTCCACGTAGAGGCGCAGGTTCAGGGCGCCGGGCTCGTCGCGGTCGCGGACCCCGTCGTCGTCGAGGTCCTCGTTGGCCTGCCCGCGCAGGACCGCGGGGATCGCGATGCCGAAGTCCTGGTCATCGAGGTCCTCGCCGGGGACGAACGGGGCGCGCCGGGCGCACGGGTCGGGGACGGTGCAGGCGTTGGCGGCGGCGACCTGCACGCGCAGCGGCGGGCGGCTGCCGGCCGGGAACGCGCCGGGGTCGACCTCGAACGCGAAGCGTCCGTCGCCGTCCGTGCGGGCGCGGGGCTCGTCGGCGTCGGGGACCGCGTCCTCGTCGACGTCGACCCACACGAGCTCGCCGGGCCGGCCGAGGTCGATCTCCGCACGTGGAGCCCCGTCGGGGACGCGGTCCGTGAACACGGTGCCGCGGACCCAGCTGGTCTCGCGGTCCTCCAGGCACGGGTCCTGCGGGCTCTGCGCGCACGCGCCCGCGGGCATCGCCCAGGAGGCGAGCGCGACCGCGACGGTCACGCCGAGCAGGAACGACAGGAGGGAACGGGACATGGCGAGGCTCCGGGACGAGGGCTGGTTCGGGGTGGCGGGCTTCGTGGTCATCGCGCGGCCCGCCGCTTCACGCAGGTGCGGTAGGTGCGCGTGCTGCGCGTGACGCGGCCGGAGGCGCGCGTGATCACGACGGTCACGCGCACGGCGCCCTTCGGCAGGCCGCGCAGGTCGATCGGGACGCGGGTGGCGCGGCCGCGGCGCACGGTGACGACCTGGTCGTCGACGCGGACCACGACCGTGCGGTGCGCGCCCTCGCCGCGCCGCGGGGCGGGGATGTGCAGGGTGAGGCTGCGGCGGCTGACGCAGGTGCGGGCGCCGGCGGATCCGCCGCCGGGGGTCCCGCCCGGTGCGGCGGCGCCTCCGACGGCGGCGGGCTCGGCGGTGAGCGGCCGGCCGGGCGCGGGGGCCGCGTCCGCGGGCAGGTCCGCCGGGTCGCGGTCGTCGCGCGGCGGGACCGGCGCCGGGGTACCGGGGCGCTGCTGGTCGGCGGCGGGCGGCAGCACGCGCAGCCGGACGGTCGCGGCCGGGGAGGCGCCGTCGCCGTCGACGGCCCGGTAGGTGAACGCGTCGTCGCCGACGTGGTCCTCGGCCGGGACGTAGGCGACCGTGGCGTCGTCGCCGACGACGACGCGGCCGTGCTGCGGGGCCTGGACGAGCTCGACGCGCAGGCGGTCGCCCTCCGGGTCGCCGACCGGCAGCGTCACGTCGACGCCCGTGGCGAACGGGACGTCCTGCGCGACGTCGTCGGCGGTCGGGGCGCCGTTGGGCGCGGCGGGCGCGACGGGCAGGCTCGCCGAGGCGGAGCCGCCGTCGTCGTCGCGCACGGTGAGCGTCACGGTCGTGCCGGCGGCGAGCGCCGCGCGGGTCGCCAGGACCCGCACGGTCCCGCCGTCGACCTGGACCGCGGCGTCCTGCGGTCCCCGGCCGTCACCCCAGTCGACCGTGGCGGTGTGGGTGTCGCCGCGGCCCGGGTCGGTCAGGCGCGCGCTCACGCCCACCGTCCCGCCGGTCGCCAGGGTGGCGGTGACGTCGTGCAACGCGGGCGCGACGTTGCGGACCGTCACCGGCGCGTCGTCGGTCGCGCTGCGCCCGGCCGCGTCGGTGGCCAGCAGCGCGACGGTCGTGCGGGTGTCGTCGTCGAACGTGACGGTCGCCTCGTCGTCGTGGGCGCCGTCGCCGTCCGTGTCCCAGCGGGTCGCGGTGAGCGGCCGGTCCCCGGCGGTGGTCCGCGACGCGTCGAGCGTCAGCGCCGCGCCCTCGTCGACGGTGTAGGGACCGCCGGCGTCGGCCTGCGGTCCGCGCGGGGACGCGGACTCGCCGCCGGTGCGCAGCGGCTGCACGTCGACGGAGACGTAGGACGCGTCGCTGCTCTGCTCCACGCCGTCGTGGTCGAGGTCCCCGTCGAGGACGAGCTGGGCGTCGGTGCCGTCGGGCCGGATCCGCCAGACGTCGAAGTTGTAGCCCTTGCGGCTGCGGCTCGAGCTCCAGTAGATCCACTCGCCGGTCGGCGACCACTCGGGCGACAGGTCGTAGCTCGTGGTGTCGACCGCGAGCCGCTGCACGGCGCCGGTCGCGACGGTGATGATCGCCAGCTCGTTGCCGGAGATGCCGACGAACCGCTTGGCGTCGGGGCTGAACGAGCCGCACTCGAACGATCCGTAGCCGGGCGGGACGGAGACGAGGCCCGTGCCGTCGGGCTTGCCGACGGCGTAGCCGCCCTGGTTGTAGAGGACCTTGGTGCCGTCGGCCGACAGGTCGCACGGCTCGGCGTAGCGGCCGGCGCGCGGCGCGAAGCTGCCGCTGCCGTCGTCGCGCGCGTCGAACCAGCCCTGGTACCCGCCGGCGTCGGTGGTGTGGTGCGTGGCGATCGTGTCCGGGCCGGTCCAGCGGGGCCACAGGTCGCTGCCCGGGGACAGGACGCGCCGGTCGCTGCCGTCGGCGTCGACGACGTTCACGCGCTGGCGGGCGATCGCCGGATCGTTGGATCCGAACGCGATCCGCGTGCCGTCGGGGCTCCAGCGCGGGTACACGCCGCCGGCGGCCTGCGCGATGCGCGTGGCGGTCCCGCCGCCCGCCGAGGGCGCGGTCCACACGTCCCCGTCGCGGTGGTCGAAGGTGACCAGCGCCCCGTCCACGAGTCCACCGCGGACGGCGAAAGGCGCGCTCGTGGCCGTGGTGCGGTGCCAGCCGTCGGTGGTGGTGACGCGCACGCGGGCGGTGTCGCCGACGAACGCGTCGGGCACGGTGACCTCGACCTGCGGGTCGGCGAGGTCGGCGCCGACGGCGATCCAGTCGGCGCCGTCCTTGGAGATCTCCACGGTGCTGCGCAGCGGGTCGCCGTCGGCGTCGGTCGCCGTCCAGCGGATCGTCGTGCGCTGCCCGGCGCCGACCGTGGCGCCCGCGGCCGGGCCGAACACCGTCACCGCGGGTGCGGCAGCGCTCGCGGTCCGCGTCGCGAGCACCGCCGGTCCGCGGCGCAGCCGCAGTCGCGCGGCGCCGGCGACGAGCGGGACCCGCGCGCTGAACGCGGCGTCGGCGAGCGCGTCGTGCGGCGGCTCGGCGGTGCCGATCCCCACGGCGGCGTGCAGGCTCGCCGCCGCGAAGCGGTGGGTGGCGAGCACGGTCCCGTCGGCGTCCAGCAGCTCGAGCGCCAGCGGCCCGTCGGGGTCGGCGGTGTCGGGGGTGCCGGTGGCGGCGCCGACGTCGGTGAGCGTCGCCGCGTCCGACCGGACGGTGCCGCGCACGTCGAGCACGGGGCCGGCGGCGGGGGCCGCTGCGATGCGGGCGCCCGTCCCGGCGCGCTCCTCGAGGCGGTCGAGCAGGCCGTCCCAGGAGGCGGGCGAGGTCCAGCGGGCCACGGGGTCGGCGAGCTCGTCCAGCGACGCGGTCGGGTGCATGGCGTCGACCCGCCCGGCGACGACCCGCTCCTGCGTCACCCGGTAGCCCGGTGCGGGCACGCGGTCGAGGTGGCCGTCGTCGGAGGCCTCCGCGCTGACCCAGCCGAGCTGGTGCGCGAGCTCGTGGGCGAGGACCCAGCCGGCGCTCGCGCGGGCGTCGAGGATCGCCGCACGGGTGCCCGCGCCGAACGGCGCGAGGCCGGCCGCCTGGGCGAGCGCGGGGACCTGCTGGCGTGCGAACCAGCCGTCCGGGACGACGGCGACGACGCGGTCGTGGGCGCCGTCGGCGGCAAGCCGGTCCAGCCGCGCGAAGGTCTGCGCGATCCCCGCGGAGTCGAGCGGGCCCGGGTGGGTCAGCTGCCCGATGCAGGGCGCGTCGACGCGCAGGCGGCGCGGGTCGACGGGCCACGCGGCCTCGAGGTACTCGCGCGCGCTCTCCGCGAGGCGCTGGACACGACCGCAGACGACCGGGTCCTCGTCGGCGGCGTGCAGGCCGACGACGAGGATGCGCGGCGCCCGCCCCGCGACGACCGCGCGCGTCACCTCGCGGGCGTCGTCGGCGGTCTCCCCGCCGAGGGTCCCGTCGGGGTCGACCTCGGCGCGTACGCGGTAGCTGCCGGCCTCCGGGGCACCGGGGACCGTGAGGTGACGCACGACGGTGCGACCTCCGGGGAGGGCGACGTCCTCCTCGACGGTCCGCACGACGTCGCCGTCGGGACGCGTGTAGCGCGCGGTGACGCGGACGGGCACCGTGACGGTGCGCGGGAACGTCGCGCGCAGGCGCACGCGCACCGCGGTGGCGCGGCCCGCGACGAGGCGCTGCGGGTCCTCGGTGCCCTGGGTCACCGCGACGTCGAGGACCTCCGCGTTCGGCGTCCCGAGCGCGATCCCGCGATAGCGGATCGAGCGATCGGAGTAGAGGCCGCCACGGGTGCGCCACCAGACGGTGCCGGACGCCGGGGCGGGGTCGGCGTGGGCGACGGCGACCGGGAAGATCGCGGTGCCCGGCGCCTCGTCGTCGGCGTCGCTGACGGTGTACGTCGCGCCCCCGTCGCGCGAGCTGGCGACGTACGGGTCGAGGTCCCGGTCCGGCTGCTGCGCGGTCCCGGCGCGGGGCGCGCCGTGCC